>NZ_BAFU01000024.1 GCF_000308495.1 Nocardia brevicatena NBRC 12119 | reverse complement strand
AAGAATGTTCCGGCGGTGTCCTACTCTCCCACACCCTGTCGAGTGCAGTACCATCGGCGCTGGCAGGCTTAGCTTCCGGGTTCGGAATGGGACCGGGCGTTTCCCCACCGCTATAACCGCCGTAACTCTATGAAACTATCCACACCCAGCGCTCCCCCACCGGGGTGTGCTGCCTGTGGTGTGTGTTGTTTCAGATACCGCACAGTGGACGCGTAGCAATCTTCGTTGGTAAGCCCTCGGCCTATTAGTACCGGTCACCTCCACACGTTACCGTGCTTCCAGTTCCGGCCTATCAACCCCATGGTCTGTAGGGGGCCTTAACCACTCGAGGTGGTGGGAAACCTCATCTTGGAACAGGCTTCCCGCTTAGATGCTTTCAGCGGTTATCCCTTCCGAACGTAGCCAACCAGCCGTGCCCCTGGAGGGACAACTGGCACACCAGAGGTTCGTCCGTCCCGGTCCTCTCGTACTAGGGACAGCCTTCCTCAAGTTTCCAACGCGCGCGGCGGATAGAGACCGAACTGTCTCACGACGTTCTAAACCCAGCTCGCGTGCCGCTTTAATGGGCGAACAGCCCAACCCTTGGGACCTACTCCAGCCCCAGGATGCGACGAGCCGACATCGAGGTGCCAAACCATCCCGTCGATATGGACTCTTGGGGAAGATCAGCCTGTTATCCCCGGGGTACCTTTTATCCGTTGAGCGACACCGCTTCCACATGCCGGTGCCGGATCACTAGTCCCGACTTTCGTCCCTGCTCGACATGTCTGTCTCACAGTCAAGCTCCCTTGTGCACTTGCACTCGACACCTGATTGCCAACCAGGCTGAGGGAACCTTTGGGCGCCTCCGTTACATTTTGGGAGGCAACCGCCCCAGTTAAACTACCCACCAGGCACTGTCCCTGAACCGGATCACGGTCCGAGGTTAGAGGTCCAATACGACCAGAGTGGTATTTCAACGACGACTCCACGAACACTGGCGTGCCCGCTTCACAGTCTCCCACCTATCCTACACAAACCGTACCGAACACCAATACCAAGCTATAGTGAAGGTCCCGGGGTCTTTTCGTCCTGCCGCGCGTAACGAGCATCTTTACTCGTAATGCAATTTCGCCGAGTCTGTGGTGGAGACAGCAGAGAAGTCGTTACGCCATTCGTGCAGGTCGGAACTTACCCGACAAGGAATTTCGCTACCTTAGGATGGTTATAGTTACCACCGCCGTTTACCGGGGCTTAAATTCTCAGCTTCGCACCCGAAGGCGCTAACCGGTCCTCTTAACCTTCCGGCACCGGGCAGGCGTCAGTCCGTATACATCGTCTTACGACTTCGCACGGACCTGTGTTTTTAGTAAACAGTCGCTTCTCTCTGGTCTCTGCGACCCAACCCGGCTCGGAGAGTAAATCTCGTCACCGAATCGGGTCCCCCTTCTCCCGAAGTTACGGGGGCATTTTGCCGAGTTCCTTCACCACAGTTCTCTCGATCGCCTCGGTATTCTCTACCTGACCACCTGTGTCGGTTTGGGGTACGGGCCGTGTACCAACTCACTAGAGGCTTTTCTCGGCAGCATAGGATCACTGAATTCGCCTCAATCGGCTACGCATCACCTCTCAGGCACATGAGCGACGGATTTGCCTATCACTCGCCCTACAGGCTTACACCAGTATTACCACTGACTGGCCCAGCTACCTTCCTGCGTCACCCCATCGCTTGACTACTACAGCGAAGGTCCCGTGCAGCCGGATCCGGCTCCCCGAAGGGAGTCCATCACCATTTGGACGGTTAGTACCACTGCCTCGCCATTGGGCGCGGATACACGGGTACGGGAATATCAACCCGTTGTCCATCGACTACGCCTGTCGGCCTCGCCTTAGGTCCCGACTCACCCTGGGCGGATTAACCTGGCCCAGGAACCCTTGGTCATTCGGCGGACGAGTTTCTCACTCGTCTTTCGCTACTCATGCCTGCATTCTCACTCGCGCACCCTCCACACCTGGATCACTCCGGCGCTTCCCCGGATGCACGACGCTCCCCTACCCACCCCGACCACTGCCCCGAAGGGAATGTCATGTCGGAGTGCCGCGGCTTCGGCGGTGTACTTGAGCCCCGCTACATTGTCGGCGCAGGATCACTTGACCAGTGAGCTATTACGCACTCTTTCAAGGGTGGCTGCTTCTAAGCCAACCTCCTGGTTGTCTTCGCGACCCCACATCCTTTTCCACTTAGTACACGCTTAGGGGCCTTAGCCGGCGATCTGGGCTGTTTCCCTCTCGACTACGAAGCTTATCCCCCGCAGTCTCACTGCCACGCTCTCACACACCGGCATTCGGAGTTTGGCTGACTTCGGTAAGCTTGTGGGCCCCCTAGGCCATCCAGTAGCTCTACCTCCGGCGTGAAACACGTGACGCTGCACCTAAATGCATTTCGGGGAGAACCAGCTATCACGGAGTTTGATTGGCCTTTCACCCCTACCCACAGCTCATCCCCTCAGTTTTCAACCTAAGTGGGTTCGGGCCTCCACGACGTCTTACCGTCGCTTCACCCTGGCCATGGGTAGATCACTCCGCTTCGGGTCTAGAACACGCGACTGATGCGCCCTATTCGGACTCGCTTTCGCTACGGCTACCCCACACGGGTTAACCTCGCCACATGCCACTAACTCGCAGGCTCATTCTTCAAAAGGCACGCCATCACCGATAAAGGCTCTGACGGATTGTAAGCGCACGGTTTCAGGTACTATTTCACTCCCCTCCCGGGGTACTTTTCACCTTTCCCTCACGGTACTATTCCGCTATCGGTCACCAGGGAGTATTCAGGCTTACCGGGTGGTCCCGGCAGATTCACAGCAGATTTCACGGGCCCGCTGCTACTCGGGCACCCACTACAACAGAGAACATGTTTTCACCTACCGGACTCTCACCGTCTACGGTTGGCCATCCCAGACCAATTCGGCTAACACGAACTTTTCTGACTGTTGCTCGCCACGGCAGTGACAAGAAAGTGAGCCCCACAACCCCACACACGCAACGACTGCCGTCTCTCACACGCGCATGGTTTAGCCTCATCCGCTTTCGCTCGCCACTACTCACGGAATCACTCTTGTTTTCTCTTCCTGTGGGTACTGAGATGTTTCACTTCCCCACGTTCCCTCCACACACCCTATACATTCAGGTGCGGGTGACACGACATCACTCGTGCCGGGTTTCCCCATTCGGAAATCCTCGGATCACAGCTCGGTTGACAGCTCCCCGAGGCATATCGCAGCCTCCCACGTCCTTCATCGGCTCCTGGTGCCAAGGCATCCACCGAACGCTCTTACACACTTACAAACAAAGATGCTCGCGTCCACTGTGCAGTTCTCAAACAACACACAAGACCAACCCCTCACCAGCACCAGCCCGAGAAACCCCGGCGGTATGACTGAGAATCAGCCTCGTCGTATCTCTTGCCTGGAAAGAACGTCTGTTCTTTCAGGACCCAACAGTGTGTCGATATATCCACCGCTCCCCGACCACACAGGATCGGAAGACGACGCGATGAAGACTGTCAGCGTTCCACCCATGAGCAACCACCGAACCACGATCGGGTTCGTAATGGCCTCTGCCACCAGACGTTTACCGTCCAACCTGCGTTGGTGTCGGTGGAGAACGCTCCTTAGAAAGGAGGTGATCCAGCCGCACCTTCCGGTACGGCTACCTTGTTACGACTTCGTCCCAATCGCCGATCCCACCTTCGACGGCTCCCTCCCACAAGGGGTTAGGCCACCGGCTTCGGGTGTTACCGACTTTCATGACGTGACGGGCGGTGTGTACAAGGCCCGGGAACGTATTCACCGCAGCGTTGCTGATCTGCGATTACTAGCGACTCCAACTTCACGGGGTCGAGTTGCAGACCCCGATCCGAACTGAGACCGGCTTTAAGGGATTCGCTCCACCTCACGGTATCGCAGCCCTCTGTACCGGCCATTGTAGCATGTGTGAAGCCCTGGACATAAGGGGCATGATGACTTGACGTCGTCCCCACCTTCCTCCGAGTTGACCCCGGCAGTCTCTCACGAGTCCCCGCCATTACGCGCTGGCAACATAAGATAAGGGTTGCGCTCGTTGCGGGACTTAACCCAACATCTCACGACACGAGCTGACGACAGCCATGCACCACCTGTACACCGACCACAAGGGGGCCTACATCTCTGCAGGTTTCCGGTGTATGTCAAACCCAGGTAAGGTTCTTCGCGTTGCATCGAATTAATCCACATGCTCCGCCGCTTGTGCGGGCCCCCGTCAATTCCTTTGAGTTTTAGCCTTGCGGCCGTACTCCCCAGGCGGGGTACTTAATGCGTTAGCTACGGCACGGATCCCGTGGAA
The DNA here is from genome assembly GCF_000308495.1 of Nocardia brevicatena NBRC 12119. GTDB lineage: Bacteria > Actinomycetota > Actinomycetes > Mycobacteriales > Mycobacteriaceae > Nocardia > Nocardia brevicatena. The sequence continues at coordinate 1,021 of NZ_BAFU01000024.1, read as the reverse complement.
GGAAACCCACACCTAGTACCCACCGTTTACGGCGTGGACTACCAGGGTATCTAATCCTGTTCGCTACCCACGCTTTCGCTTCTCAGCGTCAGTTACTGCCCAGAGACCCGCCTTCGCCACCGGTGTTCCTCCTGATATCTGCGCATTTCACCGCTACACCAAGAATTCCAGTCTCCCCTGCAGTACTCAAGCCTGCCCGTATCGACCGCAAGCTCACAGTTGAGCTGTGAGTTTTCACGATCGACGCGACAAGCCGCCTACAAGCTCTTTACGCCCAGTAATTCCGGACAACGCTCGCACCCTACGTATTACCGCGGCTGCTGGCACGTAGTTGGCCGGTGCTTCTTCTACAGGTACCGTCACTTGCGCTTCGTCCCTGTCGAAAGAGGTTTACAACCCGAAGGCCGTCATCCCTCACGCGGCGTCGCTGCATCAGGCTTCCGCCCATTGTGCAATATTCCCCACTGCTGCCTCCCGTAGGAGTCTGGGCCGTGTCTCAGTCCCAGTGTGGCCGGTCGCCCTCTCAGGCCGGCTACCCGTCGTCGCCTTGGTAGGCCATTACCCCACCAACAAGCTGATAGGCCGCGGGCTCATCTCGCACCGATAAATCTTTCCACCCCCGGCCATGCGACCAGAAGTCATATCCGGTATTAGACCCAGTTTCCCAGGCTTATCCCAGAGTGCGAGGCAGATCACCCACGTGTTACTCACCCGTTCGCCGCTCGTGTACCCCGAAGGGCCTTACCGCTCGACTTGCATGTGTTAAGCACGCCGCCAGCGTTCGTCCTGAGCCAGGATCAAACTCTCCGTTGAAGACTCACAATCACACCCACCCAAAGCAGGCGCAATCAGAACAATCACTAGAGTCCGAAAACCCAGCAAAACAATCGCCAGCCGGAATTAAGCTGACATTCAAAAACATCCGATCCTCCACACGGGGGTATGAAGAACCGAAACCAAAAACATTTGGCACTGACATTCATCGACACACTATTGAGTTCTCAAAGAACAGGCGCACACA
>NZ_BAFU01000025.1 GCF_000308495.1 Nocardia brevicatena NBRC 12119 | reverse complement strand
ACCATCAGTAGCACACCGGCCAAGGGCTCGCGCTCGATGATTGTCGAGCATTTCGTGCGGCCGCTGCTCACGCTCGTGCGACGAGCCGCGAGACGATCGGCGTGGCCGGCGCCAGGGGTGTCGAGGCGAACTGTGCCTTGATGCCCTCGATCCAGCACCGGCAACGCTCGGTGAGCTGGTAGTCGTTGGTCTGCAGGTGCCCGCGGGTGACGAGCACGCCGAGTTGGGCGCCCTCGCAGCGTAAGTCGCCGGGCGCCGCGATACGCATGTAGAAGGCCTCGGACTCGTCGATCAGCGAGTCCCAGTCGCTGTCCGGGCGCGCGAACGAGATGCGCCGGTCGGCGTCGAGGTGCCACACACCTGTGCGTGGGGTCGCGGTGAAGAGCTCGAGGTCCGGCGTGGTCTCCGTGATTATCAGCTGACCCCAGACCTCGTCCTCACCATAGCCCCGCTCCCAGCGGGAGTTGATCTCCTCGATGTCGAGCTCGTACTCCACGTCCATGTACTCGAGCAGGTGGAAAAGAAACAGCGGCACGTCGGCGTAGGCCTCGGTGGTCAAGTTCGTCATCGGGCTTGCGCCGCTGAGGCGCGGGTTCACCTCGCCGAGGTAGAGATCGTCGGAGTCCAGGTCGTGCAACAGGTCCACCTCGAAGTAGCCGCGGTGTCCCTCGCGGCGAAGCACGTCGCCCAGCTTTCCTACCATCTCTCGCGCGGCGTGCGTCTGTGCGGGCCGCAGCACCTCGCGCCAGATGTCGTTGCCGCACCAGCCACCCTTGCGCGAGGTCAGCTCCGGGTAACCGATGAGGCTGGTCATCGCGGGGCCGATCAGGGTGCCGTGGCGGGTCACAGTGCCTTCGAGGCACACCTCGACATTGCGGATGCGCTTCATGACTTTGACTTCCCGCTGCCCCACCACGTCACCGGCGCAATGGTCCCAGTCGCGCTGACCGCGCACGAAGAACGTCGCCGTGCCGGCGTCGCCATAAGCGGCCTCGATGACGAGGTCATCTCCCAGTCCGCCGGTCTCCGCGAGGGCGAGCAGCTCGTCATAGGAGCGGACCCGCCCCATCACGTGCGGCACGCTCGGAACGCCTGCCTCGTCGGCCAGGCGCGTCATGACAATCTTGGAGCTCAGGCGATGGCGCAGCTCCGCCGACGGGTGCATGACCTCTAGCCCCGCCTCGTGCGCGAGGGCCTGGGTCTCCTCGTCGAGCATCACAAAGCAGGCCTTGCCACCGGGCCCTCGGTGCGCGATGAACTCGAGTGTCTCCGGATCACGCAGCAGGTGGTTGCACACATCCCTCATGGACCCGAAATCCCTGCGATCGCGCCGCCGGGGCATGAATACTCGCGGATGCGCACCCTCGAAAGAATCGAAGTATGTCAGGTAGAAGAAGTTCCGCACCCAGCGGTCGATACCCAGCAGGTTGAACGGGGTCGGCGAAATGAAATACAGCGGCACGGCATTGATGTGAAAGAACGCGCGTACGTCGGAGATAGCGTTCAGCGCGCGGCGCGGTGCGGGCTCCGGCCCACCGGCCGGCACGATCACGCCGGCCGCGGTGACGTCGGCACCTGGGCCCGGCTCGAGGACCGCGACACTGCGATCGGCGACCCGGCGGTGAATCCGCACACCTCCATACCACAAGTGTGCACCTTCGCATGGTCGTGTGGAAGCGCGGTGCACCAGTCGAGCTGGGCAGGAGCGCAGGTGCCGGGGCCGATCTCCCAGCCCGGCACTCATAGCCACTCGTATCCGTCGTGCTGCTTCATCTACCGCACACCCACAGGGCCCTCGACGTCCAGGAAGCGATAACGACGACGATGTCCGCGCTGCCGCGGACTCTGCGTCGCACCTTGACCTGGGACCAAGGCCAAGTGATGGCCCACCACATCCAGATGGTTGTCGTTCGGCACTGGCCCAGCTTTCGCTTCCCGCGTCGACGACGTGCGCACACAGAGCTGCGGTGAGGTTGCTGTCACATGGCGTGCAGATCGCCGTATTGGTCGCATCTTCGGAAAGATAGGTGTTACCTCCCTACTTTGCGTCTTTTCCGGAGCTGAACTCCGGTTTGCTTGTTGGTGTCCAAACAGTGAACGCGACGGAGTGATGATGAGAATTTCCGATGGCGTGGTGGGCGATGTCCGGCGGGCCGCAGCGGGCGTGAGGAGCAGGTTGGGCAGCGGCAGCCACTCGGCGCCGGCCGCGGTGTTGACGTTGACGGTGATCGGCGCCACGGGCTTGGTGGACTGGCCGGTGTTGTTGGGCGTCGGCGGCGCTGCTCTGGTGGTGCAGCGGCTCGGGCAGCGATCGGGCAGGCTACCGGCGCCCGCCGTCGATGATCAGCAAGGACATGCCGAGCCGCTGCCGGAAGACGATCGAGTGGTCCGCGAAGGCGATGAAGGCGCGGCCCCCACGCCCAAAGAGGCGGCCTGGCGCGGCGCACGCCGAGCAAGCGATAGCTTCCAACGTGGACCCGGGTCAGCTGGTACGGGCTGTCTCGGCGGATACATCACCCCGGCGTTGTTGATCAGAAGGTCGATCGTGGCAAAAGCGGATTTCAGCTGGTCGGCAGCAGCGCGCACGGATGCCGGCGAGGTCGGATCGAGTTGCTGGACGGTGGTGTCCGCCCCTGAAACAGCACCGGCGATCCGGTCCGCGGCATGTTTGCCCTTGTCCACATCCCGCACCGCCAGCACCATCGACGCGCCGCACGCCGCGAGCGCCCGGGCTGTCTCGAACCCAAGCCCGCTGTTGGCTTGGGTGAGGTCGCACAGGAGGTGATCCGCCCGGCGTTCCAACGGTATCGCCAGGTCCTGGCCGAAGAACTGCTGCCGGTGAGCAGGCCGGACGAACGCAGCGGACTGTGTTGGCTGGGCGAGGACGGCGCCGACATCTACCAGCGGCTGCTGCGCTGTCACACCACGGTCGCCGATCTGGACGCCGACCGGGTCCACGACCTGGGACTGACCGAACTGGCACGCCTGCGCGAGGAATACGCGCAGGTGGGGGCGCACCTGTTCGGCACCACCGATCTCGAGGCGATCTTCGCGCCTAGAGGCAGATATCGATTGGCTACTCACGTCATCGGGATATTCATTAAAATCAGCCCGTATCGGCTACCAACCAGCTGACTCCCGCTCGCGGACGCCACCCCCTGGACGCCGCGAGCCTCAGATGCCGTCGGGTCCCTTTGCTCGGCGGCATCGCCCATGTCGGTCCATCCGTCGCACTCGTCGAGGGCCGGTATTCGCAACACCAGAGCAGCTCGCGGCCGATACCACCGCTACCGGAGGCGGACTCGGCGGCGGACGCGGCCGCCGAGTCGGACGCCCATAGGTTTTGTGTAGCGCGATCCGCAACCGCGCTGCGTTCCATCACTCGGCCACCCCGTGCGATTCGGGCCACATCTACATCACCGCCTGCGTCCCCGCATGTTCATATTCGGCGACTCCTGCCCGAACAGGTCGCGGTTGCCGTGTCCGCGGACACGGCATCGGGAGGCGATATCACCGAGGTCGAATGGATACCGCCCGACGAGGACGACCACGGGGCTACGGTGAGTAGGTTGACGCCCATGCACAGGGTGCCGATCGTGGGCTGCGGAGCAAGCGGTAAGACCCACCTCGCTCACCGGTTGGCCGCCCTGTTGAGCCTTCCCGTCACGCATCTGGACGCCATCCACTACGACAGCGAGTGGAATACCCCGGACCACGAGGAATTCGCCGCCCGCCGGCACGAGTCGGTGGCCGCGGACCGATGGATCACCGAGGGCAACTACGCCGGCACGCTCCCGATCCGGCTGCACCGCGCCGATACGATGATCTTCCTGGACCTACCCGCGCTCACCTGTCCACTGGGAGTGCTACAGCGCCGGGCGAGGTATCGAGGCGGACAACACCATGATGGCGTCCACGACCGGATCACCCTCGATTTCCTCACCTACATCGGGAGCTACCGCACGACCCCGTGGGGCCGCGCCGGCGGGTATCGCAGATGCAGGCCAAGCTTCACCGTCGAACCGGCGGTCGATCCCGGCCGCCGGTTCGACGATCTGTTCAATTTCGTGCACGATCCGGCGACGCTGATCGTGACGTTCGACCGGGCCGCAGGCAACCGCGGAGCCCGCACCCCTGGCGTCGACGGGATGACCGCCACCGACGTTGAGGAGCTGATCGGGGTTCCGGGGTTTCTGGATGATCTGCGGACTTCGTTGAAAGACGGGTCCTTTCGGCCGTTACCGGTGCGGGAACGCAAGATCCCCACGCCGGGAGGGTCGGGGAAGGTTCGCCGTCTCGGGATTCCGACGGTGACCGACCGGGTCGTTCAGGCCGCGCTCGAGCTGGTGCTGGAACCGATCTGCGAGGCCGACTTCGAGCCGGTCTCCTATGGTTTCCGGCCCAACCGGCGGGCTCAGGACGCGATCCTCGACCGGATCATCGAGCAAGAGTCCGAGATCCGAGAACGCTGTAAGCGCGAACTACGTTTCAAATCACCGATTGATTACCGGCAAGGATGAGAAGTCCTCCCCTGAGTACGGATACCACGTCTACCTGAAGTACGACCGACCCCGGCACGAGCTCCGACGCCAGTGGTGCGGATACCAGGCAGTCACATTTCGGGAACGTCTCGGCGCCGCGGAGACTGAAGCACGCCGCCTCGACATACTCGTCGCCGAACTCGTCAATGCCCTGCGCGAATGTCGGCATCTCCTCGCCGAGGAGAAAGAGCGCGAACTCGAACAGGAGCGCGTCACCCCGCAGAACAGCCGACCGGCAACCGACTGCCCACTCGAGCCCAGGGAGATGCCGGTCGTCTATCTGGTTCGGAGCGGATCTTCGCGGCGGCCGTGATCGGTAGCCGACTACCTATTCCCGATCGACGAACTCGTCCCTGAACGCGGTTCAGGTGTGCAGGATGAGCGCGTCGCCTTGGCCGCCTTCACCGCACAGCGCGGCCACACCTGCCACGCCACCCGGCATTTCAGTTCGAGTGCCCAATGCAGCGCGATTCGGGCACCGGACGCACCGAGGGGGTGCCCGATCGCGATCGCGCCACCGTCGACGTTCACCCGCTCCGGGTCGAGTCCGAGCGCGCGGGTCGAGGAGGCACCCACGGCGGCGATGGCCTCGTTGATCTCCACCAGGTCCAGATCGGCGGGTGTGATACCGGCCTTGTCGCAGGTGGCGGTGATCGCATTCGCCGGCTGCAACTGCAGGGAACTGTCCGGACCCGCGACCATGCTGTGCGCGCCGATCTCGGCGAACCACGAAATGCCGAGCTCGATCGCCTTCGTTTTGCTCATGACCACTACTGCGGTCGCGCCGTCGGATAGTTGTGACGCCGATCCAGCGGTGACGGTCCCGGCTCGGTCGAAGGACGGCCGGAGCCGGGCGAGTGACTCGGTAGTGGTGTCCGCGCGGACCCCTTCGTCCTGCTGGAACAGGACTGGTCCCCGCGGCGTTGCGGGATCGCCACCGGGACTACTTCGTCGTCGAAGATCCCGGTGCGCCAGGCCTGCGCGGCCTTTCAATGCGAGGCCGCGACGAAAGCGTCCTGTTCTTCCCTTGACGCGGTCACCGGGCCGGTGTTGTGCGATTCGGTGAGGACCCCCATCGCCTGATCGGTGAACACGTCGTGCAGGCCGTCGTAAGCCAGGTGATCGGCGAGTGTCACGTCACCGTATTCGAAGCCCTGCCGCGACTTCTCGAGGATATGCGGCGCCCGGGCCATCGGTTCCTGACCACCGGCCACCACGATATCCAGCTCACCCGCGCGAATCAGCTGGTCTGCCAGCGCGATGGCGTTCAGGCCGAACAGACACACCTTGTTGATGGTCATGGCCGGGACACGCATCGGAATGCCCGCGGCGGCCGCCGCCTGGCGTGCCGGGTTCTGTCCGGCGCCCGCGGTGAGTACCTGCCCCATGATGACGTACTGCACCTGCTCCGGGGCCAATCCCGACTTTCCCAGCGCCCCTGCGATTGCGAGGCCCCCAGGTCGGAGGCAGAGAATCCGGACAGCGATCCCAGCAGTTTCCCGACCGGGGTGCGGGCACCGGCGAGGAGGACGGTGGTGGTGGTCACTAGGG
>NZ_BAFU01000026.1 GCF_000308495.1 Nocardia brevicatena NBRC 12119 | reverse complement strand
CCCCTCCGTATCGCCCTACCACGGAACGCATGCCCCTCCTGCCATCGGTGCGATCGACCTGCACACCCGTCCAACGCACCATACCGCGATCCATTTTCCGCCAACAGCCCGTCCAGGCTCGACCGCCCGTCGCGGAATGCCGTGGAGGACAGCCGGAGAGGCCGTAGGCCGCTTCTCAACGGCCCTTTCGCAGCCCATCGACAACGCCGCCGCGCCCATCCTCATGTGCCGTCCGCATCGATGTGGTCCGTGATGGGCTACCGATGCTCGGCGAATCCGATTCGGCCGGAACGTGTTCGAGATAATCTCGACGAAAACCGACCCGCGAAGGAGTTGTTCACGATGGGGGACGACAACCGTTCCGAAGCAGAGCAACGGAACTCCGAACCAGCCGCGCAGCAGCGCTCGGACGCCAATGGGCAGCGGAGCCGCGAACCGCAGGAGCAGCGCAGTTGGTTTCGACGCCATCCCTGGATCATGACGGCTCTGCTGCTGCCCACGATTACATCGGCAGTCGGGGGTCTCGTCGTGCTTGGGGTCGAGTTGACGGTCAAGCCCGATGAGGGTTCCGCCGCCCCGGCCACGACCTCCCCGCTGCCGAGCACCGGCACCACACCGTCCACGACCTCCCCCGCATCCTCGTCGGTCGCCCCGGCCGAGGACGAGGTGCGCTGGACCGGCACGGTCAACCTCACCTATCTCGACCTGGACTCGGTCCCGCCCAAGGTGTTGTCGAGCAATTCAGGGGCCGGCACCTACGTCAGCTACGACCATCAGCACGACGACCTGTCCCGCGCCGAGCTGGTTGGTACGCCGGGCGGGTTCTTCACCACCGAGCCGACGATCGCCGTATGGGAAGCCCCCGGCGCCCCCACCCGCTCCGGATGCGCCGACCTGGTGTCCACGCAGGCCGTGGAGCGCCTCCCCGTCTCGCCGGACAGCAGTTACTGCGTGAAAACTGCAGCGGGCCGGATCGCCTCTCTCACCGACCTCTCGGCGGACGACGTCAACCACATCTACAAGGCGGTCGTCACCGTCTGGGTCCGGAAGTAACGCCAACGGGGTTACTCTCGGTCGTCCGACGATATTCACCGGCGAGATCTCTCGAGGCCGGACCTGTCGGCGGCCTACCATGGCGATATGCCCCTGCCGCAGAGCGAGAAGCCGGACCTCCCGGAGTATATGACCTGGGAGGAGCTGGAACAGCTGCCCGAGGAGATCGCCGAGCAGATCGAACTCTGGGACGGTCGCGTGGTATGGGTGCGGCGAGGGCCCGCCGAGCACCAGACGTTCACCTACCGTATGACCGCCGCGATCGAACGCTGTGCTCGCAAGAGCATGTCGCAGCGACCCGAGACATGCTTGCGGGTCACTCTGGAAACGAACGTCTTCCTCGGAAAAACCGAAAAATCAGATTTTCTCACCCCAGATTTCCTGGTGCATCGTTGTCTCGATTCTCCCTACCAGGATATTCGTGCCGCCGATACGCTGTTGGTGGGCGAGGTGCTGTCCCCATCGAATACACAATCCGATATGGAAGCCAAGAAGGGCCGCTACGCGAGCGCCGGGATTCCCTGGTTCTGGGAGGTCACCTTGGCCCCCAAGCAGAGCGCGATCGCCACAATCCGCGCCTATGCTCTGGAGACCAGTCCTGGCGATCTTCCACACGGTGTACGCCCGCTTCGCCCAGCGAACTATCTTTTGACCGGCGAGTGGACCCATGCCGATGAGGACGGGGTACGGTTCGACTTCCCGTTCCCGATTGATATCCCGTGGTCGGACCTCGAGTACTGACCCTTTCGCCCTCGCGCCGGTCTGCCGCGAACGGCTCGGACGGCCGGCGCTGTAAGCGCTTGCCATCGGCGAGGCCGGCAGGTCGGCGCGTCAATCCTCCGATTGCTCCACCCCTGGGCCCGCGCTTCACGGGTGCCGTTGAGAATCGTGTCGCCAGGTCGACGCCACGCGATTCCAGGGTTTTCACCGGTATCAACCCCGCGTCCCCCGCGACCACCACGGTCGATCGCGGAGGACACCCTGCTTTGCCGGCTGCGGGGTTACAGCGCGGTGGGTACCGGTTCGGCGGCCGGGTAGTAGATCTCACGGCGCAAGCGTTCCAAGTCCGGCGCTGCCGAAGTGGAGGTTTGCGTGTGCCGATCGCTCTGTTTCGCCCAGAGCACCCCGTTCGTCAGCTGCTCGTACACCGCCGCGTACTCCTTCCCCTGGCCGGACAGGCCGGGAAGCACGCGCAGGAGCGCGGGGATGTAGCGGATCACCGCGTCGAGCTGGGCGCGATGCTCCGCTATCTGGCGCTGCACCTGCTCGATGGCTTCGCGACGGGTGCAGCCGGTCTCGTGATGGACCGCCCTGACCAGGTTGTAGGGGATTTGGTCTGCCTCGTCCTGCTCCAACCCCACCAGGTCGTTCTCCACGAAACCCACCCAGCAGAGGAGTTCCTCGAGACGGCGGATCACGGGGTGGTTGCGCACCTTCAACGGAATTTCGAGGTCTTGGCGCACCTCCACACAGGCAAGGGTGATTTCGGACCCACCGGTCGACATCCGCAGCGGCAGATAGTCCGCCGAGGGCGGGATATAGCCGTTGATGCGATGGTGGGCTTCGCGTTCGCAGGCTTCGAACCACTCCTCGAGGCCGTCGAGGAACCGCTCCTGCCAACCGATTGTGCGGCCCTTGCACAGGCGCGGCCATAAACCCGCCCAGGCCGTCGGGATCGCGCCGTGCATCTCCGGGTCCTGGCGCACCATTGCCACCAGGCGACGTTTCAGCGCGGTGACGGCTTCCGGGTCTCTCAGCTGCGGATCCTCGAAGAGGTCGTCCCATATCAGGCACAGTATGGCCAGGCCGACGGTGGTTTGTTCACGGGCCGTGTCCGCCGGGGCCAAGGTTGCCGGCAGCTGGATCGCCGCTGCCCACCGGTGGTAGTCGGCCTCGGCCGGGGTAAGGGCGAGGCCGGTGTCCACCATCCAGCTCCTCAACCATTGCGTGAGCTCCTCGGTGGACGCATCACTGCGGGCGGAAGGCGGCTGCGTCGACTGCCGAGGGACCGCGAGGCGGGGAGTTCGTCGGAGTACGGACTGGGCGTAGGCGGTCATCGCGTGGCGGGCGCTCGGGTCGACGGGCAGTGCGGCGAGCCGACCGGCGGCCTGGTCCAGGAATTCATCGGCCACCGCCTGTGCTTCCGCCACGGCGCCCGAGGCGATGACCAGCTCGCGGGCACGTAGGGCTTGCTCACCCGTCATTGCTCTGCGCAGCAAATTGGCAAGGTCCCGGTCGCGGGCCGCCGCGCGGATCACGGGAAGCGTGTAGATGCCCTCGGGCAGATCCGCGTTGACGGGCTTGCCCATTTCTTCGGCGGTCGAGGTCAGATCGAGGATGTCGTCCCACAGTTGGTAGGCCAGCCCGAACTGTCGACCGAACAGGGCCAACGCCTCTTCCTGCTCATCGGAGCAGCCGGCCTGCATCGCGCCGACCCGGCACGCCAGCGACAGCACCGCCGCCGTCTTGCCGGCGATCGCGTCCAGGTAGGACTGCTCGCTGCGGGAGGCCACATACTGGTCGGCAGCCTCGATCACCATGCCCGCGCACATCTGCTCACCCGCGATCGAGCCTGCGAGGACTTCGCGCCGGCCGAGTTCGGCCAGCATGCGCACGCTCGCGAGCATCACGGAGTCCCCACTCAGTACGGCCATATGCGAACCCCACACCGCGTTGGCGCTGGGACGGCCTCGACGCTGGTAGGCGTGATCGACGACGTCGTCGTGGTAAAGCGATCCCAGATGCAGCAACTCGACGGCAGCGGCGGCGCGCACCACCCGGTCGTCGGCCGGGACCGCGGGATCGGTGAGCAGGTAGTACGACAGCAACGTCAACGTGGGGCGCACCAGACGGCGAGAGGTGTCGGACCCTTCGTCCGTGAGCGCGGTCAGCTCGGGCCTACCCTCGAACCGTACCGGTCCGAGAACGTCACGGACGCGGTCCAAGTCGGCATCCAGGTGCACGAAGACAGCGGAATCGATTTCACGGGGCATACGCTCGCTCCTGAGTGGTTACATCGGTCGGCCAAACACTGTTGATCAATGAGATTTGACACCACCATGGCGCGGAAGATGTTGATATCAGCCGATTTTGATGCCTCCATCGCTTGGGTGATGTCGGTTGGCGAGCGCCGCTCGAGCGAACAACTCCCCGATCGACGTTGCCGGGGACAAGTAGGGCTATGCCCGGGACCAGGGCCGAAGTCCTCCGGTCGCGGTGTTCCGGTGGTCGATCGGCCAACGGAACACCACAGCCGCAAGATTCCGGCCCAGGTCACAGTGTTCCGTAGAGGTGTTCCGCGAACTGTTCCGATGAACTCCCGTCATATGGAACGATCGCACGGTGATCGATCCCTTCCGCGTCGGATACGTGCGCTGCTCCACCGACGAACAAGACGCCGAGATCCAAACCGAGCAACTGCTCGCCCTCGCAGTGCCACGCGAACGGATCTTCATCGACAAGGGATTCTCCGGCACCACCCGCCGCAACCGCACCGGCCTCGACAACGCGCTCACAGCGGTCACCTCCGCCGCCGCGGCCGTCACCGGGCGACAGGTGGTGCTGACCACAACGAAGTTCGACCGGTTCGCCCGCAACATGGCCGAGGCCGGCGAGATCCTGACCAGCCTGCGCGAACGAGATGTCCTGTTCGGGCTCGACAGCCAGATCTACGACTGGGCCGACCCGTTCGGCAAGCTGTTCCTGCAAACCCTCGCCATGGTCGCCGAATTCGAAGCCAACCTGAACCACCTGCGGACTCGCGAGGGTATGGCCAAGGCTCGCGCGAAGGGCCGTCTCAAGGGCAAGCAGCCGAAGCTACCTCTGGCAGCACGGAAAACGATCCACCGCCGATATCACGACCCCGACGACAACGCGAGTCTGGCCGACCTCGCCCACGAATACAGCGTCGGCCGCTCCACCGTCCACCGCATCATCAGCGGTCCTGCCCCGCGGGCATAGCCAACCCCACCCGAAGACACTGTCAGCCAACAGATTACGTCCGGCCTGCACATCACTCGGCCGACGCCGCCCCGGTTCTATAGCCACTGACCAGCGACCACACGAACTTCGTTGGATTTTCGGCGATTACTACCGGAACCCCGGTTTGGACGGGTACACAGCTGCCGCTACGGTGATGCGACATTGTCACTTTCAGTTGACGGCTGGAGTGGTTTCTTGGCGAAGATTCCTGGATCAGCGGGGCTGATCCAGGTCGAGGGGGTGCGGCATCTCGACGAAGCCGCGGCGGTTTCGAGGGAATGCTCACCGGTTGGGAGAACCAGCAACGGTCCCGGACCCTGCAGATGTCCTCGATCACCCCTCGGGTCGCGCTGATCCGGCGGTTCCACACGTTCACGGAGTCCTATCCGGGGGAGTGGACGACAGCCGATGTCGAGGACTTCACGGTCTCGCTTACCTCCGACAGCGGTGGACAGCTGGCTCTGTCCACGATTCGGGGTTACCACCTGGTGCTGCGGATGTTCTGCGACTATCTGGTCGATCAGCGCTATGAATGGGTGCGCCAATGCCGGGACAGGTTCGGGCAGATCCCGTCGCAGATCTGCCATGAGTGGAACACCGCCGCGCACCTGAACGACTATGAGGGCCAACCCGGGCGGCGCCCGCTGTCCTACAACGAGTTGCAGCAGTTGTTCGACTACCTCGACGAACGGGTCGAGGTCATCGCCGGATCCGGCCGCAAGGGCGCGTTGGCGGCGTTGCGAGACGCGCAGATGATCAAGACTGCCTACGCTTACGGGTTTCGACGCAACGAACTCTGCCGCCTGGACCTGGTGGATCTGCGCCCGAACCCGCATATGCCCGAGTGGGGCACCTACGGATCACTGCACCCGCTACGGCAAGGCCACCCGGGGAAGCACGCCACGGCGCCGCACCGTAATGACGGTCCCGGAGTTCGACTGGGTCCTGGCCGGGATGCGGCAGTGGGTCGAGCAAGCACGCCCGATCCTCAAACCCGGTGACCATTCCGCCCTTTGGGTGACCGAACGACTCACCCGCGTCCACGGCGCCTACCTGGAGAAACGGTTCTCCAGGGTCCGCGCCGGCGCCGGGCTGCCAAGGGAGTTGACCCTGCACTGTCTGCGCCATTCCTATGTCACCCATCTGGTCGAGTTCGGCTATCCGGAACGGTTTGTCCAAGAGCAGGTTGGACACCGCTATGCATCCACCACGGCGATCTATGCCTCGGTCAGTAACGACTTCAAGAAGCAGACCCTGCGCACGGCGTTGAAACGGGTCTACGCGCGATCGCCTCAACCGAACGGATCGAAGGAGAGTTCGTGAGCACTCGACGGGTCGTCATGCGCTGGCACCTGCGGCAGTTCATGGCCACCCGTGGCATCTTCCAGACCAGCGAATTGGTCGCGTCATACCCGCAACGCGCACAAGCCACTGCCGCCACCACTGCGGACACCCGGATACACACCGAGCCCCCGATCTCGGCAATTTCCTCGATCGTCACCCCGGCCAGGTGCGGCAGCAGCAACCGCGTCCCATGATCAACACACAGCCAGACATGATCACAAGAGTCAAGCGACCCCTACGCTCGGGCTACACCCATCACGGAAAGTGGGCCAGATCCCACTATTCACCTATGTAGCCAGTGAACTGCTGGGTGTGAGCCGACCATCTGCCGTTACTGTGCGCGGGTACTGGGTTCGGTGCGCTGGGAAGGGTGTGCGGGTGACATCGATCGAGCGCACCGCCTATCCCCAATTCAAGCCGTTGACCTCGGCGCGGGTGCTGTATGTGTTCTTCACGCCGCACGCGGAGAAGATTCCCGACGTCATTGTCGACCACGTGCGGCGCTGCCTGGAGTAGAATGCGTATGTTGAGCCGGATCATGGCGCAGCGCGGACGGCCAAGTTACGCCGCAAGCAAGTGCGGGCACGTCAGGGCGTGACCTACGACATACGGCGGGGGCGGGTGATCGCGGCGACCGCGATCCGTACGGCGGCACTGGTGAAGAATCATCCGCTCACCGCCGCCACCGATAAGGTCGAGTCCTATCATGGCTTCGCCAGATGGCTGCCCTTCGGCAACAACGGCGTACTGGCCGCCAACGACCCCGTCGAGCAGGAGAAGCCGATCGAGTTCAACACCTTGCCAGCCGACTGCGTGATCTTCCACAATGCCCTGGACATCGCCGACGTCGTGCGAGGCCTGGTCGCCGACGGCTGGACCGCCACCGCCGACCAACTCGCCGCGCTGTCGCCCTATCCACGCGCCCACATCACCCGGTTCGGCGCCCACACCACCGACGAACGCGGGAGGCGACCCGAGGCGTTCAACCGGATGCTGACCGAGGTCGACTTCACCACTCTCGGCCTCGCTGTCTGATAGCCCGGTTACAGCGACGGAGAATCTCGATGGGCGGGTTGGGTGGCGGCGAAGCCATCGCGAGAATGCGGCAGGCAGCCAAACGCCTCGCCGACGCGCTTGCTGACAGAGGGGCGTCACTACTCAGCGGAATGCACCGCAAATTCCCGGACGAGGTACGAGGCGGCCTCGAACGGACCACGCACACAGACGAGCGACTCGCCTCCGAGTTCGACAGGATAGGTCCGGCCGCGCACATGAACCGCGATACCGCCGACGAACATCCGGAATCCGGCGCGGCTGCATGGAGACCGGTCCACGGCCCGGATCCCACCGCCGAGGACGGATTTCTGGACCTGCCCATCGAGGAGCAGATACGCCGACTGGAGCAAGCGCACGGCATCCGGACCGACGCCGAGCGGGCGCTCGAGCTGAGCCTGTTCATGGAGGACAAGTTCCGCGACATCACCCTGATCTCCCGACAGACGCGGCCGGAAACGATCTTCGACGGACCCGAGGGGTGGGCAAGCTGGCTCGACGCCCGACTGTTCGCGCGGCGGAATCTCGATCGCGAGATGTCGGTGGACCTCCTGCAGGAAATACATCGCAGGCTGAGAATCCGGCACGACCCGGAGAACGCAGGGCAGCTGAAAGGAATTAAGCCGTTGGGGTGGGGGCCCATGAGTCGGCCAGCGTCGCGGAGCGAGCTGGCTGCCATCGAGGAGAACCCGCTGCTCACCTATGTGCCGGGGCCGTTCCGCACCGAACCCCATGGAGTCGTGCTGCACCCCAAGGTCGAGGGGCAGCCCGGCGCGCGTGAGGTTCGCTGGCTGGACAAACCGCCCACGGAGGAAATGCTGGCCACCATCAAGGACGACCCCCTGCTGGCATACGTGGAGCCGGGCGTCCCGCTGCCGAATCAAGGTGTGATCCTCTACCCGAACTTCGGCAGCGTCGACCTATCGCACGAATTCCACGCGTCGCTGTGCGACCGGTACAACAATGCTTTGAAACAGCCGGGGTTCGATCCGCACCGAAGTGCCGCCGAGTTCCAGAAGTTGTTGGTCTCCGGACATGACTGGCAGGGTGATTTCCACGGCCGACATTCGAGAATTGCGATGAACTTTCTCTTGGAACAGGTGGGCAGGCCGCCGAGCGCTGTCGCCGAGTTCGACAACGACCTGCTGACGCCGTCATCACAGTGGGCCGATGAGGTCAAGGCCGGAAGCGACCGCTACGAGCAGTGGCAGAGCAAGCTCGAACAGTACGGCGGGGATATCGACCCGGTGGACCTGTTCGAGCTGGGACCGATGATGCAGCAATACCAGCAAATGGGTGAGCCTTCCCCGTACAGACCGGGAGAATTGGAACAAGATACCGACAAGTATGAGCGGCTGCATGCACAACTGCGCTCGGGAACGTAACGGCGGGCTCGGTGTCGGGAGTCCAGGAACGTTGACGAGAAAGTCACGCTAAGAGGGTGTCTCATGTGGGGGGTTTCTTGTAGCAGATGAGCGCGGCAGCAAGGTCGACAAAGGCTGCGAAGAGGTGTCCGTGGCGTTCGTAGCGGATGGCCAGACGGCGATAGCCGGTGAGCCAGGCCAGGATGCGTTCGATCTTCCAACGGTACTGCCCCAAGCGGGTGGAGTCGTCGATCCCGCGGCGGGCGATACGGGGAATGATGCGCCGACAAAGGCTACGACTACCGCGTCCACCGACACTGGCTGCGCTGCCGGCGCATCATCCCCCGTATCGGGGTGTCGGTAAGAAACGCGTTACCAGGTACATGAAGCCTGCGTGAATCGAGGTTGCGGACCTGTTGGTGCGGTGTAGCTTTCGCGCGTGATGAGGGAGCTGGACCAGAACGAGCTGATCGACCGGTGGACGCTGACCGGTGATGAGATGGAGCTGGTCGCGGGTAAGCGCGGTGCGTCGAGGCTCGGGTTCGGGCTGATGCTGCGGTTCTATACTGAACGAGGCCGGTTTCCGCGTGGGCGTGCCGAAATCCCCGACGCCGTGGTTGATTACGTCGCACGTCAAGTGGGTGTCGAGCGGACCGAGATCGCGTTCTACGACTTCACCGGCCGTACCAGCAAGGCGCACCGGACGCAGATCCGGGAGTCGCTGGGGTATCGGGAATGCAGCGTGCGCGACGCCGACGAGATCGTCGGGTGGCTGGTCGAGTATGTGACCCAGCGCGAGCGTGGTGGCGAACGGGTGCGGGAGCACCTGTTGGCGCGACTGCGTGAGGTGAAGGTGGAGCCACCCACGGCCGGGCGGATCGAGCGGATGGTGCGCTCGGCGCTGTACCGCGGTGAGGAACTGCTGTTCGCGCAGGTCAACGCCAGACTGCAGGAGCCGGTCCGAGCGCGGCTGCTGGCGTTGATCGCACCGCTCGGTGGTGGCGAGGAAACCCTGGACGGTGACGCCGAGGACGGGCCGGCGGTGCTGGCGTCGATCCGGTCGGACCCGGGCAATGTCAGCCTGAACACGATGCTCACCGAGATCGCCAAGCTGGAGGCGGTCCGCGCGGTCGGTGTACCGGGTGACGTGTTCGCCGATGTCGGGCCGAAGATCGTGACCGGCTGGCGCGGGCGCGCGGCGGTGGAGGCACCGAGCCACCTGCGCGATCATCCACCCGAAACACAGCTGACTCTCCTCGCGGCGTTGCTGTACTGCCGGTGCCGGGAGATCACCGACACCCTGGTCGAGCTGCTGAATTCGACGGTACACCGGATCAACGCCCGCGCGGAGGTGCGGGTCACCAACGAGCTGATCAAGGAGTTCAAGCGGGTCACCGGTAAGGAGAACCTGCTGTTCAGGGTGGCCGAGGCGACCGTTGACGCGGGCGACAAGCTGGTGCGCGACACGGTGTTCCCGGTCGCTCCGCAAGGGGTGTTGCGGGATCTGGTGGCCGAGTTCAAATCCTCGGGGCCGACGTATCAGCGCACTGTGAAGGCCACGCTGCGCTCCTCGTACACCAACCACTACCGGGCCGGGCTGATCAAACTGCTGTCCGTGCTTCAGTTCCGCAGCAACAACACCACGCACCGCCCGGTGCTGGACGCGCTCGAACTGATCGGGAAGTATGCGGGAACGAGCTTGCGGTACTACCCGGCCGGTGACGAGGTGCCGGTGCATCGCGGGGTGTCAGGGGACTGGGCGAAGCTGGTGTACCAGAACGATCAGCACGGAGATCGCCGGGTGGTGCGGATGGTGTACGAGATCGCAACGTTCCAGGCGTTGCGGGATCAGTTGCGGTGCAAGGAAATCTGAGTCGTCGGCGCCGAGAAGTGGCGCAACCCCGCCGAGGATCTGCCGGTCGCCTTCGAGGAACGCCGCATCGAGCACTACGAGAAGCTGAGTAAACCCCTCGATGCAGGCGAGTTCATCGAGGGCCTGCAAGCCGAGATGCGCGCCGAGCTCGACGCCCTGCACACCGCCCTGCCGCACTGTCCCTGGCTGGAGATCAAGGAACGGCGGCAGGGCGCGATCAAGCTGACGCCGCTGCCCAAGGCGCCGGAGCCGCGAAACCTGCGCAAGATGAAATCCCAGGTCGGAACCCGGTGGGGGGTGGTGCCGCTGATCGACATGCTCAAGGAAGCGGTGCTGCGGACCAGGTGCCTGCGTGCGGTCACCTCGGTCGCGGACCGCGGCAATCTGCCCGAAGACGTTCTGGCCGAACGGCTTCTGCTTGCGATCTATGCCTACGGCACGAACACCGGGATCAAGTCGGTGGCCGGCGGCACCGACCGCCACACCGAGGACGACATCCGCTACGTGCGTCGCCGCTACTTGAACACCGAGGCGGCGCGGCGGATTGCGATCGAGATCGCGAACGCCACCTTCGCCGCCCGCAAGCCATCCATCTGGGGTGAGTCATCGACGGCCATCGCCAGCGACTCAACGCATTTCGGCGCGTACGACCAGAACATCTTCACCGAGCACCATTCCCGCTACGGCCGCCGCGGCGTGCTCATCTACTGGAGTGTCGAGCGCAACGGGTCGGTGGTCATCCACTCCCAGCTGCTCAACTGTTCGGCCTCCGAGGTTCACGTCATGGTGGAGGGCGCTATGCACCACGGCACCGAGATGGACGTGGAATCCAGTTATGTCGATACCCACGGCCAGTCCGAAATCGGATTCGGCGTGACCAGACTCCTGGGATTCGATCTGCTGCCCCGGATCAAGCGCATCAACAAGTGCCGGCTCTACCGGCCCGCCGCCGGGCAACCGGACCTGTGGCCGGGGCTGAAACCGGCCATGACCAGGCCCATCCGATGGGAGTTGATCGCCGAGCAATACGACCAGATGATGAAGTACGCCACCGCGATCCGCACCCGCACCGCCTCCACCGAGGCGATCCTGCGCCGATTCATGAAAGCCAACGCCGCCCACCCCACCTACCAGGCCATGATCGAACTCGGCCGAGTCCAGAAGACGATCTTTTATGCCGTTACCTGCGTAGTCGTGAATTGCAGCGGGAGATCAACAGCGGCCTGAATGTGGTCGAGTCCTGGAACGGCGCGAACTCGATCATCTACTACGGCAAGAGCGCCGAGATCGCGTCGAACCGGCGCGACGAACAGGAGATGAGTGTGCTGTGCCTGCGGATCTGCCAGGCCGCCCTAGTCTACGTCAACGTCCTGATGATCCAGGACATTCTCGCCGACCCCGAATGGGACGGTGTGCTCACCGCCGAGGACGAACGCGGCCTGACCCCGCTGTTCTGGTCACACGTACTCCCGTACGGCGAAGTCAAACTGAACATGAACAGCCGCTTGGCCCTCGGGGGGTAGCAGCGATCGAATTCTCAGCTGATCCGGCGTATACCCGCTTGACCTTCACGTATCGGCAACTTTACCGTCGAAGACGAGGCCGGACGGACCGGCCTCACGGAACGATGGAAAGCGCCATGAGCTGGTCGATCGCGGATGTGGCGAGGATGTCGGGCGTCACCGCCCGCGCCTTGCGGCTCTACGACGACATCGGACTGCTCGAGCCCGCCTACGTGGGCACCAACGGCTGAGAAGTCACCTCCGACCACCTCGGTGCCTTGAGCGAGGCCATTTCTCGCCGCCTCGGTGACTGCGGGCTGATGAAAAGAATGTCAGTTCAGGTGGGTGGCGAAGAATCTTTCGATCCGGTTCCAGGCGTCCTTGGCGGACTCGGGTTCCGGGCCGATGCCGGCTATCCGCAGGAGGGGACGAAGCACGCGGGGGCCGACTTCGGTGTCGTTGAGGAATGCGTGGCTGGCGGCCGGATATTCCTTGACGTCGTGGATCACCTCCGCTTTGTCCAGGGCCGCGTCGAGCCGGTCGGTCGCCCCCCTGAGTGAGGGGTCGCGGCCGCCGTAGTTTCCGACGATCGGGCAGGCGCCTGCCACTGCTTCGTCGAGGTGACGCGGTAGCTGGCCGTAATTGACTGCGGCCGCGTCGAATCCGTCGTTCGCGGTAAGGAGCGCGAAGCCCCCGCCGATGCAGAAGCCGATGACGCCGATCTTGCCGGTGCAGTCGGGAGAACCGGCCAGGTAATCGTGGGCGGCGGAGATGTCGGCGAACGCGTGGCCGCGGCCACGCATCATGGCGGTCATCGTGGCGACCAGGCATCGCGCGGTGCTACCCGCGCTGAACAGGTCGACGGCCAGGGTGAGGTAGCCGAATTCGGCGAGCCGGTCGGCGTGGCCGCGCATGACCTCGTCGAGGCCGAAGATCTCGTGGATCATCACCACGCCGGGCCACGGGCCGGTGCCGGGCGGTCTGGTGAGGTAGCCACGAAGCGGCTGGGAGCCGTCGCGGTCGGCGGCTAGGTCGGTCAGGTCGATGTCGGTCAGGTTGATGTCGGTCATGGTGAGGCCTCCCGTGATCGTGTGGCGGGCAATGTGTAGGGGCCGACGACGGCCGCACCGAGCAGCGATAGTCCGTTGCGCAGGGCATCGGACGGTACGTCGTCGACGAGGTGGTGCATGACGATCAGGCCATGCATCAGCGAAAACAGGGTCGCGGCAACGGCATTGGTATCCGAATACGGCGGGATGTGCCCCTCGTCGCGCCAGCGGCGGGCCAGTTCGGCGATGTGGTTGAGCGTTTCGAGGTACTGTGCGCGGGCACGTTTCTGCAGCACCGGATCGCGCAGGGCCTCCGCCCAGGTCTGAAGGGCGATGCGGGTCATGTCGTAGTCGGGGTTGTTCGTCCTGCTGCGTAGTTCGGCGACCACCAGGGTCAGCGTTTCGGCCGGAGTGGGGCTGGGGTCGCGATCGGGTAGCGCCAGGAATATGCCCCGCACCCGCGACAGTCCTTCATCAACGGTGGCGTAGATGATCTCGTCCTTACTGCCGAAGTAGCGGTAGACCGCCCGAGCGGACATCCCCGTCGCGGCGATCACCTGGTCCATCGAGGTGGTGTGGAAGCCGCCGCGTGAGAAGCAGGTCCACGCACTGGTGAGGATGTGTTGGCGGCGCTGCGCGCGGGTCTTTTCGCTGAGTCTGGGCACATACCCATACTAAACGAACACTATATATGGCGCTATATCCACATATGGCGTACATTGAAAGACAAATAAACACGATTATGTTTGTTTGGAGTCGAGATGTCACATACGAAGGCTGTGCTGATCGACCTGGCCCGCGCCCGCGCGATCGTGGACCTAGCGCTCGCGCACGCACGCAGCAACGATTTCCCCCCGATGACGGTTGCGGTGCTCGATGCCGCCGCCCGGCTTGTCGCCTTCGCCGGAGAAGACGGCTCGAGCCTGCTGCGTGAACGCATCGCCCGCGGAAAAGCCCACGGAGCACTGAACATGGGTGTGGGCAGCCGCGCCCTGGCCGCACGCGCGGCATCGGATCCCGATTTCGTCAACGCCCTGGTGGCGCTGGCCGACGGCAACCTCGTGCCCGTCCCTGGCGGCGTGCTGATCCGCGACCAGAACGACGACCTGATCGGAGCGGTCGGGGTCAGCGGCCACCTACCCGATGACGACGAAGCGTGCGCCATCCAGGCCATCACAGGGTGTGACCTGCGAGCCGATCCCGGCACCTGATCTACCACCACCCTGCCACCGAAAGGAGCACCAACCATGTTCGACACCGACAACCGCCTGCTCGCCATGATCGACCAGCACCAGATTCCGCTGGGTATGCAGTGCTTCACCGGCAATCGCGCACTGATCGAAGTCCTGGGGCTGACCGGCTTCGACTTCGTCATGCTCGACACCGAACATTCCCCGGCCAACCCTCGAGCCATCGAGGACGCGATCCTGGCCGCCGACATCGTCGGCTTGGTGCCGCTGGTCCGCGTGCCGAGCAGTTCGGACGAAACCGCCATCCGACGCGCGATGGAAGCCGGCGCCCAAGGCCTGTTCGTGCCCGAGGTGAAATCGGCCGACGATGTGCGCCGTGTCTTCGACGCCGCGTTATTTCCGCCGTTAGGAACCCGCGGCATCTGCCCGGCCACCCGCGCCGCCCGGTACTCCTACCGCAGCTTCGTCGACTATGCCGAATGGAACAACCGAAACTTCCTCGTCGTCCCGCTCATCGAGCACCCCGACGCAGTCGACAACATCGACGAGATCTGCGCGTTGGACCAAGTCCACATCCTGGCCTTCGGTCCCGGCGATCTCGCCTACGCGATGGGCGAGGGCACCAACATGACCGACAGCCCCAAGATCCGTAAGGCGTACCTGAAGGTCCAAGCTGCCGCCGACCGGCATGGCGTCGCGGTCATGGGCGGTCCGGTACTCGATCCCAGCGTCGACGGCTGCAAATCTGCGCTTGACGACGGCGTCAAACTGTTCTGCCTCGGCCTGGATGTCATGGGATTCCGGCGGTTCTGCGAGCACACCGTCCGTATCGCCGGCGAATCGGTGCAAGGCACTACCTACATCCGACCCGAAACCCCCACCCCAGACTTCGCACCGCATATCACTGCGTGAGAAGCCGACAACCACGATTGAAAGGAACAGTGCAGTGACGACGCGTTTGAACCGGTTTGTGGTCGGACCCGACTCCGACGGCCGCTCGGCAGTCCTGCAACACGGTCTGACCAATGTCCAATCCCGCGACGGGTTCTACTGGCGCGCCACGCTGTGGGCGACCCAAGAGACCCCTGTCGACAACAGTATCGACGGCGACCGGTCGCAGACGGAGGGCTTGGGCGCGCGCCGCGAACCCTTCCCCAACGGCATGATTTGCCGGGCACTGGAAATCCCACCCGATGCCGTCGACGCCGACGAGCACCGCCGCGTCCTGGCCGACCTCAATGAAGAGGTTCACCAAAAGCACCAGCCGAGCCAATCCGACCTCGCCCGGCATCCGAGCATGCACCGCACCGACACCCTCGACTGCCTCACCTGCGTACGCGGCGAAATCTACCTGGTCACCGACACCGATGAGACGCTCATGCGGCCCGGAGACACCGTCGTCATCCGCGGCACCAACCACGCCTGGAGCAACCGGTCGGGCGCCCCATGCCTGCTGGTCGGCACCATGACCGACGCCACCCCACCCGACGAAAGCTAACCAGGAAGATGTCCGGGGTCAGGGTCGCCGCAGCCACCCAAGGCCAATCCATCCGCGTCGCTAACCGGGGGACCTGCTCATCCGGTCGGACGGAGTGATCTGCTGGCGGGCCCAATCCACCCACCCGGATCCGGCACTGGTGGTGCGCACTACCCGAGCACGCACGCCCTACCCGAAAACCTAGATCGCAAGAGGTGATTCGCGATGCCCACCGTTCACCAGGCCACCTGGGAACTGCTCAGCGCGCTGGGCCTGCGCAAGGTGTTCAGCAACCCCGGGTCAACCGAGATGCCGTTCTTGGCCGACTTCCCCGAGGACGTCGACTACGTTCTCGGCTTGCACGAGGGCGCGGTGGTCGGCATGGCCGACGTCTACGCCCAGCTGACCGGCGAGCCCACCCTGGTGAACCTGCACACCGCCGTAGGCCTCGGCAACGCGATGGGCGCAATCGTCAACGCGGCCAGCGCGCACAGCCCCCTGGTCGTCACCGCCGGCCAACAGGTGCGGGCGACGTTGACCATGGAACCCCTGCTGGCCAACCCCGATCCGACAACGCTGCCCAAGCCTGCCGTCAAATGGGCATTCGAACCGCCCCGCGCCCAGGACGTGCCCGCGGCGTTGGCTCGGGCGTTTCGTTACGCGGCACTGCCGCCGACCGGCCCGGTGTTCGTGTCTCTGCCGATGGACGACTTCGATCAGCCCACCGAAGCGGGCATGACAGAACCGCTGGCGGCACGCCGAATCACCGGCCGGTCTGTGCCCGCGCCAGTCGAGCTGAACGCGCTCGCGAAGCGTCTCACAGCCGCCCGCAACCCCGTGCTGGTGGTGGGAGCAGGGTTGGACGCGGCACCGGGCGGATTCGAGGCAGGCGTCGCGCTGGCCGAAACCCAGAATCTGCCGGTATGGCTCGCGCCGAACACCTCGCGCGTCGGATTCCCCACCGACCACGCACACTTCCGGGGCAGCCTCCCCGCCGGCATCGGGTGGCTGTCCGAGTCCCTCGCCGGGCACGACCTGATCCTTGTCGCCGGGGCACCGGTTTTTCAGTACTACCCGTACGCGCCGGGCAACTACCTGCCACCCGGCGCCGAACTCATCGCAATCATGGACGATCCGGACGCTGCCGCCCGCGCGCCGCTCGGCGACGCGCTGGTCGCAGACCCCGCCCTCGCCCTGCGAGGTCTGCTCGAACTCCTACCGCAGACCACCAGGCCCGCGCCCGCGTCACTCACGCCGCTGCAGATCCCGCCCGCCGTCGACACGCTCACCGCATGCCAGGTCTACGACATACTGGGGCCGCTGTTCCCGCTCCACGGCATCCTCGTCACCGAATCGATGAACGGTGCGCCGGCGATGTGGGACCGAATAAAGCTGCGCCGGTCGGCTTCATTCTTCTTCTGCGCCGCCGGCGGCCTCGGCTTCGCCATCCCCGGCGCAGTAGGTGCCCAGCTCGCCCAACCCGAACGGCCGGTGCTGGCGATCAGCGGCGACGGCAGCGCACAGTACGGCATCCAAGGGTTGTACACCGCGGCCAGCCGGCAGCTCCCCGTCACGTTCCTGGTCCTGATCAACCGCGAATACGGAATCCTCAAAGGCTTCGGCGACTACCTGACCACCACCGGTGTGCCGGCCTGGACCTCGACCACCTCGACTACGAGGCACTGGCGAAGGGCTACGGCATCCCCGCCGTGCGAACCGGACGGCCCAACGAACTGGCCGTTGCAGCGAAGCACGCATTCACGGCGGCCAAAGGACCCCACATGATCATCGTCGACGTCGCACCCGGCGTCCCGTTGGGCGGCTGATCACCCGACCTCACCGAAGGATGAAAAGGAACACTACCGCAATGGAATCAGGCATTCACTTCCTAAACTTCAACCTTCCGGGCGGGCCGCAAGCGCTCAGGCCGACCATGGCCGCCACCGCACGGGCCACCGAGCAGGGCGGCGCCACCATGTTCAGCCTGGCCGACCGCCGCAGCCGCGCCTATGACCGAGGCTGTCCGCGTCCCTGGTCGAAATGGTCCGGGGTGCCAGCTGCTGACGGGTAGGCCAATCTGCGCCGACACGGACTGTTCCGTAAGCCGATCGACTTACGGAACAATCACGGATCCGAGATCGGAGGTCGTGCCGCTGTTGGGAGGATTCGCCAGGCGGCGTATGCCACATACTTGGTGCATGCACCAGGAACGATTCTTCGACGACCGCCGCCGGCTGGTGGACTTCGAGGACGACATACTGGTGCAGTGCCCACGGTGCGGCAAGACCGCACATGTGACACCGATACCCGAGCATGCCGGTCTCCCGGAGCGAGAGCTGTTCGCGCATCGGCTGGTGTGCGGCCATTGCGGGGCGGCGCGGACCAAACCCCGCCGCGGCTACCGCCTCAGCACCGGTGCGGGCTCAACCGCGACCGATCCGTATTTCGAATTGCCGCTGCGTCTGCGGGCCGAAAACCGAATCGAGATCCTTCGCGAAATCGACCGGCTGCGCCGCACCGCAATCCGTTGCCTCACACCATGATTACTCGTTTGCGGCCGGTGACACATTTCTTACCGGCATCCCCTTCACGAGGTTCGGTCGGCCAGCGTGGTGAGGACCGGTATCAACCGCATGAGCGCCCGCCCCCGATGCGAGGCGGCGTCCTTCTCCACCGGACTCAGCTGCGCAGCGCTGGTCGCGCCGCCGTCGGGCCGGAACAGCGGATCGTAACCGAATCCCCCGTCGCCCAATGGTTCCCGCCCGATCGTCCCCGGCCATTCCCCGCGCACCACCGTCTCGTCCCCGCCGGGAACGACCAGCGCGCAGGCGGAGACGAACCGGGCACCCCGCCGCTCGTCGGGCACATCGGCGAGCTGGGCCAGCAGTAGCGCGTTGTTCGCGGCGTCGACGCCGTGCCGTCCGGACCAGCGCGCCGAGAGCACGCCGGGCATCCCGTTCAGCGCGTCCACCTCGAGCCCGGAGTCGTCGGCCACGCACGCCAGTCCGGTGGCCACCGCGCCGTCGCGGGCCTTGGCCAGGGCGTTCTCTTCGAATGTCGCCCCGGTTTCCGGCGCCTCCGGATATTCCGGGACGTCGTCGAGCCCCACGATCTCCAGACCGTCCACCCCGGCCTCGGCGAGGATGCGGCGCAGCTCGTTCAGCTTCTTGGCATTGCGGCTGGCGACCAGCACACGGCGGGCCATTACTTCTTCTTCGACGGTTCGGCCGGTTCCGGCAGCACACCTGGGTACGGCAGCGCCAGGGCTTCCCGCTGCACCTCGAACAGTTTCTCGCAGCCGGCCAGCGCCGCGTCGAGGAGTTTGTCCAGGGTGGAGCGCGGGAAGGTGGCGCCCTCTCCGGTGCCCTGGATCTCCACCAAGGTGCCGGTGTCGGTGGCGACCACGTTCATATCGACCTCGGCCCGCGAATCCTCCTCATACGGGAGGTCCAGCCGCACCCTGCCGTCCACCACCCCGACGCTCACGGCGGCGATGGCGCAGGAGATGGGCTGCGGGTCGGCCAGGGCACCGGCCGCGCCGAGGTAGGTCACCGCGTCGGCCAGGGCCACGTAGGCGCCGGTGATGGCGGCGGTGCGGGTGCCGCCGTCGGCCTGCAGGACGTCGCAGTCGATGGCGATCGTGTTCTCCCCTATGGCGGCCAGGTCGATACAGGCGCGCAGGGAGCGGCCGACCAGCCGGCTGATCTCCTGGGTGCGGCCGCCGACCCTGCCTTTCACCGATTCCCGGCTGCTGCGGGTGTGGGTGGCGGCGGGCAGCATGGCGTACTCGGCGGTGAGCCAGCCCAGACCGGAGTCACGGCGCCATATCGGAACGCCCTCGGTGATGCCGGCGGTGCACATCACCCGGGTCTGTCCGAACTCCACCAGCACAGAACCGGCCGGATGTGTGGTGAAGCCACGGGTTATCCGTACCTCGCGGAGCTCGTTATCCGCCCGTCCATCGGCTCGTCTCGACACGCGCCCAGCGTAGTGGGAGCGGTTCGACGGACCGAGTGGGGGGTTGTCCGTCTTCAGAGTTCGAACGTCTCGCCCGGGGTCACGGCGTGTACGGGGCCGGTGAACTCCGCCTTCGCCTCGGCGATGACATCCTCCCGGGACGTCCACGGCGGGATATGGGTGAGCAGCAGTTCCTTCACCCCGGCCTCGGCGGCGATCCGGCCGGCCTCGGTGCCCGAAAGGTGCACCCCGGCGGGACGATTGGCCGGATCGTGGGTCCAGGAGGCCTCGGCCATCAGGAGGTCGGCCCCTTGGGCGAGTTCGTGGACGGCCGGGCAGACAGCGGTGTCGCCGGTGTAGACGAAGGTGCGGCCGGCGGCGGTGACGACCCGCAGACCGTAGGACTCCGGCGGGTGGTACATGCGGCGGGCCGTGATGGTGTGGCCGGGACCGAAGTCGATCGACTCACCCTCCACCCACGGCCGCATATCGATCACATCGGACCAGTCGTCGCAGTCGCCGCCGATCTCCGCGGAGGCGTTGCCGATCCGCACCGGAGTGTCCACGGGGCCGCGGACGATGGCCCGGCCGACCGGTGGGGTGGGATGGTAGCGGCGCCACACCAGCAGGCCCGGCAGGTCCAGACAGTGGTCGGCGTGCAGATGGGTCAAGAAGATCGAAACCTCGCCGGGATCGGCGTAGCGCTGCAGCGCTCCGAGGACGCCGGGTCCGAAATCGATGACGATCGGCGACATATCCGGGCCGGTGAGCAGATATCCCGACGCCGGGGAGTCCGGGCCGGACACGCTGCCCGAGCACCCGAGGACGGTAAGGCGCATCCCACCATGCTGCCACGCTGCTGTCTCGCTCATCCGCCCATCCCCCGAAATGCCCGGCCGAACGCGCGATCACCGGGGCGAAACAATGGAGCCGGCATTCGAGTGACGACGGTGTCGACGTTCATTCCCGGAGAGTACCCAGCCGGCCAGCAATCCACCCACCGCCCCGAATAGATGGCCCTGCCAGGAGATTCCGTCCTGTCCGGGCAGCACGCCCCACAGCAGCGAACCGTACAGCGCGAGCACCACCAACCCGAGTGCTATCTGCCCTGCCTTGCGAGCGAACCAGCCGCGAGAGATGAGATAGGTGAGCCAACCGAAGACGAGCACGGAGGCGCCGATATGGGTGGAACCGGTGTCGCCGGTGAGCCAGGTTCCGACACCGCCCACCACCCAGACGATGGCGGTGGCGGCCAGGCCGCGGGCGAGTCCGTTGGCCAGGGCCAGGAAGCCGAGCACCAGCACCGGGAAGGTGTTGCCGATGAGGTGGTCCCAGCCACCGTGCAGCATCGGAGCGAAGACGATGCCGTCGAGGCCGTCGACTTCACGGGGTTCGATGCCGAGGGAACGATCGAGGCGGTGGTACTCGGTGAGCGCGTCCACGAACTCGATCGCATACAGCGCGACGACGAAACCGAGGACGATCAGCCCCGCACGGATCCACTGTCGACCGGTTGTGGCGAACCCGCCGGGTTTGCGAAGGGCGGTTGGTGGGAGTGGGGCACCGCCAGGGCGGCGGCGCATCGGGGCGAGACGATCGGGATCGAATGAGGCGCCCGGGCCTGCGCCACCTGTCATGGTGCTCCACCTCCTCGCACCTGCCCGCCGCAGGAACCGGCGCGGGCACGCTGCTTACGAGAGTACCGACGGTTCGGTCTCACCGGCCGCGGGTATGCGCCGGCCCGCCCGACCGGATACGCCGAGGGGACACCTCGGGACCTGCCCCACGCTATCCCTGATCAGGCCCAGAGTTGACCTTCGAGACGTTCTTCGGCTTCGTCCAATGTCCCGTCGTAGGCCCCGGTGGACAGATACTTCCATCCGCCGTCGGCGACGACGAACGCGATATCGGCGCGGGTTCCCGCCTGCTCCGCCTTGCGGGCGACACCGAGCGCGGCATGCAGGATGGCACCGGTGGAGATACCGGCGAAGATGCCCTCCTCGAGCACCAGCTCCCGGGTACGTTTCACGGCGTCGTACGGTCCCACGGAGAAACGGCTGGTCAGCACCGTTTCGTCGTAGAGTTCGGGGATGAAGCCCTCATCGATGTTGCGCAGCCCGTAGACGAGTTCGCCGTAGCGCGGCTCGGCCGCCACGATCTGGATACCGGGCACCTTCTCCCGCAGGAAGCGTCCGGTGCCCATGAGGGTTCCGGTGGTGCCGAGCCCGGCCACGAAATGGGTGATCTCCGGCAGATCCGCCAGGATCTCCGGGCCGGTGGTCTCGTAGTGGGCCAGGGAGTTGGCGGGGTTGCCGTACTGGTACAGCATCACCCAGTCCGGGTTCTGGGCCGCGATCTCCTTGGCCCGGGCCACCGCCTGGTTGGAGCCGCCCGCTGCCGGGGAGTCAATGATCTCGGCGCCGTACATGGTGAGCAGTTGGCGCCGCTCCACCGAAGTGTTCTCCGGCATCACACACACCAGCCGGTAGCCCTTGAGCTTGGCCGCCATGGCGAGCGAGATACCGGTGTTTCCGCTGGTCGGCTCCAGGATCGTGCAGCCGGGCCGCAGCAGGCCGTCGGCCTCGGCCTGTTCGATCATGCGCAGGGCCGGGCGGTCCTTGATCGACCCGGTGGGGTTGCGGTCCTCCAGTTTGGCCCACAGCCGTACGGGATTGTCGCCCTCCCACCGGGGGGAGATATTGCGCAGCCCGACCAAGGGGGTGTTGCCCAAGGTCGCGATGAGGGATTCGTAGCGCGCCACGAGCCCGTCAGACTTCGACGCGGGTCGGCGCGCCGCCCGCGACAGCGGGCAGGATGGTGACGGTCGAGCCCTCGGTGACCTCGGTGTCGAGGCCACCGGAGAAGCGGACGTCCTCGTCGTCGACATAGATATTGACGAACCGGTTGAGCTTGCCGTCTTTCAGCAGCCGCTCGGACAGGCCGGGGTGGTTGGCCTCCAGGTCGTCGATCACCGCGGCGAGGGTCGCGCCCTTGGCTTCGACCCGCTTCTCACCTCCGGTGTAGGTGCGCATGATGGTCGGGATGGACACGGTCACCGACATGGGTACTCCTCGGTTCTGCGGATCGACGGGGATTATCGGACGGTTTCGTAGGCGGCGACGATCTCCACCGGCTCCTCGGTGACCCGGCCCTCGACGATCCGGTAGCTGCGCAGCTCGTGGCGCTCCGGGTCGCGGGTGGAGATCAGCACATAGTGTGCGTGGGGTTCGGAGGCGTAGGAGATATCGGTGCGGCTGGGGTAGGCCTCGGTGGCGGTGTGTGAGTGG
Organism: Nocardia brevicatena NBRC 12119; assembly: GCF_000308495.1. Taxonomy (GTDB): domain Bacteria; phylum Actinomycetota; class Actinomycetes; order Mycobacteriales; family Mycobacteriaceae; genus Nocardia; species Nocardia brevicatena. Next base: position 23,998 of record NZ_BAFU01000026.1, on the reverse strand, counting down.
TAGATCACCACCGGCTCCTCGTCGGCGGCGTCCATCTCGCGCCACACCCGCAGCTGCTCACCGGAGTCGAAGCGGTAGAAGGTGGGCGAACGCTCGGCGTTGATCATGGCCACGAAACGCTCCGGACGGTCCGATCCCTCCGGACCGGTGATGATGCCGCAGGCTTCGTCGGGGTGATCGGCGCGCGCGTGCGCCACCATGGCCTCGACGAGGTCGGCCCTGATCACGAGCACAATCAAACCCTTCCACACAACTACTCGGCCGTCGCCGACCCGATATTGCCGACAACGAGCCAGCTTATTCGGCTATTCCCGGGAGGTCGCAGCCACCTCCGGGCAATCCCGACCGGTCGGGATTGCCCCGAGGCCTCTCGCCGGGTCGATCCGGTGCGGACTTCGCGGCGATCAGCCGGGAAACAGGTCGACGTAGCAGGGGATGCCGGCGACCGTATGGGCGGAGCGGATGGCGTCGACGATTGCCCGCTCCACGCAGACGGCCGCGGCCGTGCACAGCTGGTCCACCAGCTGCAGATCGGGCGGGAACGCCGGCGGCAGCGGATCCGGGACAGATGGTGTCGCTGTGCCGGTGGACAGGGCGAAGAGCGTGTCCCCGTCCAACGGGGAATGCGCCGGACGCACCGCGCGAGCCAAACCGTCGTGGCCGGTGGTGGCGAGCCGACGGCAGGCGACCGGATCCAGCGGCGCGTCGGTGGCGACCACACCGACGGTGGTGTTGAGTACGGTGCCCTTCACCGGCAGCGCGTTCGCGGCGGCGAGCCGCTCGGGGGAGGCCGGACGCAGACCGGCGGCGTCGGCACCATCGGTACCCACACCCCAGGGGAGGCCGGTCCGCGGGTCGAACACCGACCCGACGCTGTTGACGACGATCAATGCCCCCACGGTGACCCCGGCGGCCGGACCGTCGGCGAACACCACACTCGCGCTGCCGGTCCCGCCCTTGATCGAACCGGCTCGCGCGGCCACGCCCGCACCGACGCAGCCGCGCTCGAAGGTGTCGGCGGCGGATTCGGCGGCCCGATATCCGAATTCGACAGTCGGGCGAATACCCCAGTCCCCCACCGGAAGGTCGAAGATCACCGCCCCGGGCACGATGGGCACCACCGCGGCGGGGTCGCCCGGATCCATCGGAATGCCCTCACGGTGTTCCTCCAACCAACGCATCACCCCGTCGGCGGCCGCCAGACCGTAGGCGCTGCCCCCGGACAACAGGACGGCGTTCACCCGGCGCACGGTATTGGCGGGATCGAGCAAATCGGTTTCCCGTGTCCCGGGACCACCGCCGCGCACATCCACCGACGCCACCGCCCCACCGGGCACCCGGACGACCGTACATCCGGCGGCGGCGCCGCGACCGTACTCGACATCCGGGTCGAGCACATGATGGTGGCCGACGAGCAGGCCGGGCACGTCGGTGATCGCGTTGCCCGGGCCCGGCGCGCCGGCGGTCACGGCGCCAGAGCCTGCAACAGGGAGTCCTGCATCCAGGTGAGCCAGTGGTAGACGTCCAGATGCGGGGCGCGCGGATCGCTGGGATCGAGATGGTCGGGGGTGTCGGCGTCGATTTCGAGGACCGCGCCGAGCGCCAGCCGCACATCGGTGAGTGCGGACAGCCAGGCGTCGGCCTGTTCGGGAGTGATGATCACCCGGCCGCCCTCGGCGGGAACGGTCTCCAACACCACCGCGCCGGCGGCGAGTTTCGCGTCGATGATCTCCGGCTCGTGCAGACTACGCAGGGCGCTGTTGAGATCGGCGCGGTCGGCATCGGGCGAGCCGGGTTCCGCATTGTGGAAGTCGGGCAGCAGCCGCCGCAGCCGCGGATCGTCCGGCGGGGTGGTGTTACCGGTCCGCAGACCGGTGAGAGCGGCCAGCTCGTCGTCCGGGGCGGACGCGGCGCGCTCGCTCAACAGGCCGGTGACCGCGCCCACGAGGGCCCGCAGCACGCCGGCTTCGCGTGCGTCCATCTCCGACCGCACCTTGGGACCGCTCAGCGAGTTCTTCCGGCTCCACTTACGCACGATGCCACGGTAGCCGTTCGCTCAGTCGTCCCGTTGCATGGTCGCCCACAGTCCGGCGGCATGCAGCCGGCGAACATCTTGTTCCATCTTGTCCCGCGATCCGGAGGATACGACCGCCTTGCCCTCGTTGTGCACCTTGAGCATCAGCTCGGTCGCCTTGGCTTTGCTGTACCCGAAGAGCTTCTGGAAGATGTACGCGACATAGTGCATGAGGTTGACCGGATCGTCCCAGACGACGGTGACCCAGGGACGGTCCTCCGCCTCCAGGATCTCGGTGTACTCGACCGCCTCCGGTGTCGCCTGTGCCGCGCCTGCCGAGGACAGGGTGGCGTCGACGGCGGTGCCGGCGCGGACCTCATCCGTCCGATAGCGGGGTGCTGTCTTGCACAAGGCCATATGCCCAGGGTACGACGCGGCCCCGGATACACAACACCCGAGGATGATCGAGTCCGTCCGTTGACCGTAACGCCTGGTAAGCGCGACCGGACGCGGTGAAAACGGCGCCGGCCTGCGGGAACGACGGCGCATCGGGCGTGCGGCTCCCCCGGCTGTCTAGAGTGACAGCGTGCCACCCCGCGACCCCGTGACCAGCACCGCTCTGTTCACCGACCAGTACGAACTGACCATGCTGGCCGCCTCGCTGACCGACGGCTCCGCGAAGCGCAACTGCACCTTCGAGGTGTTCGCCCGCCGTCTGCCGAACGGGCGCCGCTACGGGGTGGTCGCCGGTATCGCACGACTGCTCGACGCGCTGCGGGATTTCCGGTTCGGTGACCAAGAGCTCGCTACCGTCGCCGGCTTCCTGGACGCCACCGCCCTGGACTGGCTGCGCGAGTACCGGTTCTCCGGAGATATCGACGGCTATCCCGAAGGCGAGCTGTATTTCCCGGGATCGCCCATTCTGTCGGTGCGGGGCAGTTTCGCCGAATGCGTGGTGCTGGAGACGCTGGTGCTGTCGGTGCTCAACCACGACAGCGCGATCGCGTCCGCGGCGGCGCGCATGGTGAGCGCGGCGGACGGCCGGCGGCTGATCGAAATGGGTTCGCGGCGCACCCACGAACACGCGGCGCCCGCCTGTTCCCGTGCCGCCTATCTGGCGGGCTTCGACGCCACCTCGAATCTGGAGGCGGTGCGCCGGTTCGCGCTTCCCGGCGCCGGCACCAGCGCGCACGCGTTCACGCTGGTGCACAGCGGACCGGACGGGGCGCACGAGGCGGCCGCCTTCCGCAGCCAGGTCGCCGCTCTCGGCACGGGGACAACCCTGCTGGTCGACACCTTCGACATCACCCGCGGGGTGGCGACGGCGATCGAGGTCGCCGGGCCGGAACTGGGTGGGGTCCGGATCGACTCCGGAGATCTGGGAGTGCTGGCGCGACAGGTGCGCCGACAGCTCGACGAACTGGGGGCGACGTCGACGCGGATCGTGGTGTCCGGGGATCTGGACGAATACGCCATCGCCGCACTGCGGGCCGAGCCGGTGGACGCCTACGGGGTGGGCACCTCGCTGGTCACCGGGTCGGGGGCACCGACCGCGGGCATGGTGTACAAGCTGGTGGAGGTCAACGGGCTGCCGGTGGCGAAGCGGTCCAGTCACAAGGAATCCCGCGGCGGCACCAAACGGGCGGTTCGGGTGGCCCGTGCTACCGGGACGATCGTCGAGGAAATCGTCTATCCGGCGACCGCGCAGCGTCCGGCGCCGGACGGCTTCGAAGTGCGCGCTCTGCAGGTGCCGCTGGTGCGCGGGGGCGAGGTGGTCGAGCAGCCGACCCTGGCCGAATCCCGGGAACTGGTGCGGCGCGGGCTGATCAGCCTGCCGTGGGAGGGGCTGAAACTGTCCGCGGGCGATCCCGCCGTGCCCACCACGTTCATGGCCTGATCCCGACGGTCAGGGGGGACACTGGAAACGATGAACGGGCCGCTCGGCGCGTCTATCGGGCGGACCGAGCGGGCGCCGGCACCTATCAGGAGGACGGTCATGAAGCGCGCATTGATCGTGGTGGATGTGCAGAACGATTTCTGCGAAGGCGGTTCGCTCGCCGTGGCGGGCGGGGCCGAGGTGGCCCGCATGATCGGCGACCACATGCGCATGTCCCACTACGACGCGGTGGTGGCCACCCGCGATTACCACATCGACCCGGGGGCACATTTCTCCGCGGACCCCGACTACATCGACAGCTGGCCTCCGCACTGCCGGGTCGGCACCCCCGGTGTGGAGTTCCACCCGAATCTCGATATCGCGCCCGTGCAGGAGGTCTTCTCCAAAGGCGAGTATTCGGCCGCCTATTCGGGTTTCGAAGGTGCGACGGCCGACGGCACCGGTCTGGCGAACTGGCTGCGTGCGCGGGAGATCAACGCGGTCGACGTCGTGGGGATCGCCACCGACCACTGTGTCCGGGCCACCGCGTTGGACGCGGTGGAAGCGGGGTTCGACACTCGGGTGTTGCTCGGGCTGACCGCGGGCGTCTCCCCCGCCACGATCGAGGCCGCACTGGAGCAATTGGGACGGGCGGGAGTGAAACTCGACAGAGGTGTTTGACGGCGTCGCCTTCGGTGGCGAGCCGGATTCCGTGGCTGTGCGTACGGCTGTCGGTGCGGCGCAGTAGGCTGCCCCGGTGCCCGAATTACCGCCTGTCTCCGCTCTGTTGGCGACCGCAGTCTCCGCGCTGGGCGGTAGGGAACGATCAGGCCAGATGACCATGGCCGCGGCCGTCGACCACGCCATCGACACCAAGGAGCATCTGGCCGTTCAGGCGGGGACGGGAACCGGTAAATCGCTGGCGTATCTGGTGCCGAGTTTGCGGCACGCGGTACGCACCGGGCGCACCGTGGTGGTCTCGACGGCGACGATCGCCCTGCAGCGCCAGCTGGTCGACCGGGATCTGCCGCGATTGGCCGAGGCGTTGAGGGGGCCGCTCGGACGTACCCCGGAGTTCGCGATCCTGAAGGGGCGCAACAATTACCTGTGCCTGAACAAGATCAACAGCGCCGTCCCGGACGAACCGGCCGAGGCCGAACTGTTCGACGCGTTCGCGGTCTCGCGACTCGGGCGGGAGGTGCAGCGGCTCAACGAATGGGCCTCCGACACCGAGACCGGTGACCGCGACGAACTCGCCCCCGGGGTCACCGACCGGGCGTGGCGGCAGGTGAGCGTCTCCTCGCGGGAATGTCTGGGCAAGAGCCGCTGCTCGTTCGGGGAGGACTGTTTCGCCGAACGCGCCCGGGTCGAGGCCGCCCACGCCGATATCGTCGTCACCAATCACGCGCTGCTGGCCATCGACGCCATCAGCGGAATCCAGATCCTGCCCGAACACGACGTGGTCGTGGTGGACGAGGCCCACGAACTGGTCGACCGGGTGACCGGCGTGGCCGCCGCCGAACTGTCCACCACCGCGATCGGCACCGCGGCCCGCCGCTGCGTCAAACTGATCGGCGAACAGGAGGTCGACCGGTTGGAAGCGGCCGCGGAGGCCTGGCACGCGGCACTCGACGATCTTCCCCCCGGCCGCTGGGACGCCCTGCCCAGCGGTATCGACCAGACGCTGGCGCTCATCCGCGACGCGGCCTGGAACGCCCGCACCGCACTCAACCCGCAGGGCGCCACTCCACCGGGCGGCGATCCGGACGCCGCGGCGGGGCGGACACTGGCCCTCGCCGCGGTGGAAGAGGTGCACGACAGCGCGGTACGCGCACTCACCGCCTTCGACGAACCCGATCCGTCGAAACGTACCGATGTCGTCTGGCTGTCCGCCGAGGACATTCGCGGTGTCACCCGGCGCACGCTGCGTATGGCACCGCTATCGGTGGGCGGCCTGCTGCGCGGCCGACTGTTCGGCGGCGCCACCGTGATCCTCACCTCCGCCACCCTGCAGATCGGCGGCTCGTTCGACGGTCTGGCGACCACGTGGGGGTTGCCGCCGCAATCGGGCGGGCGGCCGGATACCGCGGCCGCCAACGGCGCCGAGGCCCCGTCGGACGGCGAGACGGTGCGGTGGACCTCGCTGGATGTCGGTTCGCCGTTCGACCATGCCCGGTCCGGGATCCTGTACGTCGCCAAACATCTGCCCACTCCCGGACGGGACGGTCTGCCGCCCGCCTACCTGGACGAGATCGAACGCCTCATCACCGCCGCCGGCGGGCGCACCCTCGGACTGTTCTCGTCCATGCGCGCGGCGAAGGCCGCGACCGAGGCGCTGCGCGAACGGCTGGGCACCCCCGTGCTGTGCCAGGGCGACGATTCCACCGGGGCGCTGGTGCAGAAGTTCGCGGACGATCCGGAAACGTCGCTGTTCGGCACGCTCTCGCTGTGGCAGGGTGTCGATGTTCCCGGCCCCTCGCTGAGCCTGGTGATCCTGGACCGCATTCCCTTCCCGCGCCCCGACGACCCACTGCTGGCCGCCCGCCAGCGCGCCGTCGAGGCCCGCGGCGGCAACGGATTCCTCTCCGTCGCCGCGAGCCACGCGGCGCTACTGCTGGCCCAGGGCACCGGCCGCCTGCTGCGCAGCGTCGACGACCGCGGCGTGGTCGCCATCCTCGACCCTCGCCTGGCCACCGCCCGCTACGGCGGCTACCTGCGCGCATCGCTGCCGCCCTACTGGGAGACCGCCGACCCGGACGTCGTCACCGAAGCCCTTCGACGGCTCACCGCGGCAGCCCTCTGACGGCAATGGCTCCCGATTCCGGACCGCAGCGATATCCACCGGTCGACCCCCACTGCTGGAGGTGGCGGCGATGAGACTGCCCGGATTGCCCACCCGGCGGGCGGACCGCCCCGGGACCGTGCCGACCGCAGCGACGTCGCGCCGGCGGCGATCCACAGGAACAGAGCCCGAGCAACAAACCCGGCCAACACCTTCTCGGACGCCTCACCCCGATGGTCGAGACCCACCCCGGGTCTGGAGTGACCGGCGCGCCATCGCGTCAGCGGCATCGCGGAGGGAGGAAAGACCCGAGGTCACGAGGGCCCGACCCGGGCCGCCGGAGGCGGCACCTACAACACTGCCTTGAGAATCAGGACGAGCATGCCCGCCGCGGCCCCGAGCAGGATCGCGCCGATCGCCCATTTGTATCCGCCGCGCACCCACGGGCGGTTGAAATCGAGCGACAGTCTGCCCGGCCCGGTGCAGGCGATGGTGAAAGCGACGGCGGAATAGAGCAGACCCCTCTCGTAGCCCTGGCCGGTGAGCAGGCCGCCGCTCCAGGTCTGGTTGATGATGTTGATCGTGGTGCCGATCACGATCGCCGCGGCGAGCGGGGACAGCAGACCGGTCAGCAGCAGCAGACCGCCGGTGAATTCGCTCAAACCGGCCAGTGTTCCGAAGAGGTCGCCGGGGTGGTAGCCCATCTTTTCGAAGGCGGCACCGTTGGCTTCCAGGCCGGGCCCGCCGAACCATCCGAACAGTTTCTGGGAGCCGTGCCCGGCGAGCAGGCCGCCGAACACCACGCGAAGTACGAGTAGACCGATATCTGCGGAGGTGGTTTCGGATGTGCTCGTCCGCTCGAGCGTTGTATTGGCGGTCATGGATCACCCCTTTGCCCTCAGGTCGAAATCCTTAGCGAGGAAAACAAACGGACTTCGGTCCGATTCCCTGTCGTCGCTGGCAACCCTACTGCGGACGCGGCTATTCCGCTCCCCCCTGTATCGACTACTCCGCCAGGAAGAAGAAGTATCCGCAGAACACCACCACCAGGGCCCACATGGCGGGATGCACTTCCCGGATCCGCCCCCGGGCGGCCATGACAATCGGGTAGAACACCAAGCCCAGGGCCAGGCCATTGGCAATGAAGTACGTCAACGGCATCACCACGATGGTGATGAAGGCCGGAATCGCGTACTCCAGCCGATTCCACTCGATCGCCCCCAACGACCTCGACATCAGCACCCCGACCACGATCAGGGCCGGCGCGGTCACCGATCCCGATGCCGCGATCACCGCGAACAGCGGATAGCAGAACATGGCGAGCGCGAACCAGCCCGCGGTGGTGACGGCAGTCAGCCCGGTGCGTCCACCCGCGGACACCCCCGCGGTCGACTCCACATAGGCGGTAGTGGTGGATGTGCCGATCACCGCACCCGCCATGGTGCCCACCGAATCCGCCGCCAACGCGCTTGCCGCTCGCGGTAGCTTGCCGTCCCGATCCAGCAGACCCGCTTGGTTGGCGATACCGATGAGCGTCCCCGACGCATCGAAGAAATCGACGAACAGCATGGTCAACACCACTATCGCCATCTGCCCGGTGAAGGCGTCGGGCAGATGGACGACGGCCTGGCCGAAGGTCCGGTCCAGTCCACGGGGCAGCGCGGCGATACCGGCGGGCAGATCGACCAGCCCGAAGACCATCCCGGCCACGGCGGTCAGCACGATGCCGTACAGCACCGCGCCGTGCCGGCCCAGTGCCAGGAACACCACCGTCACGACCAGACCGAACAGCGCGAGCAGGGTGGTGCCCTTGGTGAAATCGCCGAGTCCCACCAGCGTGGCGTCGTTGGCGACCACGATTCCCGCGCTCTCGAGCCCGAGGAACGCGACGAACAGGCCGATGCCCGCGGCGACCGCCAACTTCATCTGCAACGGGATGGCGTCGAGGATCCGCTCCCGGACCTTGGTCACCGCGAGCACGAAGAAGACGATGCCCGACAGCAGGGTGCCCGCCAGGGCCACCTCCCAGGGAATCCCCATCCCCAGCACCACCGAATACGCGAAAAACGCGTTCAGGCCCATACCCGGTGCGAGAGCGATCGGATAACGCGCCCACAAACCCATCACCAGGGTGCCGAACACCGCCGCCACCGCCGTCGCGGTGAAAACCGCCTGCATGGGGATACCCCGCTCCCCCAACGCACCTTGATCCCCGAGGACTGACGGGTTGACCGCCAACACGTAGCACATGGCCAGAAAGGTGACCGTGCCCGCCATCACCTCACGCCCGACGGTCGAACCCTGGCGGCCGATGGCGAAGAAGGAGTCGAGCCCGTCCCGGATCCTGGTCAACGGACACTCCGGGGCGTGGTCAACAGATCGGCGGCCATAACACTCCCGTCGAATATCGCAAACGGACTCCAGGTGACCGTAACCGAAGAGAACCCGACCCAACTCACCGGGCAACACGGTCGTGGCCGCGCCACAACCGGCCCGGCAGGGTCGGTCAGGCGTTCACCACGAGCCCCAGTTCGGCGTCGGAGGCCAGCAGTTCGTGACGCGGCAGCACTCGCACGGTGTAACCGACCGCGCCCGACAACGGCACCGCGGTGTCGACCGTGAACAGGTCGACACCGGCTTCCGACCCCGTATGCGCCATATCAATGGTGCTGATATCGAACAGATCGTCATCGGCCGACACCCGACCCAGCACGGTCTGCACGATGATCTCGTCCGGCGCCAGACCCGCCAGGTCCACGCGGGCCGTTACCGTCATCACCGCTCCGATCACCGGGGTGTCCGGCAGGCCGGCGGTGTCGACCCGCACCACCTGTACACCGGGCCAGATGGTCTCCACCTTTCGCCGGTACTCCGCGACCGTTCGCGCACCGCGGAATTCGTCCTCGACCGCCAGGTGGAACGCGGCGGCGGCCGGCGCGTAGTACTCGACGGCGTACTCGCGCACCATCCGGTCGGCCGGCACCCGCGGGCCGAGGGTGTGCAGGGTGTGGCGCACCATCTCCACCCAGCGCCCCGGAACACCTTGCGCATCGCGCTCGTAGAAATGCGGGGCGACGGTGCGTTCCACGAGGTCATAGAGCGCTGACGCCTCCAGATCATCGCGACGGTGCTCATCGGTGACACCGTCGGCGCTGGGAATCGCCCACCCGTTCTCGCCGTCGAACATCTCATCCCACCATCCGTCCCGAATGGACAGATTCAGCCCGCCGTTGAGCGCCGATTTCATGCCCGAGGTCCCACAGGCCTCCAACGGGCGCAGCGGGTTGTTCAACCACACATCACAACCCCAGTACAGATGGCGGGCCATGGATATGTCGTAATCGGGCAGGAAGACGATCCGATGCCGCACCGCGGGGTCGTCGGCGAATCGAACCACCTGCTGGATCAGCGCCTTCCCGCCCTCGTCGGCGGGGTGACTCTTACCCGCCACCACCAATTGGATCGGCCGCCGCTCGTCCAACAGCAGCGACCGCAACCGTTCGGGATCGCGCAGCATGAGGGTGAGCCGCTTGTAGGTGGGCACCCGGCGCGCGAAGCCGATCGTCAGTACATCCGGATCGAAAACCTTGTCCACCCAGCCCAGTTCGGACGCCGCCGCACCTCGCTGCAACCAGGACGCGCGCAGCCGGCGGCGCACTTCGTCCACCAGGCCGGCGCGCAGGCGATTGCGGATCGACCACAGCCGTTCCGGTTCCAGATCACGCAGCCGCGCCCAGATCGGCGAACAATCCGCGGTGTCGGCCTGCCCGACCCATTCCCGAGCGGCCCAGGTCGGCGCGTGCACACCATTGGTGACCGAGCCGATCGGCACCTCCGCCGCGTCGAACCCCGGCCACAGCGAGGCGAACATCGACCGGCTCACCTCACCGTGCAACCGCGATACCCCGTTGGCGCGCTGTGCGAGCCGCAACCCCATATGCGCCATATTGAACACCGAGGGATCGGCCTCACGTCCCAACGCGACGATCCGGTCCACCGGAATCCCCGGCAGTAGCGCCGACTCCTCCTCGCCGTGCCCGCCGCCGAAATAGCGGTGCACGAGCGAGACCGGGAACCGGTCGATCCCGGCGGGCACCGGGGTGTGCGTGGTGAACACCGTCCCGGCGCGCACCGCCGCCAACGCGGTGTCGATATCGACCCCGCGCGCGATGTATTCGCGCATCCGCTCCAGCCCCAGGAATCCGGCATGCCCCTCGTTCATATGGAACACATCCGGTTCGGGCAATCCCATCACCGCCGTATAGGCACGAACCGCGCGCACCCCACCGATCCCGGCGAGAATCTCCTGTTCGATCCGATGGTCCTGGTCGCCGCCGTAGAGCCGGTCGGTCACCGCGCGCAGCTCCGGATCGTTGTCGGCGATATCCGAATCCAGCAACAGCAGCGGCACTCGCCCGACCTGCGTGATCCACACCCGGGCCCGCAATACCCGCCGCTGCGGCATCGCGACATGGATGAGCACCGGCGAACGGTCTACGGTCAACAGCCGCAACGGCAATCCCTGCGGATCCAGAGCGGGATAGTGTTCGGCCTGCCAACCGTCCGCGGTGAGCGACTGCCGGAAATACCCCGATCGGTACAGCAGCCCCACCCCGATCAGCGGCAGCCCCAGATCCGAGGCGGCCTTGAGGTGGTCGCCGGCCAGGATGCCCAGCCCGCCCGAATAGTTGGGCAGCACCTCGGTGACCCCGAACTCCATCGAGAAGTAAGCGATTCCCTGCACCCGTTCCCACCCCTCGGGACGATCGCCCGGCCGCGTCATATAGTCCCGCAGGTCGGCCGCCGCCGCATCCACCCGCCCGGTATAGCCAGGATCGGCGGCGAGCTCGTCCAACCGCTCCCGCGGCACCTCCCCCAATATCCGCACCGGATCGTGCCCGACCTCCCGCCACAGCCCGGGATCGAGTTCGGCGAACAAATCCTGCGTCGGACCATGCCAGGACCAGCGCAGATTGGTCGACAATTCGCCCAACGCCGTCAGGCGTTCGGGCAGATGGGCGCGGACGGTGAACCGACGCAGTGCCTTCACCAGCCGAACCCTAAGGCATGTCCCATGCGCTGTCGGCGGCGCCTCCGGGGCATTCGCGGGAAACGGCCGGTGGGCCGGGTCGGTCCCGGGTGGTGATGTAGGAGTCGGCGTACTCCGCGGTGGGCGGGATCTCGCTGATCACGTCCACGAGTACGCCCGCCGGATCCGCGAGGATGAAATGCCGCTGCCCGAAGTCCTCCGAGCGCAGTTCCTGTACTGCGGGCAGTCCACCCCGGACGACCAGTCGTTCCCATTCCGCGTCGACATCGTCGACCTCGAAGTTCAGCAACAGCCCCTGGACCGGTTCGCGGTAGTCCGCGGGGAGGGTGGGGTGGGTGCAGTCCAGTACGGCGAGTTCGTAGTCGGGCGGGCCCGGTCGGCGCAGGCTGACGTACCACTGCGCGTCGAAGGTCACTTCGAAGCCGAACAGGCGCGTGTAGAAGTCGCGGACCGGCGCGGGGTCGGCTGTGGCGATGACCGGATAGAAGCCGGACAGTCTCATCATTCCCCTTTCGCATACCATCGGTATGTGAGTTACCGTATTTCGCATACCACGGGTATGTCAATGGGAGGAGGAGCCGTGACGGGAACCGTCCGATCCCAGCAACGCGAACAGACCCGCCGCACCCTGCTGCGCGCCGCGCGCCGGTTGTTCGCCGAGAAGGGCTACGCCGCCGTGGGCCTCGCCGAGATCGTCGCGACCGCGGGCGTCACGAAAGGCGCGCTGTACCACCATTTCGAGAACAAGAGCGCGCTCTTCGCCGCTGTACTGGAACAGATCCAGGCCGAGGTCGGCGAGCGGGTCGCGACGGCCGCCGACCGCCATACCGATCCGTGGGCCCAATTACTCGCCGGATGCGATGCCTTCCTCTCCGGATGCACCGCCCCCGAGATCCAACAGGTCATGCTGATCGACGGCCCCGCCGTTCTCGGCTGGCATACATGGCGCGCGATGGACGCCGCGGCTTCCGCGCGCCACCTGCGCGAAGTACTGGAACTCCTGGTCTCGGCCGGCTCCATCCCGCGACAGCCGATCGAACCGCTGGCCCACCTGCTGTCCGGCGCCATGAACGAGGCCGCGCTGTGGCTCGCCGGCACCGACAACGCGAACGCCCTGGCCGACACCACCGCCGCGCTGCACCGCATGCTCGAATCCCTACGCACCGACATCTGACCACGGAACGCCCCGCCCGGGCGACGGACCGACGCCGGTACGGTTGTCGCGTGACCGGCCGCATCGCCATCGATGACACCGCCCCCTCCATCCCCGGAGACCGGCCGGCCAAGGCCGTCGTGGGCGAGGTCCTTCCGGTGCGTGCCGTGGTGTGGGGTGAAGGGCACGGCGCGATCGGCGCCACCCTGGCGGTTCGCGCACCCGGCTCGTCTCGGGTGACGCGGATCCGGATGAACCCGGACTACGAATCCGATGTCTTCAATGCCACCTTCACCCCCACGGTCACCGGCCTGTGGCAGTACCGCATCGAAGGCTGGAGCGATCCGATCGCCGGCTGGCGGGCCGCGGTGGAGGCGAAACTGGCCGTCGGACAGGGCGCCGCGGAGCTGGCCAACGATCTGGAGATCGGGGCGCGACTGTTCGAACGGGCAGCACTGGCAGTGCCGAAAAAGCAGTTCGAGCGCCTGCGGGCGGTCGCGGCGGCGCTGCGCGGCGACGATCAACTGCATGCCCGGGTGGCGCCCGCCTTCACCGACGATGTCGCCGAGATTCTGCGCGCCACCCCGCTGCGGGACAAGGTGGCCCGCGGCCCCCGACACACCGTCCACGTCGAACGGACCCGCGCGCTGTTCGGCTCCTGGTACGAGTTCTTCCCCCGCTCCACCGGCGGATGGGACGCCGACGGACAACCGGTACACGGCACCTTCGCCACCGCCGCCGCGGCACTGCCGCGTATCGCCGCCATGGGATTCGATGTGGTGTACCTGCCCCCGATCCACCCCATCGGCACGGTGAACCGCAAGGGCCGCAACAACGCCCTCACCGCCGAACCCGGCGATGTCGGCTCCCCCTGGGCCATCGGCTCGGCCGACGGCGGCCACGACGCCATCCACCCGCAACTGGGCGCCGAAGCCGATTTCGTCGATTTTGTCGCCACCGCCGACCGACTGGGGCTCGAGGTGGCCCTCGATCTCGCCCTGCAGTGCGCCCCGGACCATCCGTGGGTGCGTGAACACCCGGAATGGTTCACCACCCTCCCCGACGGCACGATCGCCTACGCCGAGAACCCGCCGAAGAAGTACCAGGACATCTACCCCCTCGACTTCGACAACGACCCCGACGGTCTCTACGCCGAGGTACTGCGCGTGGTCCGGCACTGGATCCGCCTAGGGGTGAAGATCTTCCGGGTCGACAACCCGCACACCAAGCCCCCGGATTTCTGGGAATGGCTGATCACCGCCGTACATCGCACCGACCCGGACGTGATCTTCCTGTCCGAGGCCTTCACCCACCCCGCCCGGCTCTACGGGCTGGCCCGGCGCGGATTCGGCCAGTCCTACACCTACTTCACCTGGCGGGTCCACAAATGGGAGCTCACCGAATTCGGCCGGGAACTGGCCGCCAAAGCCGATGAGGCACGCCCCAACCTGTTCGTCAACACCCCCGACATCCTGCACGGCAGCCTGCAGCACGGCGGTCCGGGCATGTTCGCCATCCGCGCGGTCCTGGCCGCCACCCTGGGCCCGAGCTGGGGCGTGTACTCCGGTTTCGAACTATTCGAACACCAGGCCGTGCGTCCGGGCAGCGAGGAGTACCTGAACTCGGAGAAATACGAGCTGCGCCCCCGGCCGTTCGCCGAGGCCCTGGCCCGCGGTGAATCCCTGGAGCCGTGGATAACCCGCCTCAACGAAATCCGCCGCAATCACCCCGCGCTGCGGCAACTGCGCTGTCTGCACTTCCACCACGTCGACAACGACGCGCTGCTGGCCTATTCGAAAATCGACCCGACCACCGGCGATGCCGTCCTCACGGTGGTGAACCTCAACCCCTTCTCCGCCGAGGACGGCATGCTCTCCCTCGACCTGCCCGCCATCGGCCGGGAATGGCACGACCATCCGGTGGTATACGACGAGATCAGCGGAGAGGAATACCACTGGGCCCAGACGAATTACGTCCGCCTCGACCCGGCCCGCGCGGTAGCGCACATCATCGCGCTGCCGCCGGTACCGCATCACCGTCGCGCCGAGCTCGCGTACCGGAGGCAGTGTTGATTGCGCCGCCTTCGGCGGCGCGGGTCGGGGCCCTCGTGACCCCGGGTCTTCCCTCCCTACGACGCTGTCGAAGTCCTCACCGCCCAGGGCTTCCCCATACACCGTCTCGCCGCCGTCACAGAGTCGGCTCGAGGTCGGGACGGAACGGGCCCGGGTCGGAGGACCGCAGTACGTCGACCACCGATGGGAAAAGGCGGTGAAGCGTCGGGACCTGCTATTGCTCGCCGCGGGTACGCACCCCGACCCTCATACGGTGCTGGGGGCGCATCCGCATCCCGAGGGCACGGCGGTACGGGTATTGCGCCCCCGAGCGGAAGCGGTGTCGGTGCGAGTCGGGGGTCTCGAGCATCGACTCGCACCGCTCGAGCACGGTGTGTTCACCGCGGTCCTGCCCTACCCGGATCTGATGGACTACCGTGTGGTCACCACCCATCCGGGCGGGCGGGTGACCGTCGGCGCCGACGGCTACCGCTTCCTGCCCACCCTCGGTGAGCTGGACCTACACCTGATCGGGGAGGGCACCCACCAACATCTCTGGCAGGTTCTCGGCGCCCACCCCCGCCGCTACACCACCCTGGACGGTGAGGTCGGCGGAACCTCGTTCGCGGTCTGGGCTCCGAACGCGCGCGGTGTCACCGTCTTCGGGGATTTCGACGACTGGCATGGCGGTACCTTCCCCATGCGGTCGCTGGGCGGCTCCGGTGTCTGGGAGGTCTTCGTCCCCGACGCCGCACCGGGCCACCGCTACAAGTATCGCGTCCACGGCGCCGACGGACGCACGGCCGACCACGCCGACCCCCTGGCCTTCGCCACCGAACTTCCGCCCGCCACCGCGTCCGTGATCACCGAGAGCACCTTCGAGTGGACCGACCACGAGTGGCTTGCCGCCCGCGCCCGTACCGACCCGACCCGCGCCCCGATGAGCATCTACGAGGTGCACGCGGGTTCGTGGCGTCCCGGCCTCGGCTATCGACGGCTGGCGGTGGAACTCGCCGAATACGTCCGCTCGCTCGGGTTCACCCATGTCGAGCTGCTCCCCGTGGCCGAGCATCCGTTCGGCGGTTCCTGGGGCTACCAGGTCACCTCCTATTACGCGCCGACCGCCCGCTACGGTACCCCCGACGATTTCCGTGCCTTCGTCGACCATCTGCACGGCCAGGGCATCGGCGTCATCCTCGACTGGGTGCCGGCGCATTTTCCGCGCGACGAATGGGCCCTGGCCCGCTTCGACGGCACCCCTCTCTACGAGCATCCCGACCCCCGCCGCGGCGAACACCCCGATTGGGGCACCTACATCTTCGACTACGGCCGCAACGAGGTCCGCAACTTCCTGAGCGCCAACGCTCACTACTGGATCGAGGAGTTCCATATCGACGGCCTCCGCGTCGACGCCGTCGCCTCCATGCTCTACCTGGACTATTCGCGCCCACCCGGCGGCTGGGAACCCAACGCCCACGGCGGCCGGGAGAACCTGGAGGCCGTCGATTTCCTCACCGAACTCAACGATGGCCTGCGCCGCCGCCGGCCCGGCGTGCCGACCATCGCCGAGGAATCCACCACCTGGCCCGGCGTCACCCGCGCCACCGAGGTGGGCGGCCTGGGTTTCTCCCTGAAATGGAATATGGGCTGGATGCACGACACCCTCGGGTATCTGCGACGTGACCCCGCCCACCGCACCTGGCACCACAACGAGATCACCTTCTCGCTCACCTACGCCTGGAGCGAACACTATCTGCTGCCCATCAGCCACGACGAAGTGGTGCACGGCAAGGGCACCCTGTGGACCCGCATGCCCGGCGACGAATTCGACAAGGCGTGCGGCGTCCGCGCCCTGCTCGCCTATATGTGGGCCCACCCGGGCAAACAGCTGCTGTTCATGGGCCAGGAGTTCGGCCAGTTCCGGGAATGGTCACACGAGCGCGCCCTGGACTGGCACGAACTCGACAACCCTCTCCACCACGGGCTGCGCACCCTGGTTCGCGACCTGAACGCCGCCTACCGCGCGAACCCGGCGCTGTGGAGCCGCGACACCACACCGGGCGGCCATTCCTGGATCGAAGCCGACGACCGCGCCGCCAATGTGCTGGCCTTTCTCCGCCACGGCGCCGACGGCTCCGTCGTCGCCTGCCTCTTCAACTTCTCCGGCGCGCCCCACCCCGGCTACCGCATCGGTCTTCCCCACCCCGGCCACTGGACCGAACTCCTCAACACCGACGCCGCCCCCTATGGCGGAACCGGCACCGGCAACCCCTTCGGCGTCCACACCGAACCCCAACCCCGGCAGGGTCACCCGTTCTCCACGGTCGTGGCCCTGGGACCGCTCAGCGCGGTGTGGCTCGCCCCGAACGAACCCGATCCTCCGGCCGCGGCCGACGAGGATACGTCCGGAGCCCGCCCCGAGACCGAACCGGCCTGAGCGCCGTCGCGTCAGCGGCGGCGCGGAGAGAGAAGACCCGGGGTCATGAGGGCCCCGACCCGCGCCGCCGCCAGGCGGCGCCGTCAATACAGCGCCGCGGCGAGTTTGCGTCGGGCGGTAACGACAAACGGCTCCGCCTGGTCGAACAGTTCGAACAGCTCCAGCAACCGGGTGCGCGCCTTGGTGCGGTCATCGCCGGCGGTGCGTTTGACGACCGCGATGAGCCGGTCGAACGCCGCTTCCGGACGCTGCTGGAACAACTCCACATCGGCGGCGTCGAGTGCGGCGTCCACATTCGCCGGGTCCGTGTCCGCGGTCGCGACGGCCGTATCGGGCAGCTTCTGGGCCCGCTCGAGGAACTGCACCTGCCGCAGCGCGGCCTTGGCTTCGGTATTGCCCGGTTCCGCGGACAGGATGGATTCGTAGGCGGAGGCCGCGCCCGCGAGGTCTCCCTGTTCGAGCAGTGCCTCCGCCGTGGCGAACCGCGGATCGATCTTCTCTTGCGGTTCCCCGCCGCCTTCGAGTTTGCCCTCCACGGCCTGCACCACCGCGGCCAGCCACTGCCGCACCTGCGGTTCGGGTTGTGCGCCCTGGAAGTCGGCCAGTGGCTGACCGGCGGCCACGGCGATGACCGTGGGGATCCCTTGAACGCCGAACGCCTGCGCGATCCGCATATTGCTCTCGGCCTCGACGGCGGCCAGGTCCCAGGCGCCGTTCGATTCGCCGACCAGCCGCTCCAGCAGTCCGATCAGCTCGATACTGCCCGGGCTGCGCTGCGAGTACAGCGCCACCACCACCGGTACCTGCATGGAGCGGCGCAGCACCCTGGTTTCGAAATCCGCCTCGGTGACCGTGTGGTCACCGGCGGCGGCCGCACCGGCGGGTGGTTGTTTCAGACCGGACAGATCCACCGCCCCGGACATGGCGGCGGCAACGGCTGGCGATGGACGGCGAGCTGCTGGTCGAGTCACGGCATCTAGTGTGTCACGACGAAACCGTGGCCGACGCGGCACCCGCGACCGTTTCCGGCTCGGCGGCACCGGGTGCGCTCAGTTCGCCCAGTTTCCCGGCGCGCACCGCCCAGAGCTCGAACACCACCGTGCAGAACGGCGGGATGCTCGACCCCAGCGCCAGCAGCAGTGTCTTCGTGCTCCATTCCAGTTCCCGCCAGGCGAGCAGGGCCACCAACACGAAGACCACGAAGGCCGCGCCGTGGGTCATCCCGAACACCTTCACCGGCCAGGTCACCGGGTCGGGAAGCCGCTTGCACACCATGCCGATGAGAAGGAAGAACCATGACACCGCCTCCAGGAACGCGACGAAGCGGAACCTCTTGGCGACAGTGCTCAGGTCGAAGACATTGCCCATGTCGACCATTCTGCACAATAACTACGACAATACGTAGTTGAAAGCATCACACCCGTTCCGTCAGACCGACGGAACGCGCAGGATCAGCGCATCGCCCTGGCCGCCACCGCCGCACAGCGCCGCCGCGCCGACACCTCCGCCGCGCCGCTTCAGCTCCAGCGCCAGATGCAGCACGATCCGGGCCCCGGACATGCCGAGCGGGTGGCCGATCGCGATGGCGCCCCCATTGACATTCACCTTCTCCGGATCGATCCCCAGCTTCCGGGTGGAGGCGATACCGACGGCCGCGAACGCCTCGTTGATCTCCACCAGGTCCAGCTCGGCCGGTTCGATACCGGCCTTGGCGCAGGCCTTGACGATGGCGTTGGCGGGCTGGTCCTGCAGTGTCGAATCCGGCCCGGCCACAACGCCGGCGGGGCCGATCTCGGCGATCCAGTTCAGGCCCATCTCCTCGGCCTTGGTCTTGCTCATCACCACGACCGCCGCGGCACCGTCGGAGATCTGCGAGGCCGAGCCCGCGGTAATGGTGCCGTCGGGGCGGAACGAGGGGCGCAGTTTGGCCAGCGATTCGACGGTGGTGTCGGCGCGGATGCCCTCGTCGGTACTCACCACGATCGGCTCGCCCTTGCGCTGCGGCACCGATACCGGCACCACCTCGTCGTCGAACAGACCGTTCTTCCACGCCGCGGCGGCGCGCTGATGCGAGGCTGCAGCGAAGGCGTCCTGCTCCTGTCGGGAGATCGTTTCGGAGTCGTTGCGCTGTTCGGTCAGCAGCCCCATCGCCTGGTCGGTGAACACATCGTGTAGCCCGTCGTAGGCCATGTGGTCACGCAGCGTCACATCGCCGTATTTGAAGCCCTCACGGCTTTTCTCGAGCATATGCGGGGCCCGGCTCATCGACTCCTGACCGCCCGCGACCACGACGTCGTATTCCCCGGCGCGGATCAGCTGGTCCGCCAGCGCGATGGCATTGATACCGGACAGGCACACCTTGTTCACGGTGAGCGCGGGCACATCCATCGGGATACCGGCCGCCACCGCCGCCTGCCGGGCCGGGATCTGGCCCGCGCCCGCGGTCAGCACCTGGCCCAGGATCACGTAGTCGACCTGATCGGGCCGGACCCCGCCCTTCTCCAGCGCCGCCTTGATCGCGAAACCGCCCAGATCCGAGCCGCTGAAATCCTTCAGGCCGCCCAGCAGTCGGCCGACCGGAGTACGCGCACCGGAAACGATCACGGAGTTGGTCACGACAAGCCTCGCATTCTGTATCTGATTGCGCCGCCTCCCGGCGGCGCGGGTCGGGGCCCTCGTGACCCCGGGTCTTCCCTCCCTTCGCGCCGCCGCCGACGCGACGTCGCTCCGGTCGGTCCGGACCCGGGCCGGGCCCCGACCTCTGAGGTGAGCGGTCCGTGAAGATGTCTTCGATGTCCCTCTCGGCGGGACGGGGTGGTGGCCCGACCGTGTCCGAACCCGACCACCGACACGCGCACTCGGAAGCGACGCGGCCATGCGGTCTACTCCACGGTAGCTTGTGGTCGCGACCGGCCCGGCACGGAGGTATGCGCAGATCACCCGCGAATATTTGAGGGCATCCGCCCTCGGTTCGCTTCGAATCGGGACGGCACCTGCGACGATCCCACCGATACGCGCTACTTTCGAAGGGTGAGCACCGCTACCCCGTCCTCCGAATTCATCCCCGCCGACTACGTTGTCGCCGTAGACCATGTCGGTATCGCCGTCCCCGATCTGGACGCCGCCGTGGCCTGGTACGCCGAAAATCTCGGCATGGTGGAAACCCACCGCGAGGTCAACGAGGAACAGGGGGTGCAGGAGGCCATGCTGTCCTGCCCGGCCGCCGACGACGACTCGACTGCTCTGCAGTTGCTGGCCCCCCTTGACAAAACGTCCACTATCGCGAAGTTCATCGACCGCAATGGCCCGGGCCTGCAACAGTTGGCCTACCGGGTCACCGATATCGAGGCCGTTTCGGCGTTTCTCCGTGGTCGCGGCCTACGGCTGCTCTACGATTCCCCACGTCGCGGCACTGCCGAGTCCCGGATCAACTTCGTTCACCCCAAAGATGCCGGGGGTGTGCTGGTGGAGATTCTCGAGCCGAATCCGAATGTTACGCACTAGTACCGGGATCGGGTTCGATGGAGTCGAGTCGATAACATTCACGGTCGAGTCACCATCATCGGTTCATAGGCTGTAGTTTGTTGCCCATGTCGTCACCCGAGTCCGATCGCAATCGCTTCGTTGCACTGCCCTTCACCATTGTGCGCAAGGGTTATGCGCCCGACGAGGTGCGCAATTACTTCGACCGTTTCGATGCCGAACTGAGGGTCACCGCCACCGACCGTGACGCGGCGGCGGCCCAGGCCCGTAACCTCGCGGCCCAACTGGAGGATGCCCGCGACGAGATCGATGAACTCCGCAAGGAGGTCGACCGGCTGTCCGTGCCGCCGACCACCGCGGAGGGCATGAGCGACCGCATCTCCCGCATGTTGCGCCTGGCCTCCGACGAGGCGTCCGAGGTGCGCGCGCTCGCCCAGGCCGAGGCCGCCGAAATGGTGTCCATCGCCGAACAGCAGGCCGCGGAGATGCGCGGCAAGTACGAGTCGCTGCTCGCGGAAACCAAGGAGAAGCGTGAAGCGCTCGAGGTCGAATACGAGCAGACGATCGCCAAGGCCCGCACCGAATCCGCGAAGATCGTCGAAGCCGCCCAGGCCGAGGCCGACCGGCTGACCAAGGAGTCCGAGGCCAAGCGCAAGGCCAACCAGCAGGACTTCGAGGCCACCATGGCCGAACGCCGCAACAAGCTCACCCGCGCCATGGAGGAGCTCGAGGCCACCAGCCGTGCGGAGGCCGCCCAGCGCATCAAGGATGCCACCGACGAGGCCAACCGCCTCATCACCTCCGCCACCCAGACCGCGGAGCGCAAGATCGCGCACGCCAAAGAACTGGCCGAGGAGATGCGGGTACTGCGCGGTCGCGTGCTGGCCCAGCTGCTCGGTATTCGCGGTCAGCTCGATTCGGTGCCCGCCATGCTGGCGGCGGTCAACCGGGAGAGCGAACTGCTCGACGGTGTGCCGGAACCGCAGCCGCGCAAGTCCATCGGCAACAACGGCACCAAGTCCGTCTCCGGACCGAACCAGAGGGCGATCTCCGAAGGCGCGTCCGAGGGCGAGAACGAGTTCATCGAAAAAGAGCGCGAGAACGCAAATATCGGCAACTGACAGGTCGTCGGGGTCGAACGGCGACAAGTAGCACGCGGAAGGCCGCCCCCGCGGGGGCGGCCTTTCCCGTACCCGACCACGAATGCCCGGTGCGGCCGAGGTGATGTGGCGGTATCAGGTGTCATACGATGCCCCTCCGAGGGTTACGGCGACGATCCGATCGATCGGCTCGCCTGCCCCGGCCTGCGGGAGGGCGGCAACCCACCCTTGGTCCCGTGCGTTTCGCGGCCGGTCGTTGTGTCCAGGCGCGTCGATAACGGCCAGAGCGAATCCATAACGGCCACGTAGTGGTGGCCACGAGCCGGGATCCCGGTGTTCCCTTGCGCAGGCCGCCGGTGTGACCTATCGGTACCAGAGGCGCGTCATCGGAACCGGACGCGGGTGCCCAGGGCACGCCGGCCTGGGGCGTTTGCGACGAGACCGCTGATCGGCGGAGGGCTTTTCCGTGTGGCGGTGTTCGCGAGCGGTGCCGACCGGCCGGCGAGCCGTCACGCCGATCAAAGTCCGAAAGAGCTGTCGAGAGGCGGCAGCGATGTCGGCACGTCGGGCCGGTGGCCTGCCGAAACCTTCGAAGAAGAACCGAGCCGAACTGTCGAACCCGAACGGCCGACCCCGGTAATGCGCGGCGGGGTTCGTGTGCAGCGTCTTGGCGCTCGAGGCGAAGGCGTCGAACAATCCGGTACCGAAGTGCGGGCCCGCCGGCTCGTCGGATTGGACCGGGAACCGGATCGGGACAGTAATGCTACCGGCCGCCTCGGTCAGCGATTCCGGTCCGAGAAGACCGAACACCGCGGCGACGATTCGGGGTTCGATTGGAGTCCGCATGGATGCTCCTCCGGTCACGACCAGCGTCGAGTGATCCCTCGTGTGTGTCGGCTGTTCCAGCAGCCGCGATGCCAGTGCCGGCGATCGTCCTCGCCACCGTCGACCGCCCACGCGACCACATGGGCGACACCGGGCACGATCTCGTGATCGCAACCGGGGCAACGGTAGAGCTTCACCGCCCGCGCGCCCGGCACGGTACGAACCCTATAGGCCTCCACTCCGTCGGGACCGGGCTCGGTGCGCCCGAACACATCACCATCACCGGGCAGGCCTCCGTTCGACCGCACGGTACGCGTATGGTTGCGCAGGGGGCGTGGTTTCCGGCGGGGCATATGTCCAAGCTTAGAAGAGACGGAATTCGTTGCTCTCGGTGCCGCGTAGGGCGTCGTAATCCAGGGTCAGGCAGCGGATCCCACGATCCTCGGCGAGAGTACGCGCCTGTGGCCTGATCTGCTGGGCCGCGAACACCCCGGCGACCGGCGCCAACAGCGGGTCGCGATTGAGCAGCTCCAGATAGCGGGTGAGCTGTTCGACACCGTCGATCTCGCCGCGCCGCTTGATCTCCACCGCCACGGTGGCGCCTGCGGCGTCCCGGCACAGCAGATCGACGGGCCCGATCGCCGTCATATACTCCCGTCGAATCAGCGTGTAACCGGGTCCGAGGGTCTGCACATGCTCGGCCAACAGCTCCTGCAGGTGGGCCTCCACCCCGTCCTTCACCAGCCCCGGATCCACGCCGAGCTCATGGCTCGTATCGTGCTCGACCTCCGTGATCCGGATCCGCAGTTCCTCACCGGTCTTGTTGGTGACCACCCACAGCCGCTCCCCCTCATCACCGTCCGAGGCGGCTTCGGTCAACCAACACGGTGGACTCATCCAGTTCAGCGGCTTGTAGGAGCCACCGTCGGAGTGCACCAGCACCGAGCCGTCCGCTTTCATCATGAGCAGTCGGCGAGCCATGGGCAGATGGGCGGTCAGCCGCCCGACATAGTCGACCTGACAGCGAGCTATCACAAGGCGCACCCGGGAAAGTCTAGGCCCTGCCCCGAAAGCCGCTCATCCGGCCGGCAGCACCCGGCGAACCGTCGACAGAGACGGAACACCCTGCAACACGTGGTGTTTCAACGAACCGAAATCTGTTCCCGCCGAAACGATGTACCGCAGAAACGCCTCGAGGGGGCCCATAATCATGGGCCCCCTCGAGGG
>NZ_BAFU01000027.1 GCF_000308495.1 Nocardia brevicatena NBRC 12119 | reverse complement strand
GTGCGGGTCGTGTGGCACTCGCCGGGATAGCGCTGGTGGGGCTGGTTGCCGGGTGCTCGACCCAGGGGAGCGGGGAGCCTGCGGTGCAGGGGCAGAGCACCACGAGTGGCGAGGTAACCGTCGAGTTCAATCCGTGTACGGATTTGTCGGATGAGGCGTTGCGGGCGGTTCATGCGGACCCGGCGACGAAGGACACCACCATAGACCCGCCAGAAGGACCGACTACGTGGCGGATTTGTGGATGGACCTCGGCGCTGGGTCCCTACTATGTCAACGTCGCATCGACCACCCATATTCAGGACGAGGTTCATAGCAACCCGAGTGTTACCGGATTCACCCCGGTGCAGGTCAACGGGCGTTCCGGTCTCACCTTCCACAGCAACTCAGATTCGGATCGGCTCTCTTGCTATGTCAGTTTTCCCGCCGAGCAGGGCATGTTCAACGTAATCGTCGACTGGATGTACAGCGAACGGAAGTCAATGACGGAGGCGCCACCTTGCGGTTTGGCCGTGCGCCATGCTCGGGAGTTGGAACCTTTTCTGCCGAAATGAGGGTCCAGGATAGGAGTGCATCTGCGCATGGTCTTTCCTGGTCATGCGCAGGCGCGAGATGACGAAGAGGGGTGGAAACCGTGGCGGAGCCTGAGCAGGGCATACAACCCCAGTTGTCGGGGATGATGCAGCACTGGCAGAACCTGAGAAACCAAGCCGAGAACGGTGCGCTCCGTATGGACAAGGAACTCGGTGATGCGCTGAAGGCCCAGGTGAGCGGGTTGGTCGCAAAGCTGAACTCCATGCTGGACGACGCTGAAAGGCTTAAATATGTGACTGGTTTCGGCGGTTTGGGGTCAGCACGCGATCTCCAGCAGAAGTTTGCGAACAAGGCAATGTCGGATGAGGACTCTGCAATGAACCGGCTGAAGCAGGCAATCGATATCGCCACGATGATGGAAGAGACCTACTCGCTGGCAGTTCGTCAGTTGGAGGAATCGGACCAATCCGTGGCCGCTGCTCTTGGTAACGCGGGAGTGTAGCAATGAGCCCTTTGACAACGTGGATGAGCTCGCTGTTCGGCGGAGCCACTGAGGCATCGGAGAACAAGCGGAACGATACCCAGCTGGCCGAGGGCCAGAAGACCAAATGGGATCAGGATCGCGCCATTGTCGGAGGTGAGTGGGCAGGGTTGTTGGCGGATTATCCGAATCCGCAGTTTGCGCCGAAGGCGATCCACGAGCGCGATCCGTTCGAGACGATGACGCATCAGGAGATCTACCAGGCGCTCGTGGACGTGAAGCCGGGAGAGATCAACGGTATCGCCAACGGATGGCGGAATCTGGCCGGGGCCGTGGGGGACGCCAACGGTGCGTTCACCGGGGGCATTACTGCCGCCATCGACCAGTACTGGAACGGCGAATCCGCACGGGCGGCAGTGGAAGGCACGCGGGCATTCGCGACCGAACTCACCGCGCTGGCCGCGAGTTTTCAAATGGTCGCGCACGGGGTGGATCTGATCGAAGGCCATTTGGCACAGGCCAAGGACTCGGTCGGTAAACCGGACAATGTGACGATCGGCGACAAGATCGTCAGCGCGTTGCCGATGCAGAACGTACTCAAGGGGCCGGAATATCGGGCCAATGAAGCGCAGGAGACGGCGCGGTGGATTATGACAACGTACTATCGCCCCGGTGCGGAGGATGTGGACAGTAAAACGCCGGTCCTGCCGCAGTTGAAGAATCCGGTGGAGGGCTCGAATCCCACGAACCAGCCGTGGACACCGCAGGGGACCACCTCTCCATCGGACACCACCCCGGGGAACCCGAGCACCCGGCCCGGTCTCGATACCACCGATCAACAGCCGGGGCAGGAAAATCCGGAGAGCCGGACGACTCCGCAGTCGACCACATCCGCGTCGACCACACCCGCGTCCACCACGGCGCCCACGACGACCGGTACACCGACCACGGAGAACCCGCGGACCACCACACCCGGCCTGACCACCGGTACCCCGACCACGCCGGGACTGAACACACCCGGCCGGACGCCGGGTACGCCGGGCACACCCACGCCCGGTCGCAGCGTTCCGGGCACCCCGGGTAAGACTTCGGCAGCTCCGAAGAGCACCACCGCTTCGATGAACAATGCGAATCGCGCGGGGCGTATGGGGATGCCGGGCATGATGTCCCCTGGCTCTCGTGGCGGTCGGGACGACGACGAGATCGAACACAAGACCCCCGACTATCTGGTCTACGAACGTGAGAGCGAGTTGATCGGCGATATCCCGCCGGCGCTGCCGCCCGGAGGGGTGATCGGCGGTTGAGCGAGTTCCGCCGGCAGCTCGATGGTGTGATGTTCACCCTGGCCGTGCAGGCATTCGGCCGTGACCGGCTGCCGTATCCGCTTCGCTACGAGCCCGAACGCCGTCATCCCGACGAGCCGGTCGGATACGACGAGTATCAGCGGATGCGGGCCGAGGCTCGGCAGCGGCTGCGGCAGATCGCCGACCAGCGACTGCACCGTGCGCTTTCGGTATTGCTGGAACCCGAGATACGCGTCGAAGTGCACGGATACTACGGGCGGGGTTTTCAACAGGTCGTACGTATGCACGCGGGGATGAGCGGCCGTTCGGCCACCCTTGCGATCCAATTACCCGGAGCAACCCAGGAATACGGTCGCGATGTCATCCTCACCCACCTGTCGCCCGAGGCGTTGGCCGGGCAGATCGTGACGAATCTGCCGGCCTGCGCTCCGGGGCAGTACCGTCCTGTGCGCGCTCGCCGCTCGGATGCGGGTAGGGTCGAGTATTCGCAGCACCCCACCCGACTCTCACTCGGTGAGGAGATCAACCGGATCATTCGCCGCCGCCGCTCGGGGCTCGGTGAGGTCGGTGTCTTCGCCGGCCCCACTCTCGATGCGCGCCCCACCTCCGATGTGCGCGGTTTCCATTGGATGGACTATTTACCCGACGACGGCCGCTATATCCTGCACCACCTGCCGGACGACGAGTTCATCCTCGCCCCCGGCCAACCGGACGATATGGTCTGCCAACTCCAACGGATTATCGAGACAACCCGTCGTTCGCCGGCTCGGTCCTGATAATCCTGGCAAGAGTGATATCCGATGGTTGCGGGCTACAGCGGTCCTTGTCGGCGCGGGCAGTGCAACAGACAACGAAGGGCGGACAGCTCCGCTGAGACCATGGAGGCAGGGTCTCAGCGGAGCTGTTTCGATCGCATCAAGGGCGGCCGAACTCGCCTGAACGGGTGCCGGCCACGAATCCGTCCCATTCGGCGGGGGTGAAGAGCAGTGCAGGGCCGGATGGGTCTTTCGAGTCCCGCACGGCAACGCGCCCACGCCGCAAGTGTGCGACCTCGACACAGTCCTTACCACCTGCACTGCGGCTGGACTTGAACCACTTGGCGCCGTTCAGCTCATCGCGCACGTTCGTACTCCTTTGCTTTCGCTCTCAGCAGGTTCTTGCTGTCGACCGTACCCAAAGCTGCTCTTAGCATGGCGTGGAACGCATTTCGAAACCGGTCCACTGCATCGGACCTGTCGTAGTACAGGTCTCCGGTGTACAACTCCACATAGACAGTGGATGGCTCGCGGGTGGCAGGGGTGAAGTCGAGCACCGTGAAGGGGCCGGTTGATATGCCGACGGGGAACCCGGCAGCGAAGGGAAGTACCCGCACATCGACGCTCAGTGGCATATCGGCCAGATGTCGTAACTGGGCGGCCATGGTATTACGCCCACCGACAACCCTGTTCAGGATCGCCTCATCCAAAATCAGCTTCACTTCTACCGGATTTCGCTTCCGCGTAATTATCTTCTGACGACCCAATCGCATCCGCACCCGCCGGTCGAGTTCAGCGGCCGGTTCGTTCGGAAAGAAGATCGCGTCCAACGCTCGAGCGTAGCCGGCGGTCTGGAACAAACCGCTGACCATGTCCGGACGAAAGACTGTGAGCTTCGACGCTACCGATTCCAAACCCACATACAGCTCGAAATCATCGGGGATCAGCTCCCCGTACTCGTGCCACCAGCCACCGTTCCGAGACTCTGTGGCAGCCTCTTTGGCGAGCCCGAGCAGTAGGTCCTTCTGCTCGGGCTCGTCATACAGTTCGCACAACTCGGTAATGATGTCCAACCTGATACGTCCTGGATAGCCGGTTTCGAGTCGCTGTACGGTCCCCGTCCCGCACCCGATATGCCGGGCGGCTTCGACAAGGGTGAGCCCGGACGCCTGGCGCATTTCGCGCAGATGCCGTCCCAGCTGCCGTCGCGGAACCGTATTACCGCTGCCGGCAGACCCTTTGACAGACATGAACAATCCCCTCCTGAACTCGGCCGCCCCTTGCCGTGGGAGTCATTGTGCCGCAAGCCTGGGCGGCGCACTGGGGAAATGCGTGAAACCATCCGAACCGGCTATCACCGCAGGTGAAATACGTTCCTCCGGTGCTTACCTGTTGCGGCACCGGGGATCGGGTCCGTCGCCGTCCATACGAGTACGCCCCTCGCCGTGGCGACACATCCGGTACGGCCATGTCGGCCACGCCGGGTGGCGGGCTGTTCGCCCCGTTCCCCGGTGCGCCCGAACCGCGCCGGTTCGTCGTTTCTTCCGAGGCGATGTGCCGAAGCGCGCAGACATATATTGCGTCGAGATCTTGGCAGGTACTGAAAGTGCACAGGGTGGGTGTCGGCAGGATCGGCGAGACCGCTCGATAATGCCGATCATGTGACCGACCGCGGGAGCAGGTCCGCGGTGGCGGCGTGCAGCAGGCTCTTTCCCGGCAATGGTCGATACGAGTGAGCGATGGTGGGCCGCCTCCTTGCGGCTTTTCGTCCCGGATGGGCGGCGACGCCAGGCCACGACGTGCGCGGCTGTGCGCGTAGCTGAGGAGTGACCATATCGATCAGGAATCGAGAAGCTTCGCTCGACGTATAAAGGCCGGCTACGGCTAGCGTGACCTGCAGAGACATTCCAGAGCCGGAATCGGCTCTGTCCCGAAACGGACGGACCGACTGGAGGTGGCAGGGTGGCCGGGAACCAGCGGACGGGCAGTCGTGGAGGTCGTAAGAGCATTTCACCCGGGGCGGTGTCGCTGTGGATACAGCGCAAGATGAACGCCCGTACGAATGCCCGTATCCGACGTAAGGGCGGCAGGTTCATGGGTATGGACCTGCTGATCCTGCACACGGTGGGTCGGCGCAGCAGGCGGCGGCGGGAGACACCCGTCACGTGGTTCGCCGATGGCGCGGACGCTTGGCTGGTTGTCGCGTCGGGAGGGGGGAGTCGGCATCCGGATTGGTATGTCAATTTGATGGCGCACCCCGATCGGGCGTCGATCGAATTGCCCGGCCGTGGCACCGTGCCGGTGACGCCGCATCGGCTCGACGGTGACGATCGCGCGCGGGCGTGGCAGCGCATTATCGCCGATCAGCCCCGGTACGCGAGATATCAACGCAAATCCGACCGGGAATACCCGCTGGTTCGCCTCGCCCCGCGGTAGCTGTGGGCGCCCGCGGCGGCGATCGCGGCCCGCCCCGGTGCGGCCGCGCGCTGGATACCGTCACGTTCAGAAGCGGGATGTCATTCTCGAATCCGGTATGGAGCTCGGTGTGCAGGAGCCGGGTCCGCCGAGGGGGTGGCGATCTCGCTGGGTGCGGCCGCTTGGCGAAGCGAGCCCGCGTTTGGACTTCCCTGTTAACTTACTGATAAGTAAGGTTTGATTATGGCGTGGAAACCGAACCAAGTACCCGATCAGAGCGGGCGTACCTTCATCGTCACGGGGGCAAACGGGGGAATCGGGGCCGAGACCACCAAGGTCCTCGCGAACAAGGGCGCGACCGTGGTTATGGCGTGCCGCAATACCGATAAGGGGAAACAGGTCGCCGACCGGATCACCGGGGATGTGCGGGTTGCCGAACTGGACCTCGCGGACCTGGGCTCCATTCGGAAGTTCGCCGACAGTACCGACGAATTCGATGTGCTCATCAACAATGCCGGGTTGATGAACATACCGTTCTCCCGCACCGCGGACGGATTCGAGACGCAGTTCGGGGTGAACCACCTCGGGCATTTCGCGCTCACGGGGCTGCTGCTGAACCGGCTGAAGGACCGGGTGGTGACGCTGTCGAGCATCGCCCATAAGCAGACGCCGAAATTGTGGATCGACGACCTCAACTATGAAAACCGCCGCTACCAGCGCAATCTGGCGTATGCGCAGTCCAAGCTGTCGAATCTCATGTTCGCGCGGGAACTGCAGCGCCGCCTCGCCGCGGCCGGGTCGGCCAAGCGGTCCTACGGGGTGCATCCCGGTGTCTCGGCAACCGAGCTGTTCACCCGCACCGAAACCCCGCTGGACTACATCTCCAAGCCGTTCGTCGCGATCGTCGGCCATTCGGCCGCCAAGGCGGCGCATTCGAGCCTGTTCGCCGCCACCGAACCCAACGCGGACCCGGAGAAATACTGGGGGCCGAACCGGCTGTTCGGCGCGCAGGGGCCGGTGGTGGAATGCCCGTCGAGCCGGCTGTCGAAGGACACCGAGCTACAGCGGCGGCTGTGGGAGGAATCGGAACGCATGACCGGGATCACGTACTCGTTCTGACCTGGCGTATGCCCCGGTAGCACCGGCTTCCGGGGCATGACCTCCCGCTACGGCCGCTGTAGTAGACGGGTACCGTGGTATGCGTGTCCGTTCCGCCCCCTCGCCATGCCCATCATCGCCCGGCGCTGATCGTGCTGGTCGTCGTGGCTGCACTGGTTGCCCTGGCCTTGGGGTGGTGGCAGTGGGAGCGGTTCTCCTCCGCGAGCGGGACCGCGCAGAACCTCGGCTACGCACTGCAATGGCCACTGTTCGCGGGGTTCGCCGTCTTCGCATACTTCCGGTTCGTGCGCATGGAGCAAGAGGCCCGGGACGCAGAGGAGGTGGAGAACGGAGCGGCGGACACGGCTCCGGCGAGCACCGAACCCGCGGCGTCCTCGCGGACAGGCGCCACCGTGCGCATCGGGCGCGAGAGGACGGGCGGTCCTACGAGGTCCCCCGCTCCCCGGGAAATCCCCGAGGGCTTCCTGCCCGAACGCCCGAAGGCGGTCCGGGACGAGGACCCGGTGCTCGCCGAATACAACGAATACCTGGCCCGGCTGCACGCCGCCGATATCGACGAACAGGTGCGCGCCGCAACCGAACCACCCCGACATACCGAGAGGAACGCCGGTTGACCAGCGAGAACACCACCGAGGCCACGACCGCTCCGGCCCGCCCGGCCGGCGATACCCGCCGGATCGCGGGCGCGCTCCTGCGCTACCGGGTGCTCGCTTGGACCACCGGTATCTGGCTGCTGCTGTTGACCGGTGAGATGGTCGCCCGGTACGGCTTCGGTGTCGACACCCCGAGTTGGATCGCGATCGTGCACGGCTGGGTGTACTTCGTCTACCTGATCCTCACCGCCGATCTCGCCGTCAAGGTCCGCTGGCCCATCGGCCGCACCATCGGCACGCTGATCGCCGGCACCATCCCGTTCCTGTCGTTCTTCGTCGAACACCGCAACGCGGCACAGGTGAAACGCGACTTCGGCATCTGAGCGGCGGATCGCGCGCTCGGTTCGCGCGACAACCGTCTCGGCACAGGGCGTGGAGAACATCCACGCGAAAGGTCACGCCGAGGTGATTGCCGTAGACAAGGGCTCGTTATTTGCGGTGCCGGCCTGGCTCCGGATTCCGCCGAGCTGCACGGCTCGGCGCTTCACGTGCCGCCGAGTCGCGCTACGCGCCGGTGACTCCGGAATCCATCTGCGGTAGTGGGGTATAGGGCCCGGCGCAACGTTCGGATCGATCGAGGACGCTACCGAAGGCTTGCGTGGACTTCTCCAGCCCTTTGGTCATGGCCACTTCGACCGAGGAAATGGGCATATCCGTTGTTTCTCGGCGAGTACTACCGGAACCCCTCCACCCAGCGGCGGCCTGAAGATCAGGAGTGACCGTGGTTTCGAGCGGGCAGGGTCACAGTGGTGCCGATCGGTTGGGGAAGGGACGGGGACGAGGCCCCGGCACCGTGCTTCAGGATTCCACCGGCCCGCAGTGCGTGTGCCGTCCAGGCGGTTGCCGCTGTCTATTCTCGTGTGCCTCCGAGAGACGATCTACTCGGGCGCGATGAAACTTCACCGTCGAGAAAAGGTGATGAGGCTGTGGAGGCCGCGAGTGGCGTCGGTGTCGGTTTCGTCCAAGACAGCGGCGTTTCCCGCCCGTAGGCTGCGAGCGGCGATCCGAGGTGGCGTGTCGAACCGACACCCGGGCCGCCTGTATCCACTGGCCACGGCAGTCTCCGCCGTCCATTATCTGGAGGATTCCTTGACACGTGAACTGGTCTACACGGGCTTCGTGACGCTGGACGGAGTGCTGGACTCGCCGGGCGGCAAGGTCGAGGGGCACCGCGGCGGCGGCTGGGTGTCGGATACCGAGTTCGTGCCCGAGGCCTACTCGCTCAAAGCGGAGGAACTCGCCGAGACGACGGCACTGATGTTCGGGCGGCGCAGCTACGAGTTGTTCGCCCCGGTCTGGCCCGGTTCGCAGGATCACCTTGCGTACAAGGAGCTCCCCAAGTACGTCGTCTCGACCGGTCTCACCGACGACGCCGTGGTCGAGGGGTGGGGCCCGATCACGATCCTGCGGTCGG
>NZ_BAFU01000028.1 GCF_000308495.1 Nocardia brevicatena NBRC 12119 | reverse complement strand
AGACCGGGGGAGGTGGTTGCCGATGTCGCGGGACGCTGCCCTTGTGGCGGGACCATCAGCCGCTGGAGTGCCTGCTGGCGAGGCACGAATCAACTTTGCCGCGCATCAGGTACGAGCCAACACGCATGGTGCCCGGCAGGACTTCGAGGAAATGATCGGCCAGCTGGTCCGAGCGGTCCGACCAGGAGTGGTGGTGCCCAGGGTGGTCGCGGCGAACCCCGGCGATTGGGGCATCGATGTCTTCGTTGGCGACCTCGGCGGCGCGGTGACGGTATGGCAGTCGAAGTACTTTTTCCCGGAAGTCACCAAAAGCCACCAAGCGAAGATCCGTGAATCCTTCGACTCGGTTGTCAAGAACGCCGCGAAGGAGGGCTTCACGCTGACACAGTGGATCCTGTGCGTCCCGTCGAGCATGGACGGTCCCACCACCAGGTGGTGGGACACGTGGAAGAAGAAGAGGGAACGCGAGTTCCAGATCGTGATCGAGCTATGGGACGAGACCGAGTTGCGTAGCTTGCTGATCTCTCCCGATGCCGATGCGGTGCGCAGGCATTACTACGAGCCAGTCCAGGCGGCACGGCCTGGAGCTGAAGTCGTGGGCCTTGCCGACGAGGACGCCGACAGGTTAGAGACGGCGCTGTTCGTCCGCCAACTGCGGGAAGCTGGCCACGTTGAGGTCACGTCGTCCAAGCAGCAGTTCTTCAACGCCGAGCTCATGGCACGGGAGGTAGTGGACAAAGGTGTCCCCGTCGAAGTCGCTGCGCTCGCATCGGCCGACGCCGTAGTGCACGGTCTGTGGGAGGACCATTTCAACGAGGCGTGCCAAGCCCACGAAGGCGCGCGTCTGCCCGGTTTGCACAAGTCGGTGATGGGGCGAACGCGACCCTGGGAGCAGGGCTCCCAGGCGGTCCTGTGCACACCTGCGGATTGATGCACCGTGTAGTCGACAACCGCAGAGCAGGGTGGGTAAGGCACTGGCGACAGGTCGCCGACGAACACGGGCGAGCCGACGAAGCGCAACCACTCGATAACACCATCAGCACGTCCGCACCATCTGCGACGGAGACGTCATGAAAACACCTCACGTTCTTGCCGAAGATGCCAGAGATCCCGCACCGGTTATCGTGCCCGAGGACGACGTCGTCTTCCGCCTTGCGCAGTTGCTTCTCCTGCTCGCCTCGTTGCAGCGTCTGCGACAGCCTGGTATCTCGCTGGAACGGTTGGGCTGCTACGACTTCTTGGTCGCCAACCCCCTTCTCGTGCTCACTGATGAGAACGACACGGACCGAAACGCCTGCTGATGGCCGGCTTCGATGGTCGCGCATTGAGCTACGCGAGTCCGGCGCACCGCTTCACTACCCGCCGAGAACGGCTCCAGCACGATCTGGCGCTGCTCATCGCCTACGGCTTGGTTGCTCCCACTGTTGACAAGAGCGTCCTATACCTGGTCACTCCGGCCGGGCTGGACCTCGCAGGGAGGTTCACTGCCGTCTATGCGCGGTCCTACCGCTTGTCGGCGAACCTCCTCATCCGCAGGCTGGCCCGCTTAAGCGACAAGCGGCTTCGCGAAGCAGTCCGTGCATGGACCACGGTAGAAGCCGACGGCCCACGACCCGAAACGCTCAACCTCCTCGACGCCGTCGACCTGTTGCAAGACCACCGAGCGATCGAGCCGTGGCTCGAGAGCACGGCAGCGTCGAACTCTGTCGACGGAGAGCCCACATGAGTACAACGGACGAGCCGGCAGAGACCGGATTTCCCAAGCCCGCACCAGCAGAAGTCGATACAGAGCCACCCTCCGGGACACGGCAGGAACAGGGCATCCGGGTGCTACGACTTCGCCTGAAGGGCATTGATCGGGACTACGAGGTTGACTTCCAGGACAAAGAAGCGGGAGGATCGAAGTCCCTTTCAGTGATCGCTGGAGCGTTCAGTACAGGCAAGTCCTCCGTACTGGAGTTCATCGCCTACTGCCTCGGCGCCGGAAGCCACCCGCAGCACCCCGAAATCCTGCGCAAAGTCAGGTCTGCACTGCTCGAAGTAGAACTCGGCGGCCAACCACACGTCATCGAGCGCGCTGTGGGCGAACCCTCGACCGCCGCCTTCGTCCGGCCAGGGCGCCTCGGCGAAATCGAAACACCGCCGATGGAAAAGCGTGTGATCAAACCCGCTGGCGATCCACAGAGTCTGTCCAGTCTGCTGCTCTCCTACTGCGGCCTGGAGGGAGTGGAGCTGCGGGAAAAACCCACGCAGGTCGAGTCCGACACCGACCCGCTCAGCATCCGAGACCTGCTGTGGCTGTGCTTCATGCCTAACGAACGCCTCGACGACAAGAACCTGTTGTTCGAAAGCGCCCAGATGAAACGGCTCAAACTACGCCAGGTTGTGGACGTGGTGTTCGGGGTTCACGATGACAAAGCGGTCGAGCTTGGTCGCCGCGTCAAGGAGCTGGAAGCGAGGCTGAGCCGCGCACGCAGTGAGTACGTCACAACCCAGGCGTTCCTCGATGAGCAGGAGCTCGGCACCCGCATCCAAGTCGAACTGACCCGCGACGAAGCCGAGAGGGCGTTCGCAGCAACGATCCGTGCGCTGAACGATCTGGATAGTCAGATTCGTGCCGCGTCCAATTTCGCCACGAAGTTGCGCACGAGGCACCGCGACGCCGCGCGCCGCGCACAGCAAGCCGCGGCCCTGCTCCGCGACCGGGAGACACAGCTGCGCAGGTTCATCCCCCTACGCGCTCAGTACGCGGACGACATCACCAAACTCACGATGCTCGCCGAAGCACGGATGCTATTCGACCCGCTTCAGGTGAAGGTGTGCCCGGCGTGCCTGACCACTCTGCGGGAAGCGCCCCACATCGCCGACGGACACTGCACGCTGTGCACCTCCGAGGTCACGATGCAGCAAACTGAGCAAGTCGAACCGGGCAACGCACAAAACGGGAACACCCCGGCAAGCCCCACTGGCTCTGACCGTGCCATGACGGAGGCCAAGTTCGATGTCTCGTCGGAGCTGAGGGCAACGAAGAGCCGTCTGGCGGAGATCACTCAATACGTCGAGGAACTCGACGCGGAGCTAGGCAGGCTGCGGACCGCCGCCAAGGTAGCCGATACCGCCGAGGCCGAACTCGCGCGGGCAGTCGATGCGGCCACTAACGAGGCCGTCAGCCCCTTCCTCAGCCAACGCGATGATCTGATGCGTCAGCAACAGGCCGCAGCAGCCAACCTGGAACGGGCACGAACCGCAATTAAGATGCTCGACAGCCTCGACCGCCGCGCCGCGGCAGTCACACGACTCGAAACCGCCCTCAACGCCCTCCGCAGGGAGCTGGAACAAGCCACAGTGCAACCCAACCGCAACGACGTCATCCACCGCATCAGCGAACGGTACGCGGAGATTCTCACTTCCTGGCGGTACCCCAAGCTCGAACAGGCTTTCGTCGACAACAACCTCGTCCCGCACATGCGGGGCTCGAGCTACATCCACACCTCATCAGGTGCGCGCACCTTGATCTCTCTGGCTTGGATTTTGGCCGTCTTCGAGATCGCCTGGGAGACCGGCAGCGCCCACCCCGGTTTCCTCATGATCGACAGCCCCCAGAAGAACCTCGGCCAAGGCGGCGACCGTGACGCCGAGTTCGCCGACAGCGTCGCTGTTGCCGACTTTTACAAGCACCTACACGACTGGCTGACAGGGCCGGGCGAAGGCGCTCAGATCCTCGTGGTCGACAACGCCCCACCGGCCTCAGCCGACGATGACGTCGTCGTCCGCTTTTCGCGACGAGCAAACCAGCCACCATACGGGCTGATCGAAGACGAGGTGGCCTGAGTCCCACGGACGGTGTCACTTCGAAGATGTCGGTGGTGGGCCGTGGATGGGTCGACTCGTCCACGGACCACCCGTCAATCAGATGGAGACAGCGCCAACCGACACTCAACTACCAGGATGCCGACGAAAAACTCCTGGTCATCCCTGTTCCCATGTTCGGTTCGCCCTCCGAAGGCATGTCGAACATAAGAGCGCTAGCGACCCTGTGGGCATGGCGTCGCAATCCCCTCAGACGGCATACGTACCCACTATGACCAGGCGTTTCCTAGTTGCCTATGTTCTGCGTGCCCTGCCAAGGGCACCGACCTACGACGCCGTTTTGTGAGCTCAGCAGGGTTTCCGACCCCAAACTTGGCTCGTAGACCAGGTCGAGCAGCAACTCGGCTCCACCACCCTGCATATGAATCCAATGTCGGCGGGCGAATGTCCAATCAGAGGCCGACAGCGCGGAGTTCCAGGTGCCATGCATGACGTCCTCAACTTCGCCAGGGAGCCGATAGTGCCCGGTCAACCACTTGTTGCTGGAACCGTAGCCTTACCCGCCGATCACTCTGGCATTGTGTCAACCGCCCCGCCGCTGCCTGTACCTGCTATAGCAGCGATGGACCGGGCCGACCGGCCGCGTCTCCATCTGGCGGTATCCACCCTGGACCAGTGGGGACGCGTCGCTGACCGCTCGACGCTCCGGTCCCTTTCCTGGACGCCCGGACACCCTGTCGCCTTCGAAACCTGCCGGAGCGGTCTGGTCATCGTCAGGGGCTCAGCGTCCGGCAGCAGCTACCAGGTCGACAGCCGTGGATACCTACGCCTTCCGGCAGAGTTTCGTCATGGTGCTCGGATCGAACTCGATGATCGGCTCCTCCTCGCCGCATCCGAACAACCACGGCTTCTCCTCGTCTACCCGCCAGACTTGGCCTGTCGAGCATTGTGGGATGCCGCCACCGATACTCCGGGGAGGCTGTGGTGACCATCGAAGACGTCGACGCCGCACGGCTCCTGCTTCAGCGCCTCGGTCTCCGGCCGGAAGACCTTCTCTCCATGCCGCCCGGTCACGGCCGGCCGGCGCCGACCTTTACCGAATACATTCGGCAACTACAGACCGCGGTGCCACCAGGTACCCTGCGCGCCTACGGGCCCTACTGGCGTCGAATCGTGCGCGTATGGGGCGACCGTCGCATCAATACTCCGGCCCCGCTGGAAGTTCGCGAGCTCATCGAACAGACCCAGCGCCAGGCCGTCGTCCGCCGGAACAGCCGAGGAGGACGATCCGCGGCCGAACACATGGTCGGAGCCCTCCGAGCCCTCTACCGCCAGGCACGCGCCGACGGGTTCATCACCACCGACACCGATCCGGTCGCCCCGATCGTCAAACCGCGACGCCTTCCCAGCAACCGCCGCGCCCTCCCCGACCACCTCCTAGACGACATCAACCGCATCGCCGCCACCACCGGCAACGACCCGGACCTCGATACGCTGATCCTGCGGCTCCACATCGAAACCGCCTGCCGCCGCGCCGGCGCCCTGGCACTGCGGCCGATGGATCTGGACCGAGAACAATGCCTGGTCCACCTCCACGAGAAAGGAGGCCAGGACCGGTGGCAACCCGTCTCCCCCACCCTGATGAACGCTCTGCTCCGACACTGCGAACGCGGCGCCGATCGCCTCGGCGAATCCGATCAGCTCCTCCGGTACAAGAACGGCCGACCGATCACCGGACGCAGATACGACTACCTCTGGAATCGGATCGGCAAGTACCTCCCCTGGGCCGCCACCCAGCAGGTCACCGCCCACTGGCTACGTCACACACCACGCTCACCTGGGTCGAACGCCACCGCGGCTACGCCACAGCCCGCGCCTTCGCCGGCCACGCCGACATGAGCGGCAATGTCGGCACCACCATGACCTACGTCCGGGCATCCCTCCACGAAGTCGCCGAAGCCCTGTCCGCCATGACCGGCGAACCCCACCCCCTCGCCACCCAGCTGCACCACCAAGACCCGAAAACAACGTGAACCATCATCGCTACCCTCAGCCTTCCAACCATCAAGAGTGACATGTCATTGACATGTCACTGATACCCTTGGTGGCGTGTCGAGAACCCAACCGGAATTGGCCCGCCTCGCCGGCGTATCTCTGTCCACAGTTGCCCGCTGGATCCGAGATCCGAACTCCGTTCGCGAGGAGAACCGGATCAAACTCGAACGCGCAGCTTCGACGAAACCGAGCGGCGCCGATCCGCAAGCGGAAAGGTACGACCGCGCCTGGAGCGGCTCGAAGCTTCTCACCCCGAGGCAAGCCTTCCTCATCGTCGGCACCATCGACATGTGGCAGGACTACCTGCGCGCAATGTCCGACAGCACCGAAATCGATGAGATATCCCCCTTCGACTCGATCGACCCCCGCGCCCTCTTCCCGGTAGCAGGAAACAAGTTGTGGCCGCAGCATGCGGGCACAGCAATGCGGAGCCACATCAAGATGCTGACCCACGGACTGCATCCGGTCGAGGAATCACACTCGTTCTTCGACGAACTACTCTTCGCCTGCTCCGTCGCCGATGCTCCCGCCACAGAGGAGTACTACCTCGAGGCGGAAATCGCCATGCCGGGTGAAATACCCCTGGGAAGCGACCAAGACTTCACCGATGACGAGGAAGCAGAGTTCCCGTGGGATGATTGGGAATCACTGATGGAACGCATCCTCCTCGGGGCTTCTCCTGTGTGTGATGCGTTGTCCGCCCTACTGCCGTTCGACGACGTCGACCCCCACGTCGGGAAACCCGACATCAGCGATGTGGAGATACCCCACCCATTCACCTGGTTCCACAACACGATCGACGGCTGGAGCACCCGGCACAGCGCCGAAGACGAATCCTGAACCGCGACGTTCGGCCGCAAACCTCCCAGAGCCGCTTGATCCCCTCGCCCGTCCTCCTCTACCGTTCGATACGATCGAACACACGGAACCAGCAAATTTGCTGGTTGGAGGGGTTCAAGTCCCCCCTCGCGCACAGCTTCACATCATGGGTGTCGCATTTCCGTGCGGCGTGTTCGAGCGCACTCGAAAACACGGAGCTCGACCCGCGATTACCTATCATGACCTGCGGGAATATCTGGCTATCCACCGAACCCGCGTCATCGGTGACGTCGGGGAGTTCACCGGCCGGAGTAGTCGGCGGTGTGTGCCGCGACGCGGCGGGACGAATCCTCGACAAGACCGTCCTGACCGCCCCGGGGCGGTGAGCAGGCACCCGCCCCGGGGCGGCTCACCGATCTCGTTCCCCTCGAACCGCAGCAGTAGTCGTCGGTTTCGGCGCGGCAGCCGCGCGACCGGCCCCGGGCGAGGCCACCGAGCACTGCCTGCGAACAGGCCGGTGGCTTCACGCCTTTCCCGGAACTCGGCGATGATGGATGCCATGGACGCGGAGTTGCAACGGCTGGCGGATTCCTACTGGGACACCATGTTGGAGGCAGAGCCGAGTTCGGCGACGCTGCTGGGTGATCACCGCTTCGATGACCGGATCGAAGACGTCTCCGCCGAGGCCGATCGTCAGCTGTTGGACAGATGGCATGACCTGGCACGTCGAGTCGAGGCGGTGGACCCGACACGGCTGAACCCCACCGATCGCATAACCCATGCCCTGCTGCGCGGTGAGCTGGACAACGCCGTTCTCGGGCTGGGATGGCGGCCGCGGGAGATGGCGTGGGATCAGATGGACGGTGTGCATTCGCGGCTGCTGACGATGGCGCCACAATTCACCGCCCCCGAGCCGAAGAACGCCCGCGCCCTGGTCGTGCGCTTCCGCCGGGTGGGGGACATGCTCGCGCAGGCACAGCAACGATTTCGCCAGGGACTGCACGCAGGACGGCTACCTGCCCGGGTCACCGTCGAACGCTCGATGAACCAGCTCGACAACTACCTTGCCTCCGAGGTGGCCGGCGATGCCTTCGCCACACTGGCGGGCCCGCCGGGCTGGGACGGAGAGAACGCGTGGCGCACGGAGTTGGTCGAGGTCGTTCGGGAGGTGATCCGCCCGGCGTTCCAACGGTATCGCCAGGTGTTGGCCGAAGAACTGCTGCCGGTGAGCAGGCCGGACGAACGCAGCGGACTGTGTTGGCTGGGCGAGGACGGCGCCGACATCTACCAGCGGCTGCTGCGCTGTCACACCACGGTCGCCGATCTGGACGCCGACCGGGTCCACGACCTGGGACTGACCGAACTGGCACGCCTGCGCGAGGAATACGCGCAGGTGGGGGCGCACCTGTTCGGCACCACCGATCTCGAGGCGATCTTCACCCGGCTGCGCCACGACCCCCGGCTGCGCTACCGGCACGGCGACCAGATCCTCACCGACGCCGAACGCTGCCTGACCGCGGCGACGGCGGCGATGAGCGACTGGTTCGGGCGCCTGCCCGCACAGCCCTGCGACATCGTCGCGGTCCCGGACTTTCTGGCCGCGGACTCCCCCGCCGCCTACTACTACCCACCCGCCGTGGACGGCTCCCGACCCGGCACCTATTTCGTCAACCGGCACAACGCGACAGGACGCGGCCGATACGAAACCGCCGCCGTCGCCTTCCACGAAGCCATCCCCGGCCACCACCTGCAGTTGGCGCTGGCCACCGAGCTCGACCACCTGCCCCGATTCCAGCGCGAGTCGCTCACCAACACCGCCTTCGTCGAAGGCTGGGCCCTCTACGCCGAACGACTCGCCGAGGAGATGGGCCTCTACACCGATGACCTGGATCGTCTCGGCATGCTCGCCGGTGACTCGCTGCGCTCGGCCCGCCTGGTGGTCGACACCGGCCTACACGCCAAAGGGTGGAGCCGCCAACAGGCCATCGACTTCATGACCGCCCACACCCCCGCCGGCCCGACCGAGATCGCGGTCGAAGTCGACCGCTACCTCGCCATGCCCGCCCAAGCCCTCGCCTACAAGATCGGCCAACTCGAAATACAGCAGCAACGCGCCCGGGCCGCCGAACGCCTCACGGACCGCTTCGACCTCGAGGCCTTCCACGACCGCATCCTCGGCTCCGGATCGATCTCCCTACCCGTGCTGCGCGAGTTGGCCCGGACACTGTGACAGCGCCGCCGACCTCGACGAAAGCCCTGAACGCCCGCGATCAACTCACCTGCGGTCAGGTATGACGGTGATCGTGGCAATCGGCGCCTGGGTTCCATCCTCGACGATGCCGCCTGGGCCGTACTCCACCGGCGGCAATTCGGCCGCGCGCCTGCGCCGGGGCGAGGACCGCATCAGGTGGTCATCGGCGGATAGGTCCTCTTCGACCGTGCGGGCGTCGGCTCGGGGCACGGACCGCATATCGTCCGGGCCCGAGACGGACGGTCCCGTCCCGAGGCGCCACCTTCGTAGGATCGGCACGACAGCCGCGACCCCCACGGCGAGGGCCGCGAGCACGGGCGCCCCGATGGCGAGTATCTGCCGCAGTGCCGCCGCCAGGTAGCAGGCGCCTACCTCCGCTCCCGCCCAGAGCAGGGCGGCGACCACACTGTAAGAGGCGATTCGGCGATAGGGCAGCCCGGCCGCACCGGCCAGATGGGGGGTGAGCGTACGCACGACCGGCACGAAACGCGACACCAGAACAGCCCGCCCGCCCCGACGCCGCATCAGCGCCTCGGCGGAAAACCATGCGGCCCGGGGTATCCGGCGGCCCAGCGGGCCGGTACGCAATCGGGCCCCCAGGAAACGACCGGTGCTGTGCCCGAGAAAGTCGCCCACGGCCACGGCGGTCGCCGCGACCATCACGACCGCCACCGGGTCCAATCGACCGGTCCGGACCAGCGCCCCGGCAGTGAGCAGCAAGGTGAGCGTGGGAACGAACGCCCCGATCAACAGCACCGATTCGGTGAGTACCACCGCTGCCACCACCAGGTAGGCCACGGCGGCCGGAACGCGACCGACTAGGTCGGCGAGCACGCTCACCGGCCCGCTTCCACTCGAGACGAGCCGGAAGCCGTGATGCTTCGCACCGGCCGCCGCAACCGAAAGACCTCGGCAGGTGGCAGGTTCGCCCATACCGTCGTGCTCCCGACCCCGTATCGGCGCCGATAGTCCGCCATGATCTCACTCACCGCCCGATGCCTGCGCGCCTGAGCTCGACCGGAGAACAGAGTGCGCGCGACGGCGGCACCACGGTAGGCGAAGTATGTCAAAACGCCACCGGGACGCAGCAACTCCAGGTAGCGCGACACGATGTCGTCAACCTGTTCGGGTTCGAAGTTGGCGAACGGGAGTCCGGAGATGATCACGTCGTAGCGGCGCGCGGTCCGCATCCGTCCGATCGGGGTGTTGTACACGGTGACCCGGCCGGCGTGCTCGGCGTGGCTGTGGGCCAACAGCCGCAACCGGTCGGCGAACCGCGGATTCGCCTCCACCACATCCAGACGGCAGCACGTGGTCAACAGCGGAATCACGGCGGCGGTGACCGAGCCGGTGCCCCCGCCGACCTCCGCGACGTACTCGGCGCCCTGCACGCATCCGAGACCGCGGCGAGACCGACCGAACCGGTGCTGCCGGAAGTCGGGACCTCGTCGCCCAAGCACGGGAAGCGGGGCAGCGGGTCGCACTCGACATTCACGGTCATCCGGACAACACGCCGGCCGCACATCGGCTCGCGGCCTACCGTGTGGTGCGGGAGGCGTTGACGAACGCGCGACTACGGGCACTGCCCCATCCCCCGAAGGTTATCGCGCTGACCACCTTCGACCTCGATGAGCATGTCCACGACTCGCTCAGGGCCGGCGCGGACGGTTTCCTGCTCGAGGACACCGCCCCGGACGAGATCATCCGAGCCATCCGCCTTGTGGCCGCGGGTTCGGCGATGCTGCATCCCACTGTCGCCCGACGCCTGATCGACCGCTATCACCGGGCCGATGGACCACGCGCGACGGCTGCCCGCTACCATCTCGACGCCCTCACCCCACGCGAGCGCGATGTGCTCGCGTTGGTGGCCATCGGCGCCACCAACGCCGATATCGCCGACGAACTGGGCATGCGCGAAAGCACGGTGAAAGCACATGTGAGCCGGATTCTCATCGCGCTCGGGGTAACCAACCGCGTGCAGGCGGCCCTACTCGCGCGCGACCTCGGCCTCACCGATTGAACTCGGGACACCCGGTTGCGATTCCATTGCACGACCACCGCTACCGACCGAAGCAGTGGTGGCGGAACGGTCCCGCCCGCGCGATTCCCACACGCCCGCGGGGCGCGGAGCATCGACCGGCGGGAGGGCCCACACCCACGTGCTCAGCGCGTGGAGGTCCGGGCCATCGACGAGCCGGCACAGCCTGCCGGTCGACGAGTACTCGCGGCAAAAATGGGAATCTCCCTTCCGAGGACGGCGACTTCGCCGCGTCCTCGGTCGGAGACACAGCCTCGGGTTACCGGAGGGGACATGCCCGTTCCACTTCGGCATCCGCCAGAACAACGGCCGGGACCTCACGCGGGACCTCACGCCGAAGCGAGAGGGCAACCAGACGGCGGGGCCGGCCATCGCGCCGAGTTCGGTGGAAAACACGTATCCGGCGACCGACAGGAGCAGGGCCGTGGCGCAACTCCTTCGACAAACCAAGACCTACCGGCGGCTGACGGTGTACCGGTACCTGGCGTTCAACCTGCCCAAGGTCACCACCGCGCTGGGAATCCTGCTGTTGCTGGGAATCGCCGCCGTGCACCTGTATCTGATCGGTACCACACCGCGCCTTCCCGCCTACCTCGCCGGGTACTTCGCCGTCCTCGGCGCGGGATGCCTGATCGCCGCGGTCACGATGACGGCCGGCCGGTTC
Source organism: Nocardia brevicatena NBRC 12119 (assembly GCF_000308495.1). Taxonomy (GTDB): domain Bacteria; phylum Actinomycetota; class Actinomycetes; order Mycobacteriales; family Mycobacteriaceae; genus Nocardia; species Nocardia brevicatena. The sequence continues at coordinate 40,634 of NZ_BAFU01000028.1, read as the reverse complement.
GCGCGGCGCGGCCGACTGGTGGGCAGCCTGGTGTCGACCGTCTTCCTGGTGGTGTACCTCCTCGCGCGGTTCACCGGGTTGCCGATGCTGCCCGAAGTGGAGAACTGGTGGGACTTCACACCGGGTACCATCGCCATTGGGTGTGCCGCCCTGTTTCTGGCCACCCACGTCTCGGTACTGCTGGGAATCAACGTCGCTCATCCCCAGAAACGGGACTGGCATGACTGAGCTCGACTTCCCTGTATGGCTGCGCATCGAGCACTGGCTCAATGTGCTGTTCCTGACGCTGGTGATGCGCAGTGGCATCGAGATTCTGGCCTCCCATCCGAAGCTGTATTGGCGGGAAGGCAGCAAGCCGGGCACCGAGTGGGCCAGATTCACCCGCAAGACGATGCCCACGGACAAGCTGTACGACACCCTCGACGAGGAGGAGAGCTATTCCTCGCTCGTCGCGTTGCCCGGCCACAAAAAGCTCGGTATGGGCAGACACTGGCATTTCGCGAGCGTGATCGGCTGGATTCTGCTCGGTGCGGTGTACTACATCCTGTTGTTCGCCACCGGGCAGTGGCGTCGCTACATTCCCACGTCGTGGTCGGTGTTCCCGGAGGCGTGGGACGATATCGTCACGTATCTGAGCTTCAACCTGCCACCGACGCTGTCGGGTGAGCCGCTCGACGCGATTCAGAAGCTCACGTATGCCGGGGTGGTCTTCATCCTCGCGCCGTTCCAGATTCTGACCGGCGCGGCACAGTCACCCGCCGTCGAAGCGCGGTTCCCGTGGTATGTCCGGATGTGGGGTGGGCGGCAGTCCGCGCGAAGCCTGCACTTCCTCGGCCTGGTCGCCTTCGCGTTGTTCATCGTCGTCCATCTCGCGATGGTGTTCTTCTGGAGCTGGGGACAGCTCAATGCGCTGATGATCTTCGGACATGTGCGCAATATCAACTGGGCGACCGTGCTGTCGTTCGTCATCATCGCGGCGATCGTCTCGATCCATATCGCGGCCACTGTCTGGAGCCTGCGCAACCCCCGATCGGTACAGCGCGTACTCGGCGCCCTCGTCACCGGCTTCCGGCTGCGAATCCTGCGGCCGTTGAAATCCCGGCAGGACTACCCGACCGAGAAATTGTCCCCCGAGCACCGGGTCAACGGAAAGCCCCCCGACAGCACGGCGTACAAGGTCATGGCGGTCCACAACTTCGCCGATTGGCGGCTCGACGTCGGCGGGTTGGTCGAGAATCCGCTCATTCTGGACCTGAAGCAGTTGCGAGAACTCCGCGACCCTCAACGGCAGCGTGTGCTGCACAACTGCATTCAGGGGTGGTCGAGTATCGGCGAGTGGGGTGGGCTGCCGCTGCGTGATCTGGTGTCGATGGTGCGCCCGCTGCCGGATGCCCGTTATATCTGCTTCGTCACCATGCAGGACACCGGACGTGACGAGCCGAGCGCAGATGGCAGCGGCCACTTCTACGAGGTGGTGGATCTCGCTCTCGCCGACTATCCCCAGACGCTGCTGGCGTACGAGATGAACGGCAAGCCCTTACCGATCGAGCACGGCGCGCCGCTGCGGTTGCGGGTGGAAACCCAGGTGGGGTTCAAAATGGCCAAATGGATCGACCGCATCGAGTTCATTTCCGACTATTCGGGCATTGGCTGCGGAATGGGCGGCTGGCGTGAAGACAACGTCTTCTTCGACAAGGATGTCGAGATCTGATGGGCGCCGACGGCCTGCCACGGCGTCCGGAGAACATCATGCTGACTCCGGAAGAGCAGTCGGACGTGCTCGAGCAGGTGGAGCGCCGGCAGGCCACCTGCCACAGTTGCGGTAACGGAGAGTTCGTCGTCGGCGACGCACTGTATCTCGGGTTCCTGTTCCGCAGTGCGGACCAGGACGCATATATGGTGGCGCTGACGTGCACCAACCCCGACTGCGCGGTGCCGCACACCGGGATATACCTTCGTTCTTCCCAATTTCTGTCCCCCGCTTCGCACAAGCCCGGGTCGTTACCGCCGCAGACTTGACGGCGGCATCACACTCCAGGAGGTGTTCATGGCACATCCTGTCGGGCTCGTGGTGGCCGGCGCAGGCGCCCGCGGCGCATACGAAGCCGGTGCGCTGTCGGAGTTGCTGCCGAGGATGGCAACGGTGGGCCCACCGCCGACGGTGCTGGTCGGGACCAGCGCCGGCGCTCTCAATGTGGTGGCGTTGGCCGGACTCGCGCACCTGTCTCCGGGCGAAGCCGCCAACCGGCTCGTCGACGCGTGGGCGTCGGTGGAGTTGAACGACGTCTTCAGCCTGACCAGCGGTATCGAGACCGGGCTGCGGTACGTCGGTCAACTCGCCGGGTTGCCGGTCCGATTACCGAGTTTGCTGGACACCGAGCGGTTGCGGAAGCGGTTGAACGATTGGCTGCCGTGGGAGTCGCTGCATCGGAATATCGCGGACGGACGTGTGGATGCCGTCGCGGTCACCACGACATCCGTCACAACCGGCGGAACGGTGGTCTTCGTGGAGAAGAATCCGTCGGTCCCGCTGCCCGGCAACGACGTGGGTCGCAACATCACATACGTCGAGACGCGGCTCGATGTCGAGCATGTGGTGGCGTCCGCGGCGGTGCCGATGGTTTTCCGTCCGGTGCGGATCAACGCGCCCCGACGCTGGCGCGGCTGGTACGTCGATGGCGGTCTGCGGCTGAACGCACCGCTCGAACCCGCCCTCGCCTTCGGCTGTGTCCGTCTCGGTGTGGTCGCCACCCAGCCGATGACCTCGACGACGTCGCCGCCGCCGCGTGCCTACCGCCGAACGGCGGGCGAGCCGCCCACCGATGGACCGCAACCGGACGTCTACGCGGTGGCGGCGCTGACGTTACGGGTGCTGCTCGCCGACCGCATGATCGAGGACTTGCACCAACTGTCGGAACGAAACTTCCCCGGATTGCCGGGGCGCTGTGTCGATGTGCTCTTCGCAGGGCCGCCGGCGGACCGGCGGGGCGATATCTCGGCCCTCGCCGATGACGTATTCCATGACCGCTATACGGGCCTCGGTGGTGCCCGCAATCCGTCGATGTGGCTGTTGGCCAGGCTGTTCGGCGGCGACCCCGACGACCACGGCAACCTGCTCAGCTACTTGTTCTTCGACCCTGCGTTCACCCGCCGAGTGGCCGAACTCGGATGTATGCACGCACGCGTGCAGCTATCGCACGATGGGATGTGAAACGCGCCTGGCCGCCCCCGACCGGCGAGGGGAACTTCGGCGGAGAAGGCGCGGCCGGCCCCCGTCGCCACGACCACGCGCGTCCACCGATCGGCCGCGGCATCGGTCCGGGCCTCGGCCGGCCCGGTGCGCGTCTGTTCGTCAGCGGCATCGCGCTTGTCGGGCCGATCGAGGGTAATCAACGTACAGACCATCGTCCGGTGTTCGGAAGCACCTCGACCGTGAGTGGAGAAGCCCATGACGCCCTTCCTTTGGTATGGCCAGGCCCGGCGCCGAAGCCGTCGCACCGGGTGCAGACAAGCGAAGCCGGGCGAAAACGAGGCTCGGCGAATGGTGGTTACGCGATGAGCGGCATGACGTCGTCGGGGCCGCCGCCGCAGGTGCTGCGCGAATACGCCCTGCTCGCGGACGGGGAACGCGGCGTCGTGGTGGGACCGCTCGGCGACTTCATCTGGCTGTGCGTACCGCGGTGGGATTCCGATCCGGTGTTCGCGGGGCTCATCGGCGGCCCGGGACGCTACGGAGTGACACCGGTCGACCGGTTCGTATGGGGTGGCTACTACGAGCGCGGAACGCTGATCTGGCGCTCCCGGTGGGTGACCCACTCGGCCATTATCGAATGTCGTGAAGCGTTGGCGTTCCCGGGCGACCCCGCACGCGCGGTATTGCTGCGCCAGGTGCACGCTGTCAAAGGCGACGCCCGGCTGGACGTGGATCTCGCCCCCGTCGCCGGCTTCGGCCATGCCCCGCTGCGGCGCCCGCACCGCGATGACGACGGCCGCTGGTACGCCGAGGTCGGCGACCTGCGGCTTCGCTGGAGTCCAGGCACCGTCGCGGCGGTGGCGGGCCGCGGCACGGACCGACACCTGCACACCACGATTACCGTCCCGGAAGGCGGGCACCACGACCTGATCCTGGAGTTGTCGACCACGCGGTTCGACGGCCCACCACCCGAGCCGGAAACCGCGTGGGCGGCGACCGAAACCTCGTGGAAGCGGGCGATGCCACGACTCGGGCCGATGGCCGCGCCGCATGATACCCGGCATGCGTACGCCGTCCTACAGGGACTGACCAGCGCGGGAGGTGGCATGGTGGCTGCCGCCACCATGTGCCTGCCCGAGCGCGCCCGGAAGGGACGCAATTTCGACTACCGCTACGTATGGATTCGCGACCAGTGCTACACCGGTCAGGCCGTCGCGGCCGACGGCCCCCATCCGCTGCTCGACGCCGCGGTGCGGCTCGTGACCGCGCGGTTGCTCGAGGACGGCCCGCATCTGATGCCGGCATACACCGTTGCGGGGGAACCGGTGCCCGAGCAGCGTCCGGTGGAGCTCGCGGGCTATCCGGGCGGCAGCGACATCATCGGTAATCGGGTTCGGCGGCAATTCCAACTCGATACATTCGGGGAGGCGCTCCTGCTGTTCGCGGCAGCCGCCCGCCACGACCGACTCGACCGGGAGAATTATCGGGCGATCGGCGTGGCGATCGACGCGATCGAGAAACGGTGGCGCGATCCGGACGCGGGAGTGTGGGAGATCGAGGCGGCCCGATGGGCCCAGTCCCGGCTGATCTGCGCCGCCGGGCTGCGTGCCGTGGCCCGTGACGTGGCCGGGGCCGCCGACGCCGCATCGACGAGCGCGCCGGCCGACGCCCTCGTCGCCGAAACCGCGCGCGACTGCCTGCATCCGTCGGGGCGCCGGCAACGCGCACCCGACGACGAGCGACTGGACGCGTCGTTGCTGCTGCCCGCCATCCGGGGGGCTGTACCCGCATCCGATCCCCGAACCGTGGCGACCTTCGAGGCGGTGTGCCGGCACCTGAGCCGGGACGGGTACGTATTCCGGTATCGGTCCGACGGCCAACCGCTCGGCACCACCGAGGGCGCGTTTCTGCTGTGCGGGTTCCTCGTGGCCCTCGCGGCGGACCAACAGAACCGGCCGATCCGGGCGTTCCGGTTCTTCGAGCGCAACCGTGCGGCCTGCGGTCCCCCCGGCCTGTTCTCGGAAGAGTACGACATCACGCAACGGCAGATGCGGGGCAACCTGCCGCAGGCGTTCGTGCACGCCCTCATGTTCGAGGCGTCGTGCCGTCTCGGTCGCCATGAGGAGGGCCGCGAACCCGGTGATGACGTCGAAGACCTCGACGAAGCGAAGTGAGCGGTAGCCGACACGAGAACGAAAGGGTGACAAGCATGGCGTCAGGGCAGCAAGTAGTGGTGGTCACCGGAGCAAGCGCGGGAATCGGACGCGCCACGGCGCGCATGTTCGGCGAGCGGGGTGCCCGTGTGGCCTTGCTTGCCCGCGGCGAGGCGGGTCTCGCCGCCGCCGACGAGGTGCGCGAAGCCGGCGGCGAGGCCTTGCCGATCCGGACCGATGTGGCCGACCACGCCCAGGTCGATGCGGCCGCCACCACGGTGGAACAGGAGTTCGGGCCGGGCGGCAGCGGCTCTCGGGAGGGTCAGATGGTTTGGCGGTACCCGTAGTATTCGTGATCTTCGTTGTAGCCGCCGTAACCGCTGCCGAGTTCGCTGAAGTGCGCGACGAATTCGATGCCCTTCACCCACTTCACATGCTTGAACCCGTGCTGCAGTTCGTTGCGTAGCCGCAGGGGCGCACCGTGGCCATAGGTGAGCGGTTCGTCGTTCATGTCGTACGCGAGCATGGTCAGGTGGTGGCCCATCTGCTCGATCGGGTGAACGTCGTAATATGTCCCTCCGTTGGCCCCCTCCCCGAGGGAGTAGAACGCCACCCATTTCGCGTCGGGAAGCGGTTTGACGATATCTGCGATCGTCTGCATCGAGACACCACCCCACTTGGCCACACCGGACCAGCCCTGAATGCAGAAATGCTGGGTGATCTGCTCATGGTGCGGCAGCGCACGCAGGTCGTCGAGCGATAGTTCGACCGGGTTCTCGACCAGACCGTAGATTCGCAGCCGGTAGTCCTTGAAGTCGTTGTCGAACAGCTCCTTGTACTCGGCGCTGTCGGGATAGGTCCCGTTGTGCCACAGATATGGGGAGATATCTTCCTCGCGATAGCCGCCCGGGCGCGCGTCGGAGTATTCGAACAATCGCTGCAGGGGGCCGACCAGCGCGTATCCGATACGCTGGACCAGCCGCGGATGCCGGAAGGTGAGCGGGGTGGCAGCCACCCAGCCCAGTACCGTTACCGTCATCGCGGCCGCGAACACCCAGAAACCGACCCAGCTGTCGTCGTCGCGGCTCGCGAACATGTGGTTGAAGTTGCGCAGCGCGTCGGTGGCCACCACGAAGGTCACATGCGCGACGATGAACAGCACGAAGAACACCATCACGAGGAAATGGACCGACCGCGCGAACTGGATGTTCAACGGCCGCGCTATCCGGGTGAAACGGTTCGACAGCGCCGGCGACAACGCCAGACCCGACAGCACCGCGAGCGGTGCCGCGATGAACACCACCGTGAAATAGGCCAGCATCTGCAGGCCGTTGTAGGCCACCCAGCCGTCGTCGGTCGGCCAGTTCAGCGACATGTACTCGATGAGCACGGTCGCGGCGTTGGGAAACACGTCCCAGCTCGTCGGCACCAGATGCCGCCACTGGCCGGTGGTGAACAACAGCACGTAGAAGATGGCGCCGTTGAGCAACCACAACATGTCCATGCCGAGGTGCCACCACCGGGCCAATCCGATGGAGTGCCGGATACCCGGTAGGCCGACGTGTCGAGGCAGGCCCACCGAATCGTCCTTGGCGGTCCACATCGGGTCCGACGGAACCGGCTTCTGCACCCGCAGCCATTCCTTTCCCGGCGTGCAGTCGCGGGTGAAGTACAGCCGCGGGTGGTCGACCAGGATCTGGATACCGGATCTGATGATGAACGTCATCAGGAAGAGAGTGAAGAAGTGCTGCCACCCCACCCACGCCGGAATGGGCTCGCAAGCCGTCCGATACGTGGATACCCGGATATCTGGACATGAAGTCCTGCACCGCCGGCATGTTATGGAGGCCCTTGGCGATTGCCACCGAGGTGATCAGCAGGACGAAGCCGATGGGAAGCAACCACAGTACGTTGAACCACTTGTCTCGGCCCACGCGCAGACGGGGAGTGACGGCGCCCGTATCGGGTAGTCCGCCCGCCCAGGTCTCGGAATTCAGGACGTCCTCGCCGGGCTCCAACTGTGATCGATAGCTCGGGTTCGAGACGGCACCGGAACCGGTGTCGGCTCCAACCGGAGAGTCCAACCGTGGGTCGTGTACGTCGACAATCCCCATACTCCGAGGCTACTCACGCGTTGCGGCGTCGTCCGCGAACAAACGGTCAAGGACGATCGGCTACCGACATCACCGAAACCGCTGGTCAGGCTCGCTTCCGGCGGCTCGCTCCGTACCGGCGCACAACCGCCCGCGCCAACGCCACCGCCCCGGCCATACCGGTGAGGGCCGGCCCGACGGTCCGCAGTACCTCCGCGTCGGCGAGACCGGTGGCCGGGCGCCATCACTGCCGCCGACGGTGCCCCACCGGAGGCATGCTCGCGTGCCTTCCGCATCAGCCGGCCGAGGTGCAGCGGCGTCGCCCCGGTATCCGAGTCCTGGATCTGGGTCCTGCAGGAGAAGCCGTCGGCGATCACGAACGTGCCCGGCGCCGCCGCGCGGATCGCCGGCAACAACGCCTGCTCACCGCACTCCATCGAGATGTCGTACTTACCTGCCTCGAACCCCCACGACCCGGCCAGTCCACAGCAACCGCCCTTGACCGACTGCACCTGCGTTCCCATCGTTTCGAATAATCGCCGATCGGGGTCCACATCACCGGTCGCCCGCTGGTGACAGTGCCCCACAGCAGCGCTTTCGCTCCGGGCAGCGCGGGGGGCCGGATGTCGAACGCGGTGAAGGACTCGGCGAAGTGGTAGGCGTTCTCGGTCAGCCGGTCGGCGTCGTTGTCGTGCGGCAGGAGCTTGGGTAACTCGTCCTTGAACACCGCCGGACAACTCGGCTCCACGTTGAAGACGCAGAAGATCAGTGGACCGTTGGGCAGGCGGTCGAGGTAGCGCTTGATGGTGATCATCTCCGCCGTACCGTCGGTGAATTCGGCGTGGGCCGTCGCCATGAACGCACCCATCTCCTCATGGCGTGGCCGGATGAGTTCCGGATCGCCATTCGCGCGGTCGAGAGCACCGAGCGCCGAGCATCGACAGAACCCCGTCACCGGGATAGCCGAAAATCCGATGCATTCCCCCACTGACAAAGCCGGTCCAGGATGAGATCGGCGGTCTTCGGCATGGCGAACTCCCTTGTGAAGTGGCGCCCGGGCCGCCTGCGCGGTACCCGACCGGTCGCCGATGAAACGGCATCGAGCCCGCTGCTTCCGCAGTCGACCGCAAGACGCGAATGAGCGGTGGCGGACCGGGTAGACCGCGCTCATGACCCGGTCGGCCACCGATCCGATACCCATCGAATCCGTTCAGGTATCGGTATACGACATCCCCACCGACAATCCGGAATCCGATGGCACGCTGTCCTGGGATTCGACGACGTTCGTCCTCGTCACCATAGGGGCGGGCGGTCATACCGGCGTCGGCTACACCTACGGCGGTCCGGCCGCGGCGACGGTGGTGAACAGCGAACTCGCCGGCGTCCTCACCGGACGCGACGCGCTGCTCCCGGCGGCGCGCTGGAACGAGATGCAGCATGCGGTGCGCAATCTCGGCACACCGGGTGTGGTGGCCACGGCGATCTCCGCGGTCGATATCGCGCTGTGGGATCTGCGTGCGCGGCTGCTGAACGAACCGTTGACCGTGGCGATCGGCGCGGTCCACGACGCCACCCCGATCTACGGCAGTGGCGGCTTCACCTCCTATGACAACGACCGGCCGGCGACGCAGTTGTCCGACTGGGTCGACGCGGGAATTCCGCGCGTGAAGATGAAAGTCGGCCGGAACCCGACGCGGACAGCGACCGCGTCACAGCGGCGTTGGCAGCGATCGGCAGGGACACCGAGCTATACGTCGACGCCAACGGCGCCTACACCCGCAAGCAGGCGTTGCTGTGGGCGCAGCGGTTCGCCGACCACGGCATCCGATGGCTGGAGGAGCCGGTGACGTCCGACGATCTCGAAGGGCTGCGACAGGTGCGGGAGCAGGGCCCCGCCGGACTCGACGAGGCCGCCGGCGAGTACGGCTACCACCTGCCCTACTTTCACCATATGCTCGACGCGGGCGCTGTCGACTGCTTGCAGGCCGACGTCACCCGGTGTCTGGGAATCACCGGTGCGCTGCGCGTCGCCGCACTGTGTGACGCGCGGGGCATGGATTTATCGCTGCACTGCGCGCCGCAGGTGAGTGCTCACGTCGGCACCGCGGTATGGCATATCCGCCACCTCGAGTACTTCCACGACCACATCCGGATCGAGGGGATGGCGTTCGACGGGGTGCTGAGCCCGCAACCCGGTGGGTTCCTGCGCCCGGACCGGAGCTCGCCCGGCCACGGCCTCGAAGTCAAGGCCGCCGACATCGAACGCTTTCGCGTGAGCTGACCCTCTGCTCAGCGATAGGCCGCGGTCGGTTTCGCGAGCGACAACCGTTCGATCAAGGGCTGGGCCTGTCGCAACTCGGACCGCAACCGATCGAAGCGGGCCTGTTCGACAGCGGACAACGCGCCCTTGCCGCTGTAGTACGCGAGCCGCGGCAGGCGACCGGCCACCATGACACCCCACCAGATACCGAAGTCGTACACCAGGTCGTTATCGGATGACAGCTCCGGATTCTCGGCCAGCTCCCGCAAGCGCCGCACCTGCTCGAACAGCAGGTCCAGGTCATGGTCCGCACCCACCACGGCAGGTGTCGTCCGGTCGTTCACACATCCCTCCCGTTCTACAGGCGCGGCTTCGCGACGCCGATGATGTACGGCTGACCCGACAGGGTGAGAAACACTCGGTCGTTCCCGACGGCGATCCCCGAGACGGGCGCGGACTCGGCCGGCCCGTCCGGCACGGCGCTGCGGAAGTCGAGCGTCCGGACCACCGGGATCACCCGGTCGGCGTAGCCCTCGAAGCTGCGGGTCTCGAGGACCACCACGTGCTGATCGGTGACAGCGTATATCCGGGTGTCGTCGGTGGCGAGGTACCGGATCTGTTCGCCCACCGCGGCGGTCCCCACCACGTGGAGGCCTTCCCCACCCCGCTGTGCGTCCACGGCCAGCAGCCGGTCGGTGCCACGTTCGGCCAGGTACACGCGCGTGACCTTGGCGCCGTCACCGGCAGCGGCTGCCACGCTGACGCCCAGGTCACCCTTCTCCTGCGCGGGCGGAGTGTGACCTTTGTAGTAGGCGACGCGGTCACGGCCGATGACATGGAAGTCGAGCTGCCGCCCCCGGTTGGCGCCCGTGACAGTGGCGCCGGACCCGGCATCGACGACGGTCGACGGCAGCAGGGTGCGCTGGTGCAGTTCGACCGGCGTCACCGTGGAGCCGTCCCGTGACAGCGCAAGTAGCACTCGTGCCCCGGAGTTCAGTCCGAGGTACGACGGTGCCGGTCCGGCGTCGATGGTGTCCGACACCGCCAGTCGCCCGATGTCGATCTCCGCGACCCGTCCGCGGTCGGGTTGGGCGATCAGCGCCGTGTCGCCGTTCAATGGGCTGATCACCGGATTCGGTCCGGCGTCGGGAATGGGATCCGACACCGTGGTGGGCACGTTCGCGCCGCCCTGGGAGAGGTCGATTCCGGCGATCCGCTGATCGTCCGTCAGCCCGAGCAGGATGTGATCGGCGTAGGAGTACACCGGTTCGTGGATCACCGCGCCGGCGCGTTGCACGGTGACGGCGTCGGCGACCTCGAGTTCGCTGCCGGGCGCGGAGCAACCCGTCATGACGGCCAATGTGATCGCCATTGCGGCGAACGTCCGGATCCCTGCCATCACTGTCATCAGCGCTCCTCGCCGCGGACGTACCCTGGGCGCAACGGCATCAAACTCCCGCCGGCGCCCGGCCGGGGCCACGAGGCCCATGGCACGGTCATGCACTCGATTCCGTGCGCCTTCGACCGGGTCAGGCGCAAACGCACCACGGGCAGTCCCGTGCCACGGTCGTCCACGGGGGTACCGAGCGTGTTCTCGACCGCCGGCTTCATGGTGTTCCAGGCACGAGGATGCCGGGTGATATAGGTGTGCAGACAGGCGGCAGCCTCGTCCGGAGTCAGCAGACTCGCCATGGCCGCGGCAGGGCGGCGACCACGAAACCGGACGCGGACCCGCGGGTCGGCCTGCACGTTGCGGAACCACTGCGCACGGGTACCGAACCCGGAGACCACGACGAACTCGCGGGGCTCGCGACGACTTCCGGCACCACATAGCGGCGGGATCCGGTCTCGCGTCCGGTGTGTTCGAGCATCGGCATCCGCGGCCCGAACAGGAATCCCATGCGGGCGCGGTAGAGCCGGATCGGAGCGCGCATCAGGCGGCGATTGCGCAGCGCGCAAGTCATCACGCCGACCAGGGCGTCGGCGGCCGGGGAAGATGTAACGGACACGGAATACCTCGTTTCGCGGTGGTAGTGGTGCGACTGGTTCGTCACCGGTCGTCCTCGGCTGCCTCATCCCCTGGGCCGGACCGGTATATCGACAGCACTTCGGCTCCCCAGCGCCGCATCCCCTCCTCCGTCAGCGGGTCGATGCCCAGAACAGCACCGATGTGTGGACGCAGGATCAGCAGCCGAATCGGCTCACACCGGCACGATCGGCGCGCGCCTGCGCGGCGGTCCGCTCGGCGAGGTCTCCATTACCGAGGACCTCTGCCGGCAGACTTCACACCATGAAGTACAGCGCCGGAGTCCTGCTGTTTCGTCGTGAACCCGAGGTGCGGGTACTGCTGGGGCATATGGGTGGACCGCTGTGGGCGCCCAAGGATACGGGGGCCTGGTCGATCCCCAAAGGGGAGTACGAGCCGGAGGCCGAGGACGCCCGCACCGCCGCCGGCCGCGAATTCACCGAGGAATTGGGGCTACCGGTGCCCGACGGCGACTGGATCACGTTGGGTGAGGTGCGGTACGGCAGCGGACGCGGCAAGAAGCAGGTCATGGTGTGGGCGGTCGAGGGCGAGCTCGATCCGGCCCGGGTGACGCCGGGGACATTCGACATGGAGTGGCCGCCGCGGTCGGGTGAATACCGGAAGTTCCCCGAGGTGGATCGGGCCGAATGGTTCGACCTGGCCACCGCGCACGACAAGCTGGTCACCGGCCAGCGGCCGTTGCTGGAGCGACTTGCCGACCATCTCCGCCGGGTCGGAATACACAGGACGACTCGGTGAGTGAGCAACCGAGAGGCGGGAACGGCCATCGAGGCCGCAGCGTACGGTCCGGCGACCGTGAAGGAGGTCCAGAACCGGCCGACCGAGGCCACGGCACGCGGTGGAGCGCACAGCCGCAACGGCAGGTGATACACGAGGCGCGGGACTCGGCGGGACGACCGCCGAGCCCCGTACCTGTCTCTTGCGATGGGTCACCCGAGGGTGAGGGGCCCGAGAACATGTTCTCGGGGACAGCGGGCGCCGAGAACCGCTATTCGTTCGACCTACCCGAGAGCCGTCGGATCGGGTGCGGCGGAAATGGAGTGCATCACCCAGCGTCCCCGTCCGTTCGCCTTGGCGCGACGGAGCCCGGCGTCCGCCGCGTCGAGTAAGGTTTCCGCTCCGAGACCGGTGATATTTGCGGACACGACCCCGATACTGGCCGACATTCGGATCCGGTGGCCCCCTGTGTCCACCTCCCCGGTCGATGCGTCCCGCAGGCGATCGGCTATCTCGGCGAGCCGGGACTCATCGGCCGGTGGGGGGATCAGTACGACGAATTCGTCTCCCCCGTACCTCGCCGGCCGGCAACCGAGTCGCATGGCGCAGGCGCGGAGGCGGCGGGCCATCGCGACCAGGGCCTGGTCTCCGATCCGATGGCCGTAGTGGTCATTGATGCGCTTGAAGTTGTCCACGTCGACGAAACACAGACCGATTCGACCATCGGCCGGCAAGGCGGGGGCGCCGATGATCGCATCTATCTGCTCGAGCAGATGGCGACGATTGGGCAATCCGGTCAGCGGGTCGTGGCGCGCCTGATGATGCAACTTGTGCTGGTGAGTGACATCCTCTCCGACAGCGAGCAGGTAATCGCTGCGGCCTCGACCGCCTTGGACGAATGTGATCGTGAACGCGATCCAGCCCCAACTCCCGTCGGCACGCATCAACCGGCGCTCCAGTTTCACCGTTCCCGCACGGGCCGGCACGAGTTGCTCATAGACACGCGAACGAATTACTCGACGATCGTCCGGATGAGCGAATTCATAGACCGAGATCCCCCGCAGTGCGTCGACGGGGATGCCGATCATATCCGCCAAGGCCTTATTGGCGTCCAACAGCCGGCCATGGGTGTCACCGATCGCAATGGCCACGGCCGCATGGTCGAAGGCGAGCCGAAACCGATGGTCTTCCGGCGCGGTCTGTGGCGTCGGAAGACCGCTGCCGTTCTCGGCCACCTGTTGCCGGCGCTGTTGATAGCCCTGACCGAGCGCGGCCAGCAGCGCGGCAAGGCGTTTGTACTTCTCGGGGGGGTCACAGAGATCGGCAAGCGAGAACAGCCCGGCGGCCGCCGCGGACAAGAAATCGGTATCGCTGCCCTCGATATCGGCCAAGGCCGCACCCACCCGCGCGCCCGCGGCGGCCTGGAAGGGGTCTGCGCACAGCGCGTCCATGAACTGTTCGACGAGGTCGGCCGACAGACCCGGTACCCAGTTCGCCGGCGCCGGGGGCGCGCTCACGTTCCCACCGCACGCCGCCATCGCCCGGTCCCACAGGACCGGGCGGGTATGGCCTCGATGGAGTACTGCTGGTCCATTCTCGGAAGACTGCGCTATCGAGCGTGCCGGCCGCATCGGTGTATCCCCATATCACCGCCCGTCACCTACTTAAGCACACGGTCGCGGGGTTCCTTCTCGACATTCCAGGGCCATGGACCGCCCATATCGCCCGCAACGGGGAGGACCCCGGCCGAGCGACTCAGGTCGTGCCGGCCGATGTGCCTCCGATACCGAGGTACAACAGCATGAGCACGAACAGGAACCATCCGGCTCCCTGCCAGATCGGCCAGTTCCCACCGCGCCGCCACTCCCGAAAGGTTTGCACGAACGCGCCGATACCACCCAGCAGAGCAATGGACGACGGCCCGATCAGCACCGCCGCCTGCGACGGTCCGTCGCACAGCTGCGACTTGGCGTCGCCGCACCGCGACGATGCGTAGGAGACGGCGATCCCGAAGACGACGGCCGCCACCACCGACACCGCCACCACGTAGCGCGCGGCCCGGCGATAGGTTCCCCGGTCGGTCCAGCGTTTCTCGGCATCGTTCGCCATATGGGGTACCTCTCGACGACCTGGATTCGGTGCCCATATTCGCGGGGAATGCCCGATCGAGCCTCTTCGGCGCCGAGGAGCCGTATCAGCGGCTCGCAGTCGCGCCTTCCGGGTTTACACGGTGCTTTCCCTCGGCGAATTCCTCGACGATCTTGGCGCAGAATGCCGGGAGATCGCCGGGATTGCGACTGGAGACCAGACCGTTGTCGGTGACCACTTCCTCGTCGACGACATTGCCGCCCGCGTTGCGGATATCGGTGCGCAGGCTGGGGTAGGAAGTGAGGGTGCGGCCGCGAACCACGTCCGCTTCGACCATCGTCCACGGTCCGTGGCAGATCACGCCCACCGGCTTGCCGGTGGCGAAGAAGTCCTTGACGAAACGGACGGCCGATTCGTCCTGCCGGAGCTTGTCGGGGTTGGTGGTGCCGCCGGGCAGGAGCAGCGCGTCGAAATCATCCGGGCTGCAATCGGCCACCACGCTGTCCACGGGAAAGGTGTCGCCCTTCTCCACGTCATGGTTCATCGCCTGGATCTGCCCGGATTTCAGGGAGATCAGCCGGGTGGTCGCGCCGGCGTCCTCGACCGCCGCCCGCGGCCGGACGAGTTCGACCTCCTCCACTCCGTCGGCGGCGAGGATCGCGATCCGCTTTCCGGTCAGATTCTGCTGAGCCATGGTCTTGCTCCTTTCGACTCGTTCGACGGCTGCAAGTCCGGATGGGGCCTACCCGAGCGGGGTGCCCGGCGCGGGACCGACAAAACGCGGACATCCGAGACGGATCCGCCCGGCACGCACGCCGAGAGGTCCGGAGCCGAACGGAGGAATAGCGGGCGCACTGTTCGACGCGCTGTCACGATACGCTCGCCCGTCTCATAGGATGAGCGTTCAACCGACTCCGCGGCGGAGGTTCTCGGGCGGTCGGGACCGTCCGAAGAGAAGGGGCGCTTGTGGACCAGTGACAACGTGACGCCCTGCGTTCGGCGAACGACGGACTGCGCAGTCGGGTGCACCGGCTCGTGGATGCCTTCGAGCGGCAACAGCAGCAGGTGGCCGAGGGCAGGGCGTCGGCGAGTTCCTCCGACGGCGGTGTGGAGGTGACGGTCGACTCCGTCGGCGCGGTCCTCGAGGTGCGCGTGACGCCGGCCGCGATGCGGGTGACGGCCGAGCAACCGAGCGGGACGATCACCGCGGTGGCGCGGAAGCCGTTCGCCGGGCCAAGGAGCAGATGGAGACAGTGCTCGCGCCATTGACCGAGGCCGCGGGTGAGCTGCCGGACCTGCCCGATCTCCTTCCGGGCGCGCCGAGCTTCCGGGAGACCGGCGCAGATCCCACCGGCGACGACCGCGCCGACCAGCTTGACTTCGCGTCGACTCGAAGTCCTTCGATACCGCTATGCGCACCACCACGACATCGATGACACTCGCGAAGGCCCGTTACGCCCTGCTCCGCAGCTACCGCCGCGACGGTACCCCGGTCGACACCCCCATCTGGTTCCACCTCACCGACAGCACCCTGGTGTTCCGTACCAAGCGCGGCCCCAAAACCCGGCGGCTGCGGGCCGATCCGCGTGTCGAGCTGTGGCCGTGTGATTACCGCGGCCGGGTGCGAGCCGGTACCGACCCGGTGCGCGGGACGGCCGCCATCCTCGACGGGGAAGCCGCCGAACTCGCCGACCGCGCCCTGCACGACCGCTACGGTCTGCAATGGAACCTGATACCGCTGATCACGATCCCCGGCATTCCCAATGTGCACCGCGACCTGTCGCTACGCGAGAAATTCCGCCGCGCACGAGCGAGGTCGCTGTGGTCGGACAGCGCCATCGTGCGCGTCGATCTGGAGGATCGAGGGCAGCCCCGGTAGTCCGCGGCCGAGTTCGACGACCTGTTCCCGGACGTATCGGTCCCCGAACACGCCGACCGCCGCGTCGGCGCGGAGGTTCACCGGTGGCGTTCGCGGAGTTTTCCCTTGACCAGCTTTCCGGTGGGGGTGCGGGGCAACTCGTCGACGAAGTCGACGCTGCGGGGCACCTTGTAGTGGGCGATCCGCTCACGTAGGTAATCGCGCAGTTCCTCGGCGAGTGCGGGACCGGTGTCGATACCGGGCGCCGGTTGGACGACGGCCTTGACGGATTCGCCCATATCCTCATCGGGGACACCGATCACGGCGACATCGAAGACCTTGGGGTGCAGGGCCAAGGCGTCCTCGATCTCCTGCGGGTAGATGTTCACACCGCCGGAGATGATCATGAAGGCCTTGCGGTCGGTGAGGTACAGGTAACCGTCCTCATCGAGGTATCCGATATCGCCGGTCGTGGTCCAGGTGGGGTGCTCGGGGTGGACCGCCTGCACGGTCTTGGCGGGATCGTTGTGGTAGGCGAACGGCATTTCCTCACGTTCGAAGTAGATCGCGCCGATTTCACCGGTGGGCAGTTCCCGGCCGTCGTCGTCGCAGATCCGGATGGTGCCCAGTCCGGACCGCCCGACCGAGCCGGGCCTGCGCAACCACTGTTCACTGTCGATGAAGGTGACGCCGTTGCCCTCGGTCGACGCGTAGTACTCGTGCAGAACCGGCCCCCACCAGTCGATCATCGCGCGTTTGACGTCGACGGGGCACGGCGCCGCCGCGTGCACCGCGACCTTCGGACCGGATACGTCGTAGCGCGCGCGGGTGGCCTCGTCGAGTTTCAGCATCCGGACGAACATGGTGGGCACCCACTGGCTGTGGGTGACCCGGTACCGGTCGATCGCGGCAAGCGCCTGTTCGGCGTCAAAGCGTTCCATGACGACGAGTGTTCCGCCGAGCGCGTGCACCACTCCGCCGAACCGCAGCGGCGCCGCGTGGTAGAGCGGCGCGGGCGACAGGTACACGGTGTCGGTGTCGAACCCGTAGAGGGGGCCGAAGACGGCGGTGTAGGTATCGCCGGGCGGATCACCGACCTGACGATCGGGCAGGGGATGCTTGATTCCCTTGGGGCGGCCGGTGGTGCCGGACGAATAGAGCATGTCGGCACCGCGCGGCTGGTCCGGCAGTGGTTCGGGAGACGAGGCAGCCAGGGCGTCCTCGTACGACTTGTGGCCGGCGACGCCGCCGCCGAAGGCCAAGCGGATCTCGACGCCCGGTGTATCCGCGATGATCCGTTCGGCGGCCTCGTCCAGGGCGGCCGACACGATGAGCGCGCGGGCGCCGCAGTCGTTGACTATATAGCTGATCTCGGCCGGGGAGAGGTGCCGGTTGACGGCGGTGATGTAAAGGCCGGATCGCAAAGCCGCCCAGTACACCTCGTACACCTTCAGGTCGTTGCCGGACAGCAACGCGATGTGGTCGCCCTTGCGCAGTCCGGCGTCGTGGAGGTGTCGGGCGAGCCGGACCGAGTTGTCCTCCAATTCCCGATAGGTCAGCACTTCGTCGCGTTCGGCAAGGATAACCGCTGGTTTATCGGGAAAACGGTCGACGTGTGCACCGGGGTACATGCGGCTCCTCTACGAACGACAGCGGTCGGTCCCGACCGCCGGGCCTGCCCGGGTCGCCGGGGCCGGCGAAACAGCCGGGACCTCGGTGTCCCACCGAGCGTTCGCCCGGTAGCCACGAGGATAGCCGAAAGTGAACGACGATTCGACAGCATGCGGGAACTTCCTCGACCGGGGGCCGCCCACCGGAAGCGGCCGGATCGGCAGCGGCGGATTACGTGAGGCGGTACTCGTGGATGGGCGCGCCGAAGGCGGTCCCGTTGAGATCCAGGGACAGCAGGCGCCCGGCGACCGACAGCGTCACGGTATTGCGGCGTTCGACCGCGGCGGCGGAATCGATGAAGGAGCGGTCGAAGGCGTAGAGCGGAATCGCTTCGGCGCGGTGAATCCGCTTGCCGGTGAGTTGCGCCAGGATTCTGGCGGGGTCGCGACGGGTGCAGGCGGCGACGCGGTCGGCCAGTTCGCCGGCCCGGTGCACGCGGTCGGCGCGCCGATCTCGATCCACGCGGTGTGGCGCCCGGTGGTGTAGCAGCCCGATGAGCCCTGGTCCGCGGCCACGGACGGCCCGCGGACCAGGGCCGCGCCGTCAGGCGCCGACGATGGTGGAGCACACGAAGGTGATCTCGAAACGCGCCGTGGTGGGCCCCGCGAGCGGGTTGGCCATATCGGGCGCCCCCACCCCCTCGCCGGAGACCTTGTAGGTGGTGCCCTCCTTGGTGACCTCCGCGGAGCCGCCGGGCTGCCCGTTGCCGTAGCCGAGGGCATACGGCAGACCGGACGCACCGCCCTTGCTGCCGGCGATACCGACCGCCTGCACGGTGTTCGTGTCCGTGACGGTGGCGCTCACGGTCAACTGGCCGTAGTCGGGGTTGTCGGGGTCGGTCAGCGCCAGCGCCAGCGTATTGCCCTGCTTGGCGCAGGTGGTGTCGAAGCTGCCCGCCAGTTTCTTGCCGTCGACCACGGCGGCGGACCCGCCCGGGGACGCCGGGCCGGCAGGTGCCGCGGCCGAGGTGTTCGCCTGCGGAGCGGCCGGGGCGCTGCCGGAGTCGTCGCCGCAGGCGGAGACCAGCACAACGGTGGAGGCGGCGAGGGCGACAGCGGCGATGCGGAAGGGCTTGATGCTCATGGTGGTTGTTCCTCTTCTCGGTGGGTCGACCCGTCGGTGGGCCGTTGGAGAAAAGGTAGAAACGGTTGGCGGCCTACCGATCCCAACTTTCGGCACCGCCATTCGGGGTACCACTCGGATAACCTGGTCGAATGCGAAGACCTCGCGCCATGGTGCTCGACGAGGTGTGGCGGGGTCTCGACGGCGTCGAGGCGCTGAGCGGACCACACGGCGGCCCACTGCGGCGCACCGTGAAGCTGATCCTCGATCCGCTGGTCATCCGGCCCGTCCAGTACCCGAATTGCGCGGGGGCGCTGCTGAGCGCCGACGGTGCGGCGCTGCTCACCGAACGCGTATCCGCCGCCGACGGCCTACTGCGGGCCACCGCCGCATGGTTCACCCTCCTCAAACAGGTGCGCCGGGCGCTACGCCTCACCGAGGGCAACGCACAGGACCTGTATTTCCAGCGCTGTTTCGAGCTCGCCACGCTCCACGGTCCGCCCGACCCGTCCCGCGACCGACCGCGGGCCGAGGCCGCCCTGCGCGATATCCACGGGTTCGCCGCGGGCCGCACGACCCAGGCGCTGAAGGACCATCTCACCGAGCCCGCGCGGGCTCATCGGCTCACCGCCCTCATCGAGGCATCGTGGCGACGCAGACCCTCCGCCCCGGCCGAATCCCCGGATCATGACAGCGAATTGGCGGAGCTGCTGGACGGCTGCGCCGCCGCGCGGGTGGAACCGGACCGTGGCGACGGCGGGCGGCTGCTGCGGCGGCTGGTCGCGGCCTCGGCCGGCACCCACACCGGAATTCGGCTGTGGTACGAGAGCTCCGGCGCGCGGGAGTTCGGTCTCACCACGTATCCGCTGCCCCACCCGCCCGCGCTCGGAGCGTCCGCGTCCACCGCGAGCATGGGGCTGCCGTTCGACCGCACCATCTACGAGCGAATCTTCACCGTCCTCCAGGTTTCCACCGAACGCGCCGAATTGCCGCCGATCCCGGAGCTGGTCACCACCGAGATCGAACGCAGCTGCGCGCCGTGGGCGCTGCTCGACGAATCGCTGCGGTTGGCCGCCGCCGCGGGTGTGGCGCTCGCGGTGGGGCTGGCGCCGATCGAGATCCGCCGGACGGCGACGGTACGCCCGCTCGCGACCACCGCAAAGCACGCGGGCACCTCCCCGTCCCCGCCGGAAACACCCGCGCACCGGATGGTCAACGATCGCTGGCGCCGGGAAGCCTATGTACTTCAGGCTCGGCGGTTGGCGGTGCACACCGTGGCCGGCGCATCCGGTGATCGTGGCCCGCTCACCGCCATCGCCGCGGAGCTGCGCACCCCGTGGCGGCCGTATCTGCGCCGGCTCTGGGTGCGGCTGCACGGCCGCGACGTGCGCGCGACGCCGGTATCCGAACCGGACGAACTGTGGGATCTGCTCGACGGCGTGGCCCGGTCGGTCATCCTCGATCACCGCACGCGGGTCAAGAACGCCCTCAGTACGGCCACGCGTGCGGGGCTTCCGGAAACCACCGAGCCGAGGGCGAGCTGATGCCCGAAACCGTGCATATCCGACAGGTCGGTCCGCGGTTGTGGACCATAGCGCCCGTCGGCGCCCCGACGCTGCTCGATTCCGCTCCCGGGCTGGATACGGCGGTGCTCGAGGCGGTCGGAGGCCATCTGAGCTGGAGTTTGCTCACGGGCCATCGGATTCCGGCGGCGACCGTACACGATCTCGCGGCCGCCCAGGACTGGCTGTGGGCGCTCTACGGTGTGGCGGTGGCGGTGGCCGTCGACGACTACGCCGGTCCTGTCGACCTGCCCGCGCGTCCCGAACGTCCCGAAGTCGCCGCGGCGACGCGACGGTTGGCCTACGCCCACTGGGCGGCGCGCTGGTGGCCCGCTTCGACCGTCGACGGCATCGCGGCGCTCGACCCGGACCTGTTGGACCGCGAGACCGTCTCCCTCATCGAGGAATGCGATCTCGTCGTCGACGGTGCCGACGCGCGGCTCCCGGACGAGGAGGCCGTTCCCGTCCCGGTCTCCGCCCGCGCCGACGACTACGCGCTGGCCGCGGGCGGTACCCCGGGTGAGCGGTTCGGCGCGCTGGTCATCGGCCGCGGCAGCGGTGGCTGGGATTGGCGGCGCTGCCCACCCGGCCTGCTCGACGCCTCGGAACACGCGGTCTCCTGGGAACTGACCAGGACCGCGGGCAGCACCTTCGTCCGGGTCGAGGTCGTCACCGCGCCCGGTGTGACACATGAGGTGCCCGTGCACCTCCGGCCGCGCGCCCTGGTCCGTACCGCGGCCGGCGACGGCGATATCGAACTGCAGCTGCTCGGCGACAGCTGGGTCGGAACCTCGGACCTCGCCTCGGAAAACATTGCGGTGGTGGAGGTCTACGTCCCCGGTGTCGGCCCCGCCGCGCCCGGCCCGGACGATCCGGACCAGCGACGCCGGGTCCGCGAACTGGCGGCGGGCCGGTTGCGCCTGGCCGCCCTGTCGGACGGGGATACCGACCTCGCCCCCCTGCTCGCCGAAACGGCCGCGGCCATGACGGATACGGATTTCTGAGATGACCGACACCACGGAAGCCGGCCGGGAACTGCTACACGCCGGGGCCGCCGCCTACCGGCGGGGCGAGGTCGCCGAGGCACTACGCATCTTCGAACACGCCGCCCGCACCGGCTCTCCGGGCGTCCGGGTCAGCGCGCTGGTCAACGCCGCGAGTATGCGCGACGAACTCGGCGACCATGCCGGCGCCGCGGCCGGATACCGCGCGGCGCTGCAGGAGATCCCGTCGACCGCCGTCGAGAAACGGGCCTCCGCGCTGATCAACTATTCGCAGTCACTCCAGCATCTCGGCGCGCTCGACGAGGCCCAGGGCGCGCTCGAGCAGGCCCGTGCGCTACTGGCCGCGGACGAGTTCCCCGCGCTCCGGGTGCCCTGTCTGCTCTCGCTTACCGCCGTCGCGTTCCACCGGGGTCAGTGGGCCCGGGTCATCGAATTGGGCACCGAATCCCTCGACGTGGCGGCCCGTTTCGCACCCGAACTGAGCGGACACCCGTTGATGAATTTGGCCGGCGCCTATTTCGAGACCGGGCGGCGCGAACTCGGGGTGGATTTCGCCCGGCAGGCGCTCGCGGCGTTCGAAGCGGCAGGCGACCGGAACGCGGTGGCGGAAACGCGGCAGAACCTGGCGCAGTTGTTGTGCAGGCTCGACCGTCTCGATGAGGCGGAGACGCCACTGTCGGTCAGTCAGGAGTACTTCGAGCGGGCCGGACTCGGCTATCGGGCCGGTGTGGGACTGCGGACCATGGGGTTCCTCGCCGAACGCCGCGGCGACGACGACGGGGCCGCGCGGCAGTATCTGCGTGCCCTGGCCTACTTCGAGGAATCCGGGGCGGTCCTCGACGCGGCGGGCGTACGGACCAGACTCGCCACCGTCGCGTTCGGACGCAGGGATACCGCGCGGGGCCGGGAACTGCTCGACGCCGCCTTCGCCGCCTACGCGTCGCGGGGCCTGGGCCTGCACTGCGCCCAGGTGGACTACTGGCACGCCGTGCTGCTGGAACGGCTGGTCGACGGTATGGGCGCACCGTCACCCGAGTTGGTCGCCACCGGCCGCGCGCTCGTGGTGCCGGCGGCGATCGCCATCGATGCCGTGCGCTACACCCTGCCCAACGGCAACCAGCGGGAACAGTGGAACCGCGAGATCGCCGATCCGGCCATGCGGCTGGCCTTCCGCTTCGCCGCCCTCTGCGGCGACGGCCCACTCGTCGCCGACCTCATCGAAACCCAATGCGCGGGGACGACCTTGGACATGCCACGCACCACCGCACCGGTGACACCGCGGTACCCGCTGGTCGCCCCGCGGCCACCCACCGATCTGCCCGCGAACGACGCTGCCGGTCTCCACTTGGGTTCGGCGTTGGCGCAGATCGCGGCCGCGGCCGGGCTCCCGGTCACGCTGCCGCCCCGGCTCGCCGTGGCGCCCGACGGCCGTATCGCCCTCGCCGAATACCTCGCCGCCGCCGAACACCGCTACGGCCTGACGGTCCGCACCGATCAGGTGCTCCCGGTATGAACGGTCGGTGCAGGGAGAAGCCGACGTGGCGTCATCACAGGGGACGTCCCGTCATCACCGTCGGACACCACCGGCATCCAGAAGGGTCGACGGGGCGTCACATCCCCGGACATCCGCTGCCGCCCGGCACATCCGGCAGTCCGAAGGCGGCGATATGAGCGAACAGCCGACGGTCGTCGTGCGGATGGCCGACGCGGGTGATCTGTATCTGTCCTGGCGCCTGCCCGACGATCCGACACGGCGGGGCGCCGTCGCGCTCCCGGGCGCCGATATCGACGCGGCGGTGCGGGCCCTGTCCGCTGCCCTACCCCGGCCGACCGAGCCCGACGGCCTCGAACGGTCCCTCACCGACGGCGCGTTCGCCGCACTCGACACCGAGAATTCGCTGGCGCAAACCCTGTCCCAGGCCCTGCTCCCCCACGGACTCGCCGTGGTGCTGCACGAGTTCCATGTCCGCGGCGTCCGCCCGCGTATCCGGCTGCAGCCCTCGCCCCGGGTGGCGCAGGTGCCGTGGGAGATCATCGCGCCGGATCCGGATCTGCGGCTGATCGAGATCGCCGATATCGAACTGGCGCCACCCGCCGGGATCGTGCACGCCCCATCCCGGACCGCGCGCACCTGGGCCACCGACCGCGACCTGCCGGTGGTGGCGGTGCTCGACCCACGGGTACCCGGTTTCCGCGCCGATTCCGTCCTCGGTTCGGTGCTCGGCCGAATGGACGCGACGGCACCGCTCACCGCGCACGTCGCCGAACACCTCGCCCACGGACGCCTGCGCCCCGCGGTATCCGAGCCGGTCGAAGTATTCCGGCGCACCGATCTGGACCGTGCCTGGCTGTCGCGGACCCTGCGCGCGGGTGCGGCGCGACTGGTGTACGTGGGCCACGTCACCGCCGCGCGGCCCGAGTCCGGACAGAGCGAGAACGCCGAACTGCACCTGGCCTGTACCGCCGAAACTCTCGGTTTCGCCGAGCCCCAGCGCGGCCATCGACCGCTGTCGGCCAAGGATCTGTTGCTCGGCACCCACACTCTCGTCCCGGCCCCGTCCACCGGCCCCGAATTGTGGCCCGTCCCGAGCCGGGTGGCCCTGATCGCCTGTGAAAGCGGGGGCGACCTGCGTTTCACCGAAGCGCTCGGTCTCGTGGCCGCCGTGATCAACGGCGGCGCCGAGTTGGTCACCGCGACCCGCTGGCCGCTGCCCACCGACCTGGCCTTTCAGCGTTTCGCGGGCGCGGTGGGCACGACCCCGCTCCAGGACGTCGTCCGCGCCGTCGACACCGCCCACGACCGTGCCGACCCGGTGCGGGTGCTGGGGGGCTGGCAGCGTGACCGCCTTCGCGTGTGGCGTGAGACCGGCGCCGTCGAGAATTCGCCTCTGTTGTGGTCCGCCTTCGCCACCTTCCGCGCATAGGCCACCGCCCCTCCCGGCAACAGCCGACACCCCGGCCATGTCCGTCCGATCCGGCGCCGAACGTCGACCGAACCCGTTCGCGACCGAGATACACGACGGGTGGAAACCCTCAACCGGTCAGGGGCGTAAGGTGAGCGCGGGAACAGTTCACTCGGTCTGTCGACGGATGCCGGTCGGGTATCGGTGCTGCCGGTCCCGATTTGTGGCACACTCTCGAAGACTGCTCGATATACGGCCGGCCGACGACCGTACGCGGAAGGTGATGCGGGAGTTGAGATCGCGATGGATCTGATCGCCATCGAGGCCCACGTGGCCGAAAACCGGCGCGCGGCACGAGGCCGCACAGCCGAAAGCGAACTTCAGCTCGCGACTTCGCTGTGTGAACTCGCCGCGGCGCTCATCGCCACCAAGGACGACGGAACCGTCCGCAACCGGTCCGCCGGCGCGCTGGAGCCCGCGCAGGAAGCCGTCATGATCCGGTTGCGTTGGCTCACCGCCGGACATGTCTCGGCGCGCTTCGCGACCGAGGTGCAGGACGCGCTGCGTCTACTCGAACAGGCCGCGCGCGTGATCGGACACCGGGAACTGGCCGCCGCGACCATCCGCGACGCCTGCAACGCCTACACCCGGGTGGCACACGATTACCCGAACGCCGCGGGTGTCTGCGCCGACGGCCTGTCGAAATGCGGGGTATGGCTGTGCCGGCTGGACCCGGGCGCCGCGGTCACCGCTACCGACGAGGCCGCCCGGATCCGGGCCTCGCTGTTCGCCTCCGACCCGGACCAGTCCCGCAAATATCTCGCCACCCTCAACACCCTGCTGCGCACGCTCATGGTGGGCCGGGAACGCAAACAGGCCATTGCCATGTACCGCGAACGCTACGCCGCCCTGACCACCCCCGATATGGCGGCCCGGCTGCGCGGAATGAAGATCGACGAGGTCGGTTTCACCGGTAAGACCTGCAAGGCTCTGGCGAAACTGGAATGCCCCACCCTGGAACGGGCGGGCCGACTCACCCAGCAGCAGATCCTGTACCAGAGCTCCGGCGACCTCCCCACCATCGAGGAGATCAACTGGCATCTGGCGCTGATCGGTCTCAAACCCCTGGTGGCGGGCGCCATGCCGGACCGTCCCACCGAACCCGTCGAGATCGCCACCTCATTCGGCGCGCTGAGCGTGCTCTGCTCGGCTCCCGACGCGGTACAGCAGGTGCAGGAAGCGGTTGTCGCCGCCTTCGCCGCCCACGGAGCCCGGCAGGTCGACATCTCCAGTTTCCACGGTGTCGACAAAAGCCATTGGGCCACCCCCGATCCACAGATGAACATCGATCCCACCCTCGGCGACGATATCGTCCTGATCGAACGGCTGTCCGGCAGCTGGGTGGCGGTGATGAGCCTCAAATGGGAGGTGGCCCCGGTCGCCAAGCACCCGATCGCCCTGCATCTTTCGCAACGCTGGCCGGTGGTGAGCGTGACGACCACCGAGAACGTCGCCTATGAACTGTGCTGGTACGAACAGGGTGCCGCAACCCAGTACGCGGCCCTCGGCCGCCCGGCCGAGCCGATCGCCCTGGACACTCCGTTGGCCCCCTTGGACTTCGGCAAGCTCGCCGACTACGGCGCCGACTACGCTTCGGAGACCCAGGTGCGCACCGCCTTCGGCAACACACCCATGTTCGCCAAACTGACCGAGCTGCCCGCCAGCGGTATTCGGCAGGCGGCCGAGGCCCGACCGCTCGCCTCTTACGGAGAACGAGTACTCACCTTCCGCAGCGCCAATACCCGACCGGCCCGCTGACAGATACCCGAGCGGGAGGCCCGTCTACGAACGGCGGCCCCGGTCGGGACCGGACTGCTGTTCGCGGTGGCCCGGGCGGTCAGAACAGCGTCAGCGGGTCGGTGGATTCGGGTTCCGGCAGCGGTTCCAGTTCCGGGATCCGGGCGCGTATCTCATCGTGGAAACGTCGGGCGAGCGTGCGGGATTCGGCGTTGTCGGGGGTGTGCACGAAAACCGTCGGTGAATACCCCTCGCGCAGCCAGTCGACGACCGTGCCGATCCACGGCTGCCAGCCCGCGACCGTGCGGGCGCTGTCGTCACAGCCGTGGTACCGCACGATGGGCCGGTCGGTGAGGGCACGGGTTCGGCGCGGCAGACGCGGTTTCTTGGACCGTGCCTCGTATTCGGCGGCGCTTGTGGCCTCCCGCGCGAAAAGCGTGGTGGTGTCGAAGGGAATCCATTCGGCACCCACCCGGCCGAGGACGCGTTCCAGCTGATATTCGACTCGAGTGTCCTCGAAGAAGGCGCGGTGGCGAACTTCCACCGCGAGCGGATGGCCACCCGGCAGGTCGCGCAGGAACGCGGCCAGTGAACCCAGGTCTGTCGGTCCGAACGAGGACGGCAACTGCACCCACAGCGCGTGCATCCGCGATCCGAGCGGTTCGATGGCGTCCAGGAAGCCGCGCAGTTCCGCGTCG
Source organism: Nocardia brevicatena NBRC 12119 (assembly GCF_000308495.1). Lineage (GTDB taxonomy): Bacteria > Actinomycetota > Actinomycetes > Mycobacteriales > Mycobacteriaceae > Nocardia > Nocardia brevicatena. Next base: position 13,528 of record NZ_BAFU01000028.1, on the reverse strand, counting down.
GCGCCCGACAGTCTGCGTTCGTGGGTTATGGTCCTGGGCAGTTTCACCACGAACCGGAAATCCGGATCGGTTTGGCGGGCCCACGATTCAACAGTGCTGCGGGCCGGAACGGCATAGAAGGTGGTATTGCCCTCTACCGCATTGCACCAACTCGCGTAGGTGCGCAGCCGTTCCCGCGGCGCGGCCGGCCAGGTGGGGTGCGACCACATGGCACAGCCCACGAACAACCGCGGCCGGGGATTCGCCGGCATATTCATCGGCTCATCGGCGCAGACCGTGCACCCGGGCGACAACCTTCTCGATAACGCTGCCCGGAAGCAGCCTCCGCATCAGGAAGACGACCGGTGCCCGGCTGCCCGTGGCGTACAGCGGTTTCGGACGGGTGGCGGTGACGGCGCGGAGGATGAGCGCGGCCACCTGCTCCGGCGCGATACCGGCGCGTTCGTTCCGGTCCAGCCGGGTGAGCATGGTCCGGAAATCGTCGCCGTAGGGTGAGTCGTCGGCGATGTATTCGGTGCGGCGCTCCCCGATGCCGGTGCTGACCGATCCGGGTTCGACGGTGGTGATCCACACCCCGAACGGCGAGGTCTCCAGGCGGGCCGCGTCCGCGAATCCCTTGATCGCGGCCTTGGCCGCCACATACGAGGAGCGGTAGGCCAGCGGGAAGCTCGCCAGCATCGACCCCACCATGACGACACGGCCGTATCCCCGCTCCCGCATTCCGGGCAGTACCAGCTGCGTCAGCCGCACCTGGCCGAACACATTCAGCTGGAACAGGCGCAGCAGCGCGTCGCGCGGGAGCTCCTCCAAGGGGCCCGACTGGCTTTCTCCGGCATTGTTCACCAGGACGTCCACCGGTCCGAGCCGTGCGCCGAACTCCTCGATCCCCGCGACATCGGTGAGGTCGAGCGCCCGGTATTCCACACCCGGAATCCGCGTCGACTCCGCGATCGACTCCGGATTGCGACTGGTCCCGATCACCCGATAGCCGCGATCGACCAGCAGTTGCGCGGTCGCCCGGCCGATACCGGACGATGCGCCGGTCACCAGCGCCGTCTTGGTCATAATTCCTCGCTCCTCGAGCGGTCCGCCGGGCCGCGGACCCGCTCCGCTGCCCGGTTCGCCAATGTATCCGATGTATCCGACGATATTTTCCGCCGCGACGCGTTCCGGTCGGCGGTGTCGGGACCGGCCTCCGACACCGCCGCGAAACCGCGCGTTACTACACGCGCAGAGCCGTGAGCTGCCAACCTGACGTACGGGTGCGGGTGATTCTGGCGGCGATGGCGAAATGCCGGGAACCGCGCTGATAGGTACCGCACACCTCGGCGGCGAGATCGTCGATGCCGATGGCGTGCACCCGCGCCAGCACCGCGGTGCCCAGCTCCCGATGGCGCAGGTGGTCCCCGCTGACGAGGGTGCTCACCGCCGCCTGCACCGCCGGTGAGGCGAACCGGGCGAGCTGTGCGACCGGACGCTTGCGGTCCAGCACCTCGAGCACGATCCGCAGCACATGCCAGGAGTATTCCCGGGCATCGGCCACCGCCGCGGTGTGCCCGGCACGCAACACCTGGCGCACCCCTTCCGGAACGCCGCGATCCGGCACGGCCCCCGTACGCGGGCGGCGCCGGTCTCGGGGAATACCGGCCGGGCAGGCCGTGGCGGCCGGATCGCTCGCGAATCGACCGTCCGACGACGCATCGCTACCGGAGGTCCGCACCACCGATTCACACCCACTCCGCTGCGCCTTCTCCGCAGCGGATATACCGGTGGCCGAGGTGGCGGGCGTCATGTTCCGGGCTTCCTCTGTCGGGAAACCTGCCGTCCCGCCATCCGTCACCCCGCGCGAGCCCGAAGGGCTCTGCTCCGGCACGGCGGACACCCGATCCGGCTCGTTCGGATACGGCCGAGCCGGCGGTTCGAAACGAGGAACCGGCCGCAACACCGGTCGATACTCGTGCATGTGATCTCCCCCATGTTCATGTACGACTCCCCCGGACACGGATCGCCGGGCGGCGATCCGGTCGCGCCAATATGGCATCGATACCGATCGCGTTTATATGTGTCACACGGTTCTATAAAAATCATTACGGTGTGTCGTACGCAACACGCCGCCACCGGCGAGGCCCGGGTAGGAGCTCGTCCGCGGTGAGCGGGCATTCGGTACCGCTATCACCGAGATTCCGGCGACCTCACCCTGTCGGTTCGTATTGCTAAGTTGTTCGGGCTGTCCAGGTCCACCGATTCGGGGGAAACGCTTGTGCTCGGTCATTCCCACGCCACCAGCGGCGCCCTGGCCTTCGCCGCCGCCGCGACCCTCGTCCCGGTCGCCGCGCCGGCCGCGATGGAACTGGTGCAGGGACCGGTCCGGATCAGCGCCATGGAACTGGTGCTCGGCACCCTGATCACCGCGGGCGCGGCGCTGCTGCCCGATATCGACCACCCGAAGGGCACCATCGCCCAGTCCCTGGGCCCGGTGAGCCACTACCTGGCCAAAGGCGTTTCGGCGATATCGGGCGGCCATCGCCACGCCACGCACAGCCTGCTGTTCGTGATCGCCGCCGGGTGGGGGGCCTGGGCGGGTCAGCATTTCCTGGGCCAGGCCTTCACCCTGGGCCTGATCTTCGTCATGCTCGCCTTCGGCGTGCGCGCCCTGCACCTGAGCCCGTCGGGTGATTCGCTGCGCGCCTACGGACTCTGTGTGATCTTCGCCGGCGCCGGAACGGTCCTCATGTACCGCTGGCTTCCCGAGACCCCCCGCTGGCTTCCGTTCGCCATCGCTCTCGGCTGCCTCATCCACCTGGTCGGCGACTGCCTCACCGACCGCGGCTGCCCGCTGCTGTGGCCGCTGAAACCGCGCGCCGCTCTCCCGATCATCTCCCGCACCGGGAACAAGGTCGAAACCTGGCTCCTCACCCCCGCCATGGGGCTGGGCACCCTCATCCTGCTCTACCTCTACGCGGTGCCGTGACGACGCCGCACCGGCGTCGAACCGTCACGCCTCCGACCGGGCCCGGTACCCGTAGCGCCGAGCGCGGTGTTCCCACCAGGGTCTTGCCCAGTCGGGTCCGCAGCGTCGTGGCCGAGTCGAGCAGATAGTTCTGCCGCACCTTCCACGGATGCCGATCACCCTGCCGCGGAAAGTGGGCGATGGAGCGTCGGACATAGCCCGAGGTCAAATCGATCAGCGGACGTTCGGGGAGGTCACGGCCGGATCGGGGGACCACGGCCGCGTAGTCGTTGCGGTCCATATGGCCGAGGACTTTGCAGACCAGCCGGGAGGTGAGGTCGGCGCGCAGGGTCCAGGAGGAATTGGTATAGCCCAGGCACACCGCGAAATTGGGGATACCGGTCACCATGGCTCCCTGCCAGACGAACTGGCGCGTCAGATCCACCGGCCGGCCGTCGACGGCGGGTGCGATACCGCCGAAGGCCAGCAGCCGCAGTCCGGTCGCGGTGACCACGATATCGGCGGCCAGGACGCGGCCGGAACGCAGGCGGATACCGTCCGGGGCGAAACCGTCGATGTGATCGGTGACCACATCGGCCTTCCCTGTGCGCACGGCGCGGAAGAAATCGGCGTCGGGCGCCGCACACAGCCGCTGGTCCCACGGGTCGTAGCGGGGCGTGAAATGGTCGGCGACGAGTTGTTCGTCCTTCAGGATGCGGGTGGCCAGACCGGTCAGCAGTTTCCGCGCGGATTCCGGGCGGCGCCGGCAGTACTGGTAGAAGCCGATGCCGAACAGGATGTTCTTGGTGCGGATCAGCCGGTGTGCGAGGTTCGGGGGCAGGACGGCACGCACTCGGTCGGCGAACGTGTCGCAGCCGCGGACGGCGCCGATCCAGGTGGGTGAACGCTGCAGCATGGTGACCGACGCGGCGTCGCCGGCCATGGACGGCACGAGGGTGACGGCGGTCGCGCCGCTACCGATGACCACCACGCGCTTTCCGCGGTAGTCCAGGTCTCGCGGCCAGAACTGCGGGTGGACCACGGTGCCGGTGAAGGAGTCGATACCAGGAAATTCGGGGTCGTGGCCGCGGTCGTAGTCGTAGTACCCGGCGCAGGAGTAGAGGAACCCGCACGTCAGGGTGTCGCGTTCGACGGTGCCCGAGGAGTCGCGTCGCTCCAGTGTGAGGGTCCAGCGGGCGTGTTCGGTCGACCAGTCGGCGGCCACCACCTTGGTGTGATAGCGGATTCTGCGGTCGATACCGTACTCGGCGGCGGTCTCCCGGATATAGCGCAGGATGGAGGGCCCGTCGGCGATGGCCTTCGCGTCCCGCCACGGTTTGAACGGGTAGCCGAGGGTGAACATATCCGAGTCCGACCGGACGCCGGGATACCGGAACAGATCCCAGGTGCCGCCCATATCGACCCGCGCTTCGAGGATGGCGTAGGACTTGCCCGGGCATTCGGTCTGCAGCCGATAGCCGGCGCCCACGCCGGACAAACCCGCGCCGACGATCACCACATCGAGGTGTTCCGGGGCAGCAGCGGTCTCGGTCATGCCCTACAGTGTCGCCGAATCCGGGCTCGGCGTCGCAACCGCCTCCGGTTCGTGTTCCGCCGAGAACCGGGCGCCGCCACCGTCCCACTCCATAGGCTGGTGCCATGAGTGATGTCGAGACGTCCTCGCGGGAACCGCATGGCGCGGGATTGGCCGCGAGACTGAACTGGTTGCGCGCCGGCGTACTGGGCGCCAACGACGGGATCGTGTCGACGGCAGGGCTGGTGGTGGGGGTGGCGGCGGCCACGACCAGTACGAGCACGCTGCTCACCGCGGGTATCGCGGGAATCAGCGCGGGAGCGATCTCCATGGCGGTGGGCGAATACGTCTCGGTGAGTACCCAGCGGGATACCGAACGGGCGCTGATCGAGCTGGAACGCCGGGAACTGAGCGAGGACCCGGAGGACGAGTTGGCCGAGCTCACCGAGCTGTACCGGATTCGGGGTCTCTCCGCGGAGACCGCGCGGAAGGTGGCCGAGGAGATGACCGCCCACGACGCGCTCGCCGCCCATGCCGAGGCCGAACTGGGGCTGAACCCGAGGGAGTTCACCAATCCCTGGCATGCGGCGTTCTCGTCGGCGGTTTCCTTCGCGCTGGGCGCGATACTGCCGTTGGTGGCGATACTGCTGCCGCCGGTGTCGGCCCGTATCCCGGTCACGGTCTGCGCGGTGTTGGTGGCGCTGGCACTCACGGGTTCGGTGAGCGCTCGGCTCGGCGGCAGCAGCCGGCCGCGGGCCGCGGTTCGGCTGGTGCTCGGCGGAGCCCTCGCGATGTGTGTCACCTACGGTATTGGGCAGCTTGCCGGCGTCACCGGAATGTGAGTCCGAATTCCCGCGCGCGGATCGGTCCTTTTCGCCATCCGCCCCGAGAATTCCCATTAAAACTTTGCTGTAATCACCGGGTGAGTTTCCTCTTCGCCGTATTGCCCGCCGCCGGAACGGGTTCTGCCGAGCAGGCATACGAGCAGTACGTGTCGATGGAGCGCGCGGCCGAGCCGACGGCACCGCTCCCGGTCGTGGGGGTGGTCTACGCATTGATCGACCGTGCCGACGCCGGCCTGTCGGTGCACCGCCCGCCCGACGGACGCGGCCTGCTGCTGCGCGCCACGGTCGACAACAGGTTCGCCTGCCTGTCCACTCTTCTCACCTTGACCGGCGAACGCGATCTGGCGGTTTTCGATGTGACCGCCCACCGCCTCTACAACCCCCGCCGACGGGTCCGAATGCCGGTCACCGCGGGCGATATCACCCTCCCCTATCTCACCGAGGAACTTCTGCGCGAACTGCTCGACGAGCCATCCTCCCCGGTCCTCACCGTCACCCGCGCCCCCATGTGCCATATCGGCACCCGACGGTTGCCGGAGGGCATCCACGAACTGGAACACCGCCGAATCGACGAGTTCTACCGACTGCTCACCGACAACACCGACCTGGTCCGCAAGACCATCTGGGCCTGGGCCACCGACGACCCGTGGTGGCAGCAGGCGATCGCCTGGCAGCCCGTCACGGCCCGGTCCGGCGACACCGCGAGCCCCGAGGACGATATCGATGCGGTGATGGCCGAGCTCCGCCGGATGGCCGAGGAAACCTCCGGCCTGCCGGCCTTCGACCTGATCTCCGCCCTGAACGATCTGGACTCCCGCACCCGGGCCATCTTCGACCACGCCGAGGCCGAGGATCCACCCACTCCCTGATCGGGATATTCCGCGTTCTCGACCGGCGTTCGGCTCCAGGCTATTTCGGCCCGACCCGCACCCGCACCGAATCCTCGTCGGCGCTCCGCAGCGCCTGATCGATCAGGCTGCCGATATCCACCCTGGGCGCGGCGGTGGTGAGCGAATCCACGAACTCGTCCAGCCGCTGCGCGAAGACCACGAACTCTCCGGCCGCCTCGGCGGCGGGACCGGCCCAGGCGATGTCCTCGGAAACGGTTTCGACATTATTGAGCAGATCGGCGACCTGCGGCTCGCGGGGTATGAGGGTGGCCGCCGGTAGGTCGGCGGCGCGGGTGAGTCCCGGCAGCTCAATGACGAAGTAGCCGATACCTCCTGGTCAGGTATCCAAATCCACCCGAACGGTGAGCAGATCGTTACCCATGATCCGCACCAGCGCGCTATTTCCGCGGGGCAGCGAGCGCAGCCGTTCCCGGGCATCGTCCTCGGACAGCAAATGCGCCGTTCCGGAATACCACCGGCCACCCGTACGCACCCGAACCCTGTTGTCCGCCTTGATATTGCGGATGTACTGGGAACGTTCCCCGAACTCCGAGACGAACCAGAATTCATTACCCACCCGCGAACCGCCGATCGGCGTGACCCGCGGCTCACCACTCTTACGCCCGGTCGTCTCCAACAGCTGCTGGAAGGGCAACCGGCGGTTCAACGGATTCGCGACCAGACGTTGAAAGGTGGTGACGATGCGGTGTTTCATAGCGCGCGCGTCGGACATGTGACAACGGTAACATCAGGCCTGATCGAGTCGGATGCCACTGTCATACACCACGAAGTCCACGGATCGATCGACCGTGCGAGCAGTCGTAGGGGACATCCATCGGTGCGGACTCGGTTCACCGACGAACTCGTCGCGTTGACCGCGGATCCGACGCAGATGTGTCGACTCACGCAGAAAGCCGCGGAGCGGGTCACCGACGCGCTCGTCACGGCCGATTCCACCGCCGCCTACGAGGCCTTTGCCCTCGAAGAGGAACTACAGCGCATGCACAACTCCCGCGAGGCGCGCACGGTGGTGCCGCTCGCGCCGCAGGCACCGGTGGCCCGCGATCTGCGCCGTGTGGTGACCGCGATCCAGATCGCCGGCGAACCGGCCCTGATCGGCCACCACCTGGAACGCTCGATCGAGCATATTCTCCAGATCGAACGCCCGACCCGATTCCTGGACACCGGTATCCCACCGACCACCCGGACGGATACCGCCACCGCCGAGTGAACACGCTGCCCGATCGGTTCGTCCGACAGCGGCCATTCTCCCAATTCTGGGAAGCCACAACGGTTTCGGCGTACATACTGTGTTACGGTTCCACAGCGGAAGACGTGGTCGGATCGCCGTATCCGGCCGTGGACGTCACAACGAGTTCGCGCCCGGTGCCCGAACGCTGCACGGAGCTACCCCTCATCAGCTCCGTCGTGCGCGCGGTAGCCGGTCCGGACAACCGGCCCCGGGCGGGAGCCGTACTCGTTCGTGACAGCCCTTCCCCCGAGCCGGCGCCGGCACGGCGGCTCGGGGGAAGGTGCGGGGGATCCCCCGAAGCGCCACCGCGCCGGCGATTGCTTCCCATTAGCTGTACCGGTAGCTTGACGCTCGTACAACTCCGCGCGTCGGCAAGGAAACCCGTTGAAGTTCACAGCATTCGCAGCTGCATCACCCGTCCGGCTCCGCGCCGGTGCGTCGAGTCGGCGGAGGTAACCGATGATGAAGCGCATCGTGGCCGTTGTCGGCCCGATTCTGATCGCCATCGTCGTGGCCGTCGGATACTCGCTGCTCGAGGGGTCCACCGGCAAGGACGAAACCTCCCCCGACACGTCGGGCCCCACGGTGGCCTCCGCGAAGGAGGTCGGCGATGCCCTCGGGAAGCTGCCGGTCGCCAAGGAGGCCCCCATGACCGGATACAGCCGTGAGGAGTTTCCGCACTGGGACAACAACGAGCCCGAACACGGTTTCGGTCCCGAATTCGCACAGTATGAGCGCTGTACCACCCGCGAGGTGATGATGCTGCGCGACGCCACCGGCACCGTCACCCTGGACCCGAAGACCTGCGACCTGAAGGTCGGCAAGGACGGGGGCTGGCGCGACGAATACGGCGTACTGGACAGCAAGACCGGGCAACTCCAGCCGTACAAGTGGATCACCGATCCGAAGAAGGTCGATGCCGAACACATCGTCCCACTGGCCGAGGCGTGGCGGTCGGGCGCGGGGAAACTGGACAAGAACACCCGCCGCCGTATTGCCAACGACGCCGTCAATCTGGTCGCCTCCGACCCGTCGGCCAACCGTTCCAAGGGCGACCAGGACCCCTCGAAATACCTGCCGCCGGGTAATTTCCGCTGTCGTTATGTCGATCGGTACATCAAAATCAAGCTAAAGTACGGGCTGAGCGTTGATTCCGACGAGCAGACCGCACTGCGCACCGCGGTCGACGAGTGCGTGAAACGAGGCGAGTTCAAATAGACGTCACCGAGATCCCCATCGAGACATCGATCATGACCCAGGAGGTCGGAACGGTCTCCGGGGAGCTCGATGTCGCCGTCGACGACAAAGGCTACGGCCTGGTCCGCTACCGCGGCACCGACACCTGGTACACGATCGGCAATCTCGAGGCCACCGAACCGGGTACCTGGTCCGATTGTGACGAGCTCGTCTCGGCCATCATGGCCGTGGCCGGTACCCGCGACGCGGCCGGCAACACGATCCCGTTCGAAGCCAGAAAGGACGACGCGGGGGACGAACCCGAGGCCTCGGATGTTTCCGCGGCGGCGACGAAAGAACCCGAGGTGACGGAAGAACCCGCGGCGACGGAAGAACCCGCGGCGACGGGTGAGCCCACGGTAGCGGCGGAGAAAACCGCCGGTGCGGAAGAACCCGCACCGGCGGACGAACCCACCACGGCAGAGAACGAACCCGTCACGGCAATGGAAGAACCCCCGACGGCCCAGGAAGAACCGGCAGCGTCGTCGGCACAGCCGTCCCCGGCCATCGACGAGTCGAAACCGGCGCCGGAACCGGATTCGGCGCAACCGGCCCCGTCCACGGAACCTCCCGAACAAAAGCCCCTGGCGAGCCGGCCCGAGGCGAATACCGGCACACTACGGCGGCTCCTAAGGAAATTACGCAAACCCTGGTGATCCATGCGGGCGCCGGTACGCGGCGCCCGCATGCCCGCGCGACTACACCGCGTTCGCGACGAGTTCGGTCTGAACCGGCGCCTCCCAGTCGATCCGATACCGCTGTTCGGCACCCATCGTCTTCTCGGGGTTCATCACCGTCCGTGCCATCAGCGGCATGAGCGTCCGCATCACCGCCCGCCCCACCGGCCCCGGCGTCTTGCTGTGGTTGATCCTGGCCGCGCGGGCAGCCACACCCTCTACCCGGGTCCGCCGCAACCGCTCGTAGGCGGCGAACGCCTCGCCGGGTGTCGGCAGGTCACGCAGGCAGCGCGCCACCTGGATGGCGCTCTCGATCGCCAGCGAGGCCCCCTGCCCGGAACTGTTGGACGGTGCGTGTACCGCGTCCCCCACCAGAACCATCCGGTCGCTGTACCAGTGCGGCACCGGCGGCATGATGTGCAGCGCCCCGACGATCTGCAGATCTTCGGCACGGGTGGCCCGGGCCAACTCCCCGCCCGGGGTGTCCTCACCGTAGACCTCACGCAGGATCGACAACCACCGCTCGGCCGGTATCTCCCGCGCCTGGGTCAGCGACAGATACTCCCTGTGCGGCAGGTTCGCCCCCCAGACCACTCGGCCGTCGCCCTCGGGCCAGTACAGGTAGTAGGCCCGTTTGCCGAAGGCGAAGACCATGGTGTCCTCGTCGAGTTCGACCCGGCACTCGGTGAGCGCGCCGAACCCCAGCATTCCGGTGTAGTCCGGGCCGGGCGCGTCGGGGTCGATGAGCCGCCGCACCATGGAACGGATACCGTCGGCGCCGATCAGCACATCGGCGCGGGCGGTACTGCCGTCGGCGAACCGCGCGGTGACGCCGTCGCCGTCCTGGTCCGCCCCGACGAGTCGTTTCCCGTATTCCACCGGTACGCCGTCCTCGACCGCGTGCATGTGCAGAACCCGATGCAACTCACCACGGTCCACCACCTGCAGGGGCGGCACATCGGACAGGCTCGGCAGGGATATCTTTTTATCACCGAAGCCCATGGTCATCTTCGATATCGGCACCGCGATATCGCGTACCGCGTCTCCCGCGCCGATCAGATCGAGAGCGGCCATCCCATTGGGCGCCAGGGCGAGTCCGCTGCCGATGGTGTACGCGGGGCCGGGATATGCCTCGTAGACGCGGGCGTCGATGCCCGCCTTTCGCAGTGCGGTGGCCGCCACGGGCCCCGCGATACCGCCGCCGATCACCAGGGCGGAACCGATTCCGGACATGGATATATCTCCTCGGGTGTTTCGAATTCGAATCTGTTCGAGTCGAACCGCCCCGCGCATCCATCACCCGGTTATCCTGTGTCTGCCAAACTCGTGGCCGGGTGTGCGATCGAATGCGCGGGCACGGTCCGAGACGGTTACCCGGACTCGGCGGTGGTGTTGCCGCACCTCCGCCGGGTCCGGTGAAAAGTACCGGCTCAGCTGTCTTCCGGGACGTGTCCCCCTTTCAACTCTTCGGCGACGGTCGCCATATCGATCTCGCCGGTGGCCCAGGCCCGCCAATGGTCCTGTTCGGGGAATGTTCCCGCTTCCAGTTCCGCGCGCAGCGAGCGTGCCCATTCGGCTTCGGCCTCCAACATGGCCAGCCCGTATTCCGTCTCCATCAGGAACAGCCTGGGCAGCACTCTCGCATGTTCCTCGAGCTCACGCCGCACTTCGGCGATCTGCCCGTCGAGCGCGGACAGGCGCCGGCCGAGCAGCTCGGCCACCTCGTCGGGAGGAAGCACGCCCAGAATCGACAGTCCGGCCACGAATCGACGCTGTTCGGGCACCGGTTCGGCGATCAGCTCGCGTGTCCAGTCCAGCAGTTCCGCGCGCCCCGCCTCGGTGATCCGGTAGATCACCCGCTCCGGTCGCGCTCCCGCGCGTTCGCTGCCGACCACTTCGAGAAATCCGGCCTTCGCCAGGTTCTGCACCACCGTGTAAAGCGAGCCCCATTTGATGTCCATATCGCGCTCCTTACCGCGTTCTCGCAGCGTGGCAGCGATTTCGTAGCGGTGCATGGGCCTATCGACCATCGCCGAGAGCACCGCCAGTGCCAGCAGGTTGCCGACCTTGCGTTTCTTCGCCATACACCCTCCTTACTCGTTCACGAATATACGTCAGCGATTAATCGTGCACAAGTAGTGAGAGTTCGTTCTTCGATCGGGCCGAACGATACGGCGGGGCCCCACCCGCGGACCATACGCGCGCCCGAAACGTAATCGGCGCGGCCGCCGCAGCGACCGCGCCGATCGAAAGATATGATCCCGAGCGCTTTCAGGCGTTCGGGCCGTCCATCTCCCACGGATCCTGCGGCAGCGCCTCTCCGGTCTCGAGCAGGGATTTGAGGTTCGCCAGGATCGCGGGCCATCCACCGGAGACAGCCGTGTATTCCTCCTGGTTCGCGAGCTTCTCGTGGGTCACCGTGAGCCGGACGATGTCGTGATACGGCTCGACGAGGAAGGTCACGACGGAGGCTTCCCGCGAGGGGTCCCCGTCCGGATCGGCGAAGGTGAAGACCAGCCGGGTCGGCGGCTCGGTTTCGAGGACCCGGCCCACGATATCGATGGCGCCCGATCCGTCGACACGGCGATGCTCCCAGGTCGATCCCGGCTGCCAGTCGGAGACATTCGCATGTCCCCAGTAGCTCGCCGTCAGGTCGGCATCGGTCAGCGCTTTCCACACCTGCTCGGCGGTCGCGCGGATATACGTGGTGTAGACGTAGGTCGGCACCGCTGTCGATACATCGGCCATGGCGTACTCCTCCGCTCGGCGTTTGATATCGCCGAGCGCTTGTAGTCGGGGTTTGTCGAACACCGAGATCCACCGCTGTTCGATCTCGTGGATCGGTGCCGGGTTGATGTAGTGCAGCCGTTCCCGCCCGCGACGGACCACGGTGACGAGATGCGCCCGCCCGAGGATGTCGAGATGTTGCGTCACGGACTGGCGGGCCATGCCCAGGTGCTCGCACAATTCGCTCAGCGTCCGGCCGTCCCGTTCGCGTAGGCGGTCGAGCAACAGCCGCCGGGTCGGGTCGGCCAACGCCCTGAAGACCGAGTCCATGGGTTCCATATCACTGCCCACACGCTCGATTATGCAGGTATTTACCTGCACATGTCAACGGCGGTCGGCCCCTGGAATGATGGTGGTGGTCCCGCCGGACACGGCCCTGCTCCGTGTCCGGGTCGGCGGTCGTATCTTTCCCACACGGCGGCGGCGTGCTCGCGGACTTCCTGGTGCGCCCAGGTGGCGGTGATTTCCGGGTCGGAGAAGCCCGCATTACCGGTAACGTGGGCGGCGGCATCCATGACAGTCCGGTCGGAAAGGACACCGTCGACGGTGGGGCGGTATTCGGCGTATTCGTCGATGATGGCCACCCCCCTCTTCGGTAGAACGAATACGCAGATCCTTCGGAAACGTCGCCGACAAGCCCTGCGCAGTCCCTGGCCCGTGTCTCCGCCGAGACGGTCATCGCACGGACCGAGCGCGCGATCCGCCGATAGATGACGTCATAGACCACCGCGGCCCGGCGTCCAACACCGGCACAATGAGCACGTAGTCGCGTGCGGATCAGATCCTCGGCGACACCCTGACGCACGCGCGGGTCACGGGTAGGCGAAACCACAAGGAACGATCTTCGCCCGGTCCGTGTGGCCGGATGCCGAGCAGAGCTTGCACGAGGTCGGCGCGTTGCTGCGCCGACTTCGTCGGATCGGCCGCACCTTCACTCCACCACCGGACGCACGGTGGCGGCCCTGGAGCCTGTGCACCGACGCACCCGGGGCGTTGACCGGCCACGGCAACATCGCACCCTGGCATGTGGTGTTCGACGGCGATCGCCCGACCGGGCCGATCGGCTACGGGTTACCCCGCCATCAGCGCACCGATCCGATCGACCGGATCCTGCACTTCGTGATCGAAGACAACGGCTGGTATGTACGGTACGCGTCCAGGGGTTCACCCAGCGGCACGCCCACACCGAAGGTCTGTGGACCCTGGCCCGGCGGTCCCGTGCCGCCCCATGGACCCTGGAACATCAACAACTCCTCATCCGGACAGCCACCCGGTGATCGGCTCCGAGCTCGTTCCCGACCAGCGCCCACAGCGGCAGGTGCGGCTCTGCGCTCGGGTTAGGATGCCGATGGTGGGA
>NZ_BAFU01000029.1 GCF_000308495.1 Nocardia brevicatena NBRC 12119 | reverse complement strand
CGAACGCCAAGGCGAAGGTGAACGCCAAGGCCAGGGCGAACGCCAAGGCGAAGGCGAACGCCAAGGCCGCCGACGCGAAGGCGAAGGCGAAGGCGACGACAACAAGGGGCGTAATACCAAAGGCGCTCTCATCGGCGCCACTGTGCTTGCCGGAGGAGGCGTTGCAGCCTACGCCCTCAGCGGACAGATCGGCGGAGACCCCGAGACCGAATCCCCACCTGAATCCACACCAAAACCCCAATCCCCAACACCGACTCCACCCGACGTACGCACCTCACCCGACGTACCCACCTCACCCGACGTACCCACCTCACCCGACGTACCCACCTCACCCGACGTACGCACCTCACCCCCAACACCGACTCCGCCCACAACGCCGCCTCCACCCCCGCCATTCACCCCATCAAACCCACCCAAAGCACCCACCTCGCCCCCAACATCGCCTCCACCCACAACACCAACCCCACCCGATGTACCCACCCCACCCGCAATGCCGCCCCCTCATGACGACTCGGGCGGCGACTCCGGCAACAACGGTGGTTCACCCCCCGGCTCCGGCTCCGGCAGTGGTTCCGGTACAGGAGCAAACCCAGGCGCCTCGGCCATAAGCGCCATCGCTTCCACTGTTGCGATGGGAGCCATGATGGCAGCGGCAGCGGCTGCGGCTGCCGCTGACTCCGACGACGATTCGGATGATGACAAACCCAAAAAGGAGCCGAAGCATCGGCCGGAACCGGAACCACACCCCGCACCAGGATCCGAACACGCACCGGAGCCAGGACCACCTCCCGCACCCCAGCCGGCCCCTGGCGATGGACCGCCGGTCATCGAAGACGCCGTGCGGCGCGCCACCGACCTGCTCGGCCCGATCCTGCCTCCCAAGGCGACCGGCGAGCCCCCTCCCCCGCCCCCGGCGTAACACATGGAAGACCCGGCACCCCGAGCATCGGGCCGCTACATGACTTGATCAGCGCCTATGTAATGTCCAGGCCGTCGCCGCGCCGGAAACCGCCGGGACATGGAGCTGCCCCGCCGAATATCCGGCGGGGCAGCTCACTCGGCCACTGCCGGTTCCGCCCGCCCCCGGAGACTCGGGGTGTATGGAACCGACCCGCCGTGCCGACTCCCCGGCGTCGGTCAGCCGATATCGGCGTTACCGGCCTTCCATTCCGGCCACGGGATATTCCAGTCGCCGAGACCGTCCGTGCCGGACAAGGTGCCGCCGACGGTGTTTTTCACGATCGCGATATCCCCGCGTTTGGCGGTCTGGAGCACCCACAGGGCGTCCTCGGGGCTCAGGTTCAGACAGCCGTGGCTGGTATTCGTATTGCCCTGGGCTCCCAGCGACCACGGCGCCGAGTGGAAGAAGATACCGCTGTAGGACATCCGCGTCGCGTAGTCGACCTCGGTGCGGTAGCCGGACGGCGAGTTCACCGCGACACCGTAGGTCGAGGAGTCCATGATGATGTGCTCGTGCCGGTCGGCGAGGATGTAGACGCCATTGGGCGTGGGCGTGGAGTCCTTACCCATCGACGTGGGCATGGTTCGGATGACCTGACCGTTGCGTTCCACCACCACTTGTTTGGTGTTGTCGTCGGCGGTGAAGATCACTACGTCGCCGATGATGAAATGCGAGTGGATGTCCTCCTGGCCGTAGAGCCCGTCGCCCAGATCCCGGCCGTAAACGTTCACGTCGATGTTCACCCGGGTGCCCGACGCCCAGAAATGTTCGGGCCGCCAGCGCACCTCACGGTTGTTCACCCAGTAGAACGCACCCTCCACCGGAGGGTCGGTGGTGATGGTGATCGCGTTCTGGGCTGCCTTGCGGTCCGGGATGTCCTCGTCGAACTGGATCGCCACCGGCTGGCCGATACCGACCACTTCGCCTTCGCCCGGGGTCAGGTATGGCTTGGCCTTGTTGTCAGGGACGGTTGTGGTGAATCTCATAGCGCTGGTGACGGATCCCCCGAGCCCGAGCGCCTTCGCCTGCAGTTGGTAGGTGGTGCCGTAGCCGAGGGGTTCGGTGGTGGCCCAGGTGCGGCCATCGGCGGCCATCGTTCCGTTGACCGTCTCCCCTTCCGGGTTCAGCAGCCGCACTTCGGAGAATTTGCCGTCCTCCACGGTGAAGGTGATCGGCGCGATCGGCGATATCCCCACCGCTCCGTCCTTCATGGGGGCGAGCAGTTTGGGCTTGATCAGTTCGGTGAAGGGGTTGCGATCGATGGGCACCGCGGCATCGGTCGACTGTGACGAAGAACACGCCGAGAGCACCAAGGCGAGAAGTGCGAGAAAGATCAACGGCACACCGCACCGTCCGATCGATCCGCCTCGACTACGACCACTATGCATGTCTAAACCCCGTTTCAAGTCCCGGTGCAAGGAGCCCACACCACGGCTTCGGATCCGACCGATTACTGACGCGCTCGACCCACCGCATCGGCGGGATCGGTCGAGACCACGTGTGTCATTGTGCCGGCCACGCCGAGACGATCCCAATGTGAAACATGGGCTTCTCGACTGTCGCGGGCTCGTACGGTTTGATCCCGGCCGAACCGCTCGCCGTTACGCGCCCGGCGGCGCATCCGACCCCGCACCCGCCCTCACCGGATATCGATTTCACTTCTATGGCCTCGGCCTGTTAATGTCTGTCCCGCACCGCACAGCGGGGCACGCGCCATTAGCTCAATTGGCAGAGCAGCTGACTCTTAATCAGCGGGTTCGGGGTTCGAGTCCCTGATGGCGCACAGCGGACCATCTCCCTTGAAATCTCCCGGACGACCCCGGATGCGAACTTCCCGGTCGGGAACCGTTTACGAGACATCTCGCCATCCCGCGTTCGGGGCGCACGTCGTGCGCCGTGATTGAAATCACCTCTTGTTGCACCGAGATTACTTCCGGACCGGCATGGCGAAAGGGAGCGAGATGGCCTCGCCCACGAGTCGATACAGACCTGTTGCAGACCCCGGAAAACGAATGGACACCGCTCCTCGGAGGCCTCGTCACAGACGCGCGGCCAGGCGGGTGCCCTGATCGATGGCGCGTTTGGCGTCGAGTTCGGCGGCCAGCTCGGCGCCACCGATCAGATGGGGGCGCAGACCGGCGGCCCGCAGTTCGTCGACCAGATCACGGACCGATTCCTGGCCCGCACACACCACGATGTTGTCCACCGGGATCACCCGACCGCGTTGCCGCTCGGGGCCGAGGCTGATGTGCAGACCGTCGTCATCGATACGTTCGTAGTTCACCCCGCCGATCTGCTCGACGCCCTTGGCGCGGACCGCCGCCCGGTGCACCCAGCCGCTCGTCCTGCCGAGGCCTTTGCCGAACGGGGTGGTCTTGCGCTGTAACAACACCACCTCCCGGGCCGCCGGCGCGGGCCGTGGTTCGCGTAGCTGGCCGCGTGAGTGCTCGTCGTCGGCGTCGACACCCCATTCCCGCTTCCACTCCCGCGGGTCGAGGGTGGGATTGCCCTCGACGGTGAGGTATTCGGTCACGTCGAAGCCGATACCGCCCGCGCCGATCACCGCCACCCGTTTGCCGACCGGTTTCTCACCGCGGACCGCCTCGGCGTAGGACAGCACCATGGGGTGATCGATACCCGGTATATCGGGTATCCGGGGCCGCACACCGGTGGCGAGCACTATCTCGTCATATCCGCCCTCGACCAGTTCAGCGGCGGTGATCCGGGTGTTCAGCCGCAGCCGTACGCCGGTGAGCCCGAGCATGCGGGTGAAATACCGGATGGATTCGTCGAACTCCTCCTTGCCGGGGATCCGCCGCGCCAGATCGAACTGACCGCCGATCCGGTCGGCGGCCTCGAACAGCTCGACCCGGTGGCCGCGGTCGGCGAGGTTGATCGCCGCGGCCAGTCCGGCCGGGCCGGCGCCGACCACCGCGATGTGTTTGGTCCGACGGGTCGGCAGCAGACGTAGTTCGGTTTCGTGCCCGGCCCGGGGGTTGAGCAGGCAGGACACCGTCTTGTACCGGAAGGCGTGGTCCAGGCAGGCCTGATTGCAGGCGATACAGGTGTTGATCTCGTCCACGCGGTTGTGCGCGGCCTTGGCCACCCATTCGGGGTCGGCCAGCAGGGGTCGGGCCAGAGAGACCAGCCGGGCATCGCCGCGTGCCAGGATCTCCTCGGCGATCTCCGGCATATTGATCCGGTTGGACGCGCAGACCGGGATATCGACCTGCGCGCTGATCTTGGCGGTGAACTCCACGAAGACCGCGCGTGGTACCGAGGTGACGATGGTCGGTACCCGGGCCTCGTGCCAGCCGATATCGGTATTGAGGATATCGACGCCTACCGCCTGCAGTTCCTTGGCCAGTGCCACGATCTCGGCGAAGGTCTGGCCGTCGGCGACGAGCTCGGCCATGGACAGCCGGAACACGATGATGAAATCGGCGCCGACCGCGGCACGGACCCGGCGGGCGACCTCCACCGCGATCCGTCGCCGGTTTTCCGGCGAACCACCCCATTCGTCGGTGCGCCGATTGGTGCGCGGAGCGAGGAACTGGTTGATGAAATAGCCTTCCCCGCCCATGATTTCGACGCCGTCGTAACCGGCGAGCCGGGCCAGTTCGGCACAGCGCGCATAGTCGTCGATCGTTGCGCGCACTCCCGCGGCGGACAGTGCGCGGGGCCGGAACGGGTTGATGGGCGCCTTGATGGACGAAGCCGAGACGCTGCCGGGGATATAGGCGTAGCGCCCGGCGTGCAGGATCTGGAGCGCGATCTTGCCGTCCGCCTCGTGCACCGCCCGGGTGATGCGACGATGCCGGTACGCCTCGGTTCGGTTGGTCAGCTTGGCGCCGAACGGGGTGAGCCATCCGGTGCGGTTGGGCGCGTAACCCCCGGTGATGATGAGCCCGACGCCGCCACGGGCGCGTTCGGCGAAATAGGCGGCCAAGCGGCTGGTGTGCCAGGCACGGTCTTCCAGACCGGTGTGCATCGACCCCATCACCACCCGGTTGCGCAGGGTGGTGTGACCGAGGTCGAGCGGGGTGAACAGGTGCGGGAAACTCGTCGTCGAGCTCACGGGGGACCCACTTTCCGTCCGGAGTCCGCGGCCGGGGCCGCGCGGACCGTCTCGGCGTCAGGATAGGCAGCGGGCGATACCGAGACAACCGCACGGGGGCTCGTATGGTTACAGTTCGCGCGCGTACCCATTTTTCGGTCACGACACCATCACGGAATGGATAAATTCGCGATTCAGTGGGAAAACTTCTGTGATCTGCGTCACCAGATGTTTAAAAGCAAACTCCCAGGTCATCCCCAGGTTCCACATGGCGACCTTGCCTTTTCAAGATCTCTGGCACCTATGGTTCAGAGTCAGTTCATCCGGCGTTAACCAAGCGTGACCATTCTGCAATCAGGTCATCGAAAGAGACCTGAGGTTTGGTTGGCCCGCAAGCCATGGGCGAGGAGTTGGAAACAACCCGAGCCCGGCGATGCAAGGACCGATAGCGGTCCGGCGATAACCCTACTTCCACCCGACAACTCCATCGGATATGGAGTTCGCCGGCGTGGCGGCCCGGGACCCCCAGTTCCGGCACCGCGGCACAGCACGTCGTCTCCGGGAACCCGGATCGTTCCCACCACAACAAAACCCGACAACAGCACAGCCATGTTCCGGCCGCGAGCCCATGAGGCCCGCCGCCGCGGATCCGTGCTGCCTGATCACGGCCGGATCGAACCGAGACCCACCACTAGGAACCGAATTCGACATGCCTGACAACCGCTTCCACAGCGCTCGTACCCGCGCTGCTTCCGGTATCGCCGCCCTGCGCGGCCGCTCCCGGCGGGAGAACTTCGCCGTCGCCATGGCCGCGGCCGGTCTGATCGCTGTGACCGCGTCCTCGGCCGTATCCGTCGCCGATAACGACGTCGCGCCCAGCCGCATCGCCATGGTGGCCGAGCAGCAGGCCGCCCCGGCAGCCGAACAGCCGGCGGCACCGGCTGCCGAAGCCGCACCGGCGCCCGCTCCCGCCTCGACAGTCGAGCCGGTCGCCGCCGCGGCCCCGATCCCCGCCCCCGGCCCGGCGCCCGCTCCCGCCTATCCGGACAACCTGGAGGGCTGGATCCACGAAGCGCTGGACATCATGAAGGCGAACGATATCCCCGGCAGCTACGAGGGCATCAAGCGCAATATCCTGCGTGAGTCCTCGGGCGATCCGCAAGCGATCAACCTGTGGGATTCGAATGCCGCCATGGGTATCCCGTCCAAGGGCCTGCTGCAGGTTATCGACCCAACCTTCGCCGCTTACCACGTCTCGGGCACGCCGTTCAACGTCTGGGATCCGGTCGCCAATATCGTCGCCGCGTGCAACTACGCCGCGCACCGGTACGGCTCCATGGACAACGTGAACAGCGCCTACTGATAGATCTTCCGTACCGCGGAATGCCTCCGGAGGGCGTCACCGGCGCGACGTAGACTGCGTCATGGCCGATTACGCTCATTCCGCGGCCGCGGAAGCCGGGCGCGCCGCAAAGGCGCGGCGCGTTGCCGGTTACCTCTGGGACCGCGATATTTCCGGTGCCGAACTTCTCGCATTGCCGAACGCGGTTCGCCGGAAACTGGCCCGGGTGGCGGGAGTCAATCCGCCGAGCACCGAGGAGACCTGGCAGCAGGTCGCACGACTGCTCGACGAGAAGACCGTCTGGGCGGCGCGCCACCCGAACCATCCGGCGGCCCGACGCACGGCCGTCGACGAGAAGCTGCTGTGGGTGAAACCACCCGTCAAACCATGGTCATAAACCCGGGGATCATGAGCCTTCGACGCGCGGAACCCACAGCTCGTCCGGATCGGCAGGGTCAACGACGATCTTGGCCGACAACGACCGCAGAGCTCGCGCCTCGGCGTCGGAAACTCGGTCGATGAACAATTCGCGAACCAGGGCCACATGGTGAGGGGCCGCGCGCTCGAGCAGCGCGCGGCCCTCCTCCGTCAGCCACACCTGGACACCCCGGGCGTCCCCGGCCACCGGTCGCCGGTCCACCAGACCGCGGGCCGCCATACGGGCCAGATGTTTGGACAGCCGACTCTTCTCCCAACACACCTCGGCGGCCAGGTCCTTGGCCCGCAGGCAGCCCTCCGGTGCCGCCGCGAGCGGGACGAGCACCTCGTAGTCGGCCGGCGACAGCCCGTCCCGGGCCAGACCCGCCGCTATCGCGGCGTCCATCCGTTGGCGCATCCGGATATACGCCTGCCAGGTTATTTGCTCCTCAGCGCTCAACCATCGGACCACGGAATTATCCTAGCCGGGATTTGGTTGACATGGACACCAACACCCAGGAGGTGCCCATGCCCGCCATCACCGTCGACGACATCCTGGTCCTGCCCCGGCTGCCGCGCCCCGAACAGCACACCCAGCGCCCGGTCGAACGCCTGGTCACCGCGCAAACGTGGCTCGAAGGCGCCGGTTTCCGGGTCGATCGCCCGTTCCCCGGCCCGGAACTGCGCAGCGCCGATCCGTTCCTGCTGCTCGACCAGATGGGCCCGGTGGTCTACGAACCGCACGAAGCCAAAGGGGCGCCCTGGCATCCGCACCGCGGCTTCGAAACCGTCACCTACATGATCGACGGGACGCTCGTCCACCACGACTCCAACGGTGGCGGCGGAGTCATCGGCGAGGGAGACACCCAGTGGATGACCGCGGGCTCCGGCATCCTGCACGACGAACTGCCCACCGAACAGCTCCTGGCCTCCGGCGGACTGTTCCACGGCATCCAACTGTGGGTAAACCTACCCCGTACCCTCAAATTCGCCGCACCGCGGTATCAGGACCTACGCGGCAGTGAACTGACCCTGGTGACCTCACACGACGGCGGCGCCCTGGTGCGCATCATCGCCGGCGCGATCGGCGGATTCACCGGCCCCGGTTCGACCTATACCCCGATCTCCTACGCACACGCCTCGATCAGCCCCGGCGCCCGACTGGAAACGCCCTGGCCGAAGGACTTCACCGCCCTGGCCTATGTACTCTCGGGCACCGGCGCGGTCGGGATCGAACGCCGCCCGGTACGCGACGGCACGCTGACGGTATTCGGGCCGGGCGGGGCACTCGGCGTAACCGCCGACGCGCACCAGCACACCCGCACCGGCGACCTCGAGGTCCTGTTGTTGGGCGGCCGGCCGATCCGCGAGCCGGTGGTGCAGTACGGCCCATTCGTGATGAACAGCCGCGCCGAGATCATCCAGGCGGTCGAGGACTACCAGGCGGGCCGCATGGGCGCCATCCCGGCAGAACATGTGAACGGCACCCCGCTCGACTGACCCCGGTCACCACAGACCGGTGGCAGCGCCGATCTGCCGCTCCAACTCCGGGGCGATGGTGCGGGAGTAGGTGGCGCTGAGGTGGTGCTCGTCGTGGTAGACGAGCACATTGCCCTCGACCACCCGACACACCACCGGCCCGCACACCGCGTCGGTGAGATCGATCGGATGCACGTTGGGGAACGCGGCCGCCGCCGCGAGTGCGGGATTGACCGGCGAGAGCGCGTCGCTGCGGCGGATTCCGCAACTCTCGGCGTTACCGCCCGCGGCCAGGCAGTCGGCGGCCTTGTAGCGGCGTCCGCTGTCCGTACGCAGCCACGGAGTATCGCGGATGGCGATGACCTGAAGGTCGAGCTCGGTCAGTGCGTCCCACACCTCGGTGTACTCGTCCGGCGTCTCGTCACCGCCGATCGGCCAGATAGGCCGGGTCGCGGTGGTGAAGACCCAGTCCGGGCGTTCGCGTCCGAGTTGGTCCATCACCGCCCGCGACCAGTCGCGGCAGTCGGGGATATCGAGCCCACGGTACTGCGCGTCCTCGCGGAGGGTGAGGGAGCAGCCCATCTTCAAATAGACGACGATCTTGATGGAATGGGCCTTGGCCAGCGCGTCCATGGCCGGCAGCCAATGCTCGGCGTGGGAATTGCCCACCATGGCGATGGTCCGGCTACCGGCCGGATCACCGTAGATACAGCTGACGACCTGGCTGTTGTACCAGTCGGAGATACAGCCGTCCCGGGTCGGCGGCGGCAGATCCGACGACGCCTCCAGTACCGAGGGCCGTATTGCCGCGGCGGGTACCGCGGCCCCCGCCAACAGCGCCTCCGCACCCGGATACAGATTGGGTTCGAGCGCCCCCACCGGCTCCGCCGGTGCGGTGATCATCATCGCTTGCCACACCGCCGACGAACCGAGCACCAGTGCCCCGACAAGGGTCACCGCGAGCGCCGACACCCGCCGCAGCCACGGCGCCCCCACGGTGACCCCATTCGACCGCAACCGCAGCGGTTCCTCCACGAGCCGGTTCGTCAACACCGCCAACATCAGCGACGTACCGACAACCACCAGGCCGCCCCACAGCCCGGCCTCGGCCTGGTCGAAACCGACCAGGTAGAAGATGAGCAACGGCCAGTGCCACAGGTAGAGGGAGTAGGCGATGGACCCGAGTTCGACCATCGGCCGGGTCGCCAGAGCTCGGGTCACCAGGGGCCGGCGCCCCGAGGCGGTCGGCAGCCCGGCCAGGATGAGCGCCACCGCCGCTCCCACCGGGAACAGCGCGGCCGGACCCGGGAACTGTCGCGCACCGTCGAACAGGATGCCGCAGGTCAGCACCGCAGCCAGCCCGCCGATCGCGAGCAACGCCCGAACCACGCGCGCGAACCGGTTCTCGGGCACCTGCAGCATGCTCACCACTACCGCGAGCAGCGCGCCGACCAAGAGTTCCCAGGCCCGCGCGGCGCTGTCGTAATAGGTCCATTCCTGGTGTGAAACCGACCACAGTGTGGCATAGACGAACGACGCGATTCCCAGCAGTAACGCGACCACCCCGACCACGGGCCGGATCGCCGGTATGCCACCCTTCCGACGGCACACCCACGCCGTGATCGCCAGCAGCGCCGTGATGAGCAGATAGAACTGGCCCTGCACCGCCATCGACCAGAGATGCTGCATCGGGCTCACCGTGGGATCGGCGGCCAGATAATCCTGAGCGGCACCCGCCAGATACCAGTTCTGATAGTACAGCGCCGAGGCCACGACCTGGCCGGACAGATCCGCCCACTGGGTGTAGGGCCGCTGCAGCACGACCAGCGCCGCGATCGCGGCCAACACGACCATCAGCGCGGGCAGCAGACGGCGGGCGGTGCGTCGCCCGGTGCGCCACAGCTCGACCCCGCCGTCGCGTTCGGCCTGACGCAGCAGCATGCCGGTGAAGAAGAACCCCGACAGCACGAGGAAGATGTCGACACCGCCGGAGACCTTGCCGAACCACACGTGGAACGCGACCACCAGCGCGATCGCGAGCCCGCGCAAACCGTCCAGATCGAGCCGGTAGTCGGCCCGCTTCGCGGCCGAAGAGGCCTGCGTCACCACCGGCGTCATGGGGTCATCCGCCGGCTGAGTCGTGGTTGTGTTCTCGATCCGCAACACTCGTTACTGCTCCCGAACTATCCGAATCGTGCGCCGGCCCCGGGCGCAGTGCTGACGAGCAATGGGACACGAGCGACGGGCACAGCAAGAATGCCTATCACAACCGACCGGGCCACCGGAATTCGCCATGGTGTCGCCACCTCGCCTTATACCCAAATTCGCGGTCGTTATTCTGTGACCTTCCCGTGCCGTCCAGTTGACAATCGGACAGCAGGTCACAACAGTGGACACTGCGTTCTTCTGTCGAACGCCCGATCCATCCCAGTAGACACACAGAGGACTTCATGAACGTACGCCGGCTCACTGTCAGCGCCGCCGCCGCGGCGGGCCTGACCTTCCTGGCCGCCCCTGCCGCACTGGCCGTCCCGGCCCCCACCGGTTCCGCCGGCACGGGCTCGTCGGGTGTCGACAGCCTGTTGGGAGCCACCGGCTCGTCCCAGCTGTCGCAGACCGGCTCCGCGGGTGGCGCCTTCCAGAACTGCGACGAGGTCCGCGCGGCAGGCCGGGCCCCCATCTTCCGCGGCGAGCCCGGTTTCGGTCCGCACCTGGATCCGGACGGCGACGGCTTCGCGTGCCCGACCGTCTGACCACGTAATACCGAGAAGTACGACGAACGCCCGGTAGCAATCCGCCGCTACCGGGCGTTCGTCGTCTGCGGACCCTCGGGTCAGCGGAAGATCTTGTACAGCACCAGTCCGACCACCAACGCCCCCGCACCGATCAGGGTGTACTTCACCTTCGGCTCGTTCACCTTGGCCAGCGCCAGCTGTTTGGTGCCCTCGGCGAGCCGCTGTGGATCGGCACGCACCGCGATCTCGTCCAGAGTGCCGGCCAATCGCTCCCGCGCGGCCTCGATCTCGCGCTCGATCCGCTCGGTATCCCTTGCCACGTTCAGGCCTCCTGTATCCGCCCGCGCCCGGCGGGCCGTTCTGCTACACCCGCACCGCGGGTCGTTCTGCTCTACCGCACCTGCCGGTCCAGGGCTCGCGGACGAGTGTATCCGCGCTCACGCGGTGTCCTTTCGCGGCCTGAGCGGGCGCCCTACATGGTCACACTCCGCTACCGCCTCCGGGCACTGACCGCTCAGGCCGTGCGCCGGTCTCACCTCACCGTGTTCGGCGGTCGGTTACGGTGCGAAGATGACCGACAACCATCGACTCTCTCCCGGAGACCGGGCACCCGATTTCACCCTCCCCGACGCCGACGGCAACCCCCTGTCATTGGCCGACTATCGCGGCCGCAAGGTCGTGGTGTATTTCTATCCGGCCGCGAGTACACCCGGTTGCACCAAGCAGGCCTGCGATTTCCGGGACAATCTCGCCGAATTGAACGGGGCCGGTATCGATGTCGTCGGCATCTCCCCCGACAAACCGGCGAAACTGGCGAAATTCCGCGACGCCGAAGGGCTGAACTTCCCGCTGCTGTCCGATCCGGACCGCACGGTTCTCGCCGAGTGGGGCGCCTTCGGCGAAAAGACCATGTACGGCAAGAAGGTGACCGGCGTCATCCGCTCTACCTTCCTGGTGGACGCCGACGGGGTGGTCGAGGTGGCCCAGTACAACGTACGCGCCACCGGACACGTCGCCAAGCTGCGCCGCGATCTGGCAGTGTAATCAATTGCCGGCCTCGGCCGCCCATCCTGGGAGGAGTCGATCAGCTGCTCGTACCCGGCGAGCAGCAGGTCGGGTCCGAAGCCGAAGAACAAATCGTCCCGAGAGCTTTCCCGCCGCTCGAAGGCTTCCGCGCGCATGACGGTGGCCGGCACCGGGAAACGCTCCGCGTCCAGTACGTGCTCCAGAATCGCCCAGTCCCCCGCAGAACTGCCGTCGGCGGAGTCGATTTCGCTGATCGCCCGGGCCCGACCGACGACGCCGGTGGTCGAAACCCTGCGCGGACTGCTGAGAAACACCCCCATCGGCGACAGCGCCGTTCGGGCGGTGCTGTGGTGGGACGGGATCGCCCTGGTCGGCTACCTCGCGGCCGGAATGCTGTTCCGACGCCGCACCGCGAACCGATATCGCTCCGGAGGTCGGGCGGCTCCGAACACCACCGCGAGCCGCCCGATCCTCGGCGTTCCGTGTCCGTCAGTGCGCGGTGGTCGCTACGGAGACGGTGGACGGATTCACTCCCTGATACGCCGTCCCCTGATCGGGCATCACCCGATCCGGCACCGCTCGGTCCGAGGGCGGTTGATCCGGTTCCGGCAGCGCGAACTGAGTGGCCCACTGCACCAACAATCGCAGATGCCGGCCCCACCAGGCGTACGACTCCGGGGTGAAGGCGGGCGGTGGTAGTTCCTCCCCCGGAAAGAGCAGTCCGGTCGGCGATTCGGCCCGGCGCATGGGAGCCGGAATCGTATGCGGCACCGAGCGGGCATCCGGAACCATCGAGCCGGGTTCCGTCCCCGGGACGGCGGTACGAACCTCCGGACCGGCAGCACCGGTGGACAGATCCGATTCCGTCCCGTAATCGCGAGTCGGAGCCGCGTACCACGGGCGGGTGTACCCGGAACCCTCCGAGTGCTCCACGGATCCGGTATCAGAGGGGATGTTCAGGCCGCCGGTCTCCGGCACACTGCTCGCCGCCTCGGGTCGGAACGTCCTCGACTGCGGTGTGTCCGCAGAGCCCCGATCCGCGGCCTGCTCCCCCACCGGGACCGTGGACATGGCATCGGCGGTCACCGAGGTGGGCTGCGAGTGACCGTTCACCAGTAGATACGCCCCACCGCCGGTCATGCCGCTCGCCAGCACCCCGGCGGCCGCGACTATCATCACCGGCCCTCGACGCTGTTGTTCGGAGCGCAGCGGAACCACCACATCCACCAGATCGGTCATCGCACACAACGCCGCCCCGGCGGCCGGCGCGGACCGGGCCATCCCGCACGGGATAACGGGGGCGCCGAATCCTCCGACCGCGCCCATGACCGCGGGATGGTCGGCCGCCGAACCGATCAGCACCACCGCGTCCGGACGCACCTGCGCCGCCTCGATCTGGTCCCGGGTCGCCCCCACTGCGGCGCTCATCGCCGCCATGGTCGGCGCCGCCGCCGACTGCCCGGTCGCCGCCAATACCCGACTGCGCGCCGCGTCGACCAGTGTGAACGCCTGGTAGCCGGGCACGACCTCGCCGATGAGCAGATGGTCGAACTCCGCCAGCCAGGTCATGGCAGCCGCGGCGCTCAAGTGCGCGGATTTCGTCGACACCAGCGAGGCACTGCGCCACGGACCGGTGGCCAGCCCGGTGACGATGGCCCGGCGTTCCGCGGGGTCGCGGTAGGTGATGGCGGCCCCCGCGATCTCCTCGGCCGGCCCTAGTTCGCGGGCCACCTCGTCCATCACCCGTGCCACCACGGCGGCCACCTCGGCCCGACCGGTACCGGCGACCTCGAGGACCCGGTGCACCAGTATCCGATCGGGCAACGGGACATCGCTGTCGTCCAAGGCCACGGCGTGAACGGCACCACGCTCGGTGGACACCCCCACGGTGACGAGCGACTTCTCCGACCGAGCTATCACAGACCCTGCCTCCCTGTGCCGATACCGGCCCGCGATCGGGCCGAAACCCTGGGCTTCCCGCCTGCTGTCCGCCCCTGTCCGGACGCGAAAGATACGTCCTTGATATGTGTTCGTGACCAGGCGAGGCCGAGATGGGTCGGGAGCGATGACAGTTTCACACCGGTGGGCCACGGCCGTGTGTCGTATCGGTCGTCCTACCGCTAGCCTGGGCATGTGGATGTACGCATGGAGGCCAGGGTGAAACGACGCCTGGACCCTGCGTTGGAGATGCAGGACGATCCCCAAGAGCTCATGCCGCGGCGGCGTCCGACGCAGGAACGTAGTAAGCGCAAATTCGACGCCCTGTTGCAGGCATCCAGAGAACTGCTGGTCGAGGTGGGTTTCGAGTCCTTCACCTGTGAGGAGGTCGCCGCGCGGGCCGAGGTGCCGATCGGCACCCTCTACCAGTTCTTCGCCAACAAGTACGTCATCGTCTGCGAGCTGAACCGGCAGGATCTGGTGGCGGTCTCGCAGGAATTGGCCGATTTCCACGGCGAGGTGCCATCGCTGGACTGGCTGCGGCATATGAACCAGTTCGTCGACCACTTGGCCAAACTCTGGGTGACCGACCCGTCCCGGCGCGAGGTGTGGCTGGCCATGCAGTCCACCCCGTCGACCCGGGCCACCGGCGCGATCCACGAGAAGGAGTTCGCCGAGGTCGTCTCGCAGATGCTGCGGCCGCTCACGCCACGCACC
Source organism: Nocardia brevicatena NBRC 12119 (assembly GCF_000308495.1). GTDB lineage: Bacteria > Actinomycetota > Actinomycetes > Mycobacteriales > Mycobacteriaceae > Nocardia > Nocardia brevicatena. The sequence continues at coordinate 57,456 of NZ_BAFU01000029.1, read as the reverse complement.
CCGCGGAAACGCCGCACCATGATGGCCGAGGTACTGGTGCACGTGGTGTATTCGATGCTCAACTTCTCCGTGCAGGACGAACAGAGCCACGCCGACGCGGTGGCCGAACTGAAACGGCTGATGGTCGCGTACCTGCTGGTGGCGGAGAAGGAATCCCGAACGGCCGGCGGGGACGAGAACGAGAGCTGAGCCCGCCGGCGGCTCGGTTCAGGCGCCTTCCGGTGTCCGTCCCTCGATGAGATCGGCCAGTTCGCCCGGATCCTCCAAGACGACCATAGCGGCCGCGGTATCGCCGTCGTGGGTCAGCGACAGATGCACCCGGACCCGGGGCAGGAACTCCGCGGCCAGGCCGTGCAGTTTGATGCTCGGCCTGCCCCACGCGTCGTTGACCACTTCGATCAGCGGATACGGATTGTCCCCGATCTGCGGGCGGCGGGCGAACCGAGACGATGCCCAGGCCTTGAGCACCGCCTCCTTCGCCGCCCACCGCGCCGCGTAGCTGCGGGCCGGGTCCGTGCCCTTGCTCTGGCAGTAGCGCCGCTCACCAGCGGTGAAACTCTCCCTGAGCATGGTGGTTCCGGCGCGTTGCAGCTGTTCGGCGAACTCGGAGATGGTCACCAAGTCCAAGCCGATACCGAGGATCGTCATGGACACAACAGCCTACGGTGTCACCGACGAGTCGGCATCCGAACCGGTATGGGTCACACCGGTTCCGCCGCTCTGGCCGTTCACCCGATAGGCACCGTCCGCGCCGAGGCGCGCCTCGGCGGACAGCAGCACATCGGCCTCCAACTGTCGGATCTGCGCTGCCGGGGTGCCGTCGGCTCCGAGTCGCCGGTCGGCCGGACGCTCGTAGAGCGCGCGCCCGCCGCACATCGCCTCGACGAACCGCTGCCGGCCCTCGATCCGCCTCCGCTCCGCGCGACGCTGGTACTCCTCCCGCCGGTCCGGGTCGATCGCCTGGACGAACGCCTCCGGGTGCACGATGGCCAGCAGACCGGACACGTGCCCGAAGCCGAGCGAGGTGACCAATCCGGCCTTGAGTGGGAATCGGTCCCCGAACCGCAGCGGATGCCGCGGCCACACCAGGTGCGGATAGTCGAGCATCTTCTCGTCGACACAGTCCAGGCTGCGGTTCGGCGGAATCACACCCTGTTCCAGCACCTGGCACAGGCCGATCAGCTGGAACGCGGCCGCACCGCCCTTGGCGTGCCCGGTGAGGCTCTTCTGCGAAACCACGAACAGCGGGGCGCCCGCGCTGCGGCCGATGGCCTCGGCCAGGCGCTCGTGCAGCTCGGATTCATTGGGATCGTTGGCCGCGGTGGAGGTGTCGTGCTTGGACACCACCGCGATATCGTCCGGCCCGATACCGAGTTTGCGCAGTTCGGCGGCAAACCGGGACTCCCGGCCGCCCCGCCCGGCACCGAGCGCGCCGAGCCCGGGCGCCGGGATGGAGGTGTGCACGCCGTCGGCGAAGGACTGGGCATAGGCCACCACACCGAGCACCGGCAGACCGAGCTCGAGCGCGATATCACCACGGGCCAGCAGCACGGTGCCGCCGCCCTGCGATTCCACGAACCCGCCGCGCCGGCGATCATTGGCCCGGGAGAAATAGCGGTCGCCGATGCCCTTGGCGCTCATGGCCGCCGAGTCCGCGGTGGCGGACATGTCACCGAAGCCGACGATGCCCTCGATGCCCAGATCGTCGAAACCGCCGGCCACGACCACCTCGGCCTTGCCGAGCCGGATCTTGTCCACGCCCTCCTCGACAGACACCGCGGCGGTGGCGCAGGCCGCCACCGGGTGCACCATGGCGCCGTAGCTGCCGACATAGGACTGCACCACGTGCGCGAGCGCGACGTTGGGTAGGGCCTCCTGGAGGATGTCGTTGGGCCGCGGTTCGCCGAGCAGGTTGTCGATGTAGAGCGAGCGCATCGACGACATACCGCCCATACCCGTGCCCTGGGTGTTGGCCACCAGGCTCGGGTGCACCCAGTTCATCAACTCGGCCGGGCTGAGCCCGGCACCCACGAAGGCATCGACCGTGCAGGCGATGTTCCACAGCGCCACCCGGTCCACCGAGTTCGCCATATCCGCGGAGATGCCCCATACGGTCGGATCCCAGCCGGTGGGAATCTGTCCGCCGACGAACCGCGACAGCTTGGCCCGGCGCGGAACCCGGATCTCGGTGCCCGCCCGGCGGGTGACCGTCCAGTCGCCGGAGTCGGCGACCGGGGTGATGACCGTGTGCTCCGGATCGGCGGCGTGGAAGGCGCGGGCCTCGGCCTCGCCGCCGACCGTGAACGACAGATCCTGGTCGAGGAATACCGAGGTCATGAGCGGTGCGGTGTTGTCCACCATGGCGCCGTCATCACCGTAGCGGCGGATGCCGCAGCGCTCCACCACGGCGTCGTGGTATTTCTCGGCCAACTCGGATTCGTCGACGTATTCACCGGTTTCGACGTCGTACCAGCCCGGCTTGGGATCGTTCTCCCAGCGCACCATGTCGGTGGTCCAGGCCAGTTCCAGCACGCCCGCGGCGGAGAGCTCGTCGGAGACCTCCATTTCGAAGCGGGTGCGGGCCGACCCGTACGGGCCCAGCTCGCCGGCGCCGACGATCACGACCATATCGGCGGGATCGGCGGTGACCTCGCCCCATTCGGGGACAGGCAGCGCGGAGGTGAGCGTCGGCGGAGTGGGCAGCGCCGCAATGGTGCGCGCCGTCTCCGGCTCGGGCTCGGCGGCGCCCTCGGCCTGCCGCTGAGCCTGTTTGGCCAGCGCGGCCAGGTCCAGCTCGGCGCCGGCCAGGCCACCGGTCAGGTCGATCTGCTGCGGTTCCTCCGCGGTGACCGAGCGTGCCCGCTCGGTGCACCACTCGAGCAGCTCGTCGGCGATCTCGCCGGTGGACCAGGTGCGCACGCCGGCCTGCTCCACGGCCTCGACCATGGGGTCGTTACCGCCCATGAGGCCGGTGCCGCGCACCCAGCCGATCAGCGCGTGCACCAGGGTGACCCGCGTCGACCAGGACTTCTCGGCCCGCCACTTGGCGACCACCGCATCCAGCGCCGCCTTGGACTCGCCGTAGGCACCGTCGCCGCCGAACATGCCGCGGTTGGGTGAACCGGGCAGCACCACATGCAATGTGGCGTCCACATCGTGGTCGGCACCCAGCTTCGACAGACCGCCGATCAGCCGCTCCACCGACCACAACAACACCCGCATCTCCATTTCGGCGCGGGCGCCCGCGTCGACGAGATCGCCGGCCACCCGCGGCGCCGCGAACGGCAGCAGCAGGGTGGGGGTCATGGCGTCCTTGGTCTTGATCTTGGCGCCGCCCGCGTTGTCGACCTGTTCGGTGCCCACCCATTCGACGAGGGCGTCGACATCGGCGTAGGAGGCCATATTGGCGGGCAGTACCCACAGCGCCGCGCCCGGGCGGGCGTTGTCGCGGTAGAGCTGCTTGTAGAAGCCGAGTTTGGCGTCGTCGAGCCGGGACGTGGTCGCGATGACGGTGGCGCCGCCGGCGAGCAGCCGCGCGATGGCCGCCGCGGCGATGGAACCCTTGCCGGCGCCGGTGACCACGGCGATATCGGTCGACCACTCACCCGGTTCGGCGGTGTCGCGAGCCGCTTCGGCAATGCGCTCGTAGTGTCCGGCGAGCACCGAACGCGCCTCGCACATCGCCCGTTGCCGCCACCAGTCGGCCTGGGCGGCCACGGCCTCGCCGGCACCGAGGAAACCGGTGACCGGCAGCGCGGCACTCACCGCGTCGTCGGCGGTCCACATCCGGGCCAGGTCCTCGCGGGCGGTGGCCCAGCGGTCGTCGATCAGCACCGCCTTGCGGGCGTCGAACGCGGGCGCCACCAGCCGCGGCCAGTCCGAACCCAGTTCGGCCGAGACCAGGTCGACCAGGGAGTCCGCGGTGGCCTCCGGCGCGGAGACCCGGTCATTGAGACCGAGCTGTTCCAGCACCAGCCGGGCCGCCGACGCCAGCACGCCGTCGCGGCCGGTGATCTTCTCGGCGAACTCGCCCAGCGCGGCCGCGTCCACGGTCGCGCCGCCGCCACCGCCCGCGCTGGGCAGCGATACCGCGATCCCGCGCCGCGCCGCCACCGCCTGAACAGCGGCGTCGATCGCGGCGTCCACCGCGGCGGCGTCGTTCGGCGGGCCGGATACCAGTCCGCCCAGATCCCCGCCGCGCACGCTGGCGCCCTCCCGGGTGCCGAGGGAAACCTCGGCGGTGACATGGCTGGCCCAGCCGTCACCCAGCTCCCAGACCTTCTTCACCCGCTCGGCGACGGCGGCGGGCCGCTTGCCGGAGGGGCCGAACACCTTGCGCAGATGGTCGTTGATCGCGTCGCTCAGCACGGAACCGAACGGCTTGTAGGTGCGGGCCAAGCGTTCCACGGTGGCCGACAGGGCACCCATATCGGCGTCGGCCGCGCCGTCGATGGCACCCAACGACAGCTCGGACCCGAGGTCGACCAGCAACTGGTTGCGCCGGGAGCTCACACCGTCGCACAGGCCCTCGATGGTGTCCACCGAGCCGATCTGGTCGATCCGCAGTTTGGTCCACAGCGCGATGAGCACGCGGGTGGCGTCGGCGGCGGTGAACGCGATGTCGTCCGGACGGGGTCCGCCCGAGGCGACCGGCGCCGGGGCGACCGGCGCGGCCGCGGGTTCGGCCGCCGCGGCCGGGGCATCGGTGGCCTCTTCGACCGGTTCCTCCGCCGGGGCGGGATCGGTGTCGGTCGAGAACACGATGCCGGCCTCGCGCTCGATATTGAGCACCTCCACCGTGGTGGTGCCGTAATCGGGCAGCTTCAGCGTCTGGCTCGCCAGGTTCGCCACGGTGGGGGTCGCGCCGAGACCGATCTCGACAAACCGCTCCACGCCCAGTCCGCCGCTCGCGGTATCGGTGAACAGCAGATCCTGGGTTTCGATCCAGCGCACCGGGCTGGCGAACTGCCAGGCCAGCAGTTCGATCAGTACCACCCGGCACAGTTCGGTGGGCCGCTGCGACCAGCTGTCGAAATCGGCCAGCACCTGCGCGAGGGGCTCCGACGGCACCAGATCGGCGATCTCGGCGACGAAATCGCGTTCCAGCGAGAACGGCTTGGGCACCAGGTTCGGGATGTAGCGTCCGACCAGCACCTCCGGCCGCAGATCCTGCGGCAGCAGCTGTTCCAGCTTGCTCCGGAACTCCGGAACACCCTTGCGCAGCACCGTCGAATGGAACGGCACGTCGATGCCGGGCACCAGGATGAACGCCCGCTTGCCGCCGAATTCCGCACGGCGCCGATCGATTTCGTCCTCCAGCGCCTCCAGGCCCACGACCGTACCGGCGATGGCGTACTGCGAACCGCGCAGGTTCAGGTTGACGACCTCGAGGAATTCGCCGACCCGCTCGCCCACACCGGCGACGAAGTCGACCACCTCGTCGTCGGGCAGCCCGATCTGCGACGGACGGATGGCCGCCATGCGGTAGTCGCTGCGGCCCTTCTCGTCCCGCGGCACCAGCTGGTGCATGGCCGAACCGCGCTGGAACACCACTTCGAGCACCGCCTCCAGCGGCAGCACCCCGGCGACGGCGGCGAGGGCGTTGTACTCACCGACCGAATGTCCGGCCAGCAGCGCGCCCTCCGCGAACGCGCCGGCCTCCCGCAGTTCGGCGATCTGCGCGACACCGAGGGTCGCCATGGCGACCTGGGTGAACTGGGTCAGGTGCAGCACGCCATCCGGGTGCCGATGTTCCACCCCGCGCGCCTTGAGATAGGTCGGGTTGTCGCGCACCACGGCCAGGATGGAGAAGCCCAGGGCTTCCCGGGTGTGCTTGTCGGCGCGGTCCCATACCTCTTTGGCGGCCTTCGAGCGGGTCCGCGCGTCCAGGCCCATGCCCTTGCGCTGGATACCTTGCCCGGGGAAGGCGTAGACGGTCTTCGGGGTGGCGGTGCGGCCGGTGGCGGTCATCACCAGGTCACCGTCGGTCCGGCAGGACACCTCGACGATTTCGCTGCCCGCGTCGACCGCGATCCGCTCCACCCGGACATCGATCTCCGCGCCGGGGCGGACCATGCCCAGGAACCGGGTCGTCCAGGCGGTCAGGGTGCACGGCGGCACCGAACTGCTCGTATCCACCGCCGACACCGTGTGCTGCGCGGCGGCCGACAGCCACATACCGTGCACGATCGGGCTGCCCAGGCCCGCCAGCTTGGCAGCGGAATCGCTGGTGTGAATGGGGTTGTGGTCGCCGGACACGGTGGCGAAGGCGGCCATGGTGCGCGGCGCGACGATAGTGGTATCGCGGCGTCGCCGACGCGGTGTCTCGGTGACGTTGTCGCCGACGGTTCCGGCCGCGCGCGGCGGATCGACGAGTTCCCCGGCACCGGTACGACCGCGGATGGCGAACCGCTCGGTCAGCCGGGCCAACGGCACCACATCCAGGCCCTGGTCGCGCATCTCGCCGACCGTCACCTGCACCTCGACCACCCGGCCGAGATCGGTGTCGAGCACCGAGGCGGCCTCGGCCCGCACAACGAGAATGCTGGTGGTCTCCGGCAGTTCGCGCAGCAGTTCGATCTGGTGGTCCAGGTGGACCAGGTCGAGCATGCCCTCGATCACACTGGCGCCGGTATCGGTGCGGGCCGCGCCGAGCACCGCGAACACGGTGGGCCAGCACGCGCCGACCAGCACGTCGGGTGCCGTCCGGCCCAGTGTGCTCAACTCCGCCGGCAGCCCCGAACCGGTGACCCCGGCATGGTCGGCGATGAGGTCCGGCGTCCAGGCCAGGTTGATATGGGCGACCGTGCCCTTCACCTCCGGCAGTGTCTGCCCGGCCGCGACGGCCAGCAGCGCCGACATCGCGGTATCGGCATCGGCCTCGGTGACCAGGGGCGCGCCGCCGTTGTACGTCGATACCGGCACGGTGATCCGGATTCGCACCTCCCGGCCCGCGAACAGCGGCACGACGAGTTCGACGTAGCCGTGTTCGGCCTCCGGACCGGTGGTCTCGGTGAGGGTGGCGCCGGTCGGCGGGTGCGCCGCCCCCTTCTCGTCGACGGCCCACTCGTGCAGATCGCCCAGCCGGTGCACCGGGTTGAGGGTGGCGCGACCGGACCAGGTGATATCCGGCGCGGCCAGCACCACGTCGATCGGGCCGCCGGTCACACCGGCCACCCGGCGCGCGTCCACGACGGCCGGCACCGCGCCGGCCCGCATCATCGAGTAGGCGGCGTCCTGTTCGAAGCGGTCCAGCAGCTCGCCGACCGGTTCGTTCACCTTGGTGATCCCGGCGACCGATACGGTGCCCGGAATGACACACACCTGATCGGCGGAGTAGCGCGGATCGTGGGCCTGCCACAGCGAATCCGAACGCCACCAGCGCCGCACATCGGCGTCGATCACGGGGACGAAGTTCACCGGCTTGCCCGGGGTCTTGCACAGCGAGACGAAGAACGGCACATCGGCCGGATGCAGCAGCGTGGTGGCCGCGGTCGGATAGCGCTCGAGCAGAGCGGCGACGGCGGTGGCCGGGTTCTCCAGGTCGTCGTCGGCGAACAGGGTCTCGATCTGCCCGCGGTCGACAGGCGACAGCCGGGACTCGGCGCGGTGCAGCATCTCGGCGAACCGGTCGCGCCAGGTGATGTCCAGCCACACCGAACGGGTCGCCTCGGTGATCGCGTCGCCGAGATCGCTGCCGCAGTCGAAGTCCTGGCGGCGGTCCGTCCCGACGGCCAGTTCGATATAGCGCTCGAGCCATTCGGTGTAGGTCATGGTGGCCACATCGCCGAAGTACGGTTTGGCGGTGGCGTTCAGCGCGGTAACGATCTCGTCGCGCCGCGCGGCGACCGCGTCGGCGTCGCCGGCGACCTCGTCGAGCAGCCGGCCGGTGCGCGAGGCGGCGTTGTCGATCTCGTGGATGTCGGCGCCCAATTGGCTGCGCCCGGAGGCCATCCCGCCGCGGGCGGTGCCGGCACCCACCCAGTCGGGGGTGCCCGGCGTGTCCACCAGCAGCTGCTTCACCTCGGGCGCGGTGGTGGCCTCGAGGGTCGCCATGGCGGCGGTGCCGACCAGCACGCCGTCCAGCGGCATCGCGGGGTAGCCGTGCGCGGTCGACCAGGTGCCGGTCAGGTATTCGGTCGTCCGCTCGGGGGTGCCGATCCCGCCGCCGACGCAGACCACCACATTGTCGCGGCCGCGCAGTTCGGCGTAGGTGGCCAACAGCAGGTCGTCCAGGTCCTCCCAGGAGTGGTGCCCGCCGGCCTTACCGCCCTCGACGTGCATGATCACCGGGTAGTGCGGGATCGCGTCGGCGATCCGCAGCACTGCCCGGATCTGGGCGACCGTGCCCGGTTTGAACGCGACGTGGGTGATGCCCACCTCGGTCAGTTCCTCGACCAGCGCGACGGCTTCCTCGAGCTCCGGGATACCGGCGGTGACCACCACACCGTCGAACGGAGCGCCCGCCGCGCGGGCCCGCTGCACCAGACGCTTTCCGCCGAGCTGCAGCTTCCACAGGTAGGGATCCAGGAACAGCGAGTTGAACTGCACCTGTCGACCCGGGTGCAGCAGCTTCTTCAGCTCTTCCACCCGGTCGGCGAAGATCTGCTCGGTCACCTGGCCGCCACCGGCCAGCTCCGCCCAGTGCCCCGCGTTCGCCGCCGCCGCGACGATCTTCGCGTCCACGGTGGTGGGCGTCATACCCGCCAGCAGGATGGGAGACCGTCCGGTGAGCCGGGTGAACGCGGTCTCCACCACGATCCGTCCGTTGGGCAGCCGCACCGGCCGCGGCGCGTAGGCCGACCACGACCGGCTCGGTTCCGGGGCCGCGCCCGGGGTCAGCAGGCTGCGCTGGCCCTCGCGGGTCGCCGCCGCGACGATGCCGACCCCGCTGCCCTTCAGCGTGCCGCTGCTGACCCGGGTCAGCAGGTCGCCGGGGCCAAGATCGAGAATCCACTGTGCGCCCGCCTCGACGACCTCGTCCACGGTCGCCACCCAGTCGATGGGGTCGACCAGGATCTGCTGGGTCAACGTCCTGGCGAGCTCGGCGTCCAGACCGCACTGGTCCGCCCAGCCGGACACCAGATCAACGGTCTCGGCCAGCGCCGGGTGGTGGAATGCCACGTCGACGATGAGGTCCTCGAAGACCGGCGAGAACACCGAACCGCCGCGCATCTTGGCCTCACGTTCGCGGTTCTGCTCGGTGTGGATCTGTTCGCAGCGCTGCCGCACCCGCCGCAGCTGCGCGGGGGCGCCGGAGAGCACGGCACGCCGTCGACCGTTGCGGATGGACAGCACCGCCGCCGTGGCCGGGTCGACCCCTTCGGCCACCTCGGCGAGCACCGCGCGCAGTTCCTCGGGGTCGACATTCGACACGGCCACCATCGGCGACTGGTCGCCCACCGGCATGAGCCCGCGTCGCCGCGCCACCAGCCCGGCCGCGGCGCCGATCAGCTGGGCGATCGCGAGCATTTCGGCGTCGTACTGGCCGCTCCGCGCCAGCGCCGCGACGGCCAACTGCCCTTGGGAGTGTCCGATAACCGCGACCGGCGGGAATTCGGTGGTCTCCAGCCCTTGCAGGCGCAACGCCCGCAGGGCGGCGAGCTGGGCCAGCAGTACGCCCGGCATGGAGACCGCCGCCGAGCGCAGCACCTGCTCCGACGGCAGGGCCGAACTCCGCGAGGCGTCCTCGTCGGCGAGCTCGTCCTCGAGCATCCAGCCCATGGGGTCGAAGCCCATCGGGCGCACCATCAGCAACTGCCGAGCGACCGGTTCCAGCAGCGCGGCCGCCTCGTTCACCAGCGCGGTGAGTTCGGGCTCCAGCGCCGCGTCCCGGCCGATCTCTTCCAGTTCGCCGAGCCACCGGGCACCCTGGCCGCCGAACGCCAGCGCATACGGTGTCCCGCCGCGCAGTCGGTCCAGCAGTGGTGAGCGAACCCCTTCGGCAACGGTCCTACCAGCGGTGCCTGCCACGTTCACGCGGTACCCGGCCTTGGCCGCGGTGTTCTCGTTGATCGTCAAGACGCTTCGACTTCCTACTAGTGGCGACATGTCCTCGGAGACATCCCCGGCTCCTCCGGCGCGCGGGCGTTGCATACCCGATCGGCCTCTCCTGGCAAGGATCACACAAAATCATGAGGGAATCCTCAGGTTTCTCCCGACACACCACCCCTACCGCCCAGTTTTTCCGCACGAACGTACCAGAATTTATAGAAATATGACTCTCCCTCATGTTTGAACCCGCAGGTCCGGACGCGCATCCACGGTGCGGAAACATGAGCCTTCCTCACATTGAGTGTTATGTGATCGTTATAATCCCAGGTGGTGTTACTGACGAGTACGCCACACCCACCCGCTGCTTCGCGAACAGCCCCCGGCCCGGTAAAGTTTGGACGGTCGTACCATCAGCGCGAGTGGCGAAATTGGCAGACGCGCCAGATTTAGGTTCTGGTGTCCACGGACGTGGGGGTTCAAATCCCCCCTCGCGCACAAAAACCCAGCAAATTTGCTGGGTTTGCGTGCCGTGTGTTCGAGCGCACTCGAACACACGAAGGGATCAGGCATTATGCGTACTGACCTGCGGAAACTTCTGGCAGATCCGCCAACGATACCCGCCACCGGTGCCTTGGGGCCGCGTTTCGGCGGCATCCGCCGGGAGGATCGATGATTCCGGCACTCATACCCCCGCAGGCACCGCTGGACCAACTGGTCCACGGCCCCGCACCCATTCCCCCGGCCCACCATGTAGCCGACGGCGATGTCGTCTACGGCGTCTGCACGGTGGGCGAAGCAGGCCGGATCCTGGACCGGCACGTCTTCACCACCCTCGGCTGGCACCCGGGCACACGCCTGGACATCGACCCCACCGACGATGCGCTGCTCGTCGGCCGACTCCCGAGCGGACCGATCCGCATCACCGCTGATGGCTTCTTCCGGGTCCCGTTCCGGCAGCGACGCCGCGTGCACCTATTCGTCGGCGACCGGGTGCTGCTGATAGGTCGCCGAAGCAGCGGACGCCTTCTCCTGTATCCGCCGGCGGCACTGAACAACCTGCTCGGCGCTCGTCTCGCACTCCTGGGCGGGTGACCCATGGCATCAACACACCAGCCCACAGCACCCGCGGCCGACACCCTCGCCGCGGCCCGGCTGCTGCTCACCCAGCTGGGTCTCGCCCCTGCGGACCTCCTCACACCCACCGTCTCGGTGCCCACCTTCGCCGAAATCGTCCCTGTCGTGCGCGCGACCCTCGGCCCCGGTACACGCCGCACCTACGGCACGCACCTCGACAGACTCGAACAGTGCTGGGGCGATCGCCGACTCGACCAGGTGAGCAAACCCGATCTCGACGAACTGGCCCACTCCATCCGCTCGACCGCCCGTATCAACCGCGCCTCCCGCGGCGGCGCCGGCGCGGTCGAACACTTCGTCTCCACCGTGCGCTGCGTCTACCGCTACGCCGAGCAGAAGGGTTGGATCCGTCCCGCCGACAACCCCGCACGCACTCTCGTGCGTCCCACCCGCCGCAAATCGCACCGCTACGCCATCCCCACGCACCAACTCGCCGACATCTGCCGGATCGCCGCCACCACAGGCAACGACCCCGAACTCGACTCGCTCATCCTGCGCCTGCACATTGAAACCGCTTGCCGCCGCAGCGGAGCCCTCGGGCTGCGTCCCCACGACCTCGACACCACCCAATGCCTGATCTACCTCCGCGAAAAAGACGGCACCGACCGCTGGCAACCGGTCTCCCCCACCCTGATGACCCACCTCACCGCCCACGCCCGCGACCGCCACAGCCCCCAATCGGAACAACTGCTGCGCTACCGCAACGGCAGACCGATCACCCACCGCCGCTACGACCACCTCTGGAACCGCATCGGCGAACACCTGCCCTGGGTCCTCACCCAGGGAGTCAGCACACACTGGCTTCGCCACACCACCCTCACCTGGGTCGAACGCACCTTCGGCTACGCGATCGCCAAGGAATACGCCGGACACTCCAGCAAGAAAGCAGGAACCACCGCCACCTACGTCAAAGCCAACCTCCACGAAGTCGCTGCCGCCCTGGCCATCCTGACCAACGAACCGCACCCCCTGATACACCAGGAAGGGAAAGTGCGTACAAAGTGGACGACCTCGAATCTCAGGAGCCTGCCGTGACCGGTCCCATCCCGCTCTTGACTCCGATGCAACGGACGAAAAATCCTGGTGTACAGGGATTTTCACGAACAAGCATTGAGCGTCTCGCCCGACGACCTATAGCGTCGGGCCTGGCATGGACGGAATACGGCCCGGCCGGTGCGCCAACACCAGACCGGGGCAGTTACGGAGAAAGGACCTCCGCAATGCAAAGTGTAATCATCTCGATCGGGACCGAGGTGGAAGTCGAAGCACCCTATAACCCACGCTTCCACGATGCGGCCGACGAACTCGGCGGGATGCTCGTACCGGACATAGACGTGTGGCGATTCCCTCGCGGCGACGAAGATCGGGTCCGACGACTGTGCGGTGAGATCTTCAGCAGCGACACCCGCCCGACTCCAGCATCCTCCCGTCAACTGCCCGACACCTCTGAAGTAACGGACGCAGTGGCGGCAAGCGTTCACCAACGGCGGGCGAACCTGCTCGATCGTCTCGAAGCCCTACTCGACGAGGTCGCCGAGATACATTCCGCCCTGCAAACCCTGAACAAGCACCCCTGACCCGCACGTCGACCGATGGCCGAACCAGAGTCGGTCATCGGTCGATTCACCCGCTTACAGATAACATCTGCGGACTTGAGAATTCACCCCTCCCGCACCTGCCGCCCTCGTTCGGGCCACGCGATGTCGTCTACACACCTGATCGCCAGTGGCCGCGACAACAGCAGTGGGCATTGGCGACCCGACGCCAACCAATATCGCGGAACTGATCGGCTTGCCCTTGGTCGCGCTAAGCCTGAACCCACTGGTCGGCGCACCTACGGTGCGCCGACCAGCCTGAAACCCGCGTCGGTGGATTCAGGCTAAGCAACCCAGATACCCGAAACCGGTACCTGGAAACAGCCGACCCAGACGAAATCCACGGCGCCCCTGCGACCGATTAGTGCTGCGTTCCTTAAAGGTGGTAGATAAACCGGCGGCGTAGGGTCCTGGGTTTCGGGGCTGGTCGGCCCCAGACCCATGGTCGTGCGCGGGCGTTGAGGGCGGCGGTGGCTTGGCGGGTGGCTTGGTCGATCTCTGTGTGGTCGGCGAAGGTATGACCTGCGAGGGCTTCTCGCCGAAAGATCCGCCACCACGGCTCTTGCAGGTTGAGCCAGCACGCCCCGACCGGGATGAACGCGTGTTTGATCCGAGGGTGATCCTCGAACCATTCGCGGGTGGATTTGCTGTTGTGACTGGAGAGGTTGTCGGTGATCACATAGATGTCACCGACGGGGTTGGCCTGTTCGATCAGCTCGAGGAAACTCTGATAGTTCACACTGTTGCGTGAGCCGGCGGTGAGCGTGACCGCTTGGCCGTCGCGGACGCGGATCGATCCGTAGACCCAGATCTTGTCCGGGCCTCGCGAATATTCCAGGGGGCCTTGATGCGGTGTCCGTCGATCGACCACCCCGGCGCGGGGCCGAAGGTGCGGGGCGAGATCGGGCCCAGCTCGTCGGCGCAGACTACCGTGGCCCCGGCCGGTGGCTGCATGTAGAGACCGACGATGTGGGTTCTTTTGGGACGAAGTACGGGTCCTTGCTCGTCGTCCACGACCGCGGCCGACGCCATCGAATCCCCTCTGCCACAAGTATTCTTCGCACTTGACTACGACCCACGACAATGCCTTCGGCGCGCAGGGCTGCGGTCAGCGAATCCAGCGTCCAGCACGATGGTGCCCCGTCCTGTTCGGCTTCCAGGGCACCATCGGATCGCCGCGTCAACCGCCCCGGCGGCGTGGTGGCGACCAAGGCAACGATACGACTGCGCTCCGGCTCGGTCAGGCGAGGTTTACGCCCTGACCCCGGCCGATCGCCCAGCCCCTCCAGGCCGTAAGTATTGAACCGGTGCAAGCGTTCTCGCACCGTCTGCGGATGGCATCCCAACTCATCTGCGATCACCGCAGTGGACTTCCCATCCCAGCTCGCCGTGATCATCCGCGCCCGACGAATCCAATCACCCGGAGCATGCCGAGCACCAGCGAGCTTACGAATCTTCCGCTCCTCCAACACATCCCGCGCAGGACGCGCGACCAGCACCTTTGGCAGAACTCACTCCATGACACCCGAACCAACAAGACTCACAACAAGATACATGATCTTTGAGGAACGCAGCACTAGCCATGTCGGGTGCTTCCAGCTCAGTCCACCGCGTCCTGTATCCGCCTCCCCGAGGCGCCTATATTCGCTCGCACGGGGAGCACCCCCGGCAACGGGACCAGGGACAGAACCGCGACTTTGTAAAGTCGCCGCGCATCGCGCTTGTCAGTCATCGGATGCCCGGGGATCGGCAAATGCTTGACCGAGGTCGACGAGAAAGTTCGTCAGGACGTAGACCGCGCCGAGAGTCAGGGTGATTCCGGCGATCGTGGTGTAGTCGCCGACTTTCAGGGCTTGAGCGGTGTAGAGGCCGATTCCGGGCCAGGCGAAGATCATCTCCAGCACGATGTCGGCGCCGAACATGGCAGCGACCTGCATGCCCGCGATCGACAGTGTCGAGTTCACCGAATTGCGCAACGCGTGTTTTCCGACGACGTGTAGTTCGGTCATGCCTTTGACACGGGCGGTGCGAATGAAGTCCGAGCGCAGCGTGTGCAGCAAGCTGCTGCGTAGGGACCGGCCGATCGCGACGGCGGGCACCAACGACAAGCACACCATGGGAAGGATCAAATGCTCGACGGCATCCAGGAATACGCTTGGTCGCCCGGCGAGCAGCGAGTCGATGAGCAAGGACCCGGTCAGCCCGTCGGGCGCGTCGCTGAAGGAGCTTCGCCCGCGAGCGGGCAGAACCCCGAAATACTTGTAGAATAACAGGATCGCAAGCAAGGCCGCGAGGAATATCGGCATTGACGATCCGCCGATCAACACGAATCGCAGGGCGCCCGACCCCGGCCAGCGCAGTGCTGTCGCCGCGCCGAGCAGCAAGCCGAGCAATACCGCCAGCACGAACGCGCAAATTATCAGTTCCGCTGTGGCGGGCAGGAATTCGATGATATCTGAGCCGACCGGCCGCCTGGTCACCGCGGACTGCCCGAAGTCGCCGGTGGCTGCCTTTTCGACGTAGTCGACATACTGAAGCGGCAGTGGCCGATCGAGACCGAGATCGTGCCGTGCTCGCTCGACGACCTCAGCGGAGGCCCTGTCGCCGACGAACGCTCGGGCCGGATCAACCGGCGAGACTTGCCGTAGGACGAACACCACCGCGACGAGAGCGAGGAGCACGAGGACGGTCGCACTGCCGCGCCGGGCTATGGCTGTGAGCATTCGGGGCGCTCCCTTGCGCTGGAAGAAGAGGCGATTCCGGTCAGCGGTCGGTGAGGCGGTCGCGTATGACATCACCGACGAGGTTGGCGATCGTGGCGAGCACGAACAGCCCGATCGCGGGCATGATCGGCACCCACCAGGAATCAAGCAGATAGGGCAGCCCCCTTGCGCACATCGCCCCCAACTCGGGGGCAGGGGCGGGAGCACCGAGCCCGACGAAGGAGAGTCCGGACAGCATCACGATCAAGGCGCCGACGTCTAGACTCGCGGCGACAATGGTCGGCGGCCATGCGCCCGGGAGCAGGTGCAGTCGGCCGAGTCCGATTCGGCCCGCACCGGACATACGCGCGGCGTCGATGTGTGGCAGCGATCGGAGCCTGGTCACCTCGCCTCGCACGACTCGTGCGTACAACGGCCACCAGACCAGCGCCACCGCCACCAGCGTATGCACATACGACGGCCCGATCGCGGCTACGACGGCGATCGCGAGCAAGGCTGCGGGCAGGGCGATGAAGATATCGGTTATTCGCATCAGGATCCGGTCGACGACCCCGCCGAGGGTGCCCGCGACCAGCCCTACGGCTCCGCCGAGGACGATCCCCGACACGATTACGCAGAGGGCGCCCCACCAACTGGCGCGCATACCGATCAGGACGCGGCTCAGGATGTCGCGTCCGACCTCATCGGTGCCGAGCCAATGCGCTGCGCCGGGTGGGGAGATCGGGTCCCCGACCGGGAGATCGGGGTCATACGGGGCGATCCACGATGCGCCGAGCGTGACGACGATCAGGGTCGCAAGCACACACAACGTGATCACATCACCCGGTTTCGCGCGTCGGCGCTCCTTTGCTGCCGCGGGCACTGATCCGATGGCCGCGCCACCGCTGAGAGGCGAAGCCGGCGTCGGAACGTTCGACGGTCCAGCCGCCTCACTGGGTCGCTGTTCCGGTGCGCTCCCGATATTCGGGACGGCGGCCACCAACGCCTTGCTGTAGGGGTGCGACGGTGCGCCGGCCACCTTCTCGGCGGCGCCGATCTCGACAATCTCGCCGCGATACATCACGGCGACTCGGTCGGCAACAAAACGCGCCGCGGCCAGATCGTGGGTCACGAAGACGACTGTCAGCTCGAACTCGCGCCGCAGCGTCTGTATCAAGTTCAACATCGACGCCGCCAGTGGTGCGTCCAACGCCGAGGTCGGCTCGTCACACAGCAATACGGCGGGAACGACGATCGTCGCCCGCGCGAATGCGACGCGCTGGCGCTGCCCTGTCGACAAGCTGTCGGCACGCAGGTCGGCGACGGCCGCCGGGAGCCCCACACGTTCGAGCGCGGCGACCACCTGGGCCCGTCGCTCGGCCCGGTCCAGTGTCCGCGGCAGCCGTTCACCGACCTGTCGCTCGACGGTCAGCCACGGTGTCAACGAGGCGCTGACATCTTGGAAGATCATCTGCGTCGACGCACCGGGCACCTCGATTACGCCGCTGTCGGGATTCTCCAATCCCGCGAGCAGCCTCAGCAGTGTCGATTTGCCCGACCCCGATTCGCCGACGACCGCGACGGCCTCGCCCGCTTCTACCTGTAGGTCGAGGTCGCGCAGCACCGCAAGTACCTCGCGTCCGGCCGGCCCGTTGCGCAGGCGGAAGTTCTTGCCGACGCCGCGGCACCGCAGTGCCGGTCGCGAGCGGTCCGGGATTTGCAGCGGCGGGAAAGCGGATGTGGGCCCACGCGATCGGCTCCGGTCGACCTCTGCCGGCAGGACGCACGCCGCCTCGCCAGTGTGGGTGGCAGCCGGTGTCAAAGGGATCAGCGACTTATCGCAGTCGTCGGTACGAAGCGAACACCTCGGAGCGAACGGACAACCCGGCGCGGGGTCGCGGGGATCCGGTGGCATACCCGTCAGCACAGGTATTCGGTGGTCCACCGGCAGGCTGAGATCGAGTCGCGAATCCAGAAGGCCGACGGTATAGGGGTGCGTGGGGGTGGCGAGGACGTCGGCCATGGCGCCGATCTCGACGAGGCGCCCGCCGTACATGACCGCGACCCGGTCGGCGACCGCCGCAGCGACGCCGATGTCGTGGGTGATCAACAATACAGAGCAGCCGAGCTCCGCCCGTAGGTCGGATAGCAACGCCAGAATCTGCGCCTGCACGGTGACATCGAGCGCCGAGGTCGGTTCGTCGGCAATGATCAGGTCCGGCTGCGCGGCGATCGCGATCGCGATCATAACCCGTTGCCGCATCCCTGCGGAGAGCTCATGGGGGTACGACCGCAGCCTGCGGGCTGCCTGTGCGACCCCGACCAGGTCGAGCAGTCGGACTGCCTCCGCCGTCGAGCCCGCGACTTCCCGCACCTGGTCACCGATCCGCATCGTCGGATTCAGCGATGTCACCGGATTCTGAAACACCGCACCCAAGTGGGCACGCCGGACCTTACGTCGCTCGACAGGCGAGGCGGCGACCATGTCGACGCCGCACACTTCGGCTCGCCCGGTGACGACGGCAGGCGGCTCGCCCACCGGCAGGCCGAGCAGACTCAGCCCCAAAATGCTTTTACCGGAACCGGACTCGCCCACGAGCGCGACGATCTCCCCGGCCGCGATCTCGATGCTCACTCCCCGAATCGCGCGCAAAGCGACGCCTCGGCGGCGGAACGTCACCTCGAGGTCGCTCACACACGCACGGGGCGCGAGCGTGTCGGCCGGCCGCCCACCTTCCTCCCCTTCGGCTGCTCGGTCGCGGAAGCGCATCATCTCGCTGTCACCCCTTCCGGAGCAGGTTGACAGGCACCATTCCGGTGCCGAGCAGCGTATGGACGATCTGGCCGATGCCGGAGTCGGTCACGATGACGTCCTTGATGTCACAGAGGTTGATGACCCAGGCCTGGCCCATCACGATCTCAGCGCCTTCGACCCAGTGCCTTTCGGCCTCAGCTTTGCTGAGTGATCGTTTCCCGGCGTCCATCACGTCGTCCAGTGCGGTGTTCGAATAGTTGAACCAGTTGGTCGGCGATGCGCCCGTGCGGAAGAAGATCCGCAGTGTGGTGTCGGCATTGAGCGCGTCGCCGCCGGACCCGTGGACCAGCATGTGCGGTTGCTGCCCGACCGGCGTCGAATGCAATGCGAACACCTGCGAGGTTGGCATAGCCCGAACCGTGGCAACCAGTCCCAACGCGGCCAGCTGCGTCTGGAGGAGTTCGGCCACGCGCGCGTCGGTGGCACCGCCGGCCTCGTCGTAGGCGAGGTCGATCCTCTTGTCACTGTCCGGCAGTTTCGCGATCAGAGCCTTCAGCTCGGAGTCATCCTGATCGGGCGCATCCGGCGCGACGCCGTCTGGCAACACTCCGGCCGGGTAGAACTGCGAGGATCGGGAGACTGTCGAACCGTAGGCGGGCTCGATGAGCGCGGGAACGTTCACCGCCTTGCGCATCGCCTGGCGGAACGCGGAATCCGTGAACGCACCCTTCTTCCAGTTCAAGAAGATCGACGACTTGAACGCCGTCGGATGTTCCCTCACAGTCAACGCCGGATTCGTCTTCATTGCCTCGATCACGGTGATCGGCAGGCCCTTGGTGATGATGTCCAGCCGGCCCTGCTCGAGCAGGAGGCGTTGCGACGTGATGTCCGGGATGATCTCGATCCGAAGAGCGGTGAATTCCGGTTTCGTTCCCCAGTAGCCGTCGTAGGCGGTCAGCGTGTAGTGACTGCTCGGCACGAACTCGGTGATCCGATAGGGCCCGGTTCCCGCATCGTGCGTACTCAACCAGCCCTGGGCCATATCACCGTTCACGCTGTGAGCCTGTACCGCGGTCGGGCTCACGGCTTTCAGCCCCCACGGGCAGGCGAGGTAATCGAGGAACGGTTCGACCGGATGGCCGAGCTCGATCACCAGCGTGGAGTCGTCAGGCGCGGACATCGACTCGACGTCGGCGATCAGATAGGCAGGCGCTTGGTTGACGGCCGAACGCCGTTGATAACTCTTGACGAGCGTGGTGGCTGTCATCGGCGTGCCGTCGTGGAAGGTGACACCGGCACGGAGCTTGAACGTGTACGTGCGTCCGTCTTCGGCGACCGTCCACGACTCGGCCAGACCGGGCCCGATTTCGGATGAATCGGGTTTATAGGCGACCAAGCCTTCGTAGACGTTCAGGGTTACCTGCAGACCCTCTCCCTCGTAGAAGATGTCCGGGTCGGGCACCTGCATGTCCGCCAGGAATCCGAACCGGATCGTGTCACCGACCGTTGCGGCTCCACGGGATCCGCCCGAACATGCCGACAGCACCGCCGATATCCCCAGGGCGTTCGTCACCGCGACGAGCGCGGTGGCCTTCAGGAAGGTCCGTCGGTCCGCAGTAGGGCTCATATCGCAATCGCACCTTTCAGAGTCGTCGCGGGCGGCGCCGGGGACTACCGGCATCGCGAGCGACATCGGATTTCGTTCCGAGGTACGCCGCAAACCCCTCACGGCGCCCAACGCATGATCCGAATCTCAAGTTTCACACAGCAATCCGAGTTCACGTGCCGAAATCGTGAGTCGCACAACAGAACTTGTACCGACCAAGGTAGGTACACGGGGCTTGACGCTCGCGAGGCTTCCCCGGATCACCTTGCAGGCGTTGGAAGTCCCGTCCGCGACCCGGAAGGCACCCTCATGCGCGACATCTATTGACAGCACACCTGTGGTGATGCGATGTTGAATACAGCACTGACACAGCTTCAACGGCCCGGTCCGCGCTTCTATCATGCACCTCTCCTCGATCATTGTCGGACCCGGCCCGAGTTATTGTGCTTGGATATCATCGTCCGTCAGGGGTGAAGACGTGAGCGACAAAGAAACCAACGACGCGGTATCCGAATTCGGATTTCCGGAAACCGATCCCAACTATTCCGGGTACACGCTCGTCGAGAGCCCGAACGACGAATTCGACGATGATTTCCGGCCACAGGTCTGCGACATGTCGGATCTACACGACAATGCAGCGACACGAAACCGTTTCATCGAAAAGCTCGGCACCGCCATGGAGGATGCCGGAATCGCGATATTGACCAACCATGGTATCTACGCCGATGAATTTCAGGCCACCGACGCCAACGCGCTGAACATTTTCACCACGGTGCCCGATGAAGAGAAAATGAAGTTCGTTTCACCGGATTGCGCCTATGGCGAGCCCTACTATCTGGGATACGTCCCACTGCAGGAGAGTATGCCTGCGCTGCCGCATGCGGTAGAGGCATGGGAATTCGACAGATCCGCCTTCCGCATCATCGGAGAAGATGCGGACAGGGCTGTCGACCACTGGCCCGACGAGAAATTCGAAGCGGCATTCAGAAATTTCTGGCAGGCGTGCGAGGAGTTGACTCCGCAGCTGGGCAGAGCTCTGCTCCGCTACCTGGACATCGACTCCTCGCTGTACGACGAGGACATCTCCCCCACCAACGACGTGCTTAGATTGAATCACTACCCGCCCATCAGCTCTCCCGTCGAGGATCTCGCGTCGCCGGCCCGCGTGCTGTCCCACGAGGACTACGGGCTTCTCAGCCTGATGATAGGAAGCCCGGTAGAGGGGCTACAGGTGTATCGCCCGCAAAGCAAGGCGTGGAGCAGGGTGTGCACCCCGGCCGGCTCCCTTGTTGTCATCAGCGGAAAATGGCTCAGTTTTGTCAGCAACGATCGCTTTCGCGCCTGCACTCATCGTGTCAGCGTGCCACGCGATCCCGCCCAGCGTGCGGTGCCCCGCGTCACGGTTCTCTATACGCTTCATCCCTATGAAGCGGCGCTCATCAAAGTGTTGCCGGGATTCGAGCCGAAACACCCGCCGATCAGTGGCAGAGATTTCATGACACAGGGCGCCGACAGGCTGTCCGAACGATGCCGTTTGTTGATGGACCAGCCATGAGATTCTCCTGGCCGAGAACCATAACCTTTCCCACTCGGGCAACCGAGGTTGCCTGCGCGGATCGAGATTGGATGCGATTTCATGAGTAATCGATTCAGCCGGAATACCCCTGGTCATTCCGGGAGCCGACAGCCGTTCAACGGGGGGTGTTGACAGTGCTGTTCCTCCCACGGTCAGAGCTGGCTTCGCTGTTCGAGCAGGCACGGTATCGCGCCTTTCAATTCGAGGTGGAAGACGAACACGTCGTGAGCGACGAACACGAACCGATGCGTCGATTTCAGGCCGGCCTGGTGCCGCTCGACCCGGACGACTACCCGGTGTTGTGGAAAGAATGGGAAGACCTGAGCGACGCGACCACCGCCCGAGGGGTCGCCATGCAACGTGTCCGGGTCGTCACCGAACCCCTCACCGACTACATCCGTTTCCTCCATGCGGTGACCGGGCGCAACCAGGCACACGGTGAAGACATTCGCTGGCTACCCCGTCACTGGTTGAAGCCGCAGGACTACACCACCGACGAGTGGTGCCTGATCGACGACGACACGCTTGCCTGGACGCTGTTCGACGAGGAGGATTTCGTGGGCTACGGCCTGACACATGATCCGGTCGAAGTCGCGCGCGCAATCGCAGTGCGCGACGCGATGTGGGCAAAGGCTGTCCGACACACCG
This sequence comes from Nocardia brevicatena NBRC 12119, assembly GCF_000308495.1. Lineage (GTDB taxonomy): Bacteria > Actinomycetota > Actinomycetes > Mycobacteriales > Mycobacteriaceae > Nocardia > Nocardia brevicatena. Next base: position 35,447 of record NZ_BAFU01000029.1, on the reverse strand, counting down.
AGTACGTTCCGGGAGCTCGATAGGCCACGAGTGTCGACCAACCCTGGGGTTCGGCAACAGTCAGTTGATGAACCCTACGGTCGGAGCCTGCCCGGGGTGCTGCCGGATGGGATCGAAAGCCTTTCTGGTAATCGCCCCGCCGAGCGAGTTTCCGTATCAGGAGGCCTGCATTGTGAAACCACCAACTCTTGGGTCACAGGTCGAGCCGTTGCTTTCACATCCGATCCGAATGCCCGATATGACCACCCTTGTCTTCGGCGCCGGCGGCTTCGTCGAACGCGCGGTGTGCTCAGACCCCGGTAATGCAAATTTTGTCGCTGTGACTTGACTCGACTGTCGAACGACCCAGGCGACTGGCCGCACTTTTCCCACTCCTCCCAGAAACCGAGGTTGCAAGTCATGAGGATCGTTGCGGACGGTTGGTACGCAGAGCACATCCCCGACGCGGTGCGACTCGGCGACAGCAACCTCGGGCTATTCCAGCCGATCGCGAACCGTGTCGGAGTTCTGCGCGGTGTCGCATTGGCGATCAAGGGACGAAACGCGGACGCGGTAGTAACGGGAACCCGATCACCGGGCGCCCTCACCTGCATCGTGCTCTACGGCCTGCTCGGAATTCGCAAGCTCGTCCTGCTCGAGTTCATCATGGACGAGCTGCCACAAGGGCGGCTCGGGCAGTTGTTGTTCCGCAAGGTGTGCATGGGAGTGACCGCGCGGGCCCTGCTCTGTGGTCAGGTGCTCACCGAGCACGAGCTTCGCACATATCCGGAACTGCTCGGGATCCCGCAGGACAGGTTGGCGCTCGTCCGATGGCCCGCGCGTTTCGACGACAGCCCGGTCGGCGCTCTCAACGGCGGACGTCGGGTGGTCGCGTCGGGCGAGCGCGTCGATTGGGTCACGTTCTTCGGCGCGGCCGAAGGATCGGATTGGGATGTACATGCGATCTGCACCGCGGCCAATCTAGGTACCGTCGAAACGTTGGCCCGCGGAACATCGACCGTTGTTCGGCACGACATCCCCGCTGAAGATCACCAAGCCGAAGTCGACCGGGCCGCGGTCTATGTGGTTCCAATTCCGGAGACGGGCGCCAGCATCGGCCAGAAAAGAATTATGAACGCCGCGCAGGCCGGTGCACCATTGGTGATCACCGACGTCGTCGGCAGTCGTGAATACGTGGACGATTCGTGCGCGGTGCTCGTCCCACCGGAAGACCCTGATGCGCTCCGCACGGCGGTGAACATGTTGCTCGATGACCGTAATCGAAGCGAGCTGCTCCGAAACGCGTTGCGCAGCCGGGGAAGGAACATGGCCGGCTATCTCGACGACATCGCAGCACTGGTGGTTCGGGCGGTTGACTCCGGCTCGAAGTAGGCTGTGCGCCAGTACGCCCGCAGGGGTTGAACGTTCGCACGCGCTGGGGTGTCCCATGCGAAGTGCAACCATATGCGTTCTTCGACTACCCGATTGCTGATGTGCCTCGGCGTGGCGGCGACTGCGCTGAGCGGATGCGGCGAAGGCGTGCAAGCAGCGCGGATTCGACCGAGCCGGGCGTACAGCGCACCTCGCTGGCCTCGATCCAACACACCAACATGATCCTGTACAGGGCGTATCTGCTCAAAGAGCAACTGCGGGAACTATTTCGGATCAAGGAGACGACGGACGCAAGCTGCTGGCCGGGTGGCTTCAATGGGCCCGCCGCTGCCGCATCCCGGAGATCGTCATTCGCATCGGCGCTGCAACGATCGATGCCGATTCTGGCGGACGGACGGGGTAATGTGGACGGTGATCATCACCCCGATCGCCGATGCCCCAACCCCCGAACCAGTTCCAGCACGCCCCTGGCCCGATGCCCGATCGATCGCGGCGGCAGCGACCGGTACACTCGCAGATACGCCTCGACCATCCGGTCCGGGTGCCCGTCTCCGGCGATCGAGGCCAACGCGCCCGCGACGATCCTTTCCCGGATCTGCGTATCGCCCAGCTCGCGCAAACAGCGGGGAACCTCCAAGAATGCCGCGTGCCGAGGGTATTTCAGCCCGTTCACGCCGTCGGTGATCATGCCGAAGCCGGGACTGTCGGGAACGATCACCGGACAGCCCGAGGCCATCGCCTCGAGCATAACCATCGGGTGTCCCTCGGACCGTGAGGTCGAGATCAGCGCGCCACCGCTGGCGGCGACATCCCGATACAACTGCACCAGGGCAGCTTTCGAACACAGGCCAGGCCGGTAGTCCACCCGCCCGGCCAGCCAATCGTCGAGCCCGAGCGTCTCCGCATTGTCCTCGGTGTCGATGACCACGACCTCGAAATCATCCAGCACACCGGCGGCCACCAGATACAACAGCCCGTGGATGCCTTTGGTCGGCCAGTCGGTATCCACCGCCCGACCCACCCACAGCAGCTGCGGCCGCGCACCGGCCCGCCCGGGGCCTGGCGTGCACACCGTCACATCCGGATCATTCGCGATCACCTGGGGTGAGGTCAGTGTACGCGTGATCAACGCCGCGGCCGCCGCGGCCGACACCGCGGTGTACTCGTCGAACCGTACCTCGGTCACATCGGTCGGAGTGCTGACGTGCGCGGTCACCACCGTCCCTGCGAACAGCGACGCCCACCGCAGCAGCGATCCCAGACCGGATCGGCTCGGGCACGCCGATGTCGCGTGCACCACCGTGAAATCCCCCCGCGCGAGCCGTGCCGCCACCGGCGCGGGCGACCCGGTCCACACGCCGAGCGCACACAACGACCCGACCCGACCGGGGCCACCCTGCGGCGCGTACACCGCACACCGCACACCACGCTCCTCCAGCCCTCGGATCAGCACCTCCAGCACCGCTTCCACGCCGCCGTCGATTTCCGTCGCAACGAAGAGAACACGCTCCTCGCCGGCTCGGTGCGACTCCAGAGTCACCGGAGCGAGGATTCCGTCGTATCCCAGAGCACGGGAAAAATCTTGGGATCTCTGTAGTCGACGTCCCCGTTGGGCAGTCTGCCGCACATCTGATCGTTGACATGTGAGTACAGATTCCCATTTTCATCGTGAACCCGTTGGTACCGGTTCGCCTCATCCTGCAAGTGCACGATCAGTCCTACTCGCGCAAGGTCGCTCAGATTCGAGCCACTGCCGTGAATCGTCATGCAGCTGTGAAAACTCACCTGCCCTTTGCGTAGCAACAGCGGCACGCGTCGAATCGGTATTCCGGTGCTCATGAGCAAACTCTCCGCCTTTGCCGGGTCGGCGCCGAGAATGAATTCGTCGTTATAGCGAATCGCACGTATCTGCTCGGTATCCGACCATCGATGGCTCCCATCGATCATTATAACGGGGCCCATGGATTCGTCACTGTCCTGTAGCGCAATCCACGCGGTCAACATATTCGTGGAGGTGCAGGTTTGCCAATGAACACGGTCGGAATGCCATTCGATGGTGTGCTCCGTGCGTGGTGGCTTGCATATCAAGCTGCTCAACCAGAGCCTGATCTGACTGGTCCGCGCCAGCCGCGCCGCGATGGCCCCGATCAACGGCTGGAGCATGAACCTTCCGAGATGGTTGCTGGTCAGTGCGACGTGATCGTTGAATCGGAGCCGATGCGGCGAGCCCTCGACCCAGTCGTCCATCTCGTCGAGCGTGATGGGTAACACCCAGTCGCGTTCGCCCCTGTGGTGAGCCGCCAGTGCGGCCGACGCGGCGTCCACCACTTCGTCGGTGAACAATCGTGGTGTAACGAACCAGCCATGCTGCTGATAGAACTCGACATCGTCATCGGAGGGCAGCAACTTCTGTTCGGTAGGCGACAACTCGAACATGACTCCTCATTTCAAATCGAAAGAAAAATACGGAATACGGCGTGCTACTCCTCCCACAGCACGGGACAGATCGTAGGGTCGCTGTAGTCGAAATCGCCGTTCGGTAGCTTGCGGCACATCCGATCGTTGGCAGTAGTGAGCAATTCACCCGCTTGGTCGTAAACCGATTGATAGCGATTCACTCGATCCTGCATATCGACTGTCGCACCGACCCTGGCATGCCCGCTCAGATTGGGGCCGCTGCTGTGGAGCGTCAGGCAATGATGAAAACTGACTTCTCCCTTGCGCAACAACATGGGAACGGTTCGCAGCGGCATGCCGGTGCGCTCGAGGCGGTCCTGCAACAACGCGGGATCGGCGCCGAAGAATGTCCGGCCGTATCTGATGGCACGAATCTCTTCGGTATCCGGCCAGCGGTGGCTTTCATCGATCATCACCACCGGGCCCATGGACTCGTCACAGTCCTGTAGAGCGATCCATGCGGTCAACATATTGGTGGAGGTGCAGGTACGCAGGTAGGCGCGTTCGGCATGCCATCCGATAGTGGTATCGCCGCCGGCGGTTTGTGGTTGCTTGTACACAATACTGCTCTGCCACAATCTGATCTGGCTCGTTCGCGCCAACCGCGCGGCAATGGCCGCGACTATCGGCTGCAGCATGAAATCGCGGAGGCGGCGATTGGTCAGCGCGACGTAATCGTTGAACCGGATCTGGTGTACCGCGCCCGGGGCCCAGTCGTAGAGTTCGTCGATCGCGCCCGGGAGCTCGTAGTCACGCTCGCGTCGGTGATGCGCCTCCAATGCGTCCAACGCATCGTCGATCGCTTCGTCGGCGAACAATCGTGGTGTGATGAACCAGCCGTGCTTCCGATAGAACTCGACATCGTCATCGGATGGGAGCGATTCTTGTTCAGCACTTGTCAACTCGAACACCGGACACCTCTTTCACATCGGTTACGCGACGCCCGGATGCTGGGTTGTCGCTGTCCGGACTCACTTCAGTCCCTTATCCCCCGGCCCGGCGGTCGACCACACGTAGGTGTAGACCGCCTGGCACCAAGGACACGGAAAGCGGAGGGCGCATACGCTTTTCGGGGACGACCTGCAACCGCCAGCGACTCGCGATGATCACCAGGGCCAGCACGACCTCGGTCATCCCGAAGGCTTCCCCGATGCACTTCCTCGCCCCGCCGCCGAAAGGCAGGAGTGCCCCCGGGGGCGGTGCCGTTCGCTCCGGCAGCCAACGGTCGGGATCGAAGCGGTCGGGCTCGTCGTAGAGGTCGGCCTGCCGGTGGATGAGGTACGGACTCAGGGCGACTGTGCTGCCGACCGGCAGCTCGTATGGTCCGAGTTCCACGCCTGCGGCGGTGACTTTCCGGGTGAAGAACCACGCAGGAGGGTAGAGGCGAAGGGTTTCGGTGACGATACTGCTCGCGAACTTCAGCCGCTCCAGGTCACTGTATTCGGGCTGTCGTCCGGCGAGCACGGTATCGACCTCGGCATGCAACCGCGCTTCGATATCGGGGTGTTGTGCGAGCACGTACAGCACCCACGCCAACGCGGAGGACGTGGTCTCCGTTCCCGCGACGAAGAACGTCACGACGGCATCGCTGACGTCGTCGTCGATCGTGCCAGGAGCGTCACTCTCACGGTCGTGGACCGTCAGTAGCGCCGAGAGCAGGTCACCGTTGTCGATGCCGCTCGCGCGGCGATCGGCGATGATGCCGTTCATCGTCTTGCGCAGCCGCCGATTGGCGTGGTTGTAGCGTCTGGTGCCGGGTATCGGTAGGCGGCTGATCGCGTCCGGCAGCAGCGTGCGTTGGAAAGTGCCGTCGAAGGTGGCGGTGAGGTCGCCGATCACCTCGTGCAGCACCCCGGCCGGCAGGGTACTGGAGAACATGGCTGCGCCGAATACCCGGGACGTGATCGTGAACATCTCCGGGCAGACGTCGAGGACTCGGCCCGAATGCCAACCGTCGACGACGGAAGCGATCTGCGTCGTCATCGTGTGCGCGTAGTCGACGAGACGTTTCAGATGAAAGGCAGGCTGGGCCAGGCGACGCTTGTGCCGGTGCTTGTTGTGGGTGCAGGTGGCGACGCTTTCACCGAGCCACTCCCGCTCTCGTTCCAGGAACAGTCCGCCTTTGTCGAAGGTTCGGTCGTCGATCAGAACTTTGCGTGTCAGCCCGGGGTCACAGATCACCACCGCGGTTTTCGGGCCGAGCCGGATCTTCACGAGATCACCGTATTCGGGCAGCTGCGACAGAAAGGTGAAAGGCTGCTTCAAGAACGGCAGGAGATGGCCGACCACCGGCCGGGCGCCCGGCGCAGTCGGTATCTCGCAGGAGAGCTCTGTCATGAGACGCTACGTTTCCCCTCATAGATCCCGGGACCACCGATATCGACAGCCCCGACCTGGCGAAGCCATCCGAACCAGTCCTCGAGGCCCCAGGAACGAACAACGAGTCCGCCGGCGATCTGATGGAATTCGTGGATCCGGATCCGGACGGCTCTTCCGGTGGCGGGAACACCGAGCCACTCCCCCTCGTGTACGCCGCGCATCTCCCCACGGACCGCGACCATCCCGTTGCCGTCGGCCCCGCGTCCGTCGACGATCGTGTGCACGACGATCGTGAAACCGGTGAAGGCGTGATCTACTGCGGCAACGAGACTTTCGATACCAGCGCGACCTGGCGCGGGCCCGGGCGAGTCGTCGAACCAGTCGGGGTCCATCACGTCGTCCAGCAGACCGACGTCGCCACTCAAACCGCGGTATAACGTCGTGATCAGGTCGTCGACCGATCGTGTCACCGGTGAACTCCTTCCGCTTCTATTTCATTTCGTACGCCGCGGCCAAGAGCTTGTTGACATATTCGAGGGCCAGCCGCGGCGTGCGAAGAATCTCGACGGTCTCGTTCGGTAACAGCATCGGTATGCGGACATGCCATTCCCGCTGAATTCGTTCGGCCAGTTCGATCGTGCCGAGCGAGTCCAACCCGAGTTCCTCGAAGGGCTCGTCGAGTCTTTTCTCGGTGAGCTCCAGGTCGGCTCCTTCACACGCCCGATACAGTCGGCTCAAGTCATCGAGGGCGAACTCTCTCATCAGTACTCCTTAACAGGAAGGCAGCGACTCACCGGTGCCTGAACCAGATCGGGTGACATAGGTCAGGCGGTGGTTTCGTGACAGGTGCACGCGGTGACATGGTCGAGGCGCGCGAGGTGCAGAACGTGGCGGGCTGCGACCTGGATCGCGCAGGACGCGACGTGTTTGCAGGTGCCGAAGAAGCCGCTCAGCAGGATGCTGGGCGAGCGATTGTACACCTCGTGCCACCAGTGATCGGGCACGTAGAGTGCGTCACCGGCCTGCAGCTCGACTTCGAACAGGGTCTTTTCGGAATTCGTCGCTGTGGCGGCTATCTCCGCCAAGGGCCGGGCCGAAAGACGCGCCCAGGGGTCGTATTTCGGGGACAGCGCATCAGCGCTTTCGACGAAACCGGGTGGCGCTATGCGGAAGCGCTTGTTTCCGCGGATCGCTACGGCGATGTTTCCCAGCAGGTCGTAGTGCGCACCGGTGCGCGCGCCCGCGGGACCCAACCAGACTCCGGGAGGCGGAGCGACCGAATTCCGCGGGAACAGTCTCTTTCGAGGCAGTATGTCGGCCTGGAGCTCTGGAAACCTACGCAGAAGGTTGAATTCTTTGAGGTACAGGGATTCCGCGCCGGGGTTGTCGTCAGCGAGGAATTCCATGAACGCGCCCAGCGTAGACTCGGTGAAATGTGTTGCGGCGCTTTCGCGATCCCCCCGAACCAGCTCGATGGTCATCTCGGGCCCCAGCTTCCCGAGGAAGTCGAAATCCCACCGGTGCACGGCCGGCCAGTCGGCGGCCAGCCCTGGAAGGAACGCCGGTTTCTTTCCGGCGATGAACTCACTCAACGGGGCAGTCGCCGGTTGTAGCTGCAGCATTTCTTCTCCCTCGGCTCGCGCACTGTGCAGTCACCAACTGCTCGGTCGAAGAGGTCTGTGGATCAGAGCGCCGTAGTCCAGAGACTGCGGGTGGGGGAAGTAGTTTGGTTTGACTGCGACTATCGTCGTGAAGCCGTTCAGGTAGTAGTAGCGAAGCTGCCGGTCGACGGGCGTCCCGTCATCGTTGGTCGCCCGTACATAAGAGACCGGTGAACCTTCCGGATTGGCCTTGATCCATTCGCGCAATCCAGGGACGGTCGACCCGCCGTACAGGTTCCGATAACCCAATTCGGCCAGCTGCGGCATGAACGAGCGAAAGAGAGCACCGGCCGCTGCGGAGCTGGTACTGGTCAGGCTCACGCCGAACAGGCAATCGGTACTACCGCGCGGGGGGAGTGGGGCGTAGGCACACGCCCGCCAACTCTCGGCCTCCTGAACCGTTTCGTCGGTGATCGGTCGAGCGAACATAGACGCTAGGAGTCTGTCCCCGTCCGGCGCGAACGCTCCCGCGGCAAGGTCGGGTAGCTGATCAATCCTCTCGAACAGTTCCTCGGCTGTCGCCGCCTGTTCGTGGTCCCACTTGATTCGCTCCATGTCCACCAGTCGGTCCAGGTCGGACAACCGCAGGTTGCGAACCTCGATATCGTTTCCACCGACGGTTCGAACGGCAGCACGCGGAAGGTTTTCGCCTGTTGACATGTGTTTTCCCTTCAAAAGCATTTCTCCACCTAGGGGAGTTCGGGGGGCAGGGAGCCGCTGCCTCGCTCGAGAGCCTCGTTGATATAGACGGCGAGGCGAGTCGGGGTCGGATGGTCCAGGATCCCCGCGACCGTGAGCCGGACGCCGGTAGCGCTGCTGAGGCGAGTGCGCAGCTCCACATTGGATAGCGAGTCGAAGCCGGCGTCTCGGAAAGTCCGATCCGCGGCGAGGGCTTCGGGATCCTGATGCCCCAGAACAACAGCGGCGTTGGTACGAATCAGGGTCGTCAGCGCTTTGACCCGTTCGCCGGCCGGCAAGCCCAGCAGTTCCGGTCGTGGGAGGTTGTGCGTCGCGGAGCTGGATCCGTCGCCGACTGGTGAACGCGTGTGATGCCGAGGCAATTCGGCCAGGACTGCGGCCAGCGGCGCATCGGGGTCGATGGGCGAGAAGGCCATCGCGGCGAGAAGCGGCTCATCCTGCTCTAGGGCCATATCGAAGACGTCGAGCGCGCTAGCCGTGTCGAGCGGGGCAAGGCCTTGCCGGGCAAGACGTGCCAGATCGGTATCGGCGAGGTGGGCGGTGAGTCCGCTGGATTGCCGCCACAGTCCCCACGCGATGGATGTGGCAGGTAGACCGATGCTGTGACGGTGGTAAGCCAGCGCATCGAGGAAGGCGTTCGCTGCCGCATAGTTTGCTTGTCCGGCTGTGCCGACCACGTTGGCGATCGACGAGTACAGTACGAACGCGCGGAGATTCATGTCCGCGGTGAGCTCGTGGAGATGTCGAGCGGCGATGGCTTTGGGCGCCAGAACCCGCTCGAGCCGGTCGGGGCTCAGATCGGTGAACAGACAATCGTCCAAGATGCCGGCGGCATGCACGACAGCACCCAGTGGGTGGCGAGCCGAGATATTTCGGATCACCGAGGACAGGGCGAGGCGGTCTGTGACATCGCAGGCGGCCAGGGTGATCTTCGCACCTATTGCACCGAGTTCGGCTGCCAGTTTCCGGCCATCGGCCGCCTCATCGCCCTGACGACTGACAAGGAGCAGATGGCGGCAACCGTGTGCCGTGACGAGATGACGCGCGAGCAATCGGCCCAAGCTTCCCGTACCACCGGTGATCAGAACCGTCTCTTCGGGTGCGAGAGCGGTGGGCTGAGTCAGGACGAGTTTGCCCGTGCTGTGCCCCTGACTGAGGTGGCGCAACACTTCCCGGGCGTGACCGATATTCCAGGTTCGGACCGGCAGCGGGCTCAGCACGCCGTCGGCGAACAGCGACTGGAGATGGCCGAGAACGACTTCCACACGAGACATCGGAAGATCCGCGATATTGAGGCAATCGTAGGTGATTTCGGGATGTCCGGCGGTGACAGTGGCTGGATCCCTGAGATCGGTCCTGCCCATCTCGAGGTAGATCCCGCCCGGCCGCAGAAGCCGTAGCGAAGCATCCACCGCTTCGCCAGCCAGGCTGCCGAGAACGACGTCGACACCAGTGGCGCCGGTGACCTCGGCGAAGTGCTGTTCGAATTCGAGGGTGCGGGAGTCGGCGATGCGTTCTCGCGCGATTCCCATCGCTTCGACGATCCCCTGCTTGGAAAGGCTCGCGGTCGCATAGATCTCGGCGCCGAGCATGGCGGCGATCTGGACCGCGGCCATACCAACTCCTCCGGCCGCCGAGTGGATCAGGACCCGCATGCCCGGTTTCACCTCGGCGAGCTCGACGAGCGCGTGATAGGCCGTGAGGAAGACGATGGGCGCGCCGGCGGCCTGAGCACGGCTCCAGTGCGCTGGCACGGTGAGGATGGCACATCGGTCGACTACGGCGAAGGGTCCGTACGCCCCTGGCCGCGAGCCCGCATGCAGCACGACCGCGGCGACCCGCGCGCCGAGCTCTATGTCGCCGACCTGCTCACCGACCTCCACCACATCACCGGCCACTTCGAAGCCGAGTGCGGTTTCGTCGAGCATGCCGAGGGCTACCAAGGGATCACGGAAGTTCACGCCGGTGGCCAGCACGCGGATGCGCACCTGACCCGGTTCGAGCGGCACCGCGAGATCGGGTGCCGGTGCGGCCGCGACACCGTCCAAGGTCTTGTCTCGACCTTGCACCAGTCTCCAGGGTTGCTCGGTGGCAGGGGGTCGGAGAAGTCCTTCGGCCGCGGGAGCGAGTCGCGGCACCAACGCCGTCGCGCCGCGCAGAGCTATCTGTGGATGGTCCGTGCCGATCGCACCGATCATCAACCGGTGATCGACCGGGCCGGCGTCGAGATCGATCAATCGCACACGGCCCGGATGCTCGCTCGAGGCCGAGCGCATCATGCCCGCGCATGCTGCTCCGATCGCGTCCGGCACGCACTCCGCGAGGCTGGTGCTGGCGGCGCGGCGAGTGACGCAGACGATCAGTGTCTTGTGGAGCAGCTCGTCGCACAGAAGCGTCTGTGCCTCGGCCATCGAGCGGGAAAGATGTTCCCGCAGTGTGGTTTCCTCCGGCAGCTCGTCGCTCTGTGTCGAGGAACGAAGATCGAGCAGGACGACCTCCGGAACGTCTCGACCGTTCCGCAGCGCGCGGGACAACGAGCGGGCATCGGGGTGAACGTCGGCCCCTGGCAGGTCGCGATGTGAGCCGACAACCACCCATCGTGCACACTTCCCCTCGCCGCCGGTGCCCACATCCACGGGCCGCCACAGGAGTCGGAACGTATGACGGGCGCCGGTGGCGAGCAGGCCGCGCAGTCCACGTTTCGTCACCGGACGCAGGAACAGATCTCGCAAGTCAGCGACCGGGTTTCCCTCAGGGTCGGTGACCCGAACGTGGTAGCGGTCCTGTCCAGCCGGGCTGATCGTGGCACGCAGATCGTCGGTCCCGCGCGGTAGGATCCGTGCGGAGCCGATGGAGTACGGCAGTATCGTGCTCTCCTCGGCTCCGGTCAGCAACAGGGCGTGCAGGATCGAGTCGACAAGAGCGGGATGAACTGCGAAGCTTTCGGTGTGCGGGGGCTGGTGCTGCGCCGGACGGACTTCGACGTACAGCGTGGCGTCCTTGCTCCAGGCGGCCGTTAGGTTCTGGAAGGCGGCACCGTAGTCGTAGCCTCTGTCCCGGAGTGCGGGATAGCATCGGTCCAGGGACAGGCGATGACTGCCCAGCGGAGGCCACACCTGTTCCTGTGGAACGTCTTCGGTGGCCGCCGCGATTCTGTCGACGGTTGTTGCCTCGCCGTGGCAGCGCCACGGGCCTTTGTCCTCACGATCACGGGAGTGCAGGGTCAGCCGTCGGCGTCCGGCCTGTCCCACCGGGCCGCACATCACCTGGATGTCGACCGCGGTGTCGGTCAGCGGCAGAGGAGAACTCAGGACCAGGTCCTGCACCCCGCTCTGGCCCGCTCGCACAGCACACCAGGTGAGAATTTCGACCGTCACCGTGGCGGGGACGATGACCCGGTCGAAAACCTTGTGGTCCGCCAGCCACGAGTGTTCCTTCAGATCGAGGTGGCCCACACACACCATGCCGCCGTCGGAAAGTTCGGTGGTGGCGGTGATCAGCGGGTGGTCCACGATGTCGAACGATGCGTCTCGTGTATTCCGTGACGTACTGGTTATCGGTAGCCAGTAGGACCGACGTTGCAGTGCATACGTGGGCAGGTCGACCTCGCGGGCACCGGGATACAGTGCCTCCCAATCCACCTCGGCGCCCTGGGCATGCGCGTCGGCCACGGCGGCGAGAAAGTCCTCACCTCCGCCTCGCCCGCGCTGCAGCGTGCCGGTGACCCCGGCGTCGATATCGACCAACGATGCGATCTCGGCGATGGCGCCGGTCAGTACGGGATGCGGAGATACCTCGACGAACTGCCGATATCCCGCGGTCAGCGCACAGCGTATCGCCTCGTCGAAATGCACGGTCCGGCGCAGATTCTCGAACCAGTACGAGGCATTCAGGCTGGTCGAATCGATGATCTCGCCGGTGGTCGAGGAAATGATCGGGAGCCGGGCCGAACGCGAGGTGATCGCGCCGAGATCGGCGAGGATACGATCGCGCAGCGTCTCCATGTGTCTGCTGTGGGAAGCGTAATCCACGGGCAGCAGCCGGCCTTCGACACCGCGTTGTTCGCACTGCCCCAAAAACTCGGTCATCGCGTCGGCGTCGCCGGCGACCACTGTGGCCGACGGTCCATTGACCACCGCCACCTCGAGGCGGTCGTTCCACCGGCGCAGCGCTTCCCGCGTGCGCTCGGCGGGCATTGCCACCGATGCCATGGCTCCGCGTCGGTCGACCGCCCGGAGCGCGGCGCTGCGCAGCGCCACCACGCGGGCGGCCTCGTCGAGTGTGAGGGCACCGGCGATATGAGCTGCCGCGATCTCGCCTTGACTGTGCCCGATGACGGCGGCCGACTGGACCCCGAGGCTCTGCCACAATTCGGCCAGCGACACGTACATCGCGAACAGCAGCGGCTGGATCACCTCGGCCCGTTCGGCCTGTGCACTCCGTTCCCCACTCAACACCGCGAGGACGTCGAAGTTCACGTAGGGCCGAAGCGCCTCGGCGCAGCGCGCCATCGATCGAGCGAAAACGGGCGAGTCGGTGAGCAACTGGGCGCCCATCCCGACCCATTGCGAGCCTTGGCCGGGAAAGACGAAAACGGGGCCGGGACCGTGCCGCACCTTCCCCACGGCAACGCCGAGCGGGGCCGAAACAGCCTCCGTGGCGAAGGCGTCGAGCCGCGCAGCCAGTTCTTCTCTCCCACTTCCGGTGACGACGGCTCGATGCGTCAGAGCGCTGCGCGTGGTGCCGAGCGACCAGCTGAGATCCACCTCGGAGAGATCCCCGTTGCTGCGCACGTGCACGGCCAGCGCCGCGGCCTGTGCGACCAGAGCGGACGGCGACGCCGCATACAGCGGCCACATCGGAAGTTGGGTGCGCAGTGCAAAAGGCGCACGCCTGCGCGCCGGCCGATGCCCGACCGGGGCGGGCCGGGGAGCTTCTTCGAGAATGACGTGGGCGTTGGTGCCGGTGATCCCGTACGACAGGACGCCCGCCCGGCGCGGTTCTGTCGTACGGGGCCAGGGACGAGACTGCCGCAGCAGCCGCATCCCGCCCGCCGTCCAGTCCACACCGGCAATGGGGTTCTCCACATGCAGTGTGGCGGGCAATCGCTCGTGCCGCAGCGCCAGCACCATTTTCACCAGTCCCGCGAGTCCGGCTGCGGCGAGCGTGTGGCCGATGTTCGATTTGACCGAACCCACCCACAAGGGGTCGTCCGCGGAATGGTGCCGTGCGTAACTGGTCTGCAGAGTCGCGGCCTCGGTCGCGTCGCCGAGCGGCGTTCCGGGGCCGTGCGCTTCGATCGCACCGATGTGCCGGGGAAGCAAACCGGCGTCGTCGAGGGCGGCGGCGATCACGGCCTGCTGGGCACGCCCGTTCGGCGCCTGCAGAGTAGCGCTCGCTCCGTCCTCGTTGACGGCACTGCCGCGGATCACCGCAAGAACCGGCTTACCGAGAAGCTGAGCTCGCTCCAACGGCATCAAGATCAACGATGCGACTCCCTCCGCCGGCGCGAAACCGTTGCCGTCGGCGGAGAATCCGCGGGAGTAGCCGTCCACTGACAGGACCCGGTGCCGTGAGTATCGTGCCAGCATCGACGGATCGGAGATTGCGGTTGCGCCGCCGACGATCGTGACGTCGCACTCACCGGAGCGCAATGCTCGAACCGCCAGGTGCACCGCCACCAGGGCGGACGAGCAGGCTGTATCCACCGTGATCGCAGGGCCGTTGAGGCCGAGAGCGTAGGCGATCCGGCCCGAGGTCGCGCTCAGCATCGTCCCCATCAGCAGATGCCGTTCCAGGCCAGGAATGCTCGAGCCCGCCAGACCGTAATAGCTGTCTGTCGCTCCGACATACACGCCGGCGCGGACGGTGCTCAGCGACCGTGGGCTCAAGCGCGCACGTTCCAGCGCCAGCCAAGAACTTTCCAGCAGCATCCGCTGTTGCGGATCCATCGTGGTGGCCTCACGCGGACCTATACCGAACAGGCCGGCGTCGAAGTCGCCGAGGCCGCGCAGAAAACCACCTCGCTGGATATATGTCGACCCTTCGACAGCCGGGTCCTCGTTGTATACACGGCTGAGGTCCCACCCACGTTCGGTGGGGAGGCCGTAGGAGACATGTCGCCCCTCGGACAGAAGCTTCCAAAATTCGTCCGGACCATCGGCGCCGGGGAAACGGCAGTCCATGCCTACGATCGCGATCGATCCACTCGGCCCGGCGTCTCTGGGGTCAATCATGGCAACATTCATTCCTCGCGTTCAGGCACAGCGGCAGACCGGATGTCAGGAAGAAGCTCGCTCGGAGCGCGTCTAGTGGTCGTAGTCCACGTACTTACCTGCCAGCTTCGCCATGAAGTCCCGGGCGCCGATGGGGCCGTACTTCGGTGTGCGGCCCGGCCACACCTCGAGAACCGAGTCCTCCCGGGGCAGAACGAGGTAGGGAACAGAGATCCGCGATATCGCCCGATGGCGCGGATCCCGCGGCGCGCACACCCGATGCGAACACGAACGGAAACGGTCGTTGCTGACCATTTGGAGCCAGTCGCCGCTGTTCAAGATCATGGACCCGGGTGGGGCGGTGACCCTGCTCCAGGTTTTGCGCTCCGGGTGGAAGACCTGCAGCCCTTCGATCGGATTGGCGGGCAGCAAGGTGATGAGGCCGTAGTCTTCGTGGGTCATGAAACGACCCGTATTCTCGGTATCGCTCGCACTGCCCCCGAGCGCCGGGTAGTGGTTGATCCTCAGTACGCCGTTCGGTGGCGAAAGTTCCTCGTCGTATATCGAAGGGTCGATGTTCAGATACTCGAGCAAGGCACGAACGAGCAGCAGTGTCAGTTCCTCACACGCCCGCCAGTACGGCCTGAGACCGGTTTCGAACTTCTCGTCCGGCCACATGGACAGCGCCTTGTCGTGATCCTCTCCGGACACACGGAAGGAATCCCGGAAGAACTCCCACGCTTCCACGGCATTCGGCCGCGCCGGTGTCCACTCCTGGACCGCGAAGTACCCGCGGCGGAACGCTCCTCCATACACGTAGTCGGTCGCGGCGAACTTCAGCTTCTGTTCCTCGGAAACCGAAGTGAACAATTCCAGTGCGCACGCGGCGGTGACCTGGAGCGAATCGATATCGATCCCATGGTTCACCAAGATCGCCAGCCCGGTATCCTCCATGGCGCGACCGAGCATATCGACGAAAAATTTCCGCGCGGCCGCGTCGCCCTGCAAATCGGACATATCGCAGATCGGCGGCTCGAAACTATCGTCGAACACGTCATCGGAACTTTCCTCGAGCGAATAGTCGAGGTCTTTGTTCACCACCCCGAATTTGCCGAGCGCTTCATTGGCATTGCTGGAACCCACGTTGTCACCTCTAAATGAATCCGAGCCGTCGACAGACGACTACATTTGCACACAGTGTCGATCCGACGCACAGAAGAACCTCAGCGATCCAGATACCTGGCAGCCAGCCTCGTCATGAAATCCCGGCCACTGACCGGCTGGTATTTTGGATCGAAGCCCGGCAGAACTTCCACGGTCGACGTCTCGTGAGGGTGCACGACATAGGGAATGGTGAGTCGGGGCACAGCCCGCTGGGCACGGTCGCGAGGGACGCTGACGCGATGGGTGCAGGATTGGAAGCGATCGCTGCTGATCATTTTTAGCCAGTCGCCGCTGTTCAAGACGAAAGACCCGGCCGGCGCGCGGAGCCTGCTCCACGTCTTGTGGCGCGGGTGGTAGAGCTGCAGCCCCTCCACCGGAGTCGCGGGCAACAGCGTGATCAGCCCGTAGTCCTCGTGGGCGAGGACACGGCCCGTGTTCCCGGCATCCGCCATGACATCGTCGATCGGCGGGTAGTGGTTGAACCGGAGCACGCTGTTCGGTGGAGATAGTTCTTCGTCGTACAACGAAGGGTCGACGCCCAGATACCGGAACATGGCGTGCACGAGCGGCAGGACCATCCGTTCACAAGCCTGCCAGTACGGCCGCAGCGCTAGTTCGAAACGCTCATCGGGCCAGAAGGTGAGAGCCTTCTGCGGGTCTTCGCCCGGAATACGGAAAGCTGCTTTGTCGAGTTCCCAGGCTTCTACCGAATTCGGCAGTGAAGCCGTACTTTCCTGGAGTGGGATGTATCCCATTTGCAGCGGCTCGCCGAATGTGCAGTCCGTCGCGATGTACCTCATCTTTTCTTCGATGGGTGTCGCCGTGAACATCTGCAGTGCCGCGTCAGCGGCCTCCGACATGGCCGCTTCGGCACCATGGTTGATCAAGATGGCCAGTCCGACGTCCTCCATGGCCGACCCGAGCCGGTCGATAAAGTGACTCTGCGCCGCCTCATCGCCGTCGAGGTCGGCCATATCGCATACTTGCGGCTCGAAGCTGTCGTCGAATACATCGCCAGGGCTTTCGACAAGCGAATACTCCAGACAATCGAGATCATTCTCCACAACCGCGAATTCCGCGTGCTCTACATCGGATCTATTTGCACTCACAATTTCCCCCTTCAAGATATTCGATCAGACGCCGGGCACAGTTCCACTCGGTGACTGGAAAGCTTGAGAAAGGTGGAATAGGCCGGAACTGCTGGGTGGATCCAGATTGCCTCACCACTGATGCGCTGTCAATAGTTGCCCCGGAATCGACAATTCGCACAGAATTTGCTCGAACCGAAGCAATACTTCAGCAATCAGACCGGACAGTCGCGTCGAACTCTGGCATCGTCAATCAGTTCCAGTTCAACAGATCTTCGCAGTCCGACAGTCGCAATAAAGGCGCGGACATCACGACTGCATACCGGCCCAGAACTATCCCACCGGCAGCGGAATCGCGACAACGAACGTGCCGCACCGATCCATGCCGTTTCGCAACGAGCAGCCCGTTCAGCGTCAGGGAGCTGCTCCCCTACCGTAGGCGTCCATCACCTGACGGACATCGAGCACCAAGATACCGCGATTCACGTTGAAAGAGAGTATGTTTCGGACATCTCAGCAAGAGTTCCGACAGGCGGCCCTGGTCGCCGCGGCTTCCAACCAGATTGCGCAAAGTATGCCAAGCTTCGACTCGGCTACCAAGCCGATTCGTACCCAACCCTGTTGTCAAAACACACCTTTCGTGTCACCCCGCCCGCAAGGGCGGTGCCGCTGCGCTCGGCGAGCAGCTCACCAGCTCCGTCGGAGGCCGTGAACGCATTCATTCAGCATCGAGTCCAGGCGCATCGACACGAAAGAATCTGCCTGCGCTGACGCAAGCACGGCGACCACCCGCTGGCGGACCGTCAGGAGGCCGAAGGTCATCACCCTCTCGATAGATTCGACACTCAGTTGGTCCCGCCGGCGAGGCCCGATGGTCATCGCGTACGAGAGGTCGGACACAACAAGACGGACCCCGCAGCGCGTTCCGCCGCCTGCGCATCGAGAACGATATCGACCAGTTCGTTCGCCGGCCCCCGACCACCCTGACCTCGTTTGCACCGACGGGACAAGGCCGCGTCAACATCGCGCATTTCGCCTAGCCTATGCCGCTCGCCCCACATACCACAGGCTGTATCCCGGATCGAGCCCTCGCCGACGATGCGGGCTGATCACCCATGCCGCTGGCGCACCGGTGAAAGCGGATTCTTCGAGCGCGGTACTACCTTGCCCCTGCGTCGGTATCCCGGTGCGCGCCATCGCCCTGCACCTCAACGACAACGGTGGCGTTCAGCCCGTTACCGATGCGTGCCCACTACCTGCACGGAAGGTAGCTCGTCCACAGCACACGCTGTGCGCTTGATCCCCTCGCCCGTTACCTTTTTCGTGGGCCCGGAACCGGGCCCACGGTCGCCAGGCCCGGTATGACTTCTTGCCCCTACTTACCGGGTAACGGTTGGTCGAGCAGTGGCTGATGCCTGCTTTGCCCCTCGGTCCACAGAGACCTCGAGACAGGCCGCGCGCTGACGCTGCGATGCCGATCGTTCGGGTGGTTCGGCCGCGGCGAACGACGCATGGAATACGCCTGGGGTTAGATCCCTGCGACAAGACGTAGCGCGTCGCCGCGGCCGGACTGCCACATCTTGACTTGTTGTCCGGCGACTCCTGGCACACCTCCGGTCCGATGAGGCCTCGTGCAAGACCGCGAGCGTCGGTGGTAAAGCCGGAAGTGGCTGGGCAGCTGATTCCATTGTTGTCCAGTCACTTCCGGGCGTTTGATTGATCGTGGTCCGAGCCCGCCCGCACGACCGAACACCTCGAAAACTGCGAGCCCTGAGCTCTCAGAGAGACCGGTGTCGTGCGGGTGCGCTGGGAACGCGAACAACTCATCGGAGGCCAGCCCATCGAGGCTCGTAAGTAGGGCGTCGCGCGTTCTCGCCTGGGTCTTGGACCTGCGGAAACAACCGAAGAACTGGAGGACCGATGAGCCGCTACTGCGGGATCGATTAGGCCGAGGGCCACGTGCGCCACGAGGTGTCCGTATTCGAGTGGAGGTGAGAGACCTTCGCCTGCCGGCCGTCGCAGCGGCCGGCTGAAGCCGGGGGCAGCCTGATCCGGGAGACGCCGGTGAGGGTGGGAGCAGCCCCGACAACGCCGGGACGGGTCGGCACTGTCAGACGGTCCGGGTCCGGTCAGCGAGACGAGAAGGTATACGAGAGAAACCAGTGTTCGACGCCCCTCAACGGCCCACCAGCTCAAATCTGGCGGATACGGCTGGGCGCGGTGCGTAACCACCGCCTTCGAGTGGTGGGGAACTCCCGGTCACGATGTGACAACCGGCCGGGAGGCCATGGTGAAAGCCTGCGGCGTAACCATGGCGATGCCGCAGCGGTAGAGCTGGATGCCTCACTCGTCGATCGAATACGTGATGAACGTGGGAACCGTCCGGGACCGCCCTCGCTACCGCGCAGCCGGCGTGGCGGCAGGGCAGGTGCGTCGTCTGCTGATGGTGCCGGGCGGGGCGGAGGCTTTGTAGTAGTCCGGGGCCGGGAAAGCCGGTCACATGGCGAAGGGAGCCAGCAAGTCTGTGGTGGAAGTACTGGAATGCCGGGAGGGCACTGGTGAATACGAGTGAGCCGTCGATCGCCGCGTTGCGGGCCGAGCGGCGGGTACTGGGTATCCAGACCAAGCTGCACCGTTGGGCGAACGACGATCCTCATCGTCGGCTCGATGATCTGTTCAACCTCGTTACCGATCCCGCGTTCCTGTTGATGGCGTGGGAACGGGTCTCGGGGAACAAGGGAGCACGCTCGTCCGGAGTGGACGGCACCACCGTCGCCTTCGTTCGGGAACGGATCGGCGTGGACAACTTCCTCGCCGAAGTGCGGGATCAGTTGAGGTCCCGCTCTTTCCGTCCGCTGCCGGTCAAGGAACGGCTCATCCTGAAACCGGGGTCGCGCAAGATGCGCCGGTTGGGATTCCGACCGTGACCGACCGCGTGGTGCAAGCCGTGCTGAAGCTGGTGCTGGAACCGATCTGGGAGGCGGATTTTCAGCCGTGTTCCTATGGATTTCGGCCGAACCGGCGAGCACACGACGCAGTCGCCGAGACTGTCTTCCTGGCATCCAAGACTTACGAGTGGGTGCTGGAGGGCGATATCGAGGCGTGTTTCGACGAGATCTCGCATCCGGCCCTGATGGACCGGGTGCGGGTTCGGATCGCAGACAGACGGGTGCTCGCGCTGGTGAAAGCGTTCCTGAAGGCGGGAATTCTCGCTCCCGACGGTTTCGCCAGGGACAGCGTCAGCGGCACTCCGCAGGGTGGGATTCTGTCGCCGTTGCTGGCTAATGTCGCGTTGTCGGTTCTCGACGATCATATCGTCGGGGCCGCTGGCGGGCTGCGGTCGACGACGAAGCAACGGGAGGTTCGGCGCCGAAAGGGGTTGCCCAACTATCGGATCCTGCGATACGCGGACGACTTCGTGATAATGGTGTCGGGCAACCGTGAGCACGCCGAGGCGTTGCTCCCGGAAGTGGCCGAGGTTCTGGCCACGGTCGGATTGCGGCTGTCGGCGGAAAAGACGCTGATCACCCATATCGACGAGGGCCTCGATTTCCTCGGTTGGCGCATCCAGCGTCACCGCAAGCGAGGCACCGACCGGCATTACGTCTACAACTATCCGGCCAAGAAGGCCCTGCGGTCGATCAAGGCCAAATGCAAGGCGATCTGCCGGATCAACGTCAGCCTGTCGCTGGCTGTCCTGCTGCACAAGCTGAACAGCGTGTTGCGGGGTTGGACCACCTACTTCCGTCCTGGGGTGTCGGCTCGGGCCTTCCACTACCTGCGCATGATCGTCTGGCGTCAGGTGTTCGGATGGTTGCGCCGCAAATACCCTCGAACCGGATGGAAGGATCTGCGCCGCCGCTTCTGCGACGGCACGTGGTGGCCCAGGGACGGGGAGGTCGTGTTGTTCAACCCCGGATCGGTGACGACGACCCGTTACCGGCCTCGGGGTTCGACGATCCCTTCGCCCTGGCCCGCAGCGAGTTGAGGATTCCGAATTACCCGACGGGACTTGGGGAGAGCCGGATGCGGTGAGAGCCGCACGTCCGGTTCGGGAGGGCGGCACGAGGAAACGGGCCAGGCGAGAGCCCGACACCGCGCCTCGTGTCGACCCCACCGGTTGCATCGCTCGGAGGGGATGGCGATCCGGGCGATAGCCCGTCGGATGGGTATTTCGAAGAACACGGTGAAGAAGGCGCTGGCTGCGCATGAGCCGCCGCGGTATCAACGCAAGCCGCGGGGTTCGGCGGTGGATGAGTTCGAGCCGGCGATCCGGGCGGTGCTGGCGGAGTTCCCGGATATGCCGACGACGGTGGTCATGGAGCGTGTCGGCTGGCAGCGGGGCCGGACGGTGTTCTTCGAGCGGGTGCAGCAGTTGCGGCCGTTGTTTCAGCCGGTGGATCCGGCATCGAGGACCGAGTATCAGCCCGGTGAGCTGGCGCAGTGTGATCTGTGGTTTCCTCCGGCGGATGTCCCGCTGGGGTTCGGGCATGTGGGGCGGCCTCCGGTGCTGGTGATGGTGACCGGGTATTCGCGGGTGATGACCGCGGTGATGATCCCGACCCGGCAGAGCCCGGATCTGCTGGCCGGGCATTGGGCGTTGATCTCGCGGTGGGGTCGGGTCCCGAAGATGCTGGTCTGGGACAACGAAGCGGCGGTCGGTCAGTGGCGGGGCGGGAAACCGCAGCTGACCGAGACGATGAACGCGTTCCGCGGGTCGCTGGGCATCAAGGTGCTGCAGTGCAGGCCTCGGGATCCGGAGGCCAAGGGGCTGGTGGAGCGGGCGAACGGCTATCTGGAGACATCGTTCCTGCCGGGCCGAGTCTTCGCCGGGCCGGCGGATTTCAATGTCCAGCTCACCGATTGGCTGGTTCGAGCCAAACCACCGTCACCATCGTCGTCTAGGGTGTCGTCCGGTCGATCGGTGGGAAGCCGATCGGGCGGCGATGTTGGAGTTGCCGCCGGTGGATCCCGTGGTCGGCTGGCGGTTCAGCACCCGGCTGCCTCGCGATCATTACGTCCGCTTGGACTCCAACGACTACTCGGTCCATCCGGCCGCGGTCGGCCGCCGGGTCGAGGTCCGTGCCGATCTCGGCCAGGTCGTGATCAGCGCTGCCGGCGCAGAACTGGCTCGGCACCGGCGTTGCTGGGCCGATCACCAGACGATCACCGATCCCGCTCATGCGGCAGCGGCCGCGGACCTGCGCAACGCCCGGCGCCTGGTCTCGGTCCCTGCGATCGACACCGATGTCGAGCACCGCAACCTTTCCGACTACGACCGCATGTTCGCCCTCGACGAGGCGGACGGCAGCGAGGAAATCGCCTGATGGCCACCAAGAACCCAGCAAAGAACTCACGGGATGTCTCATCCGAGATCGCTTATCTCGCCCGGGCTTTGAAAGCCCCGACTCTCGGCGGCGCCGTCGAGCGGTTGGCCGAACGAGCCCGCGCCGAGAACTGGACCCACGAGGAATTCCTGGCTGCCTGCCTGCAGCGTGAGGTCTCCGCCCGCGAATCCCATGGTGGTGAGGGCCGCATCCGTTCGGCCCGGTTCCCGGCCCGCAAAGCGCTCGAAGAGTTCGATTTCGATCACCAGCGCTCACTCAAACGCGACACCATCACCCATCTCGGAGCCCTGGACTTCATCACCGCCAAGGAAAACGTCGTGTTCCTCGGACCACCGGGAACCGGCAAAACCCATCTGTCGATCGGTCTCGGGATCCGTGCTTGCCAGGCCGGTCACCGCGTCGCGTTCGCCACCGCATCGGAATGGGTGTCACGTCTGGCCGAGGCTCACCAAGCCGGAAAACTGCAGGCAGAGCTGATAAAACTCGGCCGGATTCCGTTGATCATCGTCGACGAGGTCGGCTACATCCCCTTCGAAGCCGAGGCCGCGAACCTGTTCTTCCAACTGGTTTCTTCCCGCTACGAACGGGCCAGCCTCATCGTCACCAGCAACAAACCCTTCGGCCGCTGGGGCGAGGTCTTCGGCGACGACGTCGTCGCCGCCGCGATGATCGACCGCCTCGTCCACCACGCCGAAGTCATCTCCATGAAAGGAGACAGCTACCGCCTCAAAGACCGAGACCTCGGCCGCGTCCCCGCGGCCAAAACCAACGACTAAAAACCCAGGGTGGGTCCGCATTCCACCGGACAGAGTGGGTCAAGGTTCAGCCGACGTTGACATCACCGGCGTACAGAGGCAGCGCGCCGCTGTCCGGCACGACCGGCGCCCCTTGGACCCCCATAGGATCGCGAGCCAGAGGCTCCGATGAGCAGGCGAATGGCACGGTCACAGCCCTCCAAGTGGTGTAGGTCGGATGCGCGTGACGGCATTGGCACACGCCATGAAGCGGTGACTCTGTGTCATCCCGCTACAACGCCTTTGCCGGCCGGATAGCCCGAAGCAGTTCACCGTCGCTTCTGCCGACTGTCGGCGTGTCCTGACCTTGCCGTGACACGGTGTCGCATCTCGACACCCACGAAGTGATCATCTGAAACTTCTTGTGCCCGTGCTGTCTCCTCTGCTCCCCCTCTACGATGAGCAAAGCCGGCAGACGCAGGGAATCGAAGGTCTGAAGGGGTGGTGGCGATGGTTTCTCGCCTCAAAACCGTGCTACGTGAGCGGCACCTGCAAACACACGGTGCGTTCTGCCGTGAATACGATAAGGTTGCCGCGACAATCGATCCCGACCTCGTCGGGTCGGCTCCCAAACGAGCCCAGTTCCACCGCTGGCTGTCCGGCGACGTGAAAGGTCTCCCGTACCCGCATCACTGCCGGGTCCTGGAAAAGATGCTGCCCGGCCACATCGCCGCCCAGCTCTTCACACCCGATACCGCGAACCAGATCATCAACGAACCCACCATGCGAAGCAGGGACCCGGGCCCGTCGGTCGCGTGGGCATCTCCGCGGACAAAGCACCGGTCCCACGTCGATGGGCCGGTATCGGCTGGTTCGCAGACCTTGTTCGGTGATCATCTCTCCGTCCTGCGGATGCCAACGGGACGTTTCTTCTCCGGCCCGGATATCCCGACGATCGTCTTTCCGGCAACGGCGAAAAGTGGTCGTGTGATGGCTATTCCACCGACCGGCGCTGCGTGGGACCTAGCGATGGCCGCCCCAGGGCGATCCTTGGTGGTTGCCCACATCGACGCTCCTGACCAACCACGTCACTATGTGATGGATCGCCGCCGAGCTCGTGCCCGACTGGCGGCCGGCTCGCCTAACGCGCCGCTACTGTTTCCTTGCGCGTACCTGCTCGATGACTTCACCTTCGCCATCATCTGGGCCGTGACCTGTCTCGACAGCGCGTTACTCGACGACGACACCAACCTGGCCGACGCCCTCGCTCTGCTCGACGCGCCGGAGCTCGCCCCGTACCCTGCCTTCGGGCACGACCTGGGCGTGGACTTGTCCCCGGTTTCGCGGATGTGGCTCGGCTCTGAGCCTCGATCCACCGATGCGGGGCGTTCATGGTGGTAGTCGCCGAATGGAAAAGTGCCCTCCGAGCTGGGATGATCATTGTTGTCGAGACAGTGATCGAGCCGGTTCAGAAAGGCACTTCGAGTGCAAGTGTTGCATAGATTCGCTGCGGAGTCAGCGGTGTTCGACGAGGGCAACCTCGTTTCGTTGACCGGGCTGGTTCCGGTGATGAAACTCGCCGAGCAGACAGGGCTGGAGAACCTGCTGGCGGAGAAGGTGTCGATCACCGGGGCCCGGGTGGCGTCGGGGGCAGCGAATTCGGCCACGAAACTGTCGACGCTGATCGCGGGGATGTGCGCGGGCGCGGACAGTATCGACGATATCGATGTGCTGCGCAGCGGCGGTATGTCCACGATGTTGCGGCGGATGTATGCGCCCTCGACGATCGGTACCCTGCTGCGGGAGTTCACCTTCGGGCATGCACGGCAGTTGGAGTCGGTGCTGGGTGCCCACTTGTCGCGGTTGTGTGATCGGGCCGACCTGCTGCCCGGCGTCGATCGGCAGACCTTTGTCGATATCGATTCGTTGTTGCGGCCGGTATATGGGTATGCCAAGCAGGGCGCGTCCTATGGGTCCACCAAGGTGTCGGGCAAGCAGGTGCTGCGTAAAGGGCTCTCACCACTGGCGGCCACGATCAGCACCGATGAGTTGGCGCCGGTGATCGCGGGGATGCGGCTGCGGGCCGGTAGGGCTGGCTCGGGCAAAGGCGCTGGTCGGATGGTTGCCCAGGCGATCGCGGCGGCGCGGGCCGCCGGTGCCACCGGTGAAATCTTGGTCCGTGGAGATTCGGCCTACGGCAGCCGCGCGGTCGTGGACGCATGCCGCCGGGCAGGTGTCCGTTTCTCGCTGGTGTTGACGAAAAACCGTGCCGTTACGCGGGCGATCGCGTCGATTCCCGGTGATGCCTGGACCCTGGTGCAGTATCCCGGCGCGGTCCGCGATCCCGATACCGGGGCATGGATCTCCAATGCCGAAGTCGCCGAAATCCCATACACCGCGTTCGCTTCCAAACCCGATGCCCTCACCGCCCGGCTGATCGTGCGCCGTGTCCGTGACGCCGCCCGTCAAGACGAGTTGTTCCCGGTGTGGCGGTATCACCCCTTCTTCACCGACTCGACCGAACCTCTCGTCGACGCCGATGTCACCCACCGCCGCCACGCCGTGATCGAGACCGTGTTCGCCGACCTCATCGACGGCCCGCTCGCGCATATCCCCTCGGGCCGGTTCGGCGCGAATTCCGCGTGGGTGTTGTGCGCGGCGATCGCGCACAACCTGCTGCGCGCCGCCGGCACGCTCGCCGGCGGAGTCCTGGGCAAGGCCCGCGGATTCACCTTGCGTCGGAAGATCATCGCTGTTCCCGCCCGCTTCGCCCGCCCGCAACGCAGACCCGTCCTGCACCTACCGGCGCACTGGCCATGGGCGGCTGCCTGGCGACGACTCTGGGCAGCCACCATCGCCATGGGTTGACCCGTTCTTTCGTCCCTACAACCAGGAACCACAGTGGAAAAGCTGGGTAGACCAGCGGTCACCTCATGCCAGAAACCCGATGGTCCGCGCGCCGCAGGCGCGCGGACCATCGGTAAACCGCATCGGTGGATCGAGGGTTAGACTCTCAGGGGTCGGCGTGGTCTCCCACCGCAGTGCCGCCGACCTGCACCGCCTCGGCGACCTCGCGCTGAAGACATTGATCCCGTCCCACGCCGAGGGGGCGTCGTCACCGATGTGGTCGCCGGTGGTGCGGGGCTGGTTCGAGTGCCAGCTATTCGGCGCGGATCGGCGCGGCCGGCGAATCGGGTACACCGGCGAGACGGTGGTCGCCGTAGCGCAGCCGGCTCAACACACCCCAGAGCTCCGTAGCAGCCCGTGGCGGGTGTGTTGATGCCGACTGCGGTCTTCCGGGAGGCTGTCCGGTCGGCCCAGGTCGCCGACATCCGCGTCCGGACCGGGTACTGATCCGCAAGTACATCACGGACCTGGAGTCGCTCGCGGTGGTGATCTGACCGACGGCTCAGAGTCCGGCGTTGTGCACCTGGATTCCCACCAGCGCTGCGTCGAGCAGTGGGGTCTGAAGCCCTGCGCCGCGAGCCATGGCGGTCAATTCGCTCAGTACCGCCGCTTCCACGCAGCGTCCGGCCGCGAGGTCCCGAAACATCGACGGACCGAAAGTCGAGGTCGGGTCGGTCAACGTTTCGCGAAGCGCTGCGCGTGAACGCTGGTCGATGCCGTGTCCTTCGGCGTATATGACAACGACGATCTCGTGGAGTAACGCATCGGCGGTGGCGGGACCGCCCGGTGTGCGAGTGATGGGGCCGATCGTGGACCGGAGCAGGCAGGTCAGTGCGGCCGTCGCCGTGATGAAGGCGAACTTCGTCCACATCACGGCGACGATGTCGTCGCTGACTGTCGTCGACACGTCATCGACGGTCAGCAATGCCGCGACTCCGGTGAGCCGGTCCACCGGTCCGGGATCGATGCGGCCGATCTGGATGGTTGCACCGGGACGGATCTCCTGCACCACCCCGGCATCCAGCGAGGTGACCATCTGTGCCGAACCGCCGCAGACGCGGTGGGCACCGAAACGGGCGGTCAGCAGGTCCAGGTGCGCCACCCCGTTGACCACCGGCACGACGGTGGAATCCGCCGCTACCGCGCTGGCGAAGTCGTCGATGGCTGCCGGCACGGCGTCGTTGCGCACCGCGAGGATTACCACGTCGTATGTCTGGTCCAGTGTTTCCGCCGTGACCGTGGGGACCGCGACGGACGTGGTCGTTGCATCGGCCGAGCGGACCTGGATTCCGGAAAGCTCCAGCCTATCGCGTGTGTGGATGAACCAGGAACGTCACGTCTCGTCCGGCCCGGGCCAGTCGGGCCCCGATGTAGCCGCCCACGGCGCCAGCGCCCACGACCAAGATCTTCATGTGCAACTCCGTCCCGCCGATCCCTATGATGGTCATCATAGGCGCGAATATGGAGATTGGCATAGCCTGGAGGTGTCAGCCGTCCCATCCATCAAAGGGAAGATCATGAGCGAGATCAAAATTGACGCGATCAATCACGGCATGACCCGGCTGAACATCTTCACCGGAATACCGTTCACGCAGTTCTGCGTGACATTCGAGCAGGCCGCGCCGGCCTACGACCCGACCGTCTTCCTGGACTGCCGGACTTGGGCGCAGGTAACCGAGACCATGGAGCAATTCGCTCCGCACGGCCTGGTCGTCTACGCCCGACTCGACGCCGGAACGATGCTGGCGTTGACCGGGACGCAGGTCCGATCGGTCGAGTACCTACTCGGCAATCACGTCATCGCCGAGACGATGTTCCGCCATGACCCCAACGCCCTACTCTACGCGCCTTTGCGCGTACTCGTGTTCAGCGATGACCACGGCGATGCGGTGGTCGCCATCGACTGGCCGTCCTCGGTATTCTGCGGGCTCGACAACGACGCGGTCACCAAGACCGGGCATCTGCTCGACGGCAAGGTCGCCGGTCTACTCGGTGCGATCGGCGTCGAGATCGGTGATGGTCGTGACGAGTTACGGTGACTACCAGAACGACATCTACAGTGGTGGGCTCGAGGGTCGGCTCCCGAGGTACCCGGTGGACTTTCCATCGCTGGAAAGCAAAGCAGCACAGGCGCTCCCGGGACCGGTGTACTCGTACGTGGCCAGCGGGTGTGGGGATGAGGGCACCCAGCGCGCCAACGTCGCGGCGTTCGACCGATATGTGCTGACACCACGCATGCTGGTCGGCGCCGCTGACCGGGACCTGTCGGTATCCCTGTTCGGGATGTCGGTGCCCACGCCGATCTTCCTCAGCCCGATCGGCGTCGTGGGACTGTGCGCCCAGGATGGACACGGTGACCTGCACGCGGCAGAGGCTTCGGCCCGCACCGGTGTGCCGATGATCGCATCCACGCTGAGTCAGGATCGGCTGGAGGAGGTTGCCGCGCACACCGCGGACACTCCGGCGCTCTTCCAGCTCTACACACCCAATGATCGCGATATCGCAGCCAACCTGATGGGACGCGCCGAACGCGCGGGGTACCGGGCGATCGTCATCACTCTCGACACCTGGGTCACCGGGTGGCGACCCCGCGATCTCAACACCGCGAACTTTCCTCAACTGCGCGGATTCGCCCTGGCCAACTACTTCACCGACCCGGTGTTCTGCGCCCAGCTCGCCGAACCGCCCGAGACCGACCCAGCTGCGGCGATCGCGCACTGGAGCGCGGTCTTCGGCAACCCGCTGCGCTGGGAGGATCTGCTGTGGCTGCGCGAATCGACGTCGTTGCCGTTGCTACTCAAAGGTATTCAGCACCCCGATGATGCGCGCCGGGCCCAAGACTACGGTATCGACGGCATCTACTGCTCGAATCACGGCGGCCGTCAGGCCAACGGTGGACTGCCCGCACTCGACGCACTACCGGCAGTTGTCCAGGCTGCCGGGGCTCTGCCGGTGCTGTTCGATTCCGGCGTCCGCAGCGGGTCGGATGTGGCCAAGGCGCTGGCACTCGGTGCGACGGCAGTGGGAATCGGGCGGCCCTACGCCTACGCGATGGCTGTCGGCGGCGCCGACGCCGTCATGGCACTGCTACGCGCGATGCTGGCCGAACTGGATCTGCTGATGGCAATCGACGGCTTCCCGACCCTGGCCGACCTGCGACGGGCCGAGGTGCAACGGCTATGAACGCTGCCGAACCGCTCGTGACACACATCCGGACCCGCGGGGTGCTCACTCCGCTCGACCGGCCGCTGCACACCGCCGGCGGCGGCACGGACGTCGCATCGCTGGTCCTCGTCGATATCAGCAGCAGCGCCGGCGTGATCGGCCATGCCTACGCCTTCGCCTACCGCGCCGACATGCTCGCGACACTGACGCGACTCGTGCGAGACCTGTCCGCGACGCTACTCGGGGGCCCGATCGCCCCACAGGCGGCGACCGCCCGGCTGCGCACGGGCCTGACCCTGCTCGGTACCGCCGGCCTGGCGCAGATGGCGCTGGCCGTCTTGGACACCGCACTGTGGGACCTACTCGCCCGCTCGGCCGGCTTGCCGCTCGTGCGGCTCCTGGGCGGTCACCCGCAGCCGGTGCGCGCCTATGCCAGCTTCGGGATGGAGGGCGCGGACTGCGCGGCGCGATCGGCAGCGGCCGCCGCCGAATCCGGATTCGGCAGCGTCAAGATCAAGATCGGGTATCCCACCCTGGTCGAGGACCTGGAAGTGCTGGATGCCGTCCGCAACGAGGTCGGCGACGGTGTCGACATTATGGTTGACTACAACCAGGCGCTGACCGTGCCCGAAGCGCTGCGGCGGTGCCACGCACTCGATACCCGTGACCTGGCCTGGATCGAGGAACCCGTGGCCGCCGACGATCTGGACGGGCACGCCCGCATCGCCGAGCAGATCCGCACGCCCATCCAGATCGGTGAAAATGCCTGGGGGCCCGCCGGTATCAGGGCGATCTTGAACCGCCGGGCCGGTGACCTGGTGATGATCGACCTCGTCAAGGTAGGCGGGATCAGCGAGTGGCTCACCGCCGCCGCGCTCTGCACATCGGCCAATATCCCGTACTCCGACCACTTCTATCAGGAGGCCAGCGTGCACCTCATGGCGCTCTCGCCCGGCGCCCATCTGCTCGAGTTCTACGGCCCCGCGGATGCGATCCTGACCCAACCACTCACGACAGCCCACGGGCACATCGTAGCCGGGGAAGGCCCAGGCAGCGGCGTCGACTGGGACGAAGAGGCGGTCGCCCGGTATGTCCGATGCGGGCACGAAGTCGGCTCCCGGCTGGGAAGGTGAGCGCGTGACCGACGACACCAAGTCCCGGATGATCGCCTCGGCGATGTACCTGCTCGCCCGCGAGGGCTACCAGAGAACGTCGTTCACCGCGGTACTGGAGCACTCGGGAGCCCCGCGCGGATCGATCTACCACCACTTCCCGCGCGGCAAGGACCAGATGATCGCAGCGGCCGTCGATGCGACGCTGCGCCGGGGACTGGAACCGCTGGACGCGCTGCGCGGAAAATCGTTGGCGACCGTGCTGCGTGGCATCTCCGATCATTGGCGCTACCTGTTGGAACACAGTCAATGCCAGGCCGCCTGCCCGGTGATCGCCACCTCGGTCGGCGCGACCAATCCCGAACTGCTGGAGCATGTGGCGCAGGTGATGCGCCAGTGGCGCTCCCACTATCGAACAGTGCTCGAAGAAGCCGGCGTACCCCGACGGCGCTCCGAAGAGCTGGCGGCCACGCTGCTGTCCGGGTTCGAGGGTGCCCTGCACCTGGCGCGCGCCGAGGGCTCAATCGAGGTCTTCGATCACACCACTCGCGCGCTGCGCCGCAGCGTGCGGCTCGCCGCCAGGGCCTGACCGACACAACACGTTCTTCCACAACGGAATCGTTTCGCTCGAAAGGAGTAGTGATCATGTCGAACTCACCGCGAATCTTCGTCATCGGCGCAACCGGTGCGCAAGGGACCCCGATCGTGCAGGGGCTCGTCGCCGACGGGAAGTACTCTGTTCGCGCGCTGACCCGCGATGCCGCCTCCCGCCGCGCCAAAGAACTGACCGGATTGGGCGACGTCAGCCTCATCGAGGGGTCGTTCGCCGATGAACAGGTCCTGCGCGAAGGGCTGCGCGGCTGCCAACGAGCATTCGTGAACATCGACGGGTTCAACACCGGCGAGAAGACCGAAACATACTGGGCCATTCGCCTTTATGAGATCGCTATCGAGGAGGGCGTCGAGTTCTTCGTCTACGGCAACCTCGACTACGTGACCAAGAAGACGGGCTACGACTCACGATTCCGCACCGGGCATTACGACGGCAAAGGACGCGTAGGTGAGTGGATCCTTCTGCAGAACCACGACAACCACCATCGAATGGGTGCAGCATTGTTCACCACAGGACCCTACATCCAGATGGCACTGTCGCCCAGAACACCGATGACACCCACCCTTGAGGACGGAATCCTCACTTGGCGAGTGCCGCTCGGCAGCGGAGCCGTGCCGCACGTGGCCCTCGACGACTGCGGTCACTACGTGCGGTGGCTCTTCGACAATCCAGAGCGCGCGAGCGGAATGGAGTTGGCCATCGCGATCGAACAAGTCCGATACGCCGACCTCGCCGCCGCCTTCGAGACGGTCACCGGCCATCCGGCCCGCTACATCGACACCGACCTGGACGACTACTGGCGCACAGGGCCGCTGGCCTCCCGTGCCGACAGTCCAGCCGGATACAACGCCGATCCCGCCGACAAGAGCACGATGACGGTCCGGGAGAACTTCACCGGGTTCTGGAACAATTGGAAGTTCGAAACCGTGACCCGTGATTACGAGCTTCTCGATGAGATCCACCCACACCGCATTCGGACGGTCGAGCAGTGGCTCAGGCACGAAGACCAACTCGGACACAGCCAAGGAAGAGGCACCCTCGCAGAACGAATCCAGCCCGAGAACTGGGAGCGTCAGGTCCCGATACTGAAAAACTCGCAAGACGGACGACGCGGACGGCTCTGACACAACCACCCGTGACAAACTTCCATACAGCACCCGCAGCACCTGACAACCCGGCGGCTAAGAGATCAGTTCAGAATGAACTTTTAGATTGTCTTGCGCTGCGCTGCAACGTATTTGACAATCTCTCGGTGGGTGATGCGGTGGTGACCGACGAGCTGTGGTCCAGGTTGGAGTCCTTGATTCCGTTGCGGGAGAGACGCTTCCGGTACCCGGGACGTCATCGGTCCGATGACCGGGCCGCGCTGGAAGGCATCCTGTACGTGGCCCGCACCGGCATCGGGTGGAACCAGTTGCCGACCGGGTTGTTCGGCGTCTCGGGTGCGACCTGCTGGCGTCGGTTGAGCGAATGGTCGCAGGCCGGCGTGTGGCGGCAACTGCACGAAGGCGTGTTGAACGAACTCCGCGCGGCCGGACGTCTCGAACTGTCGCGGGTCCTGGTCGATGCCTCCCACATCCGAGCCCTCAAAGGGGGGACCATGTCGGCCCGAGCCCGGTCGACCGAGGCCGGCCCGGCAGCAAGCATCACCTGATCACCGACGCCGCCGGGACACCCTTGGCGGTCACGCTGACCGGCGGAAACCGCAACGACGTCACCCAGCTCATCCCACTCGTCGATGCCCTGCCCGTGATCGGGGGCCGTCGCGGCCGCCCCTGGCGCCGACCCCGGCACCTCTATGCCGACCGCGGCTACGATCACGACAAGTATCGTCGGCTTCTCCGAGCCCGCCGTATCACCCCGGTCATCGCCCGCCGCAACACCGGCCACGGCTCCGGACTCGGCACACTCCGGTGGCCGGTCGAGCGCAGCTTCGCATGGCTACACGCCTTCAAACGTTTGCGGACCCGCTACGAACGCCGCGCCGAGATCCACCACGCACTACTGAGCCTGGCCTGCTCGGTCATCTGCCTCCGGAAACTCATTCTGAACTGATCTCTAAGCCTCGATCCACCGATCGGTTACTGCCGGTTGGGGTGGAATGAATGGAGAAGTGCCCTTTGAGCTGGGAAGATCGCTGTTGTCTAGGCAGTGATCGGTCCGGTTCAGAAGGGCACTTCGGGTGCAAGTTTTGCATAGGTTCGCCGCGGAGTCAGCAGCGTTCGATGATCAGAGTCTTGTGTCGCTGGCCGGGCTTGTGCCGGTGATGCGGCTGGCCGAGCAAACCGGGCTGGGTGAACTCCTGATGCAGAAGGTGGCGATCACCGAGCCGCGGATCCGTTCCGGTGCGGCAAACGCCGGGCCGAAGCTGACGACGCTGATTGCAGGGATGTGCGCCGGCGCCGACAGCATCGATGATGTCGGCGTGCTGCGCAGCGGCGGCATGCCCACGGTGTTCCACCATGTGTATGCGCCGTCGACGATCGGCACTTTGTTGCGGGAATTCAGTTTCGGTCATGCCCGCCAGCTCGAATCGGTGCTGGGTGCGCACTTGTCACGGCTGTGTGAGCGGGTCGATCTGCTGCCGGGCGCCGAAGAGCGGGTGTTCGTCGATATCGATTCGTTGTTGCGGCCGGTGTATGGGTATGCCAAGCAGGGCGCGTCGTATGGGTTCACCAAGGTGTCGGGTAAACCGGTGTTGCGTAAAGGTCTTTCACCGCTGGCGACCACGATCAGCACCGATATGTCGGCGCCGATGATCGCGGGAATGCGGCTGCGAGCCGGGAAAGCCGGCTCGGCCAAAGGAGCAGCCCGGATGGTCGCCCAAGCCATCACCTGCGCCCGCGGGGCGGGGGTGGCCGGTGAGATCGTGGTTCGCGGGGATTCTGCCTTCGGTGGCCGCGCGGTCATCGCGGCCTGCCGACGCGGCGGTGCCCGGTTCTCGCTGGTGTTGACGAAGAACCGGGCCGTGCAGCGCGCGATCGAGGCGATCGGCGATCAGGCGTGGACACCGGTGAAATACCCCGGTGCGGTGCAGGATCCGGATACCGGGGGATGGATTTCCGATGCCGAGGTCGCCGAAACCTCGTATACCGCGTTCGCTTCCGGACCCGATGCGGTGACCGCCCGGCTGATCGTGCGTCGTGTCCGCGATGCTGCTCGTCAGGACGAATTGTTCCCGGTCTGGCGGTTTCACCCGTTCTTCACCGACTCGACCGAACCGGTCGTGGACGCCGACCTCACTCACCGCCGCCACGCTGTCATCGAAACCGTGTTCGCCGACCTGATCGACGGCCCGCTGGCGCATATGCCGTCCGGGCGTTTCGGCGCGAATTCGGCCTGGGTGCTGTGCGCGGCGATCGCCCACAACCTGCTGCGCGCCGCCGGCCGGCTCGCCGACCCGCAACTGGGCCGCGCTCGCGGGGCGGCCCTGCGCCGAAAGATCATCAACATTCCCGCTCGTTTCACCCGCCCGCAACGCAGACCCGTCCTGCACCTACCCGCTCACTGGCCCTGGGCGCGGGCCTGGCAGCAGTTATGGCACACCACCACCACTGCACTCTCGACCGCCTGAACACCGCGAAACACCCCTACGACCAGGAATAACAGTGGAAAGGCTGGGCAGACCAGCGGCTACCCGCTACCCAAAAACCAGTGGGCCACGCGCCTGCGGCGCGCGGCCCACTCAGCAACTTCATCGGTGGATCGAGGCTAAGTAGTTGTCGGCCCTACACGTCAGCTCGAACGTCAAAGCCACCGGCACTGGAGGAAGCCATATGCCATCTCTGGGACAGGATCAGCCGCTCCCCCGCTTGTTGGGCTCAGTCTCGCCAGCAGCGTTACCTCGTGACGGCTCGCAACCTCCTGGCTCACATGCAAAGTGATCCAGATGGACAATTCCACCCGGCGCGTCTTCGACGCGCAGAAGGAGATTGCCCGGCTTGTTCCGTCGCCGTGGAATCGAGACCGGTTCCTGGCCGCTCTGGGCGAGTGGCGTCAACGCTCGATTCAACTGATGCCCGTGGAATCCGATGCGTTACCGGACATTTGGGATCAGGGTCGCGGTGCTCCCTGTGATCTGTGGCTGGAAACCGATGCGGCTGACATGATCGCTTTCACCGCGGGCACGACAGATTTTCATATCGATCAGATCATGTGGCACGAGGTTGGGCACATGGTGCTCAACCACAATACGAGCACTGGGGATCTCGCGGGGTTGAAGGAGCTGTTGCCTGGTATCGATCGTTCGACGGTCCAGCGGGTCCTCGGACGCAGTGAGTTCGCCGACCACCAGGAAAACGAAGCCGAATTGTTCGCGGATCTCATGCTGTCGAGTACTTCTCGATGGCGCACGAGCCCACCCATGCGATTCTTGTGGGGCGAAGAGTGACGTCGTCGGCGCCGGCACTCGTCGCGTGGGTGGTTCTCGGGTTCTGTGCGGTGACCTCGGTGTTTCGGCTGCTGTGGTTTTCTTTCGGCGCCGGGCCGAGTGAGCGCTTGGTGACCTATGCGCTATTGCTCGGGACGGTCTCCGGTGTGCTCCGTGAGCGTGTCGTGCAGGATTGGCTGGCGCAGGTGGGTGTGTCCGATGTTC
>NZ_BAFU01000030.1 GCF_000308495.1 Nocardia brevicatena NBRC 12119 | reverse complement strand
CCACCTCACCCGAGGCCAGGTCGACATTGTCGGTGACGTCGAGCAGCCCCGAGATGAAGGTGCGATAGCAGGCCACCCCCTCCGCCTGCAACGCCTGCCGATCCACCAACCCATCCCCCGTCGCCGCCGGCGGCTGCTTGACCACGAAACCACCCTTGGCCCCCACCGGCACGATCACCGCGTTCTTCACCGCCTGGGCCTTGACCAACCCCAAGATCTCGGTCCGGAAATCCTCCAACCGATCCGACCAACGCAAACCACCCCGCGCCACCGCACCGAACCGCAGATGCACACCCTCCACCCGCGGCGAATACACGAAAATCTCATACCGCGGACGCGGCTGCGGCAGCTCCGCGATCGTCTGCGGATCCACCTTGAGGGAGAGGAAATCGCGTGCCACACCATCGGTGTCGACGACGTAATAGTTGGTGCGCAGTGTCGCGGTGATCAGACCCAGGATGGCTCGCAGGATGCGGTCGGCGTCCAGGCTCACCACCTGGTCGATCCGTGCGCGGACCTGCTTTTCGATATCGGCCGCCCGGTCGGCGGAATGGGTGTCCGGATCGAATCGCGCCGCGAACAGTCGGGCGAACAACCGAGCGGCATCGGGATAGGTGAGCAGCACCCGGGCGATATTGGCCTGACTGTAGGGAAAACCTGCCTGTTGCAGGTATTTCGCATAAGTGCGCAGGACTGCGACCTCGCGCCACGGCAGTCCCGCACGCAGCACGAGTTCGTTGAGCCCGTCGGCTTCGGCCCGGCCGTACCAGACCGCCGCGAACGCGTCGGTGAATCGTTCCCGTATCCCGCGCGCCCGTGCTTCCACCGCGGCCCGACCGGCTTCGGTGGGGATGCCCGCGCGGGTGGCCTCCAGCAGCTCCGCGTCGAGGTCCTGGTCGATGGCATTGCGCAGCAGGTCGGGCCGGGCCAGAATGCCGAAATCGTAAATCCAGCGTTCGACTCGCGCCGCCGCGGCGGACTCGCCGTCGGGTGCGAGCTCGATCTGGTAGGGCCGCTCGTCGACGACCTCGACACCGAGACTCTGCAGCACGGGCAGGACCTGGCTCAGCGAGATGCCGGCACCGCCGATATAGAGCGAGAACCGCCAGGAACCGACCGGTGAGTCGGCCGGCCGGTACAGCTGCTGGTCGATGGCGCCGTCGGCCAACCGCTCCAGCCGCGCGATATCGGCGAGCGCCCGCCGCGGGGTGAAATCCTGTTTGTATCCGTCGGGCAGGGCCGCGGCGTAGCGCTGCACGAGCCGGGGGTCGAGCAGCGTCGAGGTGCTGACCTCGTCGTCGAGGTGGTCGTTCCAGGTGTGACTGGCCTCGGCGAGTAGATGTTGGATCCGCAGCCGCTCCTCGTCGGAGATCTGCTCGACGTGCTCGGCCCGGACCGGCTCGGTGGGGTGGGCGGGCTCGGGCATCGGCATCCGCACCGTGAAGTACACACTCGCGAGTTCGCTCTCGCTCACCCGCGCCGAATAGTCGATGGACTCGCCGCCGAGTTCACGGACCAGGATGTCCTGGATTTCCAGCCGGGTTGCCGTGGTGTAGCGGTCGCGGGGCAGGTAGACCATGGCCGCGACGAACCGGCCGTAGGGGTCGGTGCGCAGGAACAGCCGCACCTGCCGACGCAGCCCGATATTGAGCACGGCGCTGGCCGTGCGCCGCAGCGTCTCGGTATCGGAGGAGAACAGTTCGGTGCGCGGGAACGACTGCACCACCTCGAGCATGGCCTGCCCGGAGAACGAGTCCAGGTCGAACCCGCTCTCTTCGATCACCGAGCGCACCCGCCGCTCGATCACCGGGATGTCGAGCACGTTCTCGTGCAGTGCCGTAACGGTGAAAACGCCGATGAACAGGTGCTCGCCGCGAACCGCGCCGGTCTCGTCGAGGTCGGCGACCCCGATGAAGTACGGGTACACCGACCGGTGCACGGTCGCCGGAACCAGACCCTGGGTCATCATGAGCAGTGGCCGGTCGACGCCGTTGACCGGCGCCCGGAAATCGGGACCGACTCCCGGGCGCAGCATCCCGAGGCAGGAGTCCTGGTCGATTTCGATACCCGCCGTCTCCGCGTTTCCGTGCTGCCGGTAGCGGGCGTAGCCGAGCACGGTGAAGTTCCCGTCGGCCAACCAGCGCAACAGATTCGCGCAGTCGTTCAGATCCCGCGCCGGGAACGGCGCCTTCCCGGTCTCCGCGATACGGTCCAGTCCGGCCGACACGCCAACGAGGGTGTCGCGGATCTCGGGGGTATCGCCGACCACCTGCCGCACATCGCCGACCACGGTCGGTACGGCGGTGGCGATACGGTCGAGGAGGTCGCCGCTCGTCGACGGGTGCAGCTGGATGTGCATCCACGACTCACGTAGCCCCGTACCGCCGTTCCCGTCCACCTCGTGCGGCCGGGCCGCGGTCAGCCGACCCGTACGGTCGCGTTCGACCTCGAGAACCGGATGGATCACCTCGCTGACGCTGACACCCATCCGGTTCAGCGACGAGGTGACGGACTCCACCAGCAGGGGCATATCGTCGGTGACCACCTGGACGGCGGCGCCCACCCCGGCATCGTCGCCCGGGTGGTAGACCCGCACCGCGGCGCGACCGGGGTACCGGTCCAGCGCCAATTCCAGGTGTCTGCGGAAGACCTGCGTGATATCGCTGATCACGCGGTCCGCGTCACCGGCATCGACATGCCGGAAGTATCCCTCCTCCAGTGCGCCGAGATCGCCGCGTAACGCGTCGGACAACTCGGCAGTCCATGCCGCGCCGGACAATTCGGACGAGACCGTCATTTCGCCAACTCCCTCGGATGCCATTCCGTGCCCACTGACGCCGGTCCCGAGACTAGTCCTGCACCCGGGAAGGGGAAAACGAACCGAGGATTACCCGCGAGTCAGCTTGCGGTAGGTCACCCGATGCGGCCGTGCGGCTTCCGGGCCGAGACGTTCGACCTTATTGGCTTCGTACGCCTCGAAGTTGCCTTCGAACCAGAACCAGGAGGCCTCGTTGTCATCGTTTCCTTCCCAGGCCAGGATGTGCGTGCAGGTGCGGTCCAGGAACCACCGGTCGTGCGAGATGACCACGGCGCAGCCGGGGAAGTTCTCCAGCGCGTTCTCCAGCGAGCCGAGAGTTTCCACGTCCAGGTCGTTGGTCGGCTCGTCGAGCAGGATCAGGTTGCCGCCCTGTTTGAGCGTCAGCGCCAGATTCAGCCGGTTGCGTTCACCACCGGAGAGCACCCCGGCCGGCTTCTGCTGGTCCGGCCCCTTGAACCCGAAGGCGCTGACATAAGCACGCGAGGGCATTTCCTGGTGGCCCACCTCGATATAGTCCAGTCCGTCCGAAACGACCTGCCAGACGGTCTTGTTCGGGTCGATACCGGCGCGGTTCTGATCGACGTAGCTCAGCTTGACCGTTTCGCCGATCTTCACGGTGCCGCTGTCCGGCTGCTCCAGGCCCACGATGGTCTTGAACAGCGTCGTCTTGCCGACGCCGTTGGGGCCGATCACCCCGACGATGCCGTTGCGCGGCAGGCTGAACGACAGGTCCTTGATCAGCGGCCGGTCGCCGAAGCCTTTGTCCAGGTGCTCGACCTCGACCACCACATTGCCCAAGCGCGGACCGGCCGGAATCTGGATCTCCTCGAAGTCCAGCTTCCGCGTCTTCTCGGCCTCGGCGGCCATCTCCTCGTAGCGACCGAGCCGGGCCTTGTTCTTGGCCTGGCGGGCCTTGGCGCCCGACCGCACCCAGGCCAGCTCCTCCTTCAGCCGCTTCTGCAGCTTCTGGTCCTTCTTGCCCTGCACCGCCAGCCGTTCGGCCTTCTTCTCCAGGTAGGTGGAGTAGTTGCCCTCGTAGCCGATGGCCCGGCCGCGGTCGAGTTCGAGAATCCAGCCGGCGACGTTGTCCAGGAAGTACCGGTCGTGGGTGACGGCCAGGACCGCGCCCGGGTACTGGGCCAGGAACTGCTCCAGCCACAGCACGCTCTCGGCGTCGAGGTGGTTGGTCGGCTCGTCCAGCAGCAGCAGGTCGGGTTTGCTCAGCAGCAGCTTGCACAGCGCCACACGACGGCGCTCACCACCGGAGAGGTTGGTCACCTGCTCGTCCGGCGGCGGGCAGCGCAGCGCGTCCATGGCCTGTTCGAGCTGCGAGTCGATATCCCAGGCGTCGGCATGGTCCAGGTATTCCTGGAGTTTGCCCATCTCCTCCATGAGTTCATCGGAGTAGTCGGTGGCCATGAGTTCGGCGATCTCGTTGAAGCGGTCCAGTTTGACCTTGACCTCGCCGAGCCCCTCCTCCACGTTGCCGCGGACGGTCTTCTCCTCGTTCAGCGGCGGCTCCTGCTGCAGGATGCCGACCGTCGCACCCGGGGCGAGGAACGCCTCGCCGTTGTTCGGCTGGTCCAGTCCGGCCATGATCTTCAGCACGCTGGATTTACCCGCGCCATTCGGGCCGACGACGCCGATCTTGGCGCCGGGAAGGAAGTTCAAGGTGACATCGTCGAGCACGACCTTGTCGCCGTGCGCCTTGCGAACCTTCTTCATTTGGTAGATGAACTCAGCCATGCGACAACCCTAACTGTCGTAAGCCGCCCGCCCGCACTCCGTGCAGGTCAACGGCAGATTTCCGATAATCCGCGGCACCGGGCACCGATGGGCACGAAATAACCCTCCCCCGCCACACCGCGGTGGGCCGGCCGAGGCGACCCACCGCCTCCCCGGGCGCGTCCACGGGACGCGACGAATCCCCGTGAGTGTATGCCCACACCACCCGATCGCGGGACCGGGGATCACACGTCGACGGGCTCGGCCTGTCGAGCAGCCGAGGAAGTCTCCGTTTCGGTGTCCCCCCCGCCGATCGTCCCCGATACGCCCGTTTCTTCAGCGATCGGACCGCTCTCGATATTCCCCGGTTCGTTCGTGGTAGACCGCCATCGGACCACCTGAGCCGTGCACCGGGTGAGATCCGGTCCGACGGTATGCGCGCGCATCTCGAGATCGCGACGCTCCGCGCCGTCACGGGTCCGGTACTCGTTCGACCTCAGCTGCCCCTGCACGATCACCGGATCGCCGCGGCGAATCGAGGCGTCCACCCCCGCGACGAGTCGGCGCCAACAACTCACGGTGAGAAACAGTGTCCCGTTGTCCACCCATTCCCCGGAGCCACGGTCGAGTCTGCGCGCCGTGCTCGCCAGCCGGAAGGTCAATACCCGGTCCCCGCCCGGGAGCTCCCGCTTCACCGGGTTGCTGACCACCGTGCCGATGATGGTCGTGATCGCCTCGTACATATCCGCACCCCTTCCGCTCCGCCCGGTGTCACCGGGTCGCCCGCCCCCGTGCTTCGGGAACGTCTCCATCGTCGCGTCCCGCGGGCATCGCGAGGGGACCGGAGCCGAAGTTGTGGACAACTCACGCGTATGTGGACAAACGGCTGTTCGCCGAGCCGGGGGAGGAAGAAGCCCGGGTTCAGATCACGGCGAGATCGGTATTGGCCCCGCACAGCACCACCACGGGGCGCACCCCGGGAGCCGGCACATACCGCCCACTGAGAATCGCGGCCAGTGCCACCGCACCCGCGAGCTCGACGACGATACGGAACTCCCGCCACAGATACGTCCGCGCATCGGTGATGGCGTCCTCGGTCACCAGCACCGACCGCACCCCATAGCGCTGGGCGATATCGAAGGCGATCTCCCCGATACGGGTCGCGCCCAACGAGTCGGCGGCGATACTCGACACCGCGATATCCACCGGATGACCCGCGGCCAGCGCCGCGTGCAGGGTCGGAACCCCCTCGGGCTCCACACCGACCACATCACGCCGGCGACCCAGCGCGGCCGCCACCCCGCCGAGCAGACCGCCTCCGCCGACCGCCACCAGCACCGGCGGCCTGCCCCGCACCTGCTCCTCGATCTCGAGCCCGATCACCCCGGCTCCCGCCACCACGCTGGGCAGATCGTAGGCGTGTACATGCAGGGCGCCCTGTTCCTCGGCGAGCTCGGCGGCGTGCCGGTAGGCCTCGGCATAGGTGGTTCCGTGCCAGCGCACCTCGGCGCCGTACGACCACATGGCGGCCACCTTGGTATGCGGCGCCGATTCCGGGACGACCACGGTGCACGCCATGTCCAGGCCCGCCGCGGCCAGCGCCGCCGCAATCCCGGCGTTACCGCCCGAGGCCACGACCACGTGCTCGGTGCGACGGCGCGCCGAGAGCAGCGCGTTGTAGCTGCCGCGCACCTTGAACGTGCCGCCGTGCTGCAGGTACTCGAGTTTGAACGTGACCGGCACCGGCCCGTTCGGACCGGGAACGCAGGTATGGAAGACTGGGGTCTTGCGGATCCGCCCGCTCAGCCGCCGGCGGGCGGCGCGCACATCCGACCGGTACACACGACGGTTGGGCGGGTGAGGGTGCAACGGGGTCCTCTGGTCTGTCATCTACGTGCCGCCCGATCTCGCTGGGCCAATTCGGCGAACATGGCATTGTGTGCGGCCAACTCCGCGTCGTTGTCGCGTTCGGCCGCGCGATCGCTGCGCTGCGCCAACCGCTGGTCACTGCGCGACCACTGAATGAGCAGTGCCAGCATCACCACGACCAGCGGCACCTCACCGCCGGCCCAGGCCAGGCTTCCGCCGGTGCGCTGATCGCCCAGCAGATCCGTATGCCAGTCGAGATCCAGGCTGCGATAGAACCAATCGCCGAGCACGGTGCTCATACTCATCAGCGCGACGCCGAAGAAGGCGTGAAACGGTAGCGAACCGAAAACCATCCCCAGTTTCGTCAACGGCTCCACCCGGCGCGGCTTCGGGTCGATCCCGATCACCACCCAGTAGAACAGGTAGCCGCTGATCAGGAAGTGCGCGTTCATCAGCAGATGCGCCGCATGCGAATCGACGAACGCGTCGAAGATGCCGCCCATGTAGAGAGCGTAGAAACCGGCCACGAAGATCACCGATGCCACGATCGGGTGGGTCAGGAACCGCGAGACCGGGTTGTGCACGGCGAACAGCAGCCATTCCCGCGGGCCGGGCGCACCGTCCCGGCCGGCGGGTGGGAGGGCGCGCAGCGCCAGGGTGACCGCTCCGCCGAGCGCCAGCAGGATCGGCGTCAGCATGGACAACGCCATATGCGCGCCCATGTGCACGCTGAACATCGCCGGTCCGTAGCGCCCCACGCCCGAGGACGTGGTGAACAGCAGCACCGCGCACCCGGACAGCCAGGCCAGGGTTCGTCCGACGGGCCAGGCGTCGCCTCGCGTGCGTAGCCTCCGCACGCCCGACAGGTACAGCACGGCGAGCAGGATGGCCGCGGTTCCGTAGATCAGGTCGAAGCGCCAGTCGAACAGCAGCCGCATCACTGTGGGCGGGCCGTCGAGCTCATAACCCAGTTCGACCTCCACCGGTGTCGGCACACTGTCCGGCGGGGGCGGCGGCGTCCGCCCCAGGCCTACCGCCAGGCCCATGGTGGCGGCGAAGATCAGCACCTCCATCCCCGCGAACCGGATGAGCGGGCCTCGATCACGCGGGTCCGCGGCCAGCGAGGGCAGGGCGGCGCGCCGCTGCCGCCATCCGAGCACGCCCAATACCGCCAGTGCGGCGGCCTTGGCCACGACCAGGCGGCCGTAGGTGCTGGTGAACAACTCGTCCCACGGCACCCGAACCCACGAGTTGAGCACCCCGCTCACCGCGAGGACGAGGAACGACACCGTGGCCACCACGGAGAAGCGCCGGGCCGCGATCTCGGTGGCGGTTCCGTCGCGCAGAGCGTGTACCAGCACGGCCACCAGCCCACCGACCCAGCAGGCGGCGGAGACCAGATGCAGGATGAGGCTGTTGGTGGCCACGTCGTGCGATCCGCCGGAGGACGAATGCCCGGTCAGCGCCAGCGGCATCATCGTGGCGATCGCTCCCGCGAACAGTACCGGGGTCCAGGCCCACCGCAACGCCAATCGGCAACCGGCGGCCACGACGAGCGCGAACAGCGCGGTCAGTCGCCAGGTACCGGCCAGTTCGACCCGGTCGATGACCCCCCACAGCTCCTGAGGTGGCAACACCTCGCGAACCGGCCGCCCGGTGCTGTCGGAAACGGTCAGCGGGACGAGCAGCGCGGCACAGCCGGCCCATCCCACCGCGGTGAGCGAGGCACGCCGCACCGCGCGGTAGCCGCCGACATCGAGCAGTCCATTGCGCTGCGGCGGTACCAGGAACGCGGCGAACAACAGCGACCCGACCGTCAAGGCGGCGAAGAGATCGGAGAGCGCG
The DNA here is from genome assembly GCF_000308495.1 of Nocardia brevicatena NBRC 12119. Lineage (GTDB taxonomy): Bacteria > Actinomycetota > Actinomycetes > Mycobacteriales > Mycobacteriaceae > Nocardia > Nocardia brevicatena. The sequence goes on along the minus strand of NZ_BAFU01000030.1, from coordinate 22,547 downwards.
CGTACCGCGGGCAGTCCGTAGGTGGTGAGGGGCCCCGGGTCGGGGATGCCGAGCAGGCTCAGCGCCTGCTCCGCCGACAGCCCGACCACCAGCGCCGACACCACGGCCGCTACCGCGCCCAGGAAGACCGTCAGCAGTCCCGAAACCATCGCGGCCCGCCTCCGAGCGACCTCGATGGCGGGTTCGGCGGACTGTGCCGGGGCTGCTGACATAGGTTCGAGCGTAGTTCGATTACCCGTACGCGGCCCGCCGGGGCCGCATTCCGGGCAGCACGGATCAAGCGATTTGGTCAATCGCTATAATCATTCGGCTGGACAGCACGGCCGATCTCGGCCATGGTGGAACCACTGCCTCCGTAGCTCAGTTGGATAGAGCAAGGGCCTTCTAATCCCTAGGTCGCAGGTTCGATTCCTGCCGGGGGCACGCTACAGATGGGGAACGCTGTTGCCCATCTGGATGTGGCCTTCGACCGCGTTGCCGTCGTGGCGTTCCGCAGCGGCGGCGACGCCGGTCGTGGTCGGTACCTCCTTCAACCATGAGCGGTGCGACCGGGATGGACTTGCTACCGAGGGCGATCCGGTACGTGACTCGGTTGTGGGTCTTGGTGTAAGAACCTCCAGGTGTAGGGCCGCGAAGAGCCGACGGGCCGGAATTGGGTATGTCCTGGATCTGTATGTACCCATTCGGCGGATGATCAATCAGTCCGGGTTCGGGCGTGTCGCGCTGATCGGCGTCGATTTCCGCGTCCATCCGCCGGTTCGTAGGGACGGCGATCCGACGAGGTCGGCGAAGCGGATCGGTCACCTCGCCGCGTTACAGCAGACCCAGCTGTCGCAGGTCGGTGGCGTACTCGAGGATGATCTCCCGGGTTACATGGGGAATGTCCTTGTCAGGGCCGATTTTCGCCTCCTGCACCGCCGCTCGGAACCGTTCGGTCGGCGCGATGGACCCGCGTATCGGCCGCTGCGGTTGCCGATAGCTGTGCAGTAGCGGTAGCAGCGAGTGCCGGCGCTGCCGATCCGGTAGGGCCCGCACAGCGGTCTCGAACCGCCGCAACCACGTGCCGTAGTCGGGAATGCGTTCGATGGGGTGGCCGGCGTCGATCAGCCAGTCGACGTAGGTGTCCAGCGAGATGTCGTCGTCGTACGGGTTCATCACGTGGTAGGTACGGAACCCGGGTGCCGCCTGCGCGCCGAGGGTGGAGATCGCCTCGGCGACGAAGCCGACGGGCAGCCCGTCGTAGTGGGCTCGCCGTCGCCGACCGTCCGGGCCGAGCTCGTAGAACGAGCCGGGCGCGATACCGGTGGCGAGCAGGCTCAACATCAACCGGGTGAACATATCGGGGACGTTGAGCTGACCGGCGTACTCGGTGTCGGCCAGGATCAGATCGCAGCGGAACACCGCGACCGGCAGGCCGCACAGGTCGTTGGCCTCCCGTAACAGCACCTCGCCGGCCCATTTGCTGTTCGAGTAGCCGTTGGCATAGCTGTCGTCGATGGCGCGTGTCGGACCGATCGCCCGGATGTCGGCGTCTTCGGTGAACACCGAGGGGTCGATCTGATCGCTTACCCCGATGGTCGAGACATAGGTGTACGGCTTCTGCTTCGTGGTGAGCGCGAGGCGGATCAGCTCGGCGGTGCCCACGACATTGGGGCCGAACAGCTGGCTGTAGGGCAGCACATGGTTGACCAGCGCCGCGGGGTCGACGATCAGGTCCACGGTATCGGCCAACCGCTGCCATGTGGCGCGATCCAGCCCGAGGTCGGCCTCGCCCTTGTCACCGGCGAGGACCTCGAGATGTTCGGCGGCCGGCTCCCGATAGTGCGCGAGCAGCCGCGGATCGCTCCCGGCGAATGTGTTGTCCGACCGTTCCCGGGCCGTGGCGTCGTCCTTGGCGCGCACCAGACAGATCAGTCTGCCGCCGACGAGGGCCATCCGCTGCAACCATTCCAGGGCCAGGTATCGCCCCAGGAAACCGGTCGCGCCGGTCAACAGGACGGTCCGCACTTTCGGGCTCGGCCCGGGAAGGTTCGGCGCGGCCTCGAGCGTTTGGGTGTCGAGGAACTTGTCCAACCTCAGATCGCGGGCGTGTAGCTCGGTGGCCCCGTCGCCGTGCACCGCGGTGAAGGTCGGCCGCTCGGTGCCGCCGCGCCGCTGCTCGATGTAGGCGGCGAGGGCGCGCAGGTCGGTGGCCGGGCCGACGATGACGCCTACCGGCACGTCGACGTCGAAGATATCCCGTAGCAGGTTCGCGAACGTCAATGCCGACAGCGAATCCCCACCGAGATCGGTGAAGTGCGCCTCGGGCCGCAGGACGCCGGCAGCCGCGCCCAGCAGCGTGCCCGCCGCGCGGCTCACCGTCTCCAGCACCGGGCGGCCGGCTCCGCTGTGACGCAGCGTGCGCAGCTCATGGGTCTCGGCTTCGGCCAGTTCGGTGTAGAGCTGTTCCAGCCGGGGGCCGTAGTACTCCTCGAGCTTCGGCCGCGCCAATTTACGGCTGCCGGTGAGCAGACCGTTCTCCATGGTGAACGGCGTCGTGTCGAGGATGAGGTCGCGGGGAATCTCATAGGACTGCAGGCCGGCCGTTTTCGCGACCTTTCGCAGCGATTCGCCGATCAGCGGTTTCAGCGCCTCGATATCGCCGCCGGTTCGGGCCTGCGCGTCCTCGGTGGGCACCACGACCGCCAGCAGATACGAGCGAGTGCTGTTGCCGTAGACATAGATCTGGCGCACCAGCGGGCTCTCGGCGAAGACCGCCTCCAATTTCGAGACAGTGACGAACTCTCCTTGGGACAGCTTCAGCACGAAGCTGCGACGGTCGACATACACGAGTTGATCGGGGCCGACCTCGGCGAAGATATCGCCGGTGTGGTAGAAGCCGTCGGCGTCGAACACTTCGGCCGTGACATCCGGACGCTTGTAGTACCCGGGGGTCAGCGACTGGGATACCACAGCCAGCTCGCCTCGCGGATATGGCCGGTCGGTGCGGAAGTACCCCAGCTCGGGGACATCGACGAGCTTGTAGTCGACCACCGGTGGGCGACGCACGTGACCGTCGAGGGTAATGCTTCCGGCCTCGGTGGAGCCGTAGCCGTCTCTCAGGTGCAGGTCGAGGAAGGTCTCGACCCATGCCTTCATCTCCGTCGACATCGGCGCGGAGCCCGTCGTCGCCGACAGGAAACGTCCGCCGAGCAGGTCCCGGCGCAGATCGGCCGTTACCTCGGCTTCCAGGGTCGCCCGGTCGCCTCCGTCGGAGGCTCGGCGATACATTTCGCTCTGGAACCGCTGGAACAGCATCTCCCAGATCCGGGGCACGAAGGTCAGCTGGGTGGGCCGTACCGACGCCAGATCGTCCAATAGGGTCGACAGGTCACTCTTGGCGGCGAAATAGACGGTGCCGCCGCGACCGAGCGCCATATAGAGGACCGCTCGGCCCAGAATGTGGCTCATCGGCATGAAACTGAGCACGATCGACGGTTCGGCGCTGCGCTGCCCCCATCTCTCGCTGGTCGACGCACGCCAGTACTCGGCCATCATCCCGTCGGTGATCATGGCGCCCTTCGGTGCGCCGGTGCTGCCGGAGGTGTAGACCAGCAAGGCCAATGAGTCCGGTTCGTCGGTGGTCGGCACCGGAACGGGCGGTAGGCCCGTGCCGCGGTCGACCACGTCGGCCAGCGTTTCGACGATCACTGGGCCGGCTGCGTCGGCCAGCTTCGCCGTCGCAGCCGCGAACGCCTCGCGCTGGTCGTCGACCCGGGGGCGGTAGTCGAACACGATCAGCCGTGTCGGTGCGTGTCCGGTGAGTACCAATTCGACGGCATCGTCGAGGTAGTCGATACTCGCCGCGAGCACCGTCGGCTCGGTTTCGGCGATGATGGGCCGCAGTCGCTCGGCCGAGGCACCGGTCTGCAACGGCACCGCCACCGCGGCCAGCCGCATCAGCGCCATATCGATGATGGTGTAGTCGACGCTGGTGAAACCCAGGACACAGACTCGGTCACCGGGCCGCACGGGATCGCCGGTCAGCGCGGTCGCGATCGCGCCGGCGCGGTCCCAGACCTCTCGGTAGGTGAGGGTCTCGAACCTCGGTAGCAGTTCCGTCGAGGTGCGGCCGGTTCCCGGATCGGTGACGAACTCGACCGCGCGCTGCCCGACCGCGGGTCGGTGCGCGTAACCCTCCATAACGGTTTGCGCGACCCGGGCCGCTCGCAGTCCGGACTGCTCGATTGCCGCGGTCACGGCCTCGTCGGGCCTGGCGGCGGCGAACTGCTCGTCGGTGGCGTACAACTCCGCGATGCGGCGCTCGAGCCGGGACTCCCGGGTATCAACTGACATCGAACTCACCTCGGGACGATTGGGTGGCACTCTCGAGTGTCATATGACACCCTCAAGTGTCAAAGCGACACTCAGGGATGTCAAGGAAGAAAGTGATGGAAGTGACGCGAACCACCGCACATCACAGCGTCGGGCAGCGGAAGAAGGTGCAGGTCACCACCGACGCGATCGTCAACGCCGCCCAGCGCGCCATGGATGAGCACGGACTCGATGTCACAGTCGACGAGATCGCGGCCTTGGCCGGCGTCGGACGCCGGACGGTGTTTCGCCACTTCGCCACCCGTGAGGACCTCATACAGGCCGCCGTCACGGCGGACTTCGCCGATTTCTTCGGTTCCCTCCCGCCCTACGACGGCATCGACTGGAAGGTCTGGCTGGCAGACCTGGCACGGCGGGTACATCAGCGGACGGCCGAGGCCGGACGGGTCATCTCGCACCTGAGAACACGCCGCCTGTCGCCACGACTGGCGGAGGCCTACGGTGAACATCTCCAGGCGCTTCAACGTATGTTCGCCACCATCACGACCACGCTGTGGGAGGCAGCCGGTGGCGAGGACCCTCCACCGGACCGACTGCGCCGGACGGTTGCCGCGCACTTGAGCCCACTGTTCACCCAGGCCGTGTTACTCGACGCCGAGGGCGCCCCGGAGTTCGCCGCCGACATCGCGACCACCGCCATCATCGCCACCGTGCACGAACTGCTCGGCGACCGACAGTGAAGGCCCGCCTCGGACGAGTCGGGATATCCCTACTTGGTCGCGGGCATCGGCCGATCCAGCATTGGTAGCTGTCGCGCTACACCGTGGCGCGGCACGGCACGCATGTCCCGATCGAATTCGCCATGTTCGGGTCAGGAAGGTCCGGCGTGCCGGCGAAAGGGCGCTGATGAGGAAATCCTCCGCGAAGAGGCTCGGGTGGACGAACGCCGCTTCGATCCCGGATCGAGGACACCGGCTCGTTGGCGGGCCGGAGACGGCCGAGGAGGCACTGTGAGAGAACTGCGTGCCGTCCTCTGGGATCTCGACGGGACACTGTTGGATTCGGAGAAACTGTGGTGTGAGGCCGTTCGCGAGTTCGTCGCCGAGAACGGCGCCGTGGCATCCGCGGACGACTACGGACGAGTGGTCGGGGCCACCGTCGCGGAGGTGCTGCGCATGATGCTGACACTGTCCGGACGCGAGCCCACCCCGGCGGCGATACGCTCGGCCGAGGCGTGGCTCGATCACCGGCTCACCGATCGATACACCGATCCCGTTCCATGGCGGCCGGGCGCCGAAGCGGCATTGCGGCTCGTCGGCTCCGCCGGTCTCGCATCGGCACTGGTGACCAACACTTCACGGTCATTGACCGACGCCGTCCTGGACGCGATCGACCGCCGGTATTTCGACGCGTCGGTGAGCTGCGACGATGTCGACAATGGCAAGCCCGCGCCCGATCCGTACGTGCGCGCGGCCGAACTCCTCGGCGTGGACCCGGCACAATGTGTGGCCATCGAGGACTCACCCACCGGCGCCGCGGCCGCCACGGCCGCGGGCTGTGCGCTCATCGTGGTTCCCTGCGACCTCCCGGCAAGCACCGTGCACGGCGGTGTGGTCCGGGACTCGTTGGCCGGTATGACCATTGGGGACCTGCGAGACGCATTCGAGAAGCGGCCGTCGTAGGGCGGCGCGCGGCAACCGGTTGCGGCGGCACCGACCAAACACCCTGTGGCAGCGCCGGTTATAGGGATGTCCCTACTTGGGGTGCCATCCACGGTTGCCAGAGCATGAGAGCCGAAATCGTAGTCCAGGGTGCGAGGTGCGATATGCCAGTGCGGAAGGCCGTGATACTCGCGGCGGGACTCGGCCGCCGACTCGGCGGCGACACTCCGAAGCCCTTGACCGTCATCGACGGCACACCGATCGTCCACCGGGCCCTGAGGCAGTTGGCCGCGGTCGGAGTGCGGGAGACGGTACTGGTGGTAGGGCACCGCGCCGACGACATCATGGCCTCGGTCGGCGACCGATTCGACGGCATGCGGGTGTCGTATATCGTCTCGGAAACCTTCGCCGATACGAACAACGCCTTCTCCCTCTGGCTGGCCCGTCACCATTTGGACGAGGACACCTACGTGCTCGACGGCGATGTGGTGTTCGACGCCGAAATCCTGGTTCGGCTGGCCACCGCTCCGGATGCGGTGATATCGGCGGTATCCGAGTGGCGTAATGGCATGAACGGCACCGTGGTGACAGTGGACGGCATGCAGCGGGTGGCGCGTTTCCTGCTGCCCCCTCACAGCAGCGATATTCCTGATACGGCCCGCAAGACGATCAATGTGCACCTGTTGCGGGCCAAGTACCTGCGCGCCGAGTTCGTGCCGCAGCTCGAGCAGCTGATCGAGTCCGGCGGACACAACGAATTCTATGAGCGTGTGCTGGCCACGACCACGGCGCGTGGCATGTTCCCGGTGCGCGCCGTGGATTGCACCGATCTGCCGTGGTACGAAATCGACGATATCGGTGACGTGATCGCGGCGGAATGTCTTCTGGGCGATGACGAAAGCCGCCTCTCGGCGCTGGAGAGTCTGCACGGCGGTTACTGGCGGTTCGACGTGGCCGACCACTGCCTGATGATCAACCCGTACTTCCCGACCTCGAGATTGTTGGACGAACTGACAGGCGATCTCGCGGCGTCGCTGATCAACTATCCGATGGGCCGAATCCCCTTACAGCGGTTGCTCGCCGCGGCCGTCGGTCTCCCCGAAGACCGACTGGTCATCGCCAATGGCGCGTCCGAGCTCATCACGGCATTGGGCCGCGTCCTGGACAACGTGGTGCTGGTGGTACCGGGATTCAACGAATACGAATCGGCCCTCGCCTCGAAGCGATGCACCCGCTTCGAACTGCAATCCCCCGACTTCGAGTTCGACGTACACCGCTGCGTCGACGTCGCGGTGGAGAACGCCGCGACGGCCGTGGTGGTGACCTCGCCCAACAACCCCACATCGCGGGCGGTGCCTCGGGAGGATCTGCTGCTGTTGTGTAAACAGCTCGCCGATCGGCGGATCCGGTTGCTGGTGGACGAATCGTTCGTCGACTTCTGCCCGGAGGAATCGAGCGTGGCCGATGAGCTCGGCACGCACCTGAACCTCACAGTGATCAAGAGCATGAGCAAGGCCTACGGCGTAGGCGGTCTGCGACTCGGCTACCTGGCCACCGCGGACGAGGAGCTACGCGAACAGATTCGCCTGCACATGCCCGTATGGAATATCAACGGGATCGCGGAGACGTTCCTGCGCAGGCTGCCCGGGTTCGCCGCGGACTACCGGGCCGCCGTCGATCGGGTCCGGGCCGATCGAGACGAGTTCTACCGGGAGCTGTGCGCCGTACCGGGCGTGACGGTGTTGCGGCCGGACGCGAACTTCATCCTACTGCGCCTGCCCGACCCGTGGCGGGCCCGCGACGTGGCCCGCCGGTTGCTGACCCGATTCCGGATTCTGGTCAAGGACTGCTCGGGAAAGTCGATGCCCGACGCGGACCGTTACCTACGGATCTCGTGCCGGACCGCCCCGGAGAATCACCGTGTGACACGCGCCTTGGCGGCGGTTCTCGCCTCGGCACCCGCGGGCGCATCGGTGGTGGGATGACATGGTGCCACCCCGGACCAAACAGGAGATCGTCGACCGGCTGTATACGGCGACGGAAATCACCGATGTGCTGTTCACCGACCTCGGTATCCGCTACACCATGATCGGCGGTACGCTGCTCGGCTCGCTCCGCCACGGTGGGTTGATTCCCTGGGACGACGATGTCGACCTGGCCATCCCCACCGATGATCTCGCCACGCTGACCGGTCCCGGCGCGAGCCTGCTGGCGCAGCAGGGATACGGGCTGGCCGACTCGGGCTGCTTTCTCAAGATATTCGCGCTCGACAGCCCGGTGGAAACATCGGACGATCCACTCGATACCGCGGAGTTCCGCTACCCGTTCGTCCACATCTTTCCGATGACCCTGGTCGACGACAGGCTGGTGTACCACGAACCGGCCCGTTCCCGCTGGCCCTCGGACTATTTCGAGCCCAGCGAGTTCGATCGGCTGCACCGCTGTCGATTCGGGCCGCTGCGGCTGAGCTGTGTGCCCGATACCGCGGCACGGCGTTATCTGGACAACCTCTACGGCCCGGACTGGCCGAACCAAGTCCGAGTACACGAACCGCACGGGCGCGACGGGCACACAGCGACCGACATCCGATCGGACCTGTTCGAGCCCGCGCTGCCCCGAGTCGAGGAGGACCGGTGACCGAAACATTCGGCTGGAAACGCGTATGGGACAACCGCAGCCTCGATCCGACCGCTGGTTCCACACTGGCACAACTCATGGCCGCAGACGGACTCGACAGCGCGTTCAGCGGTCTACAGCCCGACGCGTGGACCGAGTTCGTGCTCGCGACCGCCGATCGGTTGAGGCTTGCGCCGGGCATGTCCGTATTCGAAGTCGGCTGCGGCGCCGGCGCCTTCCTGTTCGACCTCCAGCGCCTGGGATGCCGGGTCGGGGGAATCGACCAGTCCGCGGCACTGATCGATATCGCCCGCGACGCACTGCCCGACGGTGAGTTCGCCGTCGCCGACGCCGCCGAGGTGGACGTCGAACCCCGTGCCGGCGCGGTGTTGTCCTGCGGGGTGTTCCTGTATTTCCCCGGGCTCGACTACGCACGACAGGTGATCGGTGCGATGGCCGCCAAGGCCACGCATGCGGTGGCAATCCTCGATGTGCCCGACGCGGCCAAAGCCGAAGACGCCCAACGCTTCCGAATCCAGGCGGCCGGAGGGCCCGCCGCCTATGCCGAGCGTTACGCGGGTCTCCCGCACATGTACTACGAACGCGAATGGATCCGCCGGGAACTGGCAGCGGCGGGATTGACCCACATCCATATCGAAGACCAGCACGTCGACGGCTATGGAAACGCTCCGTTCCGGTTCAACGCCTTCGCCTTCCGCGCCGAATCCGACCGGTGAGGTCCGGCCGGAGCGGGATCGACGAATCGATACATTCATCCGGGCGAACCTCCCGCTCTCGGCCTCGATCGTCGATCCGATCCCACCGAGAGCTTCGGCACGGTTCTCGGCACCGGCCCACCGCGGAGATACCCCCGGCTTCCAGGCCTTGAATACGAGCTTCTGCGATACACGCCGCGCACGGTAAAGTAGCACCTTCGTGTTCGGGCGAGGGAGGAGCGTCGGTGTCGGCCACCGGGGGGACGATCATCGGGTCATTCGCGGTGTATCGAAGCCTCGCCGTCGCCGGGTTCCGACGCCAATGGCAATACAAACTGGCCATGTTCGCCGGGCTGTTCACCAACTGTGTCTTCGGGTTCGTCCGCGCGGCCATCCTGACCGCGGCGGTCGGCGCGGCGGGCGGGTTCGCGGGCTACGACGCCGGCAGTATCGGCGCCTACGTATGGCTTTCCCAGGGGCTGCTGGGCGCCCTGTTGTTCATGGGCGCGGAACTCGAACTCTCCGAACGGATGCGAACCGGTGATATCGCCATAGACTTCCTGCGGCCGGTGGACATCCAATTCGGCCATCTCGCGGCCGACCTGGGCCGGGCCGTGTGCACACTCGTGCCGCGGGGCCTACCCAGCCTGCTGGTCGGCATGCTCACCGTCGGTCTGGCCCTCCCGAGCACCCCGGGGCCGTACCTGCTCGGCGCGGTCAGCGTACTGCTCGCCATGGCACTGTCCTTCCTGTCGCTGTTCGCCCTGACGACCGTCGGCTTCTGGGTCGTCGAGACCCGCGGCCTACGCGTCCTCTACGGTGTCGGCGGTTCTTTCCTGGCCGGGCTGGGCGTGCCGGTGCACGCCTTTCCCGAGTGGCTGCGCACGGTGGCGGCCGCCACCCCGTTCCCGTCGATACTGCAGGCTCCGGTCGATGTACTGTCCGGGCGGATCGTCGGGTTCGACGCGGTGCGGGTGATCGCGGTCCAGGTCGGATGGGTGCTGGCGGTCGGCGCGGTGGGCCGGCTGCTGTTGGCGGCGGGGCGGCGCAAATTGGAGGTGCAGGGTGGCTGAGACCGCGATATCGACACCTGCGGTCCGCACCGGCCCGGCGGGTTCACCGTTCACCCCCTATGCCGCGGTACTGGCTTCGCGCCTGCGCGCCCAACGCTCCTATCGGCTTTCCTTCGCCGCCGAGGTGATGGGCTCGCTGGTGGTCGGACTGGTGGAATTCGCCGAGGTCTGGGTTGTCTTCCACAATGTCGGGGTGCTCGGCGGTCTCGATATGGACGCCGCACTGCTGTTGTTCGGCCTGAGCAATCTCTGCTTCGCGCTCGCCCAGGTGATGTTCGGCCACCTCGACGAACTCCCGAAGAAGATCCGGCTCGGCACGCTCGATATCTACCACCTGCGTCCCCAGCCGCTGTTGCTGCAGCTGATCACGAGCGATATCTCGCTGCGCCGGTTCGCTCGCGCCACGGTGGCGCTCACGGCCCTGGTCATCGGTCTGGTCCGCAACGACATCGCCTGGTCCGTAACAGCCGTCGCCCTGCTCGCGTTGACCGTGGTGAGCGGGATCGTACTGTTCGCCGGTGTGCTCGTAACCGCCGCCGGATGCCAGTTCTATCTGATCGACGGTGCCGAACTGACCAACAGTTTCACCTACGGCGGCTCGTACGCGGCCTCCCAGCCCGCCTCGGTCTTCCCCACTCCGTTGAAACTGCTGTTCGGCTTCGCCATACCGGTTGCCTTCACCGCCTACCTGCCGACGCTCGCGCTCCTACGGCTGCCGGGACCCGCTCTGCTGCCCTCCTGGCTCGCCTGGCTGTCGCCGGTGGCCGCCGCCTGGGTATGGCTCGTGGCGCTCACGATGTGGCGGCGCGGTACTCGGCACTACCAAGGAGGAGGGGGCTGACGTGCCCGATTCGGATATCGTCGAGGTCGACAAGCTGACCAGGACATTCGTGCGCTATCGCAAGGAGGGGCGGTTGCGGCGCCGCCGCGAAGACCTCACCGCGGTCGACACCATGACCTTCCGGATCGAGCGCGGCGCGGCGGTCGGCTATATCGGCGCCAATGGCGCGGGCAAATCCACCACCATCAAAATGCTGGCAGGCATCCTGGTGCCGACCTCCGGCACGGTGCGCACCTGCGGGCTGGAACCGTCCCGGCAGCGGCGTGAACTGGCCGCTCGGATCGGCGTGGTGTTCGGACAGCGTTCCCAGCTGTGGTGGGATCTGCCGCTGCGTGAATCGTTCTCCCTCCTGACCGCTATTCACCGCCTGGACGCGGACGCCGGCCGAAAACGCATCCATGAGCTGATCGAGCAGTTGGAGATGGCCGATACCCTCGACACCCCGGTCCGGCAGCTGTCACTCGGACAGCGGATGCGCGCCGAGGTGGCCGCGGCCCTGCTGCACTCCCCCGAGCTGATCATCCTGGACGAGCCCACCATCGGTCTGGACGTGCTCTCCAAACAGCGGCTACGCGAATTCCTGCGAACCGAACGCACCGAACGCGGCACCACGCTACTGCTGACGACACACGATATGGGTGATATCGAACGCCTCTGCGAACGAGTGCTGGTGGTGGACCGCGGGCGGCTGGTGTACGACGGATCGCTGACCGGGCTGGGCGCGACGGTGGGCGCTCGCCGGATGCTGATCGTCGATCTGGCCGAGCCCACCCCGGAACTCGCCGATCTACCCGAGGCGACATTGGTCTCCAGCGAGGCCGGCGGTATGCGACAGCGTCTGGCCTTCGACGCCGAGACCACCACGGCAGCGCAGCTGCTCGCCGCAGTATCGGCGCGGGCCGAGGTGCGGGATCTATCGATCGAGGAGCCCGAAATCGAGGACATCGTGCGACGGCTCTACGAATCCGCACGGTGACGGGCGCGCCGGCGCCGGCCGTGGTGGGGCCGGCGCCGGTGCGAACCCCGGGACGGTTTATTCGTCGACGGGCTTGGTCGTGTCGACCGCGGGGGCGGCCTCGGCGGGTCCGGCCTCCTCCCGGGCGCCCTGGTCCAACCGGAAGGGCGGGTACTCGTCGCGCAGCAGCGAGGCGTACGCCTGAACCCGGATCGTCCAGCGGTTGATACCCATCAGGAAGTCGAACAGCCCCCGCGGATAGCGCGCCGTGAACAGCAGGGCGATCACCGCGACCAGGACCAGCGCGCCGAGCAGCGGGATCGTGAAGACACCACCGCTGGGCTCCTCGTTCATATCGCCGGTCGTGAAGGTGAGGGCGCCGCCGACCAGGGCACCCACGATCAGGTAGTGCGGAATGGCCAGCAGCCACCATTTCACCAGCACCAGACCGCGGTGCAGGTGCTCGGGGTAGTCCACCTCGAGGTCGGCCGGGTAGTCGGCCTTGCTGTCCAGACTGAACGGTGGATACCGGTCGGTGCCCAGGACCGTCCAGGCGTAGTACGACACCCGCCATGTCCAGCGCATGACCCCGACGCTGAAATCGAATAGCGTGCGCGGATACCTGCCGGTGAACAGAATCGCGAAGAAGGCGATCACGGTGACCACCGCATAGGCGATGTGGAGGAAGAACAGAACGATGTAGTGGGGTATCGCCAGAATCCATTTCACGATCCACATCCACCGCGACAGCGCGGGGTCGAGATCGCCACGGACTCGGACCGGATAGCCGGGGGTGACCGGGTTGCCGGACATGATCGAGCTCCTTCGTGGTGCCGCTTCGGTCGAGCGGATCCGCCCGACCGCCCACTTATTGTGACGCACAACACAAATAAGCGTGGCAACGTTGCGATACCGACACCCTGACGAAACCGTGCGGCACCCGAAGGATCACTGACGGTCTAGGCCGTGGGAACGGGCATCTCGACCGTGTTCACCCGCGGCAGGGCCTCGGGATGGTTGCGCCTCAGCCAGCCGATCAGCTCCTCGCGCACCGCGCAGCGCAGCTCCCAGACATCACCGGAGTTTCGCCCGGTCATCGAGGCCCGTACCTGGATACCGGTGGGGGTGCTGTCGGTCACCAGCAGATTCCAGCTGCGACCATCCCATTCGGGCCGCTCCCGCAGATATTCGTACAGACGTTCACGCAGTTCGGCCACGGGGGCGCTGTGGTCCAGATACAGATAGACCGTGCCGGTGAGTTCCGGACCGCCCTTGGACCAATTCTCGTACGGCTTGCTGTTGAAATACGACACCGGCATGGTGAGCCGGCGGTCGTCCCAGATCCGGACGGTGAGGAAGGTCAGGGTGATCTCTTCGACGGTCCCCTGCTCCCCCTCGACCACGACCGTATCCCCGATCTTCACCGAATCACCGAAGGCGATCTGCAGACCGGCCATGAGATTGCCGAGTGTGGACTGGGCGGCCACACCGGCGATGATGCCGATGACGCCGGCGGAGGCGAGCAGCGAGGTGCCCAGCGTACGCAGGCCGGGGAACAGCAGCACCATGGTGACCGCGGCGGTGGTGACCGCCAGCACGGTGGTGACGATGCGGCGCACCAGGGTGAGCTGGGTGTTCAACTGCCGCACCCGCGCGATATCGGCGCTGCGGTTCGCGTAGCGGTGCAGGGTGTTCTCCGCCACGGCGTCGACCACTCGGATGGTCAACCAGACCACCGACATCATCGCCATCGCGCCCAGCACATTGCGGATCACCGCATCCTGGGGCAGGTCGAGTTCGGCCAGAGGGTAGGTGTAGTGCAGGGCGGCGCAGCCGAGAAGGATCTGCAGCGGCAGCTGAATCCGGCGCAACAGGGCGGGCAGCCTGTTCTTCGGATGCCGCTGCGCGCTGTAGCGCAGCATACGGTCGATCGCCCAGCCGATCGCGATGGTCGCCGCCGGCGTGCCACCGAGAACGATGAGCGGCCGTAGCACATTCTCCAAGGCGTCCAACTCCTTGCCCCATCGGTCGTCTATAGCGCATAGCTCGCTCACAAGGCTACAGTTCGGTAACGGCTTGGATCGAGTTATACGGACGCCCGTGTTTCACCTCGGAGGGTAAGTTCAGCGCGGCGGCTCCCCCTGCGCCGAATACAGCCGGATCTCCCCGCCGTCGCCGAGGAAGGCATTGACCAACATGATCCGACCGGCATGCAGTTCATCGGGGCCGGGCGTGCGGGTGGTCACGGAGATCTGCCGGATGGCCGACCAGTTCACGACGTATCGTTCGGGCGGCCCGGCATCGTCGGAGAGCCGGGCCAACCGGAACACCGAAACGGTTTTGCGGACCATGAGATCGCGCACCATCTCCGCGACCCGCTCGGGATCTTCCAGAGCGAACAGGAAACCGAAGTTCAACTCCGGCGAGGAGACGTAGGCTGGCACAGCCCCGAGGCTATCCCATGGCTATTCCACCGACCGTGGCCCACCTCACCGCGGGGGGACTACCGTCGCCGGTTCTCGCCACCGTCCCGGACATCGGGCTCGACCACCTCGACATCCACCCCCGGTGCCGACCCGGCAGGCGACGGTGGCACCGCCTCGGTTTCGGAGACGGTATCGGCCTCCTCGACGTCCCCGGCACCCGGTTCGAGACGACGCTCGCCGAGGTCGGTGGTCCGCTCGGCCGCGGCCTGGGCGGCGGCATCGCGCCGAGCCGCGGCGGCGGCCTCGTTCATCTCGATGGCGTCGGTGATCCATTCACCGATCTCCCGGGTGACCTCCTGCACGGTTCCGGTGATGATTCCGGCGATATTGCCGATCCGCCGGGCGCCGGAGGTCGTCAGCTCCTGGATCAGATCCTTGTTGGCCTCGAATTTGCCGATCATCGCACGCCCACTTCGGTCTTATTCCGCTGTCGCATCACGATAACACCGGGTACCGACCGCTTTCGCAGGGCAACGGGCAGCAGCCGGGCGAAACGCGAGTCCAGTAGCCGCGGCGGCAGGGCGAGTTGGAAGATCTTCACCCACACCGACCCGATCTGCTTGCCCAGCCGACCGGTGTTGTAGGGCAGGCCGTACTTCTCGCACAGCGCCCGAACCTCGGGGGCGATCTCCGGATACCGGTTGGCGGGCAGATCCGGGAACAGGTGGTGCTCGATCTGGTGCGACAGATTCCCGGACATGATGTGGAACAGCTTGCTGCCGGTGATATTCGCCGAACCCAGCATCTGGCGCACATACCATTCGCCGCGGGTCTCGTCGGCGGTCTCCTCCTCGGTGAACGTCTGTACGCCGGAGGGGAAGTGTCCACAGAAGATGATCGAGTACGCCCACAGATTGCGCACCAGGTTGGCGCTGATGTTGGCGGTCAGGGTGGAGAAGAACAGCGGACCGCTGAGCAGCGGGAAGACCATATAGTCTTTGAGCACCTGCCGACTCGCCTTACGCCACTGCCCCTTCAGCAGGGGTTTGATCTCGACCCAGCCGCGCTTGCCCTTGACGATATTGTCCGCCTCCAGGTCGTGCAGCATGACACCCCATTCGAAGAACACCATGAGCAGGAAGGCGTAGAGCGGATTGCCGAGGTAGTACGG
The DNA here is from genome assembly GCF_000308495.1 of Nocardia brevicatena NBRC 12119. Classification (GTDB taxonomy): domain Bacteria; phylum Actinomycetota; class Actinomycetes; order Mycobacteriales; family Mycobacteriaceae; genus Nocardia; species Nocardia brevicatena. Next base: position 6,774 of record NZ_BAFU01000030.1, on the reverse strand, counting down.
GTGCCAGTCCTGCTCCTCGTCGATGCGCAGGATGCCGTACCCGATATCCCGGTCCCGGCCGTGGATATTGGTGAAGGTGTGGTGCACGTAGTTGTGCGAATGCTTCCACTGGTCCGACGGGCAGACCGTATCCCATTCGAATACCCGGGAATTCAGGCCCTGTTCACGCATCCAGTCGTACTGGCCGTGCATGACGTTATGGCCGATCTCCATATTGTCGAGGATCTTCGACACCCCCAGCGCGGCCACCCCGGCCAGCCAGAACGGCGGCAGGAAGCCCAGGTACAGCAGGCCGCGGCCGGCGATTTCGAAACCACGTTGGGCCTTGATGATCGAATAGATGTACTCGCGGTCGCGCTGCCCCAGATCGGAGACCACGCGGTCGCGGAGTGCGTCGAGTGTTCGGCCGATTTCGGCGACCTGCTCGGGGGTGAGAATCAGCGGTCCGTCTTCGGTCTCGGTGAGGATGGTCATCTGCGTCTCCCCTTCGTATATCAGATGTCGATGTCCACGTCGCCCACGGCGGCCTGGATACAGAGTTGGACGGGTTGGTCGGGATCGGATTCGAGTTCGCCGGTGCGCAGGTTTCGGGTGCAGCCGGCCCGGCGCACCGCGGTGCAGGAGAAGCAGATCCCCATGCGACAGCCGAACTCCGTGCTGAGACCGGCCTGTTCGGCCTGCTCCAGCAGACTCGTTCCGGCGTTGTCCGCGGTGACCCCGCTGGCGCTGAAGGTCGTTTCGCCGTGCACCTCGGCGGCGTCCACCGGCGCGGCGGTGAAGGTGAATTCCTCGGTGTGCAACCGGTCGGTCAGGTGTTCGGCCTCGAACACGGCACGCACCGAGTCCATCAGCCGCGGCGGGCCGCACAGATAGGTCTGCGCGTCGGTGAACCAGGGCGCCACCCTGACCAGTTCGTCGTAGTCGAAGGTGCGTCCATCGCGTCGCGGATACCGCAACTCCACCGAGATATTCGGGTGGGCGGCGGCGATTCGCGCCAGTTCTCGGCGATGCGGCACCATTTCCGGCGAACGCGCGTAGTGCAGGAACACCACCGGCCCGGTGCGCCTCTCGTCGACGAGGGTGCGCAGCATCGACAGCACCGGGGTGATACCGCTGCCGCCGCTGATCAACAGGACCCCCTCGGGACGCTGCTCGGGCAGGTGGAACACGCCGTCGGCGGGTTCGAGATCCACCACCATGCCCGGTTCGGCATGGTCGTGCAGGTACCGCGAGACCAGACCGTGCGGGTGCACCCGGATCGTCAGGTCGATGCGCCGGTCCCGGCTGTGCTCCGAGTTCGTCGGCGAATAGCAGCGGGTGTGTCGCACTCCGTCGATCACCACGCCGATCCGCACGAATTGGCCGGCCCGCAGACCCCGCCAGTGGCGGGTCGGGCGCAGGGTCAGCGAGATCGTTCCCGGTACCGAGCGGTCCACCCGGATGAACTCGGCACGCATATCTCGAACGGTCAGCATCGGGCGCACCAGTTCGAGATAGCGGTCGAGCGGATGCGGGCAGGTCAAGGTCTGCGCCAGGTTGATGAGATCCACCATTCGGTTCTCCGTGCCTGTATTGGTCGGGTCATGGCGTGTGCGTCATACAACCATCACGCCGGTATGAACTTCAGTGTACGTGTGTACACTCAACTAGTGTGCAGGAAGCCCCGGTGCGACTGTCAACCAGGAAAAGGTGTGATACGAACAACAGCTGGAGGATGGTCGAATGGTGAACGGATGTATGCTCACGGAGATGAGTGAGCAGGCGGTAACCCGAGGTGAGCGCAAGGAGCGCACCCGACAGGCACTGCTGGACGGCACGCTGGCACTGGCCGCCGAACGCGGTTTCGGCGCACTCAGCCTGCGCGAGATCGCCCGTTCGGCCGGAATCGTGCCGACGGCGTTCTACCGCCATTTCGCCTCGCTCGACGACCTCGCCGCGACACTGGTCGACGAGGGAGTACAGGCATTGCGGCTGGCCCTGCGACAACTGCGCCGCACCCCCGATGCCCGGCTGTCGGAAACAGTGCGGTTCGTCTTCGGCGAGGTATCCACCAAACGGGAACTGTTCGGCTTCCTGATCCGGGAACAGCGCGGCGGCTCGGCCACCCTACGAGCGGCGATCGCCCTGGAATTGCAGCTGATCGTGCGAGAACTCGTGGTGGATCTGTCCCGGGTCCCCGCGCTCGACGCATGGTCGTCGCACGACCTCGAGGTGGCCGCCGACCTGATCGTGAACACCGTGACCGACGGTATCGCCGACTATGTGTCCGCCGCGCCGCGCGAAGAGCGGACAATCATCGAGCGCACCGTCCAACAGGTGCGGCTCATCGCCCTGGGAATGGGCGCCTGGCGGCCCTGAACCGAGCCCCGCCCACGGCTCGGCGATGCGCTCAGACGTCCGGCGTTTCGGACGTGTGCGCCCACTTCTTCGGCGCGGGAACCGCCAGCAGCGCCAGCAGACCGGCGCCCAGGACGACCAGCAGGCCGACGATCCCCGCGCGATCGGCGGCGAGCGCCCAGACGAACACCCCGAACAGCAGAGGCGAGAGGAAGGACACCGCCCGCCCGGTGGTGGTGTAGAGCCCGAACAGCTGCCCCTCCCGCCCCGGCAGCGCCGACCGTGCCAGATATGAGCGCGCCGATGCCTGCGCCGGTCCGACGAACAGCGTGAGCAACAGCCCGAACACCCAGAACAGAACCGGCCCGGATACCACCAACAGCACGATCCCACAGCCCACCATGGCGGACAGGGAAACCACGATCACCCGTTTCGGCCCGCTCCGGTCGTCGAAGCGGCCGGCCACTATCGCCCCCAGCGCCGCGACGATATTGGCGGCGATTCCGAACAACAGCACATCGCCGGAGTCGAGACCGTAGACCCGCACCGCGAGCACCGCGCCGAACGTGAACACCCCCGCCAGCCCGTCTCGGAACACCGCACTGGCCAGCAGGAAACCGACGACGCCCCGATCGACCGCCCACAGGTCCCGCAGATCCCGCCACAGCACCCGGTAGGAACCGAGGAACCCGGCCGTGGACGCGCCCGGATCGGCGTTCGGCCGCACCAGTTCGGGCACCGCGAACAGCACCGGCAGGGCGAAGGTCGCGTACCACACCGCGGCCAGCATGACCACCAACCGGATATTCAGCCCCTCGTCGGTGGGGATACCGAGCAGCCCGCGAGTGTCTCCCTCACCGGAAATGAACCCGAAGTAGCAGATCAGCAGCAGGACGATACCGCCGAAATAGCCCATAGCCCAGCCGAAACCGGAGACCCGGCCGATGGTGTCGGGGGTGGAGACCTGCCGCAGCATGGCGTTGTAGGGCACACCGGCCAGTTCGAAGAACGCCGAGGCGAGTGCCAGCAGCAACAGTCCGAACCACAGATCGTGATAGTCGTCCCGGACGAAGAACATCGCGGCCATCATGGCGACGCACAGCGCGGTCAATACCCCCAGCGATCGTTTGCGGTTGGCGGTCGCGTCGAACCACTGGCCGCTCACGGGCGCCGTCAGCGCGACGACCAGACCGGAGATACCGAGCGCCCAACCCAGCCAGGCGCCGGCCGATATCCCACCCGGCAGATCATCGCCGACGGTATCGGTGAGATATACCGAGAACACGAACGTCAGGGTCACGGCGTTGAAGGCCGCCGATCCCCAATCCCACAACCCCCATGCGACCATCTGCCCGCGCCGCTCCCGCTCCGCGGCACGCGCGTCCACCTCGCTCATCGGACGAGCGTAGCGCGGACACCTCGCCCGTCAGGGGGAGGAAGCCAAAGGGCGCCTGTACGGGGACAAGCGCTCACACCGGAGTTCCCCCCGCCGACCGGCGAACACCGCGGCGGAACACCATTAGGGTGGCGGGGTGAGTGTGCCTGCTGCTACCGCTGAGAACCGCGCCGTGGTCACCGGCGCATCGTCCGGAATCGGGACCGCGCTGGCCGAGGAGCTGGCCCGCCGCGGCTATTCGCTGATCCTCGTCGCCCGGCGCGCGGAACTGCTCGAGGAACTCGGCCGGCGGCTCACCCGGGACCACGGGATCACAGCCGAGATCCGGGCCGTCGATCTGGCCGACCGAACGCAGCGCGCGCCGCTGGCCGAGGAGCTGGCCGGACGCGAGATCGCGGTACTGTGCAACAACGCCGGGATCGCGACCTTCGGTCCCGTCGCCGAACTCGACCCCGGCTACGAGCGGGCCCAGCTGGAGCTCAATGCCGTCGCCGTCCACGACCTCACCCTGGCCGTCCTACCGGGCATGCTGGCCCGCCGCGCCGGCGGCATCCTGATCAGCGGATCGGCCGCGGGCAATATGCCCATCCCCCACAACACCACCTACGCCGCGAGCAAGGCGTTCGCGAATACCTTCGCCGAGTCGCTGCGCGGGGAGCTGAAGGGCTCGGGTGTCCATGTCACCCTGCTCGCGCCCGGTCCTGTGCGCACCGAAATCCCGGATCCGGCCGAGACGTCGATCGTGGACCGGATGGTCCCCGACTTCATGTGGGTCTCCTCGGAGCAGACCGCGAAAGTATCGATCGACGCGCTGCTGCGGAACAAGATGCGAGTCGTGCCGGGACTGATCGGCAAGGGGATGAGCGTCGCCGGCCAGTACGGGCCCCGCGCCGTCACCGCCCCGATCGCGGGGGTGTTCTACCGGAAACTCGGTGGATAGTAGACAAGCGTTAATCAATCGAAAGAGTCGCCGGGCTGACTAGGGTAGTGGAAGTGTCCGACAAATTAGTGGTGTGGATGGATTGCGAGATGACCGGGCTGCGTCTGGACAGCGACAAGCTGATCGAAGTGGCCGCCCTTGTCACCGACAGCGAGTTGAACATCCTGGGTGACGGCGTCGACATCGTCATCCACGCCGACGACGAGGCGCTCGCCGCCATGCCGCCCGTAGTGGCCGAGATGCATGCCCGCTCGGGACTCACCGAGGAGGTCCGCCGTTCCACGGTCACCGTCAAGGAGGCCGAGCAACAGGTTCTCGACTACATCCGGCAATATGTTCCCACCGCCGGGGCGGTGCCGTTGGCCGGTAATTCCATCGCCACCGATCGCGGGTTCATCGCCCGGGACATGCCCCGGCTCGACGAGCACCTGCACTATCGGATGATCGACGTCAGCTCGATCAAGGAACTGTGCCGGCGCTGGTATCCGCGGATCTATTTCGGACAACCGGAGAAGGGACTCACCCACCGCGCGCTGGCCGATATCAAGGAATCGATCCGCGAACTGGTGTACTACCGACGCACCGCCTTCGTCGCCCCACCCGGCCCGTCGACAGCGGATATCACCGCGATCGCCGCCGAGGTCAGCGCCCTGGATGTCGACTTGTCATCGACCCAGGTCAACGGCGCGCCGGAAACCGATTAGCCCTGAAGGGGGGAGACGCGCTAATATCTAGCGCGCCGGTTCTTCACCGGCAATGGTGAGTGTAGTTCAGTTGGTAGAGCACCAGGTTGTGATCCTGGCTGTCGCGGGTTCGAGTCCCGTCACTCACCCCACAAGAATCGGGTCCTGGCCCGCGAGTTGGCCAGGACCCGATTTGTTTTGGGCGGCCACCGAGGGAATACGGTGCGGTCACGCGAACTTCCAAATCTGGGAGCGGTGGGAAACAGCTTCGCGCGGCGTAATATCCAACGCATCGCGGAGGGTACCGAAACCATGGCGGCTCAATGAGTGGTGAGTAAAGTTCTCTCATTCGATTGGGCCACGTCTGCGGCGCAGTCGCCGACTACCGAGCCTTAGGCCCACTTCGTACAAGACGGGAGGGCGTAGGGTCAGTGGCACAACCATCAGGGCCGAGGGCACTCTTGCGGCAGATCACGGATACAGTACGCGAACTGCTGGGAAAAGCAGGACGTGGCGCGCACGACGGTATTGTGAATAACGGCAGCAACAGGGCGCACACCGCAGCCCAAACTCTCGGAGCCACCGGAAACGAGGCTACCGGAGCAGTACGCGCCTCGGGCGTAAACCTCCCCCGCGACCCCAGCCAGGCACCCCCCCTCCCCGGTTCTCCGAACCCCGCTCCAGCGGCCTCCTCCCCCAGTTGGCGCGGCCGGGGAGAACCCACGCCCCGACAGGGCCAGGCTCCGCCTCTTCCCCTCCCCGCCAGGGAGCACGGCTCCACCGAGCCAACCGGTGGCCATTCCCCTACCGATCCGCCGAACCAGGGCAACCAATCCGGCAACCAGGACAGCGGCCGATCGAACGCCGCTCCCGGCAGCTCCACCGTCTATACCCCCACCGACGGCGACATCAGACAGTTTTACCGGCTCGACCCGCACGACATGCTGGTACACCCCGTTGGTCCCCCCACCCGGGGTAACAACAGCCCACACGCGGACCCCCGCCCCTACGACGACCGCACACCCCCCGACCACACCACCGGCACCCCCGACCCCGACTCATCACGCATCAACCTATTCCCCGACGACGACGAACCAGCCCCCTTCGGACGCCCCGAACCCGACAACGACGGCTCGAGCACCACCGGCACCCCCGACCCCGACCCATCACGCATCAACCTATTCCCCGACGACGACGAACCAGCCCCCTTCGGCCCCACCAACGAACCAGCCAATGGCGGCGAACGCCAAGGCCAGGGCGAACGCCAAGGCCAAGGCGAAGGCGAACGCCAAGGCGAAGGCGAACGCGAAGGCCAGGGCGAACGCCAAGGCGAAGGCGAACGCGAAGGCCAGGGCGAACGCCAAGGCGAAGGCGAACGCCAAGGCCAAGGCGAAGGCGAACGCCAAGGCGAAGGCGAA
>NZ_BAFU01000031.1 GCF_000308495.1 Nocardia brevicatena NBRC 12119 | reverse complement strand
CGGTGCGGTCGAAGACGCCGCCGCCCTTACTGATCAGCGATCTATCGTAATCGGCCCAACTCGACCGCGACAACTCGAACAACCGCTTGCGCTCCCGGAACGACTCCCGCGCCTCGGGGTCGGGATCCAAGAAGATATGCCGATGATCGAACGCCGCCACCAACCGAATGTGCTCGGACAACAACATCCCATTCCCGAACACATCCCCACTCATATCCCCCACACCCACCACAGTGAAATCCTGCGACTGGGTATCGACATCCATCTCCGCGAAATGCCGCTTCACACTCTCCCACGCCCCCCGCGCCGTAATCCCCATCGCCTTGTGGTCATACCCCGCCGAACCACCCGACGCGAACGCATCCCCCAACCAGAACCCATACCCCACCGCCACCTCATTGGCGATATCGGAAAACGACGCCGTCCCCTTATCCGCCGCCACCACCAAATAGGTGTCATCACCGTCCCGACGCACCACCCGGGCGGGCGGCA
>NZ_BAFU01000032.1 GCF_000308495.1 Nocardia brevicatena NBRC 12119 | reverse complement strand
CACGGCCCCGGTCGCGCGGTCGACATTGTCGGTGACGTCGAGCAGCCCCGAGATGAAGGTGCGATAGCAGGCCACCCCCTCCGCCTGCAACGCCTGCCGATCCACCAACCCATCCCCCGTCGCCGCCGGCGGCTGCTTGACCACGAAACCACCCTTGGCCCCCACCGGCACGATCACCGCGTTCTTCACCGCCTGGGCCTTGACCAACCCCAAGATCTCGGTCCGGAAATCCTCCAACCGATCCGACCAACGCAAACCACCCCGCGCCACCGCACCGAACCGCAGATGCACACCCTCCACCCGCGGCGAATACACGAAAATCTCATACCGCGGACGCGGCTGCGGCAGCAGCGTGATGGCCTGCGGGTCGAACTTGAACGACAGATGTGCCGGCGGGTTTCCGTCCTCGTCGCGGCGGAAGTAGTTGGTGCGCAGGGTGGCCGAGATCAGCTCGAGCACCGCGCGCAGCACTCGGTCGGTGTCGAGGCCGACCACCGCGTCGATCTCGGTGGTGAGCCGCTGGGAGGTCTTCTCCGCCCGCTCGGTCGCGGCCTCGGCACCGTCCGGATCGAAATACGCTTCGAACAATTCGACGAAACCACGGGACATCATCGGATTCGCCAGCAGCACTCGCTTGATACCGGCGATACCGTAGGCGAAACCGGCCTGCTTCAGGTATTTCGCGTACGCCCGCAGCATCACGATCTGACGCCAGTGCAACCCGGCCCGCAAGACCAGCTCGTTGAGCCCGTCCACCTCGGCCCGACCGAACCACATGGCCGCGACGGCATCCTGGAACCGACGGGCGATACCCGCTCCGGCGGATATCTCCTCGGCGCTCGCCCGGTCCTCGGCCACATCACCGAGATCGGCTTCCATCTCGGTGTCCAGGGCGTCGCGCAGGACCGCGGCCGGCACCCGCAGCGCGAAGTCGTAGATCCATCGCTGCCGATCGTCGGGCAGCGCCAGCAGATACGGCCGCTCGTCGACGACTTCGACCCCGAGGCTGTGCAGGACCGGCAGCACCCGGCTCAGCGATACTCCTTCCCCGGCGACATAGAGCGCGAACCGCCATTCGCCGGCCGGCGCGTCCGGGCTCCGGTAGAGCACGGTATCGATATCACCGTCGTCGAGCCGGTCCAGTCGGCGCAGTTCGGCCAGTGCCCGATCCGGTTCGAATTCCTGCTGGTAGCTCGCCGGGAAGGCGGCCGCGTAGTCGGTGACCGCGCCACGGGAGATGCCGGAAACACCCGCGGCCGCGGCCACCAGCCGATCGGACCAGGTGCGGGTGGTGGCGAAAAGGAGTTCTTGGATCCGTTCGCGGTTCTCCTCGGACAGGTCCGCCGGCCCCGCCTCGGCGGCGCGGTAGACCGTGAAATACACGACGGCCAGTTCGGATTCGGTGACCCGGGCGGAATAGCCGATCTGGTTACCGCGGAATTCGGCCATCAAGATGTCCTGCATCCGCAACCGCACCTGGCTCGAATAGCGGTCGTTGGGCATATAGACCAGGCAGTAGACCGCCCCGCTGCGTGAATCCTCGCGCAGGAACAACCGGATCTGCCGGCGCAGCCCCAGGTTCATCACCGACGACACCGTGTCGAACAGCCGCCGCGCGTCGGCGGAGAACAACTCCGCGCGTGGGAAGGTCTGCATCACCTCGAGCATGCCCTGGCCGGAGAACGAATTCAGGTCGAACCCGGCCCATTCGATCACCTGGTGCACCCGCCGGGCGATCACCGGGATATCGAGGATGTTCTCGTGCAGCGCGGTCACCGCGAGCGTTCCCACGAAAACGTGCTCACCGCGTACATTGGCGACGGTGAGGCCGGCGGCACCCCGCCCGCCCGCCTCGGTATCGGCGTATTCGGCGACACTCACGAAGTACAGGTTCGACGAACCGGGAATCAGCGAATCCGCCGAACCGTTGATCAACCGCAGCACCGGACGTTTCGCGCCCAGCACCGGCACCTCGATCTCGGCATTCGAACCGTCACGCAGTACGCCGAGCCCGGTGCCCGGCACCGGCCACAGGGCCAGTTCCGCGTCCGGCGTCGGCGCGGTCCGGCGCAGCCGGTAGTCGCTGTAGCCGAGCACGGTGAAATGCCCGTCGGCCAGCCAGCGCAGCAGGTCGGCGCATTCGGAGATCTCGCTGTCGTCGCGCTGCGCGGCCGCGCGGTCGAGTCGTTTGGCCACGGTGACCAGCGAACCGACCATGGCAGGGGTGTCCTCGTCGACCACGCGCAGTTCGTCGAGCAGTTGCGGCAGGGCCTGTTCCACGCGATCGAGCACCTCGTCGGTGACGGTCGCGGCCAACTGCACATGGATCCACGATTCCGGCAGGACACGGTGTCCGGCCGCGGGGTTGTGACCGTCGCCGTCGCGCGGGGCGATCTCACGCAGCCGCCCCTGCTCGTCGCGCACTACGTCGAAGACCGGGTGCACGACCTCGGTCACGGTGGCGCCCAACCGGTTCAGGGTGGAGGTCACCGAGTCGACCAGCAGCGGCATATCGTCATTGACGATCTGCACCGCGACGCCGAGGCCACAACCGTCGTCGGCGCGGTAGACGCGGGTCGATACCGTCCCGGGCGCCCGGGTGGCGCCGAGTTCGAGATGATGGTGGAGGATGTGCTCGGCTCGGTCGGTAATGGTCAGCGTGGACGAATCCGAATGGCTCCAGCGAAAGTACGCCGCCTCCAGATCGCTCGGCTCCCCTCGGAACCGCTGCTGCGAAACCGTGTCCTGTGTTGTCGTCACCGTGGATCCGCGCCTTCCCACATCTGTTCTCGTCCCCCTGTGTTTCTCCCCGGAGCCCCACTGTACGCGCTTAACGTACCGTTGTATAGCGGTACGTTAAATGTGAGCAACCTGCATCCGCGCCCACCAGGTATTACTTCACCCACCAGGCGGTATGTCACTGCTGCAATAGACCTGAACGAGCCAGAAAGGTCTGCGCCCCGGCACGGTCGGTGAACGATCCGGTGTCCACGCGCAATCCGGACGCGGTATCGGCGAACAATACCGCCGACGACGCGTTGATGGCCGCGAACACCTCGCCGTCCGCGACAACGGTACCCCCCGCGGACCGCCACTGCTGAATCGTCTGGGTGAGCTGTCCCGGCTGCACCCGCTGCACCTGGAAGGTCAACTCCCGGCCACCCATGATCCCGCCGAAGAGCAGCGGATCGCCGGCGGCGATCACACAGCGTTCGACGCCTGTCCCTGCGCCCTGCGGCCGACAGGACGCACTGCGCAACGGGCCGGGCAGCTCCACTACGGCACCGTCGGTCGCCCCGGGCGGCTCGAATCCACCCAGGCCGCTCATCGACGGCGGCGATATCGAACAGGATCGCATCATCAGGAATACCAGCAGCACCAGGACCAACCCGACCACGGCGAACGCCGCGTTCCACTGCCATCTCGGATGATGCTGCCGAACAACGTCTTCCGCCTCCGGGACAAGGCGCGAACGTATGGCACCGAGCAGGGACCCCGGAAGTTTCGGACCCGCACCGGAAGCGCTCGTCGTCCGATCCGCCGTCGTCGGATGCGCGACCGCGACGGAAGCAGCGGCCGCGGCGGGCCCCGGATTCGGCAGCGGCGCACCGCAATGCGCGCAGACCGTCCCGACGCCCCCGGCGGGATGGCCGCAATACTGACAGGTCACACCCGACAAGACACCACCACCGACATACCGCCACCTACCGCCCGGTGATCACGATCGACGAGATCGCGACCGCGTTCTCCGCCGACTCGCCATTGGATTCCAATACCGTCAGGACGATTTCGGAGGCTTCGATCGGAGGTTCGATCCTGGTGACCACCAGCGACCGCTGATCGAGCGTCTCCTGAGTGTAGGTGGTCTTGTTTTTGTCGTTGAGCTCGTACGACACCCGGCTCACGGTGCGGAATTTCGTCCACTGATCGGTGCCGTCGCTGCCGATATGATCCCACCCCGGGACGATGCCGATGGAATCCACCTTGTATTCCTTACCGAGGTCGATGCGCATAACCTGGCCATCCACCTTGTAGGCCCGCACACACGACCACGCCTTGCCCGGTTCCCCCGAGAAGGCGTCCATCGCGTCTGTACTTCCCGGCGGGCAATTCGCCTTCGCCGACTCCACCTCGATGGTGCCGCCGGCCTCGCCCTTCTGGGGGGGCGTTTGCTGAGCCGGAGTGGTGGGGGGAGCCGGCGCGACCGCCAGCGGCCGGTTGTCCTGATCATCCTTGCCGCCGGTCGCCACCAGCAGGACCACGATCAGGAGGGCGACAACCGCCGCCACCGCCAGCGCCACTTTGGGTTTGCGCAACTGGGCGCCGACCTGGTGGGCGATCTCCTGAGGGGAGGGTCGCTCACCGGTCGACCGCCCGGCCGTTTCACGCGCCGCGGTTTGTTCCGTGGCCTCCTGATTGGGCGGCGCGTCGCGCGTGATCCGCTCGGCCGCGGCATCGGCATAGTCCGGCACGAAATCCGGCCCCGGACCGAGGTTCTGACCGCTGAGCAGGGCATTGATGCGATCACTCGACGACGAGCCACGCGGCGGGCGACGGGGGCGCGATTCGTCCGGGCCCACACCGACCATAGCGGGATCGTCGACCGGCGACACCGGCGCCGGCAGGTCGAACAGCGACTCGTCGACTGCGACGACCGGCCGTTCCGCCGCCGACCGCTCCGCCGAATCACCGGTAGCCATCTGTGGGGCAGGCTCGTCCGCGACCACGTGCCCGAAATAAGGATCCGACAGCAGCGCGTCCAGAATCGCACCACGATGGTGGAGAAATACATCTCCCGGGTCCGCATCGGGCATGGCCGAATGGTATCGACTTCCCGTATCCCTCGGTCCAGCGCTATTCCCGCTGCGGAGAACAGCGCCGCTCGCCCGAATGCGGTGCTCAGCTTCGTTTCGTGTCGGTGACGAAGTACTCCGGCGGGACGTCGAACACCCGCGCCAGCGCGATGATCAGGTCGAGCCGCGGAATCGCGTCCCCATGGATGAGCCGGTACAGTCCCGACTGGGAGACCGGCACGTCCGGGTACGCCAGCTCCAGATGCTGCGCCAGCGAGTACAACGTCAACGAACGGGTCGATCCGTCCTCGGTGGACACGACCGATTCGGCGATCAGTTCCGAGAGCCGACTGGAAAAGACCGCCGCTGCCGCCTGCCGCGGGGTCAGTTCCTCCCCGCCTTCCGGATTTGGGAAACTGCCGCTGTCCGGCTGGGAATCCTCCGCTACCACAGTGAACGACACTACAGTCCGCCCGGATCAGCCGATACGACGCCCGACCGGCCGAGAGACCGGCATGGTGGGCACGGAGGTCATCGGTGGGGCCGACACCGACCCCTGCGGTTCCGCGAAGTCGAGGTAGCGGGTCTCCCCCCGCGGCTCGATGAGATTCACCCGGACCGTACGCATCGGGATGTTCACCTCCACGGTGGTATCGCTGACCTGTTCGATTACCAAATCCACCGTGCGGCGCCGTCGCACGCCCGGATCGCTGATGGAGACCGTAGTCGGAGCCGCCGAGGCATGGGCCGGCAACTGATCGAAAACGACGATCGTCGCGTCTTCTCTCGACTCCTGGCGATCCCTGCCGTCCCCCGCATCGCCCACCAGCCGTAGCGACCGCGGATCGCCCACCGCACTGACCAGGTGCTGCCACCGTTGCGGACGATTGGTGTGCACCTCGACATCGGCCCCCACTACCGTGGCACGCAGGATGATCTGCTGCGCGACGGACAGTTGAGCGTGCACGTCGATGGAGCGTCGGCGCGGGTTGTAACGCGCGGGGTCGAACAGCGGCAGCGCCAAGCGGTGCCGCGGCTGGCCGCTGATGGCGCCCAGGATCTGACCGTTCGGACCGATGGCCACACTGAGCCCGGCGGCCTGGTCCGCGGCGGCGGCTTCGACGGCCTTCTCGTCCTGTGCCAGGTCTCGCACCGAAGTGCCGGTGGGCAGCGTCGCCCGCAAAGCGGTCAGCTGCCGCCCCGGCAGGCGGCGCAAGTAGTCCGGAAGCACCTCCGGCGTGGCCGGGCCCACATAGCGCACCATGGCACGCGGGCCGGAATCCACAGCGGACAGGCTCACCACCAGGGTGGTACGACCATTGTTCCAAGTCCAGCAGTCGTCCAGGCCGACTCCCTCGAGTTCGGACCAGTCGATACCGAAGCTGGTGACGTGCCGGCCCGGCACCGGCGTCCGCAGACTGTTCCAGCCCTCCCGCACATCGGATGGCTCGATGCCCGCGTGCAGCATCCTGACGGCATCGACCAGCGCTTCGGCCGGTAACGCGTGGGCGGCAATACCGCGCTCCCGCAGCCGTCCGGCGATCCGGTGCGCCGCCGTCGCCAGAGCCTTCGGCGCGACGACCGAACACGGCCCGCGCCGCGACAGGGCCGGTAGATTCCGCTCCTGATCCAATCGGACCACCAACCAGGTCAGTCGGTTGCCGATCACGGGATTGGAGCCGATCAGCTGGTCGTAGAGCATGCTATAGCTACCCGCGGAGCGCACCCGCTGTCCGGTGGTGACGATATCGATGTCGACAGCGATCCCGTACTGATCGAGCATCGGCAGCAGAGCGTCCACCGGAACCGTGTCCTCGGTGTAGACGGTCTGCTCGGCGATCACCGTGGGAAGGTCCAGATTCGGCGCGAGCTGGATCATGGCGATCAGAATGTCGCCGTCCTCTCGGACCCCACAGGCACCGGCCGCCACTTGAATATCGCGAACCGACGCCGGTACGGCCAAGGCCGCGGCGCGCTCGGCCCGCCCGAGTCGGTAGTCGAGCCAGTCCAGGAACCAGCGCACCGGGGTGCGGCCGCGCAACCGGACGGTCACCGTCAACAGCAGAGCCACGGCGACGATCGCGCTCGCCCACAGCGGGGCGTGTGTGGCTACCCCCGCCACCACCACGCTGCCTCCGACCACGACACACGCGAACGGGCCACGCTCGACGCCCACAACCCGATTGTCCCGCGCATTCACCGCGACCTCCGCAGCGCGCGGCCGCCGTAGCTCGCACCGATACCGACCAGCACCGCGGCGGCGATCACGATCGCGGCCATCACCCCGGGACGCTGATCCTTCGCCCGCGGCGGCGGAGGTATCTCCAGGCCGGCGGCCTGGAAGAGCCCCTCCGGCGGTTTGGGTGGGGTCCGGTAGCTCAAGGATGCCGTCGGGTCGATCACACCCGCTCCGACGGTGTTGTCGATACCGCGTGCGGGCGAGTGCGCGCCGGCCTGCAACCGCGCCGCGATCTCACCCGGTGTCTCGTTCGGGTACCGCGAGCGCAGCAGAGCCGCCGCTCCGGCGACATAGGCCGCGGCGAACGAGGCGCCGCCCACCGGAGTCAATTTGTCGGGTGCGCCGACACCGTTGATGAGACCCCCACCTCCGGGACCGAGTGATTCGATACTGGTGCCCGGTGCCGCCACCGACACCCAGGGTCCGGTCAGTGACTCCTCGGTGACCGCACCGGTGGCCGTGGTGAAACCGACGGTCAATACGGGGGGTGAGAACCATCCCGGTGCGGAAATGGTCTTGACATCGCGCCAGTTGCGCGGGTCGTTCGGCCGACCGGGGTCGATATCCGGGTTCTGCTGGCAGCCCTCGCTACCGGCGTTGCCCGCGCCCGCGATGACCAGCGAGCCCCGGACGTGCACCGCATACCCGATGGCAGCGGACAGCGCATCCTGGTTCACCCTGTCCTCAACGGCCACACAGACCGGGATGGGCACCACGATCACGCCGGCTCCCAGGTTGGCCGCATGGGTGATCGCCCGGGCCAGGGTGCGAATTTCGATGGCCGTCCGCTCGGACCGCTCGGATGGCGAGCGTTCGATCCTGAAGGCTCCCGAACGGTAGCGAATGGAGATGATCCGAGCGTCCGGCGCGACTCCGGTGAAACCGTCGGCGGGATCGGCCTTGGCGCCGATGATCCCGGCGATCAGGGTGCCGTGGGCATCGCAGTCGGACAACCCGTCCCCGCCTGCCACATAATCACCGCCACCGACCAGATTGGGCAGGCGCGGATTGGGCGATGCGCCGGTGTCCACGACCGCGACGGTCACCCCGGCCCCACTGCTCAACGCCCGCGCCCGCTCCAGATCGAGCGCCAACTCCGCGGGCGGCACCCGCGTCAGGTCGCTGTCCTGCAACACCCCGGCCGCCAAACAACCCTTGTCCTGTTTGGTGGGCATCTCCGGGCCCGGCGGACCGTCGGGCGGTGGTGGGCCGACCACCACTTCCGGCGGAACCAAGGCATTCGCCTGCGCGGCACCGGTGAACAGCACCAGCCCGGCCAGTGCCGCGACCGCGACCCTGCCGAAAACCATCAGATCCCTCGCATTGCGGTGTAGATGCCCATGATCCAGAACGCAAGAATAGGCACAACGAGGATGAGCGCGTACTCGATCAGGTCGATCACCCGCCGCGTCACGGGGGTCAACCGTTTCCCGGGCAGCCGCAGGGCCGCCACGCAGGCACCGCACGCGATGACCGCCACGATCACGACGACCGCCAGCCGCGCGAAGGCGCTGCCATAGGCTCCCACGAGCACAGCGGCCGTGCCGAGTACAACAACAGAGGATCCGCTGACCAGCGCGATCGCCTGCACACGGTCCGGGTGCCAACGCGAGCGCATGGCCAGAATGCCGGCCACCGCCGCGGCCATGACAATCTCCCGGATCCCGCCGGGACTCACCGCGGCGCAGATCACCGTCGCCACTGACAGAACCATCGAAATCGCGGAGATCAGGCCACGCAGGCTGGTGACCGCGAGCCGGGCACGGCTCTCGATGCCCACCTCGTTGCGGTGTTGTTGACGTTCGGCGTCGGCGGACCGCTCGGCATCCTGATCGGTGTCCCGAACGGTCGCCGCGTCGAAGATATCGGTCAGGGTGGCCGGGGAGACCTCATTACCGGGGTCGGGCAGATCCGGGGGCCGGATACGGGCGATCACGACCGCGATCCGGGGGGCGAGGGTCAACATAACCAGGCCGAGGAAAACGGCCCCACCCGCCACCTGCCGAACCAGCAGATCCAGGTAGGCCAGCGGAAGCACCACGACCGTCACCACGATGCCGAGCACGGTCACCGCCATCAATGTGGCGATTCCCCAACCGGTCACCCGTATCATGGCCGCCGCCGCGACCGCGGCCACCACCGCGCCCGCGACAATATTCGCGGGCGCGAACGGCCCCGGCTCACCGTAGGCCGGCGGCACCAGCATGGCACTACCGGCGAACAACAACGGAATGGCGGACAAGGACAAGCCGAGCGAAACCCGCGGCGCGGCGTCATGGTTGCGCGCGACGACGGCGACACCCCAGCAGGCGGCGCCGAACAGCAGCGCCGGCAGCGCACACCACACCAATGACGCGGTCTGCGTCCACATCCACGATAGGAGGGCCGCGATCGCCACCGCACCCGTTCCGAACGTCACCAGGCCGACCACCGCGGCCGTGTCGCTGTCGAATTCGGCGAACTCACGTTCGTTGATCAGGGCGAGCGCATCGGTGATGTCCTCCACCACCGGGGTGAACACCTCGGCCGATTCCACAGCGGCCAGCATGAGCACGGCGCCGTCGACGATGTCGTGGTCGGCCAGACTGCGCCAGCGCGGCATCGGCTGCTCACCCGGCCGGGCCAGGCTCCATTGACCACTGGGCGGGGTGAAATCCACACTCTCGTCGTCGATCGCCGCGGCCAGCACCGCCAGCAGATCATCGATGAAGGTCTCGATGGTGAATTTGGTCGGTACCACCACGTCGACCTGATAACTGGCGACCATCACAGCGACCCGCGCGCGGGCGACCTCCGCCGAGGCGGCCGCGCCCCCCACCGACGGCGGCGCGGCCTGCGCGGTTGTCATAGACGTCCTCCGTGATCACTCGGACCGGTCGGGTAGCCCGGGAAGTCGTCCGCGAGACCGGCCGCGAGTTCCTCGAACGCCAGCTGGGTCTCCTTGTCGAGAAGACGCAAGTCGATCTCGCCTCCCTCCGCCAAGTGCGGATCGAACGGTATCTGGCAGGTGGGTCGCTGCGCGGTCGCGAAGAGCTTCTCGATCGCCGACACCTCGACCGTGGGTTTGATCGGATGTTGCTGCACGATCGCCACCACGGATGTCGCGATCAGATGGTCGAAACCATGTGAGCTCAACCAGTTCAGCGTAGCGACCGCACCCGTGACCCCGCCGACCGTCGCCGGGGTGACCACCACGACCGCGTCGCTCGTCCGCAGTACGGCGTCGGTGGCCGAATCCAGTACTCCTGTACCGCAGTCCACGACCAGCAGGTTGTAATGGCGGCGCAGGACCTCCACACCGATGCCGTACTCCTCACCCGTGAGCGCCTGGGAGGCATCGGTGCTCCACGGTGAGGCGATCACCGCGAGATCGGCGGTGTTGACCGAGGTATAGGCGTGCACGGCGGAGAACGAGTCCAGGTGCTGGGTGGATTGAGCCAGATCGCGCAGCGTCAACCCGTAGGGATGACGCGCGGTACGGGTGGCGAGATCACCGAAATCCGGGTTCGCGTCGACGGCGGCCACCCGGTCGGGGCGCAGTTTGGCGAAGACCGAACCGAGTGTGGCCGCCGTCGTGGTCCGGCCGACGCCGCCTTTCACGCTGAGCACCGCGATCTGATACGGGGCGGTGAGCTGTCGACGAATGCGGTTGCGCCGGTCCTCGGCACGCTGTTCGGCAGGTGAGAGCCCGAAGTTGAAGCCGACCTTGTTCAGCGCACCGCGCACCCCGGCGGCGGAGCGCAGATGCGCCTGCCGCACGGCGGCGATATCGGCCAGCATCTGCGGCGAGGCCAGGGCAGGTGGGAGCACTTCCACCCGGGGCGTGTCGTAGCTCGTGCGAGTGATTCGGTCCGGCACCCGGGACGCGGCAGTGTTCGGCATCGGGTGGGAGCCGGTGGCGTTCGGGTAGTGGTACGTGGACGGACCGCTCGCCTGGCTCGGGGAGTTGTTCGGTTGCGCGACGGCGGATTCCCCGTGGGCCGCCGGGCCTTGCCGCGCCGATGTCGGGTATCCGGCCGGATCCGCTCGGGTAGGCGGATTCACCTGTGTCGGGGCCGGGCCGGGCACAGGAGCGGACTGCGCATTCCGCTGCGCCGCCTCACCGGTCGATGGGGCAGGATTCACCGCTTCCCCGGTGGACATCGACGGTGCGGCGGGCACACCGGCCGCGGGCCAGTTTCCGGGGTCGGGCGCCGATACCGTGGCGGAACCCCGCTCGTCGTACTGCGGCGCTCCGGTCTCGGGCACGGGCGGTGTGGTCTCCTGCCTCGACCGGGTGGCCATCGTTTCCTGTGGTGGCTGCGCGCCCGCCGCCGGGGGTGAACCGTACTCGACGGGCCGCGATACCGCGGCGCCCGTTCCGCCGTTTGCGGCGGTGTCGTCCGAACTCTGCTCCACCTGGGCGAAGTAGGCATCATAGCCGCCCGTCGTCAAGGCCGCGGCAGGCGAATGCCCGTTCGTGATCGGTGCTCGGTTCATATCCGTCGTCCTCTCGACTCGCACGGGGACGTCAAACAGCGACCCGCGAAGGATCGAACCAGCTGCGGCCGGGCAGGAGTTCGATCAGGGCGTTGATGCCCGCCTGCAGGGCGGAATCGTCACCCGGACGGAAGGTCGACCATATCCGCCCGTCCATCGCCGCGCTCGGTGTCGCCACCAACCGTCCGGACAGCGTGTCCAGCACGCTGACACCGGCTTTCGTGTCGATCGAACCGGAACCACCGTCTCGATGCTCCACCATGTACACCTCCGCCCGCCGGACGATCTCGGTCATCGCCCGCGTGAGCACACTCGCCGTATGCGGTGTAGCGCCCAGCTCGCACAGCGCGGCCCGCTGTTCGTCCGGATCCGTCGGCACCTCCTCCAATGCTTCCGCCGCGACCGTTATCGGTTCGAAGTTCAGCACCGGATAGTTGCCCAGCGCGGATTTCACCGCCGCGGTCAGCGTATTCAATTGGCGGCCTTCCTGGAACACCGACTGGATCACCACGTGGTCGTCGCAGCGCACCGCGAGTACATGCTGTTCGCCGCTGCGCACCAACGACATACGCAGCATGGTCGGTGTATGACCACCCCGGCCGTTATCCAGGATACGCGCCACCAGTTCCGTATCCGGCCGATACAGACAGCGCAGCCAATCCTCCACCACCGGATGCACCTGATCGCCCTCCACGATGCCCGCCTCGGCGAGCTGAGTGATGACGACCTCCTGCACCCGGTTCCAGTCATCGACCCTGTGGACAGTCGGAAACAGGGCGAGGACAGGGGGATAGGAGTCGATGCCGACCATGTTCTGCAGAACGAGGGCGGCATCGACATTCAGATCGATAGAAATCGCATCCGTATTCAACATTCCTACCGTGAGGGTGTTGTCCGATGGTTCGGCCGCTCCTCGCTATGAGTGGCCGAACCCAGCACGATCGATATCGATCAGCCGCCGTGGAACCAGGATGCGACGGTTTTGTCCATCGTGTCGAAATCACCGCCTCGTGTGGCTACCTGAATGACCTTACGATTGAGGCCTTCGAGACTCGCTTTGAAAGAATCCAGCCTGTGATCGAATTCCGTGGCCTTTTGGTTGTACGCATCCGAACCTTGGCCGATGAATATGCTCAAAACAGATTCTTTATTACTTCTCAGGTCCTCGCAGAGGGTCTGCAAAGCCGAAACCAAGTTGGTCGTACGACCGGTGAGATCACCAGTCATATCGTAGCCTACATGTATTTCACCCATTTCACTAACCTTTCCAAAGTATTTATCTATAACCAGTTATACGACGTGAAGCTAGAAATCCAACTTCACATTCGACAACTGCACATTTGAAATGTCACGCTCACCGACACCTTCGATGACGTTGTTCGACCATGTTCCAGTGGCATTCCCTACCTCGAGGCTTCCATCGCCACCCATGTCGGCGGCCTTGATCATGGCCGCCGATTCCATGTCCGTGGTATCGACATGCACGCCGGCCCTCCCCATCGCCTGAATAATATGGTTCAGGAATTCACCTACCTTGCCCCCTGTTTCGTAGGCGTTACCGAGCGCATTGAAAACAGCCATACCAACCTGGCCTTTGAGAGCGCTTTGAAACTCGCCCTGGATGCCCGCCAAGTTCTGCATTCCCGACTCCAGCTGCCCAAGACCCACAGCGGTCTTGTTGCAGCCGGCTTGCAACTGTTCGGTTTCGACAGATGTATTGTTAGCCATTTCGGCTTCCTTTCAAAATTTACCGGCCCGATGGCCGTTCTGGGTTCTCGGCTTCTGGTTCGTCGCCGAGGAGGTCGAGGACACCCACGAGTGTCGGCTCCATGAGCACATCCTCCTCGTTCCCGCCCTCGTCATATTCGATAACACCAATTGCAGGCGGCCGCTCCAGCACCGGCACGTCGAGTTGTTCGCCTGGTATGAAGACCTTGGCCGGCTTGTCCCTGTCTTCCTCCTTCCTGCGACGCCGCATCCGCGCGGACGGCGCGCTGACTCCTGGACGGGAGGCAGCTCGAGACATCGGTGCCGCCGAGGTGTTCCCGGTGCCGGCACCGAAGGCCGTGCCCGTTCCGGGGGTCCAGTTTCCCGGCATCCGGAAACCGGTCGCGGCGCCGGACATCGATCCGAGGCCGCCTCGCATCATCCCGAGGGACGCGAAGCCCACAGCACCACCACCCAACCCGGCGAGGGTGGTCGAGTACGGGGTGGTTCCGAAGAGACCATCGTGTACCTGCGAGTCCAGGCTCCCGGTATTCAGACCGTGTTCTGTGGTATAGGCGGAATCGCCGGGCGACAACGCCCGCTCGATATCCGGCAGCGCGCGATCGGCCTGGGGACCGGACTGCCCGAGATCCGATGTGGAATTCGCCGCGTCCGAAACCGACTGGGTACCATCGCCCACCGACTGGCTGCCATCGCCCAGCGACCGAGTACCGTCACCCACCGAATGCTGCTGTGGACCGATGCTGTTGTCGGTCTTGATGAAGGAGCTGTCCGGCCCCTTGTCTATCAGGTTCTTCAGTGGGCCGGTGGTGTCCGGCGGCGTATACCGCGGCGTGCTGTCGACCCCTCCGCCACCGCCGGTGACCATCGGCGGCGGAGGCTCGACCTTGATCGCAGCCAATTGCTCGAGGGTATCGAGGGCTTTGGCCTCGTATTGCGCCATAGCGGCTGCCGCCCGGGCTCGCAGGATCAGATACTCCGCTTCCGCTTCCGCCATCGCCAAGCTGGCCGCCGCCGCCAGCGGCAGGGTGGCCGGCCCTCCCGACGCCGCCGCTGAAGCGGCCGCCGAGGCCGCCGCCCGCTTGGCAATGTTCGCCAGGATCTCCGCGAGGGTGGGCATCATGGCGACGGCACTGTTGTGCGCCTGCCCGGCCTTGGTCGCCAGCCCGGATATCCGCTCAGCGAGTGACGCCTGCTCACGTACCCAGCCGGTGTGTTTACGTAGCGCTGCCTGCGCACGAGGCCCCGACACACCCTCCCATGAACTCCCCATGGCCGTCGACAAGCTGTCCGAACTGGTGGCTGCCGAGTTCAGCGCCTCTCCAACGCCGGTGTAGGCGGTCGACGCGGCGAACAACGGCGCCGCACCGGGCCCGCTGTTGAGCTGCATCCAATTCGCCAGCGGCTCCATGGCAAAGTAATCGAAAAAGGGCATGACGACCCGCCTTCTTTCGAGGTTACGAAGTTAGGCGCCGAAGGCGGCCCCCGCAGCGCCGATTTCCCCTCCACCCTGCGTGTCCGTGGTCTCGAACGAGATGCTCACCGGCACCATGGTCTGACCGAACCGTGTCTTCTCCATGCCACCTGCCTCCAGGTTGGGGAAGTACACAGCGTTCATTACTCCGAACCCGGCCTCGAGCAACATGCCCGGAAAGTGCGATCCAGGAGCCACCGGGGCGGCGATCGGCTGGGCCGTGGTCAGAAGGGATGTCAGCGTCGACTGCTCGATACCGAGTTGGGCGCTGATCACAGGAAGCTGTTCGGTAATGACTGACAGAGGAACCATCGAAAGTCTCCAATCAACCGATACCCACTCACATTCGAGCGGTACACCAAGAACGCTAAGCCATTCCCATCGTTGGGAGTGATGGGAACGGCAGGATCAGTCCGGACTCCACGCCGCCTGGACCAGGTCCTTCGTCGAGCGCAGCGGTTCCACGAAGATCCCTCTACCCACCGGCTGCTTGGTGGCCTTCACATCTCCGATGAGCAGACCGTCCATCCTCGACCCGTCGAGTATCACACCGGAACAGTTGAGGTTCTTGATCTGACCGAGAACGCTGTCGTACATAGCGGAATCGGCCTGAGCAATGTTGCGTGCCACGATCACATGCAGACCTGTATCACGGCCGTCCAGGATGATCTCCTTCAAGGGGTCCAACGGATTGAGTTGCCCGCGTTGAACGACCATATGGTAGTCGTCGACAACAACGAAGATTTCGGGCCCGCTCCACCAGGATCGGTCCTTGAGTTGTTGCGATGTCACGTCATTGGGTGGGCGCCGACTGCTCATCTTCTGCACGAACGGCGGCAACCCTTGGGCGAGGTCACGGGGACTGGTGAGATAGCCGACCAATTGGTCTTCCGGTACGGCATCCATATGCCTGCGCCGGTAGTCGACCAGCAGCACGCGCGCCTCGCTCGCTGTGAAACGAGCCGTGATCGATTCCAGCAGTGCCGCCAGCATGGTCGACTTCCCGGATCCGCTGGAGCCCAACACGACCATATGCGGCGAAATACCGAAGTCCATGACTGCCGGTCCCAGGTCGGACTCCCGAATACCGAAGGGCACCTGCAACCGCTCCGCCAAATTGGTAGGCGCCGGTAGCTGTTCGAGTATGCGAGTAAGCGAAAGCTGACTCGGCAGCAGCCTCACCTCCGGTGCCCGCCGTCCGGTGTAAGTCTGGTTCAGTTGATCGGTTGCCGCAGACAGGCCTGCTCCGGCCGTGTCGGCGTCGCCATTTCCGTCGGTACGTGGCAATGCTGTGAGCATGTGTAGGGCCTCGTCGGATACGCATCGACCCGGACGGTTCGGTGGGATAGCGGAGACCACGCTCCGGTGCCCCGTGAACACGGTGTCGGTCAGGTCACCCAGCCGCATCTCCAATCGGGTCTGCAACATATCTTTTACGGCCGGTCGGATAGCTATCCAACGGGAGCTGCTGACCACCAGGTGTATGCCGTAGTTGAGGCCTTGAACCGCGACCGTCTCCAGCGTCGGCATATATTCGTCATAAAACGGGCCATTGACGGAGAAACCGATATCCCAGCCGTCGACGACCAAGAATACATCACCATGAACATCACCATGCGCCGACAATTGGGCCGATCCGGCGGGGGTCGCCCTCAAGCGCCGGAACTCCCGCATCGTATCGATACCGAGAGTATCGAACATCGCCTGTCTGCCCGCGAGGAGATTCCTGATCAGCGCAAAGGTCCGTCTGATGCGGTCGACGTCGCGTGCGGACGCGACGGCACCAACATGCGGCAGATCGCGCACGCCGGACATGCCTCCGGAGAAATCGAGACAGTAGAACTGCACCTGTTCGGGCGTATGGGTGAGCGACGCGGACAGGATAAGGGACTGCAGCGCGGTTGATTTGCCCGACTGCGGACCACCCACGACCGCGACGTGCCCGCCGGCACCCGACAAATCCACCGCCCACACATCCTGGCGCTGCTGTCGCGGTTTGTCGATGATCGCCCAGGGTATCCGCAGCATTCCGGCCTGCGCCGCCGGAGCCAGACGATCGAGCGTCGGTGGCACGCCCAGAGGCGGCAGCCACATCTTGTGCGCCGGCCGACCGTGCCGCGCGAACTGTTGCAGCACCGTCTCCATGATGCTCACCGGTTCGCCCTCGGTGTCGGTCTCGGGCGCCTGAGGCTCCGGTTCGACGATCTGCGGTGCTCGCGCCTCGGGTATGAAAGCAGCCGTGAATCGTTGGGGCGGCCGATACCCGCCTCCCGGCCTGCGCGCTCGCTGGGCACTGACGGTGGAGTTCTGCGCGGGCGCAACATACGGCGCCCCAACGTAGGCGGCCTGGAACCGCTGCAAGTCACCCGCACCCACCCTCAGATATCCCGCTCCGGGCTTCTTGGGCAGGTGGTAGGCATCGGCCGTACCGATGGCGTCACGCGAGTCGCTGGTCTGGTTGGTGCGCAAAGCGATCCGATACGACAGATGCGCCTCTAGCTCGCCCATCCGGTTCGCCGGGACCTTCTGCGAAGCCAGCAGCAGATGGATTCGCAGCGACCGCCCCAGACGACCGATGGCGACGAAGAGTTTGGAGAAACCCGGGTGCTGTTCGAGCAGTTCGGCGAACTCGTCGAGGATGATCAGCAGCGTCGGCAGCGGGTCCAGCTGCGCACCCTGCTCACGGGCCCGTTCGTAGTCCGCGACACTGGCGAAATTGCCGGCGTCGCGCAGAATCCGCTGCCGGCGGGCCATTTCGCCGTTGATCACGTCCTCCATACGGGTGACCAGATCGGCTTCCTCTTCCATATTGGTCACGACCGCTGTTACATGGGACAGCCGGTCGAAACCCAGGAAAGTGGCGCCACCCTTGAAGTCGACCAGCAGCAGGTTCAGCACATCGGGTGAGTGGGTGACGATCGCGGAGAGCACCAGGGTGCGCAGGAACTCGGATTTACCGGAACCGGTGGCGCCGATACACATCCCATGCGGACCCATACCCTCTTCGGCGGATTCCTTGATATCGAGGTATACGAGCTGTCCGGAGGGATCGTGCCCGAACGGGATGTTCAACCGGCTGCGGTCGGCATCACGACGCCGGGGCCACTGTTGATCGACCCGAATATTGCCGGGGTCGGTGATACCGACCATCTCCGGCCATGAGGTGCCGACACTCGCCTGTTCGGCCGCCACCGCCTCCACCACCGTCGACAGGCGGTACGGGGAGATGTGCCGGGCAAGGGCGGTTATCTCCGGGACCGACATGGTGTCGGCGGTGCCCACCAGGCGTTGCCCTCGCGTGGTCACCTCGTTCAAGGTTCGGTCTTCGGTGACGGTGAACTTCAGCGCCCGCGGCAGCGACTGTTCCGCCTGTCCCAGCCGTATCCAGGTACAACCGTCGATACCGGAGACGTCCCGATCGGTGGCCGCGCCACCCACATCGACGATCAGCACGTAGTGCTTCTTGTCCAGCGCGGGTTCGCTGTTCGCCGAGAAAGGACCGCGGTTCAGCCTGGCCAGTGCCTTGGCCCGCAATTCCGCCACGCTGCGATATACCATCCGGCCGGTGCCGATGGCATCGGTGTCCTCGGGATGCTGGGTGTGCGGCAGCCATTTCAACCACGACCACTGTGGCGTGTCCGGCTCCGCCAGTACCGCGGCGACGGCCACCTGGTCGGGCCCGTGCAGGACCACGATTTCGGCGACCATGGCCCGTATCAGGCCGGCCACGGCGTCCGGATCGCCCTCGAAACCGACGAGCGGCGCGGACAGCAGGTTGATCGCCACCGGCATTCCGCCGACCGTGGAGTACGCTTTGGCGAACCGGGTCAACTCGACCACGCCCACCGGATCCAGATCGGAGGTGGGAGCCGCCTCCGGCACGATCACCCGAACCTGGTTTGCGATACGTCCGCGCCCCACCCGCACCCGCAGATATTGCGGGCTGGCGACCTGCACCTCCCACATACGTTTCCCGCCGACCAATCGGCCGAGACCTCGCGGGCCCGGATGGGTGTAGTTCAAATACTCGTACAGTTCGGCCTCGGACTCGTGCACGGTTTTCCGGTTCTCGGTGATACTGCGCAGATAGTCCTTGCGTTCCTCGTTCAGCCCGGCCGCAGTGCTGTTGGAGCCGCCGCCACCGCCGAGCCCTCCGCCGATCATGCCGAACATGGAGACGATCATCATCAGCGGGAAGAACATCATCATCGGCGACATCGCCCGGCCGCTGGTGAACATCATGGCCATCATGCCGATCATGGCCGCCACCATGATGACCGGCATAATCATTTTGAGTTTGGACGGCGGCACCGGCCGCGGCAGCTCGGTCGGGGGCTGTAGTCGGAGTTCGGTGACGGCCGGCGCCTTGGGTCCGCGCACCATGCGGGCGGGCCGGACGAAACGACGGGTCGCGGTCATGAGGTGCCTTTCCCGGGTGAGCCCTCGAGCCGGAACGGCGTGCCCGCCATATTCGGTGGAATACCGTCGTGCTGGATCCGAGCGTCATCGGGTGACAGCGTGGGACCCACCGCGAACAACGAGACGATGCTCCACGGCGCGGGAACCGGCGCACGGAGCGCCAATGCCCTCAGCGTCTGGTCGTTTCCGCCGGCCATGAGGACGGGTTTGGTCGCGATCCCGTATCGCACCCCGCTGTCGGATATCCAGAACAGCGACTCCCGCAGCGGAGATCCTTTCTCGGAGCCGGTTACCTGCACGAATTTCCCGGTATCCCGTGGCAGGTAGGCGTAGTGCGCTGTCACGCCATTCGACAACGGCGCGGTGACCAGTTTGACCGTGCGCTGTTGCTCCTCCTTGGAGAGTGGCAGCTGCCTACCGACCAGAAGCCGGGTATGCGCATCGGGATCAGCGGCCGCTTTGGACCAGTGGTAGCAGGTGGTCCCCGACTGGATCGGATCGATGATCTCGACCGGTTCGGCCGGATAGGTCGCGGTCCCGGGCCAATCACCGGGTCGCAGGTTCGCGGCGGCGGCATCCGGGGTGAGCGTGGTGGTGGTGACGGCACCATGTGAATCGGCGTTGCGCACCATGGCCGCCAGAACCGAGCTGATGCGCACCAGCCCCGATTTCGACACCAGGTAGTAGGTCGCACCCCGGTCGGGCGAGGCCACGGTGACGACCGAACCGACCACCACATTCTGCGACGACCCCAATGAGATGGTCTGCCCGGCGTCCGGCACCTCCGGTACCCGAATCGGCGCGACTTCCGGGATCGCGTTGATAAGGCCTTGCGACACGGCGACCACCTTGGTGGTGACGTCGATACCGAGCGCCAACATGACCGGCGAGTCGGCCAGGTTGATCGCGGCCTTCACCACGCCCTGTGCGCTGTCGCGATATACCAGCCACGTGGTCTTGTCACTGCGCAACAGCCGCGCTTCACGGCCGGCCAACTCCCGTATCGCGTCGTTGTCCACGGTGAGCGGCCCGCCTATGACGGTGACGTCGACGGCCGAGTACTTGAGCGTCGGAAGACCTGTCTGCGGGTCCACCGGCGCGGCCGCCCCGGTTTTGGCGGTATCGCAGACGGTCCAATCCGAATCTCGTTCATCGCTGTCCACGATCTGTCCGGGCGCGCCGGGAATGCCGACCCACGGGCCGCGCGGGTAGTTGCCGATCTCATCCCGCGAGACCTTCTGCGGAGTCTCCGCGGCACCCACGATGAGCCGCGCCGAGGTCAGATTCAGGGCCGGGTGCAGTCGCTCGCCGATCTTCACATACAACGCGCCGGTGTCCTTGTCGGCGACGATCCGCGAATCACCCACGGGCTTCGCCGGTTTGAAGAATGCCAGCACAGCCGCCCCCGCGACCCCGACACACGCCAGCGCGACGCCGATCATCAGCGCGGTGGACCGGCCGCGCTGTGGATCGTCGATCATGGACGCGTCTCGACGCACCAGCGCGTGCTCGATGCGGTGCAGCAGAAACCGCCAACCCGAAACCTGGTGTTTGGTCACCACCCGGAAGCGTGCCACCGGTATTACTTCCTTCCACCGACCTGCCACAAGCTAACCGCCTGCGGCACAATAGACTCGACCGAGCACATTCCCACCAATGGGGGTGTGCCCGGTCGGGTGACTCGCGCCGCTATTTCACGGTGGGCGCCAAACCGGCCAGCGCGGCGCTGATATCGAAGGCGTCGACCGTCATCAACTCCTCGTTGGTCATCGATGCGATATCCACGTTGCCGCGGGTGAACCGGAAATCGCGCTCCGCCTCGGCTGCCTCGACCACATTGCGCACGAACCGGCCGTTACCGGCCAGGTCGATCAGCCGCCGGCCATTCCTGCTCTGCTGCGACAGCTCCTGGCAGCGGTCTCGCAGGACTTCGCGCGCCTGGTCGGACAGGATGGAATCCTTCTTTCCGGCGATGTGGTCGGCGATCTGCACCAGTTCGTCCGGGTCATAGCTGGGGAAGCGGATCCGCTTGGTGAACCGCGAGGCCAGACCGTCGTTCGAGGCCAGGAAACGGTCGATCTCCCCTTCGTACCCGGCGATGATCACGACCAGTTTGTTACGGTCGTTCTCCATTCGGGCCAGCAGGGTGTCCACCGCTTCCTTGCCGAAGGCGTCCCCGCCGGACAGACCTTCCTGGATCAGCGTGTACGCCTCGTCGATGAACAACACGCCGCCGAGCGCCGAATCGATCAGCGCGTTGGTCTTGGGCGCGGTGTGGCCGAGGTGGGTGCCGACCATGTC
Organism: Nocardia brevicatena NBRC 12119; assembly: GCF_000308495.1. Classification (GTDB taxonomy): domain Bacteria; phylum Actinomycetota; class Actinomycetes; order Mycobacteriales; family Mycobacteriaceae; genus Nocardia; species Nocardia brevicatena. The sequence goes on along the minus strand of NZ_BAFU01000032.1, from coordinate 58,047 downwards.
GTTGCGCGAGGCCTCGATCACCTCGGCGTTCTCGACCACACCCAGGCCGGCGAAGATCTTCGCGATCACCCGGGCGATCGTGGTCTTACCGGTTCCCGGCGGTCCGGAGAAGATCAGATGGTTGGACCGGGAGTCGACCGCCAGGCCGCGCTTGGCGCGCACCTGGTCCATGAGAACACCCGACTTGAGCCGCTCGACCTGCTCTTTCACCGAGTCCATACCGATCTGCGATTCCAGCAGCTCGGATGCCTCGGCCAGCAGCGCGTCGCGTTCCGCCTTGGCGGCGGATGCGGCCACCTCGGCCGGATCGTCGCCGGACTTCGGATCCCAGATATTGATCCGCGACGCGATAACCGCCGGTGTGGTGACCTCGAGCCGGAAGTTCTTGTCCCGCACCGCCTGCTGCCACTCCGGACGGTCCGGCCACAGCCCTGAACCCTGGAGGCCCTTGAGGATCTTGTCGGCCGTCTCGTGCTCACCGTTGTGCCGCATGATCATGCCGAGCAGATAGTGCGCGTCGGCCCAGATATAGGAAAGGTTGCCGGACTGGCTGTCCTCCACGATGCGCTGCGCCCGCGGCAACGCCTCTCCGAACCGACCCAGATGCGCCATGGCGCTTGCCGCCATCAGCTCCGCCGCGATATCGAGGAGTCCGTCCTCGATCCGCGGATTGTCGCCGCGCGCCGTGATGACGTCGGTCCACCGTTTGGTGCGGTAGAACAGAGATATCCGCACGAAGTCCGCGACATCGTCGCCACGGATCTCGTCCAGGATCGCCGCCGCCTCCTGCCATTCCCCCGCTTCGGCATACGAGCACGCCTGTGCGATCGCGATCTGGTCGCGGTCGGCCATGGCCACTCGCAGTCCGAACACCCCGATCTCGACCTGACACCACAGCGCCCGATCGACCAAACCGGCTCGTTGCTGATCCCGGTACAGATTGTGCACGGAGCGATACGCCCCGTAGATCACCTCGGAGCTGATATCCCCCGCCATGGCGCGCCCAAGCCAGGCGTCGCACATATCCGGATCGAGATCCGTAGCAGCTCTGAACGCCGCACGGGCATGTTCCTCGTTACGCACCCCACCGGCAACCAAACCCAGACTCTGAACACCCGTGTAGAACGCGTCTTCGGCTGCAGACACCTCAGACTTCCCTTCCGCCGATATCGCCTGGAAATGAACGATATGCCACGGCCGACCGACCGGCATACACCTCGTTTCCCGCGGCTGGGAAGGAGCACCGAATAAGTGGAGCGAGGAACGATCGGATCGCGGAGTCCATCCCCGATGAGGGGGAAGCTACGGGAAAAATACACCCCTATACAAGTGTCCTTTATTGAACGAACCGTTGTTTGATGGTAAGTTCACCTCGGGTCGGTGAACACCTAATCATCGAAGACCCTTCCTCTGGCGGCGGCTGGTCGGCCGCGATCCGGCAACCAGCCGCCGTATGAAATACGTTATCGGCGGGCCGTTCTCGGTCTCGCCACCTCGACAGCCCGCTTTCGCCGGCAACTCGATCCTCGCCCCGAACTCCGCCCCCCACGCCGCGATCGATATCTTTCAGATTGATGCCGCTATTGAACGGTACGTCGCTTAACGCTATAGTTAGCGACAGGTCATCAGTCCCCTCATCCTGATGACCGATCCGATAGGCGGCGGCCGGTGGAAACAGCGAGCCACCGGCCGCCGCGCTCTCGCCTCCGCTATAAGACCCGCACCACGACGGCATTGCTCGACATCGGCGAGTACTTCACGGTCGAACCGGAATATGGTGCCTCGATCACCATGCCGTTGCCTGCCGCCAACTGAACGTGCTCCGGTCCCCGTGCACTGAACGAACCGGCCGGGAACACCAGGTCACCTGGCTGCACCTCCCGCGGCGACACTCGTTCTCCCGCGTAGATCTGCTCGTATGTGGTCCGAGGGAGGACAACTTCTCCGTTGGTGGCCTGGGCTATCGCGTACTGCGTCAGTCCCGAGCAGTCGAAACCGCCTCCGGTCGGTCCGCCCGCGCCGCCGCCGCCCCAGATATATGGAGTGCCGAGCCAGGCATGCGCGGCGCCGACCGCCCTCCCACCCGCGGTATGGTCCGACGGCGGCCGCAATCGCCGCCGCGACCGTCCCATAATGGGCTGCGGTCGACGCCTGCGCCGACGCCTGCGCGGAGGCGCCGAGATCTGCCGGGGGGCACGCGCCAGGGGCGCGACCGGCGGCATGATCCTGTTCGCCTGCTGGCGTGCGGCATCCACGTCGGCGTTCACCTGTCTGGTCGCCGAGGCGATCGTCCGATGCGCCGATTCGAGCAGCGCGGGCCCGCTGAACCGGGTATCGGCCACCGCCGTGATGGCCTGGATACGCGCCTGCAGATCCGCGATCTGGTTGTTCAGCATCCCCCGGCCGGCCACCGTGCCGCTGCCCGAATCCACTACCGCCTTCTGCACGATGCCTTCACGGCTGTGCTGTGTTTCGATGAGGTTCTTGTGCGCGTTCTGCAGGTTCTCGTATCCGGCCACCAGGCTGCCCGCCTGCAGTTTCACATCGGCGGCGTTGGCCTGCGCCAGCGATACTACGGCCCCTTCCGAGGGTTGACCGTCGCCGTACAGTTTGAGCAGGTCGTTCAACACGCTGTTCACATCGTCGGTCAGAGTTGGCATGGGACCGACTCGCTATCGCTCATCTCACCGACCACCTCTCCGACCCCCGGCTCCTACCTGGTAACGGCCCGGCGAACGCTCCCCCGCTCGGGCTTTTTCGACTATGCGACAGCCCGGCCCGGAAACGGCGAGTCACTATTCCCATACCAGGGAAGACAACACAATGGAATGAGAACTTCGGGAAGGCGGGTGTCTGCGTATGTCGGGCGGTACGACCGATATCGTCGGCGACAAGGACACAGGCCGTGAGACCACCTACACCGCAACGGTCAGTGCCCGCGACGAGTCCAGCGCAGGAGTGGTGCGGGCCGTTCGGAACGATGACGAGTTCGGCGACAAGGGGGATGACAGAAAGTACTGGACCGCCGACCTGAAGCTGCCTTCCGGAGCTCCCCGGCGTTGGTTTCCTATATCGCGATGGCCGAAGACCGCGGTCGATCTACTCGGTCGTGGCATGCCGAAACCACCGCCCAACATGGACGATCTGCTCACCAGCACAACCCACCAGAATTTGGGTAAAGGGAAAGCGGAAAGGCGTATCAACAAACCCTCACCACGGTCCAGGCCCGACAGACCTCGCTGCTTCAGATGGACAACCAGGTCATCGAGACCTCGATCGTGGTCGCCGCCGAGCAGGACGAGACCCTTCGCTCGATCATCAATCTCGTCGAGCAACTCGAGAGCACTCTGAAAGATGTCAACCTCACCAATCTCGAGGCGGCGAAGAAGGCCGCACTAGAGACCAAACTCATGGACCTCGTGGCGAACACCGTGGAGTCGGTATACAACAAGGTCACCAGGGTGGCCGACGACTACGCACAGTTGACCGGAAATTCCGGCAACGAAGGCTCCGGCGACCCGGGGTCATCGAATGGTCAGGGCACAGGTGGCGGTGCGGGCGGTGAAGCCGCCGCGGAAGTCCTGTCCTCGCTGCTACAGGCGCTCCCATGCTGTCTCTGATGGGGTCATACCGCCGGCGAGCATGCTGCCGGAACTGTTGACCCCAGAAGAAAGGATGGCGACGCCGAAAAGGGCGAGAAGGGCGAAGAGGTCCCCCGGCCGACCCGCTCCGACGGCGATCGACCCCACCGCACCACCGACCGGGGCGACCACTCTGGAGGGACAGCCCGGTGCGCCGCAGGACCGGGCGGGTACCGGTGCGCCGCAAGGCGGTACTCCCGCGCCGGAGGGCGGGCCACCGCAGCCGGCACCGGGTTCCTCGGTCCGACCACCACCTCTACGGGCTACGAAGCCTCCACTACTCGTACGAGAACGCACGCGCAGTAGAGCGCCTCATAGCCCGACATTCGCTCACCTGAGTTCCACACTCGGCGGCGGTGTGACCGCGGGAGGCGTGGCGGGTGCGCTCGGCTGTGCGGTGCTCACCGGCGGCGGTGCGCCCACGGTCGCCATCTGGTTCACATCGGTGATATCGGCACCGGTCGGGTGGAAGAAACCACGGAAATTCCCATATCCGCCCTGCCCGCCATCCGGCGGGTTGTTCGGGTCCAAGGGCACCATCTGTCCGTTGATGATGGTCTGCATTCCGGAATCGGTCATTATCACCAGCGCGGACCGGTTATCCCACAGCGCGATATCGCCGGTTTTCACCGGAGAGCTCTCCCCGGGTGCCACCGAGGAGTTCTCCACTGCCACCCACGGACTGGCCGACGACGACTCACCCGCTGTGCCTTGATACGCGGCCCGGGCGTCGCTGCCGTTCGGGTTGTTCAGCTCCCTGTTCACCGCTTCGGCAACCACCGACGACACCCGCTGCGAGGTGCCGTTCGGCAGTTTCATGTCGACCATGGATTTCTGTGTGAGTGGAGGAGGCGTGCTCTCGGGCGAGGGCGCGGTTACCCCGGGCTCGGCAGCGGGCGCGGGGCCGGGCGCCGGCGAGGGTGCGGGGGCGGTCGCACCCGGTCCCGGTGCGCCGGGACCGGTCTCTTCGTCGCGCTCCTCTTCTTCCCGCTCGCGTTCCTCTTTGTCCCGCTCTGTTTCCTGCTTCCGCTTATCCATCATCTGGGTGATGATCGGCAGCAACATCATTGGCAGCATCATGGACGACATCAAGTCCCCGCCGGCACCGGGAGACCCCGTAGCACCCGTCGCGGGACCCGCGCCGGGAGAACCGGCCGCCGATTTGTTGGTGAGGGCTTCCCTGATCGGGGCGAGCAGTTGCTCGATCGCATCGGCGCCCTTGGTCGAGGAGCCCGACGGGTCTTTGGAACCGGATGTACCCGTGGGATTGCCGAAGTCGGTATTGGTCGGCTGGGGGTTGTTCGGTTGCAGGGTGGGATCGGTTCCGGGTGGATTCGTCTGGTCGACGGGAAATTGATTGGTGGGGCCCTGGTCGGTAGGAGTCTTATTGGTGGTATCCGGGGTCTTCTTCGGCTTGGGGGTCGGATCTTCTGGAACATCCTTACCGGTTTTCTCGGCCCAGTTCGATGTCTTTTGAATCTTGTCGGTTATCTTATCGGTCGTATCGTCCAGCCACTTGAATATCCGATCTTCTTTTGCAGGCTGGATCCGTAGTTCTCCGGCTTCCTTGTCCCACTCGAGAGGAAAATCGTACTCCTCCTTCTTTTTCTTCTTCTCATCCTCCTTCGGGTGGATGGAGTCGTAATCATCTACGGCGTGCAGTTTCTCGTTGAGGGCCTTCACCTCGGCTTTGACGAAGCTCCTCGTTGCGAGCCCTTCCGAAGACATGTCCTTCGCGGCAGCGGAAACCTTGGCACTGGTGGCTATCATGTCTTCTTTCAAACGCGCGACAGCACCGACATTGTCGTTGTAATACTCGGACTGGTGGCTTATGTTGTCGACATCTTTCAGCCCCTTGTTGCTCAGTAGCGACGAGAAATTCGGCATCGACTTCGGCGTGCCCGCTCCGAGCAAGTAATATCCATCCAGGATGATCGACTCACAGACACCGATGAATTCCCTGAGGCCATTGGATATATTCTCCGGACGGTACAGGTGAAGCGGGCGATTCTTCTTGTCATCAGGTGGTGAGATTTGTGCACGTACATCACCATCTTTATCGACGATGACAAGGCTGCCGTCGTCGTTGAGTATCAAAGTAGCGCCTTCGATACCCTTGATACCCTCCGTCAGTTTGTACGTAGACGAAGGAACGGCCGAGGGAAGATTGGCGTCCCTATGGGTGATGATCAATTCACCGTTCGGGCCGACTTTGAGGCCGGAGACGTCGCCGCCCCAGCTCTCGTCACCGGTTTTCGAATTCCACAGGGTCCGCTCGCGCCCATCGGATCCGACGTACTTGATGACGAGGTCGCCGTCCTCGAACCGCAGCGCGTAATCGCCGTTGTTCGAGCGGATTTCATGGCGCAGGTAGGTGTTGTCACCCTCGCCGGGGCCATCCGGGTATAGGCCATGCTCATCATGACCGTATTTGATGCTGTTGCCGTGACCGTCCTCGGTAAGGTAACCCTTATCGTCCCACTTCATGTCAGTGGGCTTGTCGGGGCCGGTGTGGGGTTCGTCCTCGTCTTCATCCGGGGGCATGGAATATCACCTCTCTACACCGGTGATAAGAGTTCCGCTGGGTGTCACCCATCGGATTCCGTTGCCCTGATGCACCTGCCTCAGCCCCGTTCCACGCCGGGAGGCGGGGATACCAGCGGTCCAATGGTCCCGGCGGGCGGACCCGTTACCACGGGAGGCGGCGATACCGTGCCGCTCGGCACGGACACACCGGTCGGCCCGGCAGCCGCCTCCGTCCGCTGCTCGGGTGCGGAAACGGCACCTGAAGTCGCCGCCGGACGCTCGACCCGCTCGCCTTCGACAGTGGATACCGGTGCCGGCGCCGCAACGAAGGACGGATGTTGCACCACCTGCTCGTGCGCGTATACCGCGTCACGCAGCATCTGCCTGCTCTCCTCCTCTTGGTCCAACAACATGACCAGCTCGTTACAGCGGCGCTCCCATGCCAGGGCGCGCATGACCGAGGCCTCGTCGTCGACACGCAATTCGCCCAAACCGACCCGACCCACGTCGACACGCCGCGAGATCATGGTCACCGCGAGCAGATCATCGGCGTCTCGCAATTCGTCCCACCATTCTCGGGGAACGTCGCTCCCGGATTGGAGCCACGCCAGAATACGGTCCCGGATCGCGCGCACCCCGCCGCTTTCCGGCGGAGCGGCCACCGACCGGATGAGCTGGGCCTGCGCATCCACCGCGAGTTCGAGACAGCGGGCCCGGACCCGGGTGTCCGGGGTCGCCGCGACGCTCTCCAGAGCCGGTACCGAGCCGGTGAGGCCGAGACGGTCGACGGTATCGGGGGTGAACACTCGGAGATCGACGTCGTAGGAGGGACCGACCATACCCTCCATGGCGACATCGTTGAGATGCACCCGCAGGCCAGGGTCGATCTGGCCGGACGACACCAGCGCCGACAGTTGGGCATTGGCCTTGGTGCCCCAGGCCAAGCCGAATTCCACCAGAATACGGGCCGGGTCGGAAACACCTTCCCACGGCGACCCGGAGCTGTCCTCGGTGCGCAGCAGTTCGTCCCACATCCAGGGTGTCGATACCTCGCGTGGCAGGTACAGGCCGGCGGGAAGCCAGCCGCGGCCCTCGTTCGAGGTGATGAAGACACCGGCACCGGCCGGGCCGCGCATCACGGAGACCGCCCAGGTCATGCCGACGGTCGGCTCCACCGCTGCCAACACCGCTCCCAACAGGGTGCGGGCGATCACCAAGTCCTCGTTCACTTCCTCACCGACGATGTAATCGGGTGCGGCTGCCTTGTCCTTGGCGGACTCGACCGCGGCGCCGAACGGTGTCGGAGCCACCGGCATCGGCGTTCCGTTCGCGCCGGGATCGATCGGGGGTTGACCGACCTGTCGATCGTCGAGGTATCCGGGACCACCGCTGGGAGAACCCATCGCGCCGACCGGCAACCCGCCCACCGTGGACGGCGGGATACCGCCGGCCGGTGCCGCCGGCCCGGCAGAAGCGGCCGCGGGTGAAGCCGACCCATTCGTGCCGGCAGTGGTGTCCGTTGGCGGCATCGAGGGAATCGACGGAGTCACGGAGCCCGGAGAGGACGGGGCGGATGCGCCCTCGGACCCGGCGGCTCCCGCTCCCGGCATGGTGCCGCCGGGCACGGATCCGACGACCCCGTTGGAGGGTGAACCGCTCGTTCCTGCCCCCGGCCCTGTTACCGGCCCTGCCACCGGCTCCCCGACAGGAGATGTGGCGGTCGGTGAGCTCGGTGCGCTGCTGCCGGGCGAATCGTAGAATTCGTCACCATGCCGGTTGATACTCGCCGCGCTCTCGGCATCGGTCCGCTCATAGGAATCTGCGGAGGCGCGCAGTGAATCGGCGGTCCGTTCGTGTTCTAGGGCGAGTGCTTCACCGGCTTCTTGGCGTGCCTTATAGTACCGTTCGAGCGCCCTCTTCACCGGGCGAGCGATCTTGCCGTAGGTGGGTTCGAAGTCCCTGAGCCAGTCGGTCGGAGGCTGCGCCCACTCCCGAGTTTCCTGCGCCACTTGGCGGTGCCGTTGCTCCAGCTGGCGTAGCACCGCGGGGTCGATTTCCAGCCTATCCGGCATGCTCGATCAATCCTTTCCCACCACGGACCTCCCTATTGTCGATCCTTCCCAAAGATGGGAGGGAGAGGAGGTCGGCGAAAGGCGGTTTACCGTGGGGGGAAAGCGGATACCGTGGAACGCCGTTCCGGACCACCCGAGTCCGTGGGCGAACGGTGGGCGAACAGGGGATGTGAAAGGATTTGCGCGTGCGCGAACACCGCGTCGCGCAAGGTTTGCCGGGTCACCTCCTCAGCCAGGAGCAGAACCAACTCATTGCAGCGACGATGGAAGGTCAGCTCCCGCAACACCATCAGCTCGGATTCGGAGTGTCCACTCGACTGGTCGGATCGCAATTCCCCCAGAGTGACACGGCTTACATCGGAGCGATGCGATAGCACCGAAGCAGCCAGCAGATCGTCGGCGTCCTGCAGTTCCTCCCACCAACTGGTCGGGAACTCACGGCCACGACGAAGCGCGCGCAAGATACGCAGCCGGATGCCGGGCGCGTCCACCGATTCCATGGGGAGGTAACCGGCCTGCTCCACCCGAATATGCGCGTCGACGGCCAATTCGAGACAGCGAAGCGCGACCGAGCCATCAGGAGCCTTTGCGGCGCGGTCGAGCAAACGCGGCGAACCGGTGATACCGAGTCGGTCCAACGTGCCGCCCGAGGGTGAGGAGAGGTCCATCTCCGCGGACGGAGATACCGAACCCGCTGTGGCGATCTCACCGAGCTGTCGGCGGAGTCCGGGGTCGATCGGTTGGGACGATACAAGCGCCGAAAGCTTCGCCCCTGACTTTCCACCCCAGGCGAATGCGAACTCGGCCAGAACGCGAGCGGGGTCGGCCACACCCTCCCACCCCGCGTTCTCGGAGACCGACCACTGCCACGGAGTGGACACCTCCCGCGGTAGGAACAGACGAGCCGGCAGCCAGCCGCGGCCTTCGTTGGAGGTGACGAAGGCACTCACTCCGCTCTGATGTCGCATCACCGAGACGGCCCAGTCGACACCGATCAACCAAGAGCCGACCGCCGTGCGAATACTGCCCAGCAGCGTCCGGGCAAGGATCAGATCGCCGTCGACGCGTTCACCGACAACGAAAGACGGTGCGGCGGAAGACTTCATCGCAGCACCAACGGCATCTCTGACGATTTCGTTACCGCTCCTCGACGATTCGGCGTCCTCACCCGGTCGCCGAATCGCCGCCTGGTCACGTGGCGATGGCTGCACACCGCCGGCGGTAGCGGCCGTCACCCCGGCATGAGGCACCGCCCCCGGACTGCCCGGGAGTTTCACCGAAGCCGCCGGCTGGACACGTGGCGCTTCGACAGGCTGCGGCGGTGCGAACCGGTGCTGCGCCGGTGCTGTCGACGCGGCGGGCGGTACGCCTGTGGACGGGGCCGTACCAGGCGGCTGCGGCACGATGGTCGGCACGGCTGCGGATGTCGGTCCCGCGGCGACGGTTCCCGGTGTCGGAGATGGGGGCAGATCGGCCTTGGCCGCCGCGTCCGTACGGCCGGTATCGCCGAAGGTCTCGCCGTGCTCCTTCCCGCGCTCTTCGCGGCGGGAGGCCGCGCCGGTGTCCTCCGGCCCTGAGGCGTCCTTCGGTCCCGAGGCGCCCTTCGGTCCCGAGGCGTCCTCCGGCCTCGACGTATCCTCCGGTTCCGGATCCCGACCCGCAGCGGACGTCTCCGCCCCGGTGGTATTCGACGCCGGACGAACCGGGCTCCCCGCCCCGGTCTCGGTACCCGGGGGGAAGTCGGTCCGGTGGCCGGCAGGTTGAGCGTCGGACACCGGAGGAGTGGTTCCGACATCTGTTGCTCTCGGCTCGTCCGGCGCCGCCGGAGGTGTCTCACCGTGCTCCGGCCCCCACTGCTGCTCGGTATCGAGTGCGGGTGGCGCATCGGCGCCCGGAATCCCGGCGTCGATCGGAGGAAAGAGCGGGCCGAAAGGTTGAGCCGATGGCGGGACAAGCGGGCCTGATCCCGGATGCGGGCCCACACCGTCGTTGTTGTGCCCGGGCCCGACCGAAACGTTCGGGTTGCCGCCGCCGACGTTCGGTGCCCGCCGGGGATGTTCCGGGAGTGGACTTCCGGTGTTCCACGGGCCGGGCTGACCCAGGGCTTCGGCGATATCGTCCAGCGATGGCAGCCCCCGCGGTCCGAAGGAGGCCAGTGCCGTATTGACGATATCGACCACCTCCGCCCGGGCCTGTTTCACGATCTTATCGGTGGTCGCGGCATCCGCGGCGGCTTCGGCCTCGTTGTCGGTTTCCCCGTCGCCGTCGTTGTCGCCCCGGGTCTCATTACGAATACGGGTCGTGGCGTTGTCCACGACATCGAGGATCTGATTACGGGTCCGGCGCGCCAGTCCGGCGATATCGCCGTATGTGTCCGCCGCGGCATACAGGGCGTCGGCGAATGCCTGTGGTTTGTGTTGGAGGACCGCCATCGCATCGCGCACGACTTTTAGCGCCTCGGACGCGCGGACGGTCTCGTCGAAACCGCGCAGGGCCTGAGCGGCGTCGCCCGAATTCAGCGCGTCGGCGCCCTCGCGGGCCGCGGTTTCCAGCGCGTTCCATGCGGAGGGTGATATCTCGGGCCAGTCGTTGCCGACGATCCGATCCCAGTATGGACTTTCGCGCTCCGGATGCATGGGCACCGCTCAAACCGAGGCGTTACTTATGGTGCTACCGCCGTCGATATCCACATCGTTCAAGGCAGTGACACCCACCCTGGTCGCGTGGGAGGGTTTCTCCGCTTGGTCGCCGAGTTTCAGCGCTGCGTTGACAATGGTGGTGCATATCCATTTGTTCACCTCCTCGCCGCGGCAATCAAACTCGGCACGCGGCCCCCGGGGGAGGGTGAAACCGTCGGCCACGGTGCCGACGACATGATCTTTCGTCGTGGTGAGCGCGGTAGTGAATTTGCCGGCTGCCCTGATCACCTCGTCGGGGTCGTCGATATCCAGCATGTGGTCTTCCTGTCGTCGTCTTCTGCGGTGGACTGCGCGGTCAATTGGCCCGGGTGCCGAACTCCGCTTCCTCCAGGGCACGGTAGGACGCCTCGGTCGGGAGCCCGAACGAGTCAATGGTGTAGGAGCGAGTGCCCTTCTCCTCCATTTCCTTACGCAGTCCCAGTCGCGACTTCATATGGGCCAATTTCGCGAGTTTCACGATTTCGGCACCCAACCATACATCGCCGTTATCGCGGGCGTCATCGGATATGTGCAGGCCCACGATCTCACCATCGCGGTCGCAGGCCACTCCCGCCGTGCCATCGGGATTGAACACCTCGTAAACCTTCCGGCTGTCCGCGGCGGGTGGTTGGTCGAGTTCGGCGTCCAGGTCGAAATCGTCGTCGTAGTCGTTGGTCATCGATGGCTCCCCACAATATCGGGCCGGGACGGTGTCAGCCGGCGATTCCGCCGAGGACGGAGGCGAGTTTCTCCCACGGTCCGTCGGCAATGGTCATGACATGGCTCAGCTGCCAGAATCTGGGCCCCAGATACATCTCTCCGAGACCGCCCGGGGATATCTCCAGGTAATCCGTGCTGTCCATGGGCGAGTTCATGGCGATCGTGGTCACCGGCGGTTTCCCATCGTCCACGCTGATGATCGACCCCCCGCCGCCCGGGATGAAACTCTTCTTGCATCGTGGGCTCGTACCGATGGCGATCTCGGCGCTGTTGGTGGTGAGCGTGATGTCCGGGTTCAACAGCAGTTGAGTGGCCCAGGACCGGGCTACCAATTCGGGCCGGTCACCGTTGACGGCGACCATCAACGAGCCGGCCAGATCCACCACCAACAGCGCGTCGTTATGCGTGATGCCCACGACGACAAGTCGGTTCGAGTGCTCCGCCGGGGCGGGTAGATCGTCCGCCGCGAGGGATGTGGCCTCGACACCGATACCTTTGTTCGTCGACGGGTATACGGTGATCAGCCCGGTGGTGACCTCGACGGTGTAGGCCACCACCGGACCCGAACTCTCCCCCAGCGCGGCCAGCCGGTTGAGACCTTCCTCGTGCAGCCAACACACGGCGTCGCTGGCGGATACGCCGCTCTCGTCGGTGACAGCGGCCCCCGTCACGACACCGTCTCCGAGGTCCGGCCCGATTCGGCGAGCTTACCGGATCCACTGCCCTCGGCCCCGTCCGCGGGTTCGTCGACGATCGTCGTATCCATGATCGTCCTGTACTGGCGGGCCGCGTCGGCTGTACTCTCGCGGATGGCGGCCATGATCTCGGCTGCCAGCTCCTCGCCGGTGAACCTGTTGACCGTGCCGGGTTCCAGGTAGAGGTTGGTCAGCCGGCCCATGGCGTCCACTTCCGGGATGACCAGTCCGCTGGGCGAAGGCCGGCGAGCCCGCACCGTATCGATGCGCTCGCGCATATCGGCGATTCGATGGCGTAGGTCGCGGGCGGCGGCCAGGGCAGCTTGAACATCGGGATGAATATCGCTCATGCGGTACCTCCGGAGCGGGTCGGCGCCTGATTGGGCGGCGGTGGTGTCGGTGATGTCACCGTGGGGGCAATGGTCGGACGTTCGCCGATCACAGGTTCGGTGTGCGGGGTGTCGTCTACGTACATCAGCCGGTCGGGATGCCAGGCGACCACCCGGTTCCGCTCGCCACCTCCGCCACCGTTCGCCCCGCCCATACCGGGAGACATCGGCATATACGGCATCATCGGCGAGCCGCCACGGCCATATGCGGTTCCCGGTGAGGAGGCGGCCGCCGACTCGAGAACCGGCACCCGGGGTGCCGCGCCGAGTCCGGTGCCGGTCGCCATACCGGTCCCGGCGACCATCGGCATCGCTCCCACCGCGACATCCTCTACCTGGGAGACACTCGGAACACCTCCAAGGGACGGTATTCCGCCGGTCCCCGGCGACGACCCGAGCGAAGGTATCCCGTAATCCGTTCCGTAGTCGTCGTAGGAGTCGTCATAGTAATCATCGGGGATGTCCGTGGTGTCCGACAGACCGTCCATACCCGTGCCCATCATGCTCATCAAGGTCGGCAGCATCTGCATGAGCGCACTGCTGTCTTGGGATCCGCTCCCCCCGGTTCCGTTTCCGGCGGCTCCGGTGGCTCCGGCGGCTTCGGTGGAATTCGCCTCTGCCGTGTACGAGCTGACGGTCTCGGCCGACCGTGCGTTCTGCTCCTGGAATTTCGCCAACGCCGCCTGCGTCCCGATCTCGTCCCGGGAGCGCATGGCACGCACGAGTTCCTTTCGCGCGGCGATGATCTCCTCGGGCGTGGGATGTTTGGCCTTCGCCTTGGCGAATGCGTTGCCATAGGCATCGGCGCTGTCGGCGAGCAGTTTCAATCCCGTCCCGAGCTCATCGAGCCGGCCCCGGTATTTGGTGAGTTTATCGGCCACCTCACTGCCAACCGGGGTCCAGCGCCGTAGTATCGACGCGACACGATCCATATCACCGCTCGCGATGGTGACGGTATCGCTAGCGAACGTCCGCACCGACTCGGCGAACCTATGTACCGGCCCTGGGCCCGGGCCGCTGTGCAGCTGCTGCGCGAAGACCAGAGGATCACCGGTAACACTGGTCATACTGCTCAAGTGTGGCGGCACCCGGCGATACTTCAGCGGCTCCACCGCAGGAACCGGATTCGTCATATCATGCCCGCCCCCCACAGCGGCGATCATTCGAGCTCCCCGCTCATCGGTGTCCGCGTAGCGCACGAGCGCGGCGCCGGTAGTGTGCGCCAATTCCTGTACGTTGTTCATCACCCCCACCACACCATTGAACAATCCCTCCGCCCACGCGTTCAACCCCGGAACGGCCTCCGCGGATTTGGGGTCGGTGCCCGCCGGCAACGCCCACCCCCGCGGCAGCGCCGCCCCTGTGTTCCTGACGAGTTCCGAGATCTGCACAGCGCCCGCCGCCTGCTCGCCGAGATCGATGTCCAGTGCCATCACCGTCTCCTCTCATCCATCGACGAGCCGTTCACGCCGGAGCCACGGCCAAGGGTGCGTCGGTCGCCGTGACCGTGGACTGCTGGTCGTCGACCGGCTTCGCGGTGTCGTCCTTGCCATTCGACGCGGCGAGTTCGATACCCGGCGGATGCCTGAACCCGGTGAACTGCCCGAATTCACCGGCGCTGTCCGACATTTCCGGCGTGAACTTCTTCAACTCGCCATTGACCACCGCTTCCAAGGTGCCCTCTTCGCCGGAGCCGAACGCCACCAGGATCGCGGTGCGGTCGTCCCAGGTCGCGACGTCGCCGGTCATAAGCTGGTATGGATCCACCCGATCGCCTATCTCCTTCTTGTCCTTCCACTTGGCCTTGGTATCGGCGTACGCCGCCTGGGCGTCGGTGCCCTGGATATTGGCGAACGCCTTGTCCAAGACCTGCGCCACTGTCGGGGAGACCTTCTGAGTGCGGCCGTCCGGGAAGGTATAGAGCACACTGCCGTCGGCGTTCGGCGTGCGCGGGGGCGGCCCACCGGCCGGCGACGTCGAAGCTCCGGTCGGAGGTGTGCCGTGCGTCTGTCCGGATGGTGTCGCGGCAGCCGGTGTCGCGGCCGGTGTCGCGGCGGGCGACGTGGATTGAGCGGACCAGGGTGTGGTCGCGGCGGGCGGGGCGACCGGCGGGGGTGCCGTGGCCGCGCGGTCCCGCTCGTAACGTGCCGGGTCGAGATACCGGCTACCGGCCAGATCGTCGCCCATCGTATTCCCCATCAGCATCGACGGCAACAGTGAACTCAGCAGGGGGCCCATCGTGTCCACGGGGGGAGGAGCCACCGCAGGGATCGCCCCCGGCGTGTTCATCCCTGGCGTGGGGGGCGGATTCACCGCCGGATCCGATGCCCGTCGGTCCAGTCGATCGATGGCCTTGTCCAGATCCGCTGGGTTCGTGCCCGTTTCGTCGACGCCAGGAGGTGTCAGACCCTTGATATCGGAGGGATCTGTGAGCCCTGAGTTGGGTGGCTTGGGCCACAGAGAGGGGTCGTTCGTACTGTCCGCGAACCTGTTGACGGAGTTGTTCAGATCCTCCGTGGCCTTCTTGTCGCCCGCGGTAGGATCCGGGACGCCGTTCGCGGTGCGCTGGTATTCCCCGATCGCTTTTTCGATGAGTTGGATCAGTTCACTGAGAGCCGGCGTCGCGAGCTCGAGAAAAGTGACATCTTCTTTGTCGGGGATCTCGACCATGGTACGGTTCACGCCGCGGATCAGGTTTCCGATATCCTCCTGCCCCTGCCGAGAGATTTTCTCCGTATCCGTTATAACTTCCAGGAGGCGAGCATCCGAGGTCTTCAACGCATCGGTTGCGTCGTTGATCGCCTTTACCGCCTCGGCATAACCGGCTCCCGTCTTGCTTCCCTGCGCCAGACCGGCCGGAGCCGCCGCTATTTTCGGGGGAGGTGTGGGTTGGAGCTCTTTTTTGTTCTTGGGATCCCCGAACAGCTGATAGTAATCCACGAGGGACGACGCGAACGATTGCGATGGGCCGCCGTACCAGGTTGCGAGGTGCGGAGCCAACTCGACGGGATGCACCAGAAAGCCGAGGCCCTGAGCGGTGATGGCGGGATCGGGTTTGAACGGGTCCTGCCACATCAAGCCGGCCTGAGTGGCCGCCTCGAGTCCAGCCCACTTCAGGGGGACGGCCTGTACCGCGCCCGGGGGCTTGTCGCCACCCTGCTCATCACCATTGAACGGGTTGTATCCGCTCTCCCACCCGAGGACCGCCAGGGCGGAACCCAGGCCGACAAAAGAACCGGGAACTATCTTGTGATACCATTCGACTTTGTCGCCTTTAGCGAAGAGTCTCTTGTTCCACCCGTCTTTCGCCTCCTTTGATTTCTTGGCTGCAGCCAATTCCGATGCGCCCTGCTGCTCCTTGCTCTTGGCATCCGAGAGCTCTTGTCTCAACCGCCTGAGTTCGTCTTTGGCATCATCGATATTGCCCCTTAAATCATTTAATTTATTTTGTTGCTTCCCGTTTAAAGTACCAGAATTTTTTCTTTGCCATTTCTTGAGCGCGTCAGTAGCATTCTTTTTGGCGGTTTCCCCACTCTTCACTGCAGCCTCGGCTGCTTCTCTGGCTGCCTCCGGTTCTCCCGCCTTGGCAACCCTTTCGGCCGCCTTCGTCACGCTTTCGGTCATGCGCCTGCCGAAGAACCCACCCAGGAAGCGGCCCGCCACACCACCGACACCACCGGCAAATGCCGCGGTGAGAGCGTCCCCGCTGAGCGAGAATCCGTGTTCGGACCAGTAGCCGGCAACTCCGCCGACCGCGCCGCCGGCGAACGATGCTATGAGCGCGCCGCCCGGCATGATCGCGGTCACACCAGCACTCACCGCGACATCGACGACGAACGACTTGATATCCAATGCGCGCTCCTACACAGGCGCGGTAGCGACAGCCTGCTCGGCCGCTGCCGCCGGCGGGGTCTGCGCACCCGGCACCTCCGGCGCCGAGGCCTTCTTCTCGATACCGGGCGGGTGGAAGAACCCGATGAACGGACCGAACTCACCCTGCCCATCACGCATCTCCGCCGCCCCTGCCACCGGTTGCAACTGGCCGTCGACCACCGCTTCGAGCGTTCCGCTGGTCTCCGTTCCGAACACGACCAGCAGGGCGTTGCGGCCTTCCCAGACTCCGACGTCTCCCGTCATCAGTTGGTAGGGATCGACTCGGGTGCCGATCTTCTTGATGTCGGTCCACTTCGCCGAGGTATTGGCGTAGGCCGCCTGCGCGTCGGTTCCGACGGCATTGCCGAACGCGGCGTCCAGGGCATGAGCGACCACCGCGGACACCTCTTGCGTACGACCATCCGGGAAGGTGTACACCCGGTTTTCCTCCGTGGCGGGCGACTTTCCGGTCACGATAGGAGCCGCGGACGAAGGCGGTGCCGACACCCGGCCGCCGGGCCCGGACTGGGTGGTCGCCGGCGGAGTCGACGCCGGGGCCGTCGGCGAAGCCTGCGGGGACGGCGCCGGAATCGGCGTCTGCTCCGAGCGGTCCCGATCCCGGTCCTTGTCCCGCCGCCGGAGCTCGTCCTCCCGCTGCTGCTGACCACGCTGCTGATTCTTCGCCATGGCGCCCATCATCGTCTGCATCAGCATGGGCAGCATCATCCCTTCCAGCCCCGAACTCGGCGTGGCCGTCGGTGTCGGCGTCGGCGGCACCGACGGCGCCGATGACGGCGGCACCGACGGGTAACCGTTCTTCCCCGCGTTTCCCAGGGCATCTCGCGCCGCCGGGTCCCGGCCATCCGTACCCGACTTCGACCCGTCCTTTCCGTTCTTCGAGGGATCGGTGAGGTCCAACGTCGGTGGAGTCCCCCACTTCGGATCCGGCGACGTTCTCGGATCCGGCGAGGTTCTCGGATCCTGTGTCCCGGGCGGGTCCTGCGTCCCGGGCTTGTCCTGGGTCTTCGGCCCGGGCTTGTCCTTCGAGTCCGGCGGGGGCTTGATATCGTCCGCGAGCTCCTGGAACTTCGCCGCCCACGCTCCCACGATCCCCTCGTTGGTCGCATACACCGACTCGAGCAGATTCAGCACGTAATTGTCCTCGCTCGGATCCTCACCCAGCGAGGATGCCGGCGCGATCCCTCCGCTGCTCTGAGCAGAGATCCCGGTAAACGTGAATTGGGGGATACTACCGTTCTGTCCGGCCTTCTGGTAGTACAAGGCCTTCTCGCCGATCTCGTTGAAATTGTGTGGATGAATACTGGCGAACTGCTTGAGTGCGTCGACCGAACTGTTGAGGTCTCCTTTGCCGGCCCGGCAGTACTCCTCGGTCCGTTTGACGGCCTCGGCAACCTGCGTGTCGGCCATCCGCAGTGCCGTGAACCGCTCCTTCAGGTCGTTGACCCTTGCTTCATAGTTCTGGATATTGGCGGCCTTCACCTGATTCGGGTTCAGCCCATGGACCTCGAGTTCCTTGGGCAACTCGGACTTGCCGGGCTTCTTACCGAAACTGCTCCATAGATCGGAATAAGTCCCCGGCAATTTCTCGTAATTCGATTGCATCGGAGGGGAAAGCTTTGCCAAATCTGTGGGCCATGACTGCTGGGACCCGTCCGGCATATACACCTGGTGCATACCTTCCGGAGGATCTCCAATGGGAGAAATGGGAATCAAGCCATAGCTTTTCTTATCCTCCTCCCCACCCCCAGCTATATTAAAATCAAAGTTTTTGTCCAGCAAATAAAGGCCACCTGAGCCAAGCATAGTACCAGTTGTGGAGAGACCCAGGTTCGAACGCCTTTGCACCATCGAAAAGTAGGCGCGAGTGCGGGAGATATTCAAAGCATTGCTTACGCGGCCAACAGAGCCGATCGGCGAAAAGTTGCTCATCGCCACTCTTTTCATCGCCCAGGCTCCACCTCCCCGGAAAGCCGCCCCTCCGATACCACCGAGCACCCCCCCGAGAGCACCCATCGTCGCGCCGGCAAGCACATCCTCCCCTTTGCAGTAGGCGGCGATTCCACCTGCGGCAGCGCCGACCAACGCAGCACCAACGGGACCGCCCAGGGCGAAGCCGGCCGCGCTTGCCACGCCTACCGCGATACCGTCCCAATTGTCTTTCGTCCAGTCCCAAGCACCCCCGGCAACCGTGGAAACACCCTCGGCGATCGAATCGAACAGGCTACCCATGGACTCACCTACCCGCTCGCTGCGCCGTCACCGGCCGTATCGCCCTACTTGTGGCGCACTGAGCCCATGGGAAGGCCCCGCAAGTCCTGTGCAGGCATTCGACCATGCGCCCGACTCCCTTCCAGACGCACCTATTGTCGATGATTCCCATCACAGGGAAGCGGCATTTCGACCGAACCAGTCAGGATAGTGGTCTTCGACTGTCGGACCCGTGCGTGCCGCACGACCTGGACCACCAGACCATCCCCGAAGGGGGGACCGAAGCAGGAGGAAGTAGCCGATGAGCCTCCGCTGCCCCATAATTCGATACCCCGGACCCGAGACCGACTGATATGACCGAGACCGCCCCCGACTGGGACCCACTGCGCTGGTATCCGGACATCGTCGTCCGGCGGTGGCGCTCCTGGCTCGCCGCCCGGCCGGGGCGGCGGCGCCTGTTGTGGGCCTTCGTACTCCTGCTCGCATTCGTCGTGTTCCCCGCCGTCATCGGCGCTATCGCTTCCGCCCAGACCGGTAGCGGAGTGTCCCAGATCGACGGCCTCAGTTGGATGAATATCCGGGATTCGAACGGTGTGCCGCTGTCCAGCTATCAGTTCGTCACCGACCAGGGCAACATATTCAACCCCGCCAATACGGTGTTGTGGGCCATACTCGGTCTCGAGTTCGTCGGGTACATGGCTATCGTCACCACCGCGATCTGGGTGGTGACCTACGCGTTCAGCTTTCAATGGCTGGACATGTTCGCCCGGGCGTTGACCGGTACCGCCGACGCTCTCGCACGGCAGATCGCCACACCGATCGTCCTGATCACCGCGGCGACCCTCGGGGCCTTCTTCGTGGCGTGGTTCGTCGCGCGCGGGTTTCACGCCAAGGCGACCATGCAGGTCGTCACCATGCTGGCCGTGGCGATCCTCGGCCCGATCATGCTCACCGACCCGCTCGAGGATGTCCTGTCCTCCGACGGACTGCTCACCAGGGGTCGCGATGTGGGGATCTCGGTGGCCGCGGGGCTGAACGGGAACGGCAATCCGAATCCCCACCAGCTCGTCACCGTCATGCAGCACGATCTGGCCGACAACTTCGCTCGTAAACCGGTGCAGGTGTGGAATTTCGGCCACGTGGTGGACCGTAGTGGAGCCTGTGAGGCCGCGTGGTCGTCCGGAGTGCTGTCCGGCGAGGCCGACAATGTCAAAAAGGCCGTCAAGAACTGCGGGGACTCCGCCGCGCACGCCAAGGCGTCCAATCCCTCCGTCGGACAGGTCGGAACCGGTCTCGTACTCCTGATCTGCGGCACGCTGCTACTGCTGTTCGCGGTAGTCCTGGGTATCAAGGTCATCAAAGCGGCCCTGGACACCGTCTACCACGGATTCATGGCGATATTCGGCTTCGCCGCAGGAGGTTTCGTCTACGGCCCGACTCAGACCTTCTTGGTCCGCAATGTGGTCGACGGTTTCATCGCCGCTGCGCGAATGACCGTCTATACGATATTCCTCGGCGTGTATGTCCTGTTCATGGGCAATCTGTTCAACCAATCCCGCGATCAGGTGATGGCGGTTATCGTCATCGCCTGCGTGGTGGAGATCGTGGCCATCCTCCAGATACGCCGACTCGGCAATAGCCTGAGCAAGGGCAACGGCTGGGTCGCCAACCGTTTTGCGCTGGCGATCCAGGGCGGCCAAGGTGGCCGGGGCGGCAGCGCACTGGGAATGGGCGGCGGCGGAGGCGGCGGAGGCGGCGGAGGTATGAGCTCCATCGCCGCCCTGGGCGCGTTGAATACGTTCAATGCCTCACCGTTGGTCGGTTGGCTCGCAATGCGAACGTCGAGTCCGCTGAGCCCGCTGGCATTCGGCAGGAAAAGGTCCGATCTGGCCAACATCAGGACGGCGCAAGCACGCATAGATACGTATCACTGGGGCGACCTCGGCCGCGCGAACTGGCAGCGCAAAGCGTTGCAGCGTGCCGGCAACCTGGGCATGCACGACCCGCTCGGAGTCGCGAACGCTCTCGACGGCCTCGGCGACAGTAAGGTTCCGGACGGCTTCTTGGCCCCTACGCTGCTCCGCACCGGCGCAGAACACGATGTCGTCATCCAGGCGCAGCGAGCGGTCGCCGTGCAGAAGGCGAGTATGTCGCAGAACCCCTTCGGTTTCGCGCCGCTGCAGAAGGCGATCGCGGCAGCGCGCGCGGTCAACAACCATATCGACGGTGTCCCCTACGAGGCTCAACGGGCCTTCGCCGCCCAAGCGGTCATCGCGGCGGACAACTTCTTCAGGCACACCAATGCGCCGATACCCGGTATGGCGATCGATCACGCGTTCATCGGCCGAGTGCGCCGCAACTGGGATTCGGATACCGCACTGCGCGCCGCGATCACCGGGAACGAGTGGAACAATGTCGGGCGCAATACTCGATGGGCCATCGCAACGGAAGCCGCGACCGCACATCGCAACGCCGCACACGCGTACTACGCGAATCCCACTCAGGCCAACCGCACGGAACTGACCCGGTGGGCCACCCGAATCGCCAACCTCGACCATCTCGACCCGGCCTCGGGGCTCGATCCCTGGGATCCGTAAACCGCCCCACCGGTATTCGTGCCGATGCGGCGATTGGTCCGTATCGGCACGGACACCACGCGGCGCACAAGCGGCGAACCTGCCCTACCCCGTCATGCGGGCGGCCTGATATTGGGAGGGCAGCGATGTCGTGGTCACGTATTTCCCACGCCCTGGAGCATGGACGCACTGACCGTTTCCGATGTAGATCATCACGTGGCCGGGTTGCCCATTCGCGAAATTCTTCCCGGGGAAACTGTCCTTGGGGAAGATGAGATCACCTGGCTTGAGGGAACTCACCCTGGGCAGCTTGTTGTAGTATCCGGCAGCGGTTGTGCGGTCGATGTTCACCCCTGCCTGCCGGGCCGCATAATACACCAGCCCGGAGCAGTCGAAACCGTTCGGCCCTTCCGCGCCCCACACGTAGGGCTTACCGCGCTGCTTGAGCGCCGCCTCCACCATACGCTGGGCCTTGGTGGACGCGCCGGAATCGGTGGACGCGCCGTTGTATCCGGCGGAGACATCGGTACCGGCGATGTTGTACAGGTATTGGTTGGTGAGCCGATCGATCGCCGTGGCGGTGTCACCGGCCTTGGCCTGGCCGCCCGCTACGATCGTCTGCGCCTTCTTCAATGCCGCGGTCAGGATCTTTCGGACCTGCTGATGTCCTTCCTTGGTGTACGCCTGCACACCCAACTCCGACAGCGCCGCGTTCAGCGCCGCGTTCACTTCCCGGATCAACGACCTGACGGCCTGCTTGTCCACCCGGTTCGACCCGGCCATCCCTGTGATGTAGTTGGCCAGTTGGTTGTCCAGATTGTTGAACGCGATGGCAGCGTTCGCCTGGTACAGCTGCCGGGCCTTCACCATGGTCGCGGTCTCCCCCGAACCCACCGAACCACCGGAGGTATCACCCGACGAACCACCGGAGGTACCATCCGACGAACCACCGGAGACACCCAACTCATCCCGCAGCTGCTGGACCTTCGGGTCATCGGTCGGCCCATCGCCGTACACCTCGGCCAGCATGTCCAACGCGGCGAGCGCGCGCTCGGTCTCCGGTGTCATCCCCCCGCTCTGCCCGGCCGCCCCCGCCTGGGGCGAGCCGGCAGCACCACCGCTACCGCCGCCGCCCAGCAGGCCCGACAACGCCGATCCGAGCATCGGCAACAGTCCCGCCCCCGCCATCAACGCCATCGGTGCCATATCCGCCAGCAACTGGGGATCCACCACAGGCCCCGCAGGCTCGGCTTGAGGGGGACCGGGTTCCTCGGATTTCCGAACCTCCGGTAACGGCGCCGAATCCCCTGCGGCCGGTGCGGCAGGTTGGCCCGGATCCGCGGGCGGAGGAACTTCCGCGGGCGGAGGAGCCACTGCTCCCGATGGTGGTGCGGTTGCTCCTGCCGGGGGAGCCACCGTCCCGGGTGGAGCGGATGGCGCCGGAGTAGCCGGATTTGACGCGGTGGGTGGCGGCTGCCCGGCCGGCGCCCCCGGTGCCGTACCGGGATTGGCCGGGCTTCCCCACTTGCGTCCTCCCCGCTGCCATGGGATAGGCGACTCACGCGACTCCTTGCCGGGCGATTCACCTTCCCCCGCCTCGACCTCGGGGTCCGTAACCGGTGGCCCTACTTCGGCACTCGTCATCGCCTACCGCCCAACACCCGTTTGACCAGGACATCACGGCTCGTCGGAATCGGCTGACGGACGAACCGGCCGCCGCCGGGATCGCCCGCCACCATTTCCTCGGGGCCGACTGCGACACCCACTCGTGTCGCCGCCGCGTTGCGGAAGTCCCAGAAAACGAGATCCCCCGCGGATATCGCGGATGAATGAACCCGCCGACCGCAGTGACTCTGCTGCCCCACCGTCTCCGGCAGCACGACAGCCCGGGCCGATCCGTTCGGATCACCGCATCCACTCGGATTCGTATCCGATCCCGCCGGTGTCCTCAGCACAGCGCACCTCCCACTCAGCGCGGCCGCCGACGCCGCATAGATCACATCGCGTGTCATGACGGCCGAATCACCGGTCGCGTTATCGACATAGTGGAACGCGAGTTCTTGCGCGCATACGACCGCGATCCCGGTATTCGGCTCCCCGACGTCTCCTGGTGGCTGGTACGGAGCCGATTTCAGCGCGGAAACACAGGCCCGGTCGCGGTCGGTGATATTCGGATCGTCCGGTTCGAGCGTCAGCGATACGTACGGGTTGGTGCTCGGCAGAGGCGACGGCGAAACCGTTGCGCGGGGGGTCGTGGTCGCCGTCACGGTGACCGATGGATCGATACCGATGGCGCTGTCGCACTGGTTCCGATAGTCCAACGCCCCGTTGGAGACATGGTTTCCCACGGTCATCAGTGGAGTGAACAGGCACAGCCCGCACGACGCGAGCAGCACCACCAGTACCACGATCAGGTTTCTGACGGATTTGTCCATGGATATCGCTCGGCCCGACCGCGGTCAGCGCATCACGGAACCGACCGGCACCGCAGCGAGAGCGGTACCCGCCACCACGATATCGCCACTCATCGAACCACCTCCGGTTCCCGCTGTTCCGACCGACCGGCAAGTGTCGGCGTACTGGTGATGGCCGCGGCTCGGTCCAGTCGCGCCGGTCCCAGCACCTTCCCGCGTCCGATCCGGTTCAACGCGTCCCGCATGAACATCTCCCCGCGCCGCTCCTCCGGAACCTGCCGTCCCGGCCCCACCGGCGGTGAGGTCTCCTCTCGCAGGATCGACAGCAGAAACGGCGCCTCCTCCAGATCCACCCCGAGCCATTCGAGGCTGTTCCGAGCCAGCGTCTCGTCCCGCTGACGGAAGACGAACCGGTTGGGGATCAGGTTGTGTGCCGCGCCCTGGAAGTCGGTGGCCGGATCGTGCGACGCGAGTCCGATGGCCGCCAGATGCTTTCGACCGTCCCGGCTGAAATCGGAGGTCACCGCAGCACCGACCTGGGTTTGAGTGAAGTGGTGGGCCTCGTCTCCCACCAGCAGTCCGAAGCGTCCGTTATCGGACAGGAACGCCTCGCGGGCCGTCACACCGACGAGTTCGTACAACGCGGTCCCGAGCCGTTTCGTCAGGGGCAATCGGTTGTACAGGTGCGGGGTGGTGAGTTCTTCCGCGCTCGGCAGGGCGAGTTTGTGGCTGCGGACCACGGTGGCCGCGGCATCGAGCCGCAAGGGGCGCAGAGTCGGATCGAACAGCACCGGGACGCGTTCGACAATGCTGCCCAGCCGCGCCGCCAGGTCGGTGTATTCCTCGGATACTCCTGGTTCGTCCCGCAGCCGGCACACCACCCGGTACAGGTCGAGCATGCTGTGAATATTGTGCTGGGCGATACCCTTCTGCGATAGCAGTGAGCTGATCGCGGCACCGGCGCCGGAGGTGGGCGACAGGTCGAGCAGCGGCAGGATGGAGTCGAGCGCGCGCTCCCCGGCCACTCGTGGATCGAACAATCGCAGCGGATCCAGCGAGATCGACGGATTGGCGAGATCGATGACCACCGCGTCGTCGATCGCGGAGGCGAAATGCTCCCATTCCCCCACCTGACTGCGGTCGATGGCGAGGAACTGTCCGCCCATATCGTGTACCAGCACCGCGATCAGCTTCAGGAAATACGATTTACCCGAGCCGAGCTCGCCGGTGACCGCGAACGATGCCGACAGGTCGTGCAGCGCCGCTTCCATGATCCCGAAATGAATGGGCTCGAAATTCCCCGACAGCAGGTTGATGCCGATCACCGGCCCGCTGTCGTCGCCGATCTGGCTGGTGGTGAACGGCACGAAACCGGCCCACATATCCGAGGGCACGATATGCGCGAAATCGTCGAAAGCGCGGCGGTGCGGACTGCCCGGAACCAGCATCGACCACAGGTCCACCTGCGCGCCCACCGGTGCGGTCATCTCCACCTGGAACCGCTTGTAGCGGCGACGCAAGGTGTTCACCGCGTCCATGGTCGCGTCCTGGGTGGAACCGCCGACCGCGATCACCGTGGTGAACGACACCTCGGATTCGCCACCGTTCATCTCGAAGTGCTGGTTGTATTCGCCCAGCATCTGCGCCTTGGACATGAGTGTGTTCTGCGCGAACGAGACCTCCTGGTCACGCTGGTCCATCTGCTCACCCAGCCGACGCAGATTCACCTCGTTGTTCTTCAACACCACATCCGCCGGCTTGGTGGAGATCCGCATCCCCCAGTCGATGGTGACATCACCGAGACCTTCGACCACCGTGAGGAATTCGCTGCCCCCGGGGAACGCCATCCCGGCGTACGGGAACGACCGCGGGGTGAGCATGGCCTGGTAGGAGGGGCGGTACCCGGAATCCGGCTGTACGACCTTGATCACCGGCACGAAGGAGGGCCGCAACCGACGGTTGCTGTCGGTGCGCGCGCCTTCGTCGAGCGCGGCGGACCGGAACACCGCCGCCGTCGCGTCGTCGAGGGCACCCGCCCGGGTCGGCGCGACCGGGTCGTTCACCGCGCCGCGGGCCAGGTAGTGCTCCCACAGCCACTGGAACATGGCGGCGGGCACCGGCACCGGGTCGAAGTCGGTGCCGATCCGAGACAGGATCTCGTTGGCCTCGTCGTCATATTTGTCCAGCTCGGCCCGCGACAAGGCGGTAGCGTCGATGGTGGGGGTGCTGCCCCGCCACATCCGCGACAGTGCCGACATACTCGCGTTGGAGGCGCCCACCGGAATCGACAGCAGGAAGATCCTGGTCTGCGGCGCGATCGCCCGGACCCGCTCGAACGAGGCGACCACCTCGTCGGCGTAGTCCTCGCATTCGTCGAGGTCTATGCCCTCCACCATTTTGCTCAGCACGTCGATGGTGTTCTGACGGGCTTGTATGCCGAGCAGCAAAGACCCATTGGGCAGGTTGTTGATCAGCGCGTGGTGCGCCAGTTTCACGTCGAATTTATCGCTCGCCTTGCGCAGACCGTACCCGAGCGGGCTGATGAAATACGTCGCGGTGACAAGCCCTGAATGGGTGAACTGAAGGTGGCCGCGAATGGCAGCAGTGGGCTGTAGATCTCGGTTGAATCCCATCAGCGTCTCTCTCCGGCTGTCGCTCGCACCCCGTTACCGTTGGTCATGGCCCGCCAACTCGACGACGAGGCGATGGCTTTCATCACAGGGGCATTCGCCGCGAATTCGGCGCGGTTGCGGTCCAATAGATCTCGAAACAGACCGTTCGGTTGTTCGTCCTTCACCCGCACCGACCGGGTGGCCGGATCGCGGTCCGGCAGGATGAGCACAACGGTTTCCTCGATGAACATGGTGAGCCGGCCCGACTCCGGCGATACCGGCATACCGGAGGCGGAGACCGGTCGCGGGTCCACGATCAACCGCCCCCACCACCACACCCGGGAGATCAGCCGAACACCGGTGTAGGGGATCAGGCCGAGCAGGAACGCGATCACCACGGTGAAGACCACACCGATGATAAAGGTGACCGCGGGATTCATCGGCAGGGTCAACGCACAGACCGAGGTGAGCAGCAGGCCCACGGCCACCCCGGCGACCTGCGGCAGGGTGTACGGCCCGAACGGCAGTTTCTGCCCGTTCTGGGCCTTGCCGATTACGGTGGGAACCCGTTTGATCGGCGTGAAGACCTTGACAACCTGCTGCGCCTGGGTCATCGATAACTACCGACGGGGTGATCGGGGACGATGATGTTGGCGTCGCTGCGAGCGTAGTTGACGAGGGTGGGCAGCATCCAGAACAGTACCGCGGCCAGGATCGCCGATCCGGCCACGCCGAGGATCTTGGCGGGCGAGAGTTTGGATTTGGCGGCTTCGGCGATCAACACACCCATACTGATAATGGTGATGAGGATCAGTCCCGCCCAGCGGATGAAGACCAGCACGCCATAAAGGATGTTGCTCAGATTGCTCATGGTGCTTGCCTCTTCTGCTTCAGTTCTGCGTGGCCGGCGGTATCGACACCGTCGTGGTAGGTGGTGTGGACGAGGCGGAGGCCTGCCCCGGTGTGTTCTCCTGTTGCGCGACCACGGCCAGGGGATTCGACAGGGCGGGTATCGGATCGATGGTCCGTACCTGCCATTGGCCTTCGCCACGCACCATGGTCAGCGGATAGGCCAGGGACGGCATAGTGCCGCTGTCGGCCTTGGGGGAGACGGTCGCGAGTACCCGTGCACTGGAACCGGTGGTGCCACAGGCGGACTGGTCGGCCGCGACGGTCACGGTGACGAGTGCGGTATAGGGCGGTGGAGCCAAGGGCGCGATACCGGAATCGACGGTGACGTAGCGAGCCACATCGCCGGAGCCGGTGAGGAAGGCGTTGAGAAAGCCGGTGGCCACCTGGGCGAGCGGAGTGTCCTCGGCGCAGGGCGAGGAATAGGCCTGCGCCAGTTCCGGCCCGACGGCGGGAGGTTCGATCGCCGTGGGGAACGTCAACGCACGCAGCCGTCCCTCCGAGACCAGCACCGGCACCCGGTAATAGTGACGTGCCTGGTCGGGCCCGGGCCGGCCGGTATTGACCGAGACAGTCACCGCCCACACCTCTACCGAGCCACTGTTCAGGCTCCGGGTGGTGTACACGACGAGCGGGTCGCTCACATGTTGCGCGGTCTTCGGCAGAGTGACCTGCTCGGTCCCACCGACGAATCGGGCCAGCCGGTCCTGCTGCCCTGCCGACGCACCGAGGTAGGTGACGACGAAGTCCTGGGCGAACGATTCCGCGAGCCGCGCATGCCCGAGGGTTGTGATGGTGGATTCGTCGCCCGGCGGCGCGGGGTCGGCGGAGAACAGACTGAATATCGCGTGTCCACCCCCGAGGACGGCCAGGACGGCCAGGACGGCGACCACTATGTTGTCCCGCCGACGGCGCGCGGCCATCTGGCGAAGCAAAGCCTCGCCTGAATCTGCGCGTCCGCCGGCCCCTGTCCTCACTCTCGAAATGGTAGAGAGCACTGTGGTCGTCACCGTCCCCACTGTTCCCAGAAGTGGGGACATAGATCAGGGCACTGTGCTGCTTCGCAAGTGCCCCGACAGGCGGTACCGGAGTTGGTCGTCGTAGCCGATCGGCGTATCCGATGCGGCCGACCCCAGACGAGCCGGATCCGGCTCGACCACCGGGGTGCCCTCCTCCGCCACCCGAACCAGTTGCGCGATGGCGAGCTCACGCGTGGAGAAACCGGGATAGGGATACAGCAACAACGAGGTCGGCGTGTAGCCGCCGCTGTAGTTGAGTGTTCGCACCGTCACCCCCGCGGTATCGCCGGCACGGACGCGGGCGCCGATTTCGATCAATCGGAGGCGGTCTTCGTGGTGGAATACGTCCACCGGACGGAACAGGTAGTCCCATCGGATCCATGGCGCGGGCTCGGTGAGCCAATGCGAGATGCTGGTATGCGCCAACTGGACCACGGCGATGTGATTGCCCGCGCGACGGTGGGCTTCCCGCAGTCCGACGCTTTCCAGCGTCGGCCAGACCGCCGGTTCGTCGTCCGTACTGACGTCCTCGATCAGCCACCAGGCTCCCCGGGTGCGGTTGTCGTCACGCGCCCGGATGCTGACCCGCCACCGGGTGGCGCGCCCCGCCGAATGCATTATCGACACATCGAACTGGAGTTTCTCTTCCGACTCGGGGCTGTAGAGCAGGTCGAGCACTTCGGCGTGTCGGTCGAATGTCGTGATTCGGTGGAAGAACTCGGCAATGGACAGCCGCGGCACATATTCCTCGGGCGCGATACCCGACAGCCGCGTGATGCCGCTCGGTAGCTGAATGGTCTGACTGGCCAGATCCCAGATGGCGCCGACGGCCACGGGCTGCGGCGGCAACTGCGCCGCTTCGGGACCGGCCCACAGCTGCACGGCGTGCACATCACCGGCGGGTCCGAACACCGGGCGGATGAGCAACCGGTGCGGGCCGGACGCGGTGGGGATCGTCGAGTCCACATCGTCCGCCTGTTCTATGGCGGTGCGGATGACGTCGATGAGATCGCGGGTGGTGAGCCCGTCATAGAGGGCGGGCGTCTTCGCCAACTGTCGTTGCAGCACCCGCCGCCAATCGACGAAACGACGCGGCTCATCCCCCACGGAGACAACCGAAAAACCTTCCGGTGCCAGTGTTTCGATCGTCACCCAGGGGATCACCACGCCACTTCTCTCATCGCCTGTGTCTGTCCAGCCATCCACGATCGTTGCCCCATGTGAGACACGTACCGCAAGTGCAATGTACCGTTGCCCAGCGGCACGTTCAATAGTGAGCCCACGGCGCGCAAAAGCGGCTCGACGTGGCGAATCGAGCGGCTACGGCACCCCCTCCGGTCGCATACAACACACCTGATACGTAATCGTTTGTAGCACAAGCGATCTTGGATCAATATCCCTGGACAGCCCGGGAGCGCACAGCTCCCCGCAACGCACGAGTTCGTCACGGTTATCCGCATTGGCAAATATCCGGCCAACCGCGGAGGCGGATCGACGGGATCGAAGTCAGTTCTCCTGGGATGATGACAACGCGAGTACTCCCGCCCCCGCCAGCAGCCCGACATCGCCCAGTTCCGAGGGCACCGCCCGCAATCCCGGCAGGAAACTGAGCCGGGCATGCATGGCCATGGTGCTCTTCAGCGGTTTCCACAGCGCCGTCCCCGCTTGCGTGAGTGGACCACCGATCACCACACGGTCGAGATCCAACAGCGCCGCCACCGAAGTGATGGCACGCCCCAGCGCGGTCCCGGCCCGTTCCAGCGCCGCCACGGGAACCGGATCGCCTTCTTCCGCACCGGCTACCAGCGCCGGCAGCGAGGCACCGCCCCAGCCCTGACCGTTCGCCCAGCGCACCAGGGATGCCCCACCGGCCACGGATTCCAGACAACCACGGCCGCCACAGGTGCACGGATCATCGAACCCGGGCACCAGCACATGTCCGATCTGCCCGGCATTACCGGTTCGTCCGACGACGACGAAACCACCGACCATCACCCCACCCACGATCCGGTCCGCGACGATCATCGATATCGAGTCCATGACATCCCTGGTCCCCCCGAAATGGCGTTCGGCCAGTGAGAGACATACGCCGTCGAGCGCCAGATTCACCGCGGCCGTGGGGAACAGCTTCTTCACGGAGTCCACCAACGGGAAGCCGGCCTCCCACTCCGCGATCTCGGCGGGCGCCACAACCCCGGCGGCCATATCGAGCGGGCCGCTCGAGGCTATCCCCACACTGACGACCTCCCGGCCCGCCGCGGTATCGAGCAGCAGCTCCTTGCATTGTTCCCAGGCCTGACGCTCGGGTACGGGAATCTGCCGTACCCCCTCGGCGCCGACATTGTCGGCGATTTCGATGGCGGCGAACCGGCTGGGCCCGATCTCCAGGGCGAGGACTGTCATCTATACACCCACCAGAACTAGTTTCTTCGACAAAGACCCCCGCCCACGGTCAGACTCCGGTTCCGGTGGGCCGCAGCGGACGGCCGAGGACGATATGCCGCTGCGGCACACTCGTCACCGACTGGCTGGGTAGCGGCCGGCCGCCGTTGCGGATGATCCGTAGCGGACGTTTGTGGTCGACCGGAACCGTGCGGTGCCGGTCGAGGTTCTCGATGATATTACCCGAGTTGTCGTAGGCGATCCCCGCCCAGATCATCGCGCGAGGACCGTCGCCGCGGTCGATGAGTGTCTGCACCAATTGACGGCACTGCGCGATGATCGGACAGCTGTTGCAGGTCCGCACGGCGGACTGCCAGGCATCCGGAGTACCGGTGTCCAGATCCCAGCTGTCCGGAAGATCCGCACACGGAGGACGTTGCGCCGACTTGACGGGGAGCGTCGTCACTTCTGGGGCGTGTACCGAAATCTTCTTGGGTGCAAGGGAACTCGTTGCGCGCGAACGAATCTGCACAGTGCGCATGGCCATCTCCGGAACTGCCGAGGGCATGACCGAACTAGCGGTGTGTAGCCCGTTGGTCGGGAGGTTCGTCAGGGCTGCTCGACAGTCCCCGGAATGCAGTTGATGTTAGCTGCACCACGCACGGTAGCTCACGGTCGAGCGCCGGGCAACCGCCCTTACCGTTATGTAACGCTCTGTTGACCTGCGATATGACTGTTCTGACCACTGGGTAACGGTTCATTCCTTTACGACCCGTTTATCTATGGCACAGATTATGGTTTCCTATACATATGTCTGGAGAGTCCGAGTACACGATCGACGAGCTGGCGCGGGCCGCCGAGACCACCGTGCGCAGTGTCCGCGTGTACCACGAGCGGGGGCTCCTGCCGTCGCCCGAAGTGCGTGGACGGATCGGGTACTACGGAAGCGACCACCTCAATCGACTGCAGACGATCAGCCGGCTACTCGGCCGGGGCATGAAGCTGAACGGGATCAGGGAGCTGCTCGCGGCCTGGGACCGCGGCGACGGGCTGGCCGAGGTCCTCGGCGTCACCGATACCCCGGCCGACGGCTCCGCGGAGCAACCGGCCGCCAATGGGACCGCGAAGGGCTCCGCAGAGACCGCGGCACCGCCGAAGTCGGAACCCGCCCCCCCGAAGTCCGACCCCCGTGCGGAACTGCCCGACTACGTACAGCAGGCGCTGACCTCCGACGGCGATCCGTTCGATGTGTACCGGATCGCCAACCCACGCTGCTGCGATCTGGCGACCCGCCTGACGGACGCCGGTCTCCCGCCGCAGGAGACCTTCCATCTGGTCGAGCGCCTCCGGTCCGACTGCGACCGCATCGCCGGCCGCTACGCGAACGAGCTGTTCTACGTTCTGGCGGGTCAGAACTACGAGAGGTCCGAACGCAGCCCCAAGGACCGCACCAAGCTGGAAACCGAACTGGCCATCGCCCGGCTCATCGCCACCCGGGCCGCGTCGGAGCTGATCGACCAGGCATTCGGCCGCTACGCCGAACTACCGACCGCGGCGCTGCCCGCGCAGGCGAAACAGGCATTCGGCCAGTAGCGATACCCCCGGTATCCCCACCACGAAACCGTGAAAAGGTGTCGGGGTGACAGGATTTGAACCTGCGACCTTCCGCTCCCAAAGCGGATGCGCTACCAAGCTGCGCTACACCCCGTGACTTCGCCCGGGGCCACCAGGCGAGCATGCCGCGTACGAGCGGGTGACGGGAATCGAACCCGCACCATCAGCTTGGAAGGCTGAGGTTCTACCATTGAACTACACCCGCAGGCATACGACACCGATGGGATCGCCACGATGTCGTGTGCATGAGCGACTGTACCCAATCACACTTTCCCTACGCCAATCAGCCCCCCGCCTGTCGTGGCGACACCTCGGCCGCCCCGCGTGAACGAGCACCGCGCGAACGAATGGCAATCGGATGGCGCACAAGCGGTTCGGCCGCGATCGCGGCGGGAGACAATTTCCCCCGAAAGGCGAGAACTTGTTGCATATCGGGGTTATTGGGGTCGGATCCGCTTGCTACCATCGTCGTGCTGGAGCGGGGTAGCTGGAAAGGGGGCGGTGAGCGTGCACCCGAGCAAGGTGGACCATCCGCATTGCGGTAGCGAGGATCGGGGTCGGTTCGGAACCCACTCGGGCAGCGGCCGACCACACGCCGACGCCGTCCGTCCGCGGTGATCGGCATGGGCACCGACACCACCCCACCGATTCGCGAGGCCGCCAGGAAATGGGCGACCGCCGCATGTACCCAGGCCGGCACCGAGGTACGGCCGCACGATGTCGAACCTGTCCTCGTCGAGATCATCGAGCGGCTGCTCGAGCTCGCCGCGGCCGAGCCCTTCCCGATCCTTCCCGCGCGACGACTGGGGGCGCGGCTGTGCGCCGCCCCGTGTGAGCGCATCAGGATGTTGGCCCTGTCCACCCGTACGCTGCTCGGCTTTCCCGCTGGTCCCCGGGGGTCGCTGGTGGCCACGCGGTGGCCGCTGGTCGCCAGTCAGGCCATCGACAGCTACGCCCAGGCCCTCCAGGAACGGGCCCTGGCCGAACAGAAGCAGAATCTGTCGGCGGCGGTATCGCTGCGGGTTCAGGAAATCACCGCGTTACAGCACCGCTTACAGCACGAGGCCACCCACGACGCGCTCACCGATCTGGCCAACCGGACCCTGTTGCGGGACCGGGTCCGGCTGATGGCCGGCGACCCGAACCGCGGGGTCGGGCTGCTGGTGGTGGATCTGGACCGGTTCAAGCAGATCAACGACGGTTATGGGCACGCGGTCGGCGACGAGGTGCTGGTCGAACTGGCCATCCGGCTGCGGAAGGTGTGTCCGCCCGACGCCGTGGTCTGCCGGTACGGCGGAGACGAGTTCGTACTGGCGGTCAACTCGACCCACAATGTGGGCGAGCTGGCCCGCCGGATCGTGACCACCCTGAACGATCCGGTGTGGTCCTCGGCGGGCCCGGTTCCGGTCTCGGCGAGTGTGGGCACCGCCTGCGCCCCGCCGGGGACACCATGCGAACTCGACGAGCTGCTGCGTCGGGCCGATCAGGCGATGTACTCGGCGAAAACGGCGGGCGGCCGGCGGTTCGTGCATGCCGAGGCCGACGAGGTTCCGGCCGTCGCCGGCTGACGCGACGGTCGGCCGCACGCGGCCGGCGCCGTTGCGGGTGGCGGCCGAGTCGGATCACTCCGGCTGGCACGTCGGGCACCAGAAGAGGTTCCGGCCCTCCAGCACCGAATGGGTCACCGGGGTCACGCAGATCCGGCACGGTTCCCCCACCCGCCGGTAGACGTAGGTGCGCGGCCGATCCGGCGCGTACGACGGCGCGCCGTGATCATGTTCGGGCCGCACGACGTGCATTTTGCCGCGCCGCACCCCCACCCGCATGAGCTCCACCAGATCCGACCAGATCGCCGCCCACTCCCGTGCGCTCACCGAGGTGCCCGGTCGGGCGGGGGATATGCCGTGACGGAACAGCACTTCCGCCCGGTAGACGTTGCCGACACCGGCCACGATTCGCTGATCCATCAGCAGTGAGCCGATCGGCCGATGGGAGCGGTGGATGCGCTGCCATGCGCGGTCGGGGTCGGCGTCGCGGCGCAGCGGGTCGGGACCGAGCCGGTCGATCAGCGCGGCGACCTCCGGCGGGGTGAGGATCTCGCAGGTGTTCGGGCCGCGCAGATCGGTGCCGAAGCCGATACCGTCGCGTCCGGTGCCGTACATCCGCATCCGCACCTGCCCGACCGGCTCGCCCATCGGCAGCGTCGACTCCGTGAAGGCGCCGTACAGCCCGAGGTGGATATGCACGGTCAGGTCCGACTCGTATTCGTGTAACAGGTGTTTGCCCCACGCCTGCGCCCGCACCAGCACTCGGCCGTCCACCAGGGCGGCCCCGGCGGCGAACTTGCCCTGTGGGCTGGATACCCGCACCACCCCGCCGCTCAGCCGCCGCTGATGCAGACGTGCCAGGCGGTGCAGGGTGTGACCTTCCGGCACCGTCGACGACCGACTATTCGGCGGGCAGCGCCGGGGGCTCGCCGGTCTTCTCGTAGTCGGCGAGGATATCGATGCGCCGCTGGTGCCGCTCCTCCCCCGACCACGGGGTGGAGATGAAGGCGTCCACGATGGCCAGCGCTTCTTCGGTGGAGTGCATCCGGCCGCCGATCCCGATCAGCTGGGCGTTGTTGTGTTCCCGGGCCAGTGTGGCGGTTTCCACGCTCCAGGCCAGCGCGCAGCGGGCGCCGGGCACCTTGTTGGCGGCGATCTGCTCACCGTTGCCGCTACCGCCGAAGACCAGGCCCAGGCTGCCCGGGTCGGCGACGGTGCGCCGCGCCGCCTCGATACAGAAGGCGGGGTAGTCGTCGAGAGCGTCGTAGGCGAGAGCACCGCAGTCGACGACCTCGTGACCGGCCTGTTCCAGATGAGCCTTGACGGCGTTCTTCAGTTCGAAACCGGCGTGATCGGCACCCAGATATACGCGCATGGGTGCGATTGTGTCAGGCGGCCGAACCGGCCTCCGAGCCGGGCGGGTACCCCTGCGGACCCAGAACGGATTCCCTGCCGCGCCGGTCCCGCCGCAACCGTGCGGGACCGGCACCGTCCGGAAGTCCGCCGGTGGCGACCGCTACCACGACCGGCGCGAGGACCTGCCGCCGCTGCCGTCTGCCCGCGGCGCGACAGGGCGAACAGGCCAGGGGGCCCGACGGGCCCGTTCGCCCGTCGAACCCCGCGGCCGCGCCACCGTGCGGTGAGGCTTCAGTCGAAGGTCGGTTCCTCGTCGCGGGTGCGCTTGAGTTCGAAGAAATGCGGGTAGGCGGCGAGAGTGACCACCGCGTCCCACAGCTTCCCGGCCTCTTCGCCGCGCGGAATCCGCGACAGCACCGGACCGAAGAAGGCGACACCGTTGACGTGGATGGTGGGCGTGCCCACATCCTTGCCGACCTTGTCCATACCGGCGTGGTGGCCGGCGCGCAGTTCCTCGTCGTAGTCGGTGCTCTCGGCGGCGGCGGCCAGCGACGCGGGCAGCCCTACCTCGTCCAAGGCGTCGGCGACGACCGCGGCGAGGGTTTCCTGTCGGCTGTCGCGCTCGTATTCGGCCCGGCGGTTGTGGATGCGGGTGCCCATGGCGGTGTAGAGCGGCGACAGCACCTTGTCGCCGTGCTCACGGGCGGCCGCGACCGCCACCCGCACCGGACCCCAGGCGGACTTCATCAGTTCCTGGTACTCCGGCGGCAGATCTCGATCCTCGTTGAGTACGGCCAGGCTCATGACGTGGAAGCGGGCCTCGATATCACGCACCTGCTCGACCTCGAGAATCCAGCGGGAGGTGATCCAGCACCACGGGCACAGCGGGTCGAACCAGAAGTCGGCTACGTCTTTGGCAGTGTCTTTGCCAGGCTCGGTCACAGGGTTGTCCTCTCCGTTCATCGTGGAGTGGCGGGTATCACCGCTCTCTATCCAGCAACCATGACGACGCGGTATTCGTTCCCGGTTTTTGCGGAACGGCGGCCGGTATCGCCAGTAGGGTGACGCTCAGAAGTTCGGCTCGCTGTTCGGTTCGACCGCGATCAAGGAGTCCGCTATGACCTCTGCGCACCATTTCGTCGTCGTAGGCGGTGGCCTGGCCGGCGCCAAGGTGGCGCAAGCGCTGCGCGACAACGACTTCGAAGGCGTCGTCACGCTGATCGGCGCCGAAGAGCACCTCCCGTACGAGCGTCCGCCGCTGTCCAAGGAACACCTGGCGGGGAAGAAGGCCCTGAGGGATTTCACCGTCGAGACGGCCGCCTGGTATCGCGACCACCATATCGACCTCCGGCTCGGCACCGAGGTCACCGCGATCGACCGGGCCACGAAAACGGTCTCGCTGCCCGATGGCTCGACCCTGGGCTACGACAAACTGGCGTTGGCCACCGGGGCCACGCCGCGGCGGCTGCCGATCCCGGGCGCCGACGCCGAGGGGGTGTACACCCTGCGCACCCTGGAGGATTCCGACGCGCTCATCCGGCTGTTCGGCACCGCGCGCCGGCTCGCCGTGATCGGGGCGGGCTGGATCGGGCTCGAGGTGACCGCCGCGGCCCGCGCGGCCGGTGTCGAGGTGACGATCGTCGACGCGGCGCAGGCACCGCTGCTCGGTGCGCTCGGCCCGGAGATGGGTGCGATGTTCGCGGATCTGCACCGCGTGCACGGGGTCGATCTGCGGTTCGGGGTACAGGTCGAGCGGATCGTCACCGACGGGGGCCGTGCGAGCGGTGTGCGGCTGGGTGACGGGACCACCATCGATGCCGACGCTGTCCTGGTGGCGGTGGGGGCGAAGCCGGATATCGAGCTCGCGGCCCAGGCCGGGCTCGAGGTCGACAGCGGCGTCCTGGTCGATGCGGGTCTGACCACCAGCGATCCCGATATCGTGGCCGTCGGGGATATCGCCGAACAGCTGCATCCACTGCTGGGCCGCCGTATCCGGGTCGAGCACTGGGCGAACGCGTTGAACCAGCCCGCGGTGGCCGCGGCCACCATGCTGGGAAAGCACGCGGTTTACGACCGCTTGCCGTACTTCTTCACCGACCAGTACGACCTCGGGATGGAGTACACCGGCTACACCGCCGCCGGCGACTACGAGCAGGTCGTGGTGCGCGGTGATCGTGAGGGACGGGAGTTCGTGGCCTTCTGGCTGGACTCGGTCAACCGCGTGCTGGCCGGGATGAATGTCAATGTCTGGGATGTGGGCGACCGGATCGGAGAACTCATCCTCTCGGGCGACCCGGTCGATCCGGAACGCCTTGCGGACACCTCGATACCGCTGTAGCGAATGTGATACGCATCACAAAATATTTCGGGGAAATACGTCGAACGGCCGGCGCCGGCTCCGACCCGTCCACGAAAGCGCCACCGGGGCGCACCGCGACGAAGGAGTCGAACCCATGAAGTACATGCTGATCAAGACCTACGCCCCCGCCGCGTACTGCGACACCCCGATAACGGACTGGGCGCCGGAGGACATCGCCGCCCATATCGAATTCCAGCACACCCTCGGCGAGCAACTCGCCGCGGCCGGGGAACTGGTGGACGCCCAGGGACTGGGCGGGCCGGAGCAGGCGCGGATCGTCAGCTCGGACGGCCGCTCGGCGCCCGTGGTGACCGAGGGCCCGTGGGCCGAAACCAAGGAATTCCTGGCCGGCTACTGGATCGTGGACGTGGACAGCGAAGAACGCGCCCTCGAGATCGCCGCCCAGGCGTCGGCCGCCCCCGGCCCCGGCGGCAAACCCATCGGCGAGTACATCGAGGTGCGTCCGCTGATGACCGCCCCGGCCACCGATATGTGACCCGCGAATGACCGGAACCCGGACGATCGAGGACCTGCTGCGTGATCTCACGCCGCAGGTCCTCGGCCCGCTGATCCGTAAATTCGGCGATTTCACCGCCGCCGAGGACGCACTGCAGGAGGCCATGCTCGCCGCCGTCACCCGCTGGCCCGCCGACGGGGTACCGGACAATCCCCAGGCCTGGCTGCTGCAGGTGGCGCAGCGCCGGATCACCGACACCATCCGCGCCGATATCGCCCGCCGCAACCGAGAGGCCATCGCGGCCGCACGGGACACGCGCCCGGCCCCGACGACACCCGAATCGGTGGTCGTG
Source organism: Nocardia brevicatena NBRC 12119 (assembly GCF_000308495.1). GTDB lineage: Bacteria > Actinomycetota > Actinomycetes > Mycobacteriales > Mycobacteriaceae > Nocardia > Nocardia brevicatena. Next base: position 19,627 of record NZ_BAFU01000032.1, on the reverse strand, counting down.
GACGCGCCCCTCCCCCTGGATCTCGGGCCGTCCACCACCGCACGCCATGAAGGGCAGGCCGAGCCACCGACGCCCACCCCGGTCGGCCGTTCCGGCAACCTCCGGGCGGACACCGGGAAGAGCCGCTCCCACGACGCCCGACCGGCCGCCGCCACCGATCCGACGACCGGCGATCTCTCACCCCCGCCCGCCCGACCGTCCCGCACCGCGCCACCGCACGCCACCGATCCCGAACCCGACGACACGCTCACCCTGCTCTTCCTCTGCTGCCATCCCACCCTTCCACCCGCGGGGGCCATCGCCTTGACCCTGCGGGCCGTCGCCGGACTCACCACCACCGAGATCGCCCGGGCCTTCCTCCTGCCGGAAGCCACCATGGCGCAGCGAATCACCCGGGCCAAAAGGCTTCTCGCGAAGCAGGCCCGCCCGTTCGCCCCACCCGGCCCGGGCGAATGGCGACAGCGGTTGGTCGCGGTGCTGCGCGTGCTGTACCTGATCTTCACCGAAGGACACACCAGCACGTCCGGCCCACGGCTACAGCGCACCGACCTGTCCACCGAGGCGATCCGACTCACCCGCCGGGTACACCGACTGCTTCCCGAGGACCCCGAGGTCGGCGGCCTGCTCGCCCTCATGCTGCTCACCGACGCCCGCCGCGCGGCCCGCACCGGACCCGCCGGTGAGCTCATCCCGCTGTCCGACCAGGACCGACACCGCTGGGACCGCGCGACGATCACCGAGGGCCTCCGCCTGATCACCGCCACCATGCGGCACGGCCTCACCGGCCCCTACCAGATCCAGGCCGCCATCGCGGCACTGCACGCCCAGGCCGCGCATCACGAGAACACCGACTGGGCCTCGATTCTGCGGCTGTACCACCTGCTGGAACGGGTGGCACCGGGCCCGCTGGTGACGCTCAACCGCGCGGTCGCCACCGCCATGGTGCACGGCCCCGAGGCCGCTCTCACGCTCATCGCCGATCTCGACGAACCCCTGTCCGGCACACACCGTCTGGCCGCCGTCCGCGCCCACCTCTACGAGATGTCCGGCGATATCCCGGCCGCCATCGCGCAATACGCCGCGGCGGCCCACCGGACCGGCAGTGTCGCCGAACGTGACTACCTCACCCTCCGGGCCGCCCGGCTACGTCACACTCGCTGACGCGCTGACCCAACAGCCGAAGGCTCGCCGACATCACGTTCGGCCTCCTTGCGGCGCTGCGGATACGGCCGCCGCGGCACCGCGACACCCTCTTCCGATCTCGTCCCGCTGCTGTAGGCGCGCCGGGGGCGGTGTCCGGCTTGACCTTCCAGTGGGTGGAAGGTGCAGGTTGGTGGCATGGACGCAGAGACGGACCGCTACACCATCGGAGAGCTCGCTCGCCGCACCGGACTGTCGACACGCACGATCCGATTCTGGTCCGACAGCGGAGTGATTCCACCCGTGCAACGCTCCGCTGGCGGCTACCGCCTCTACGACGCCGGCGCCGTCGCTCGCCTTCAACTGATCCGCACCCTTCGCGAACTCGGCCTCGGCCTGGACACGGTGCGCAAGGTACTCGACCGACCATCCACCCTGGCCGAGGTCGCCGCCATCCACGTCGAAGCGCTCGACACTCAGATCCGGATGTTGCGGCTGAACCGAGCCGTCCTCCACAACGCCATCCACCGCGAGAACACCACCGAAGGACTGACCCTGATGTATAATCTCGCCCGATCATCGGCCCGCGAACGCCAACAGCTCATCGACGACTTCGTCGACACGGTCTTCGCCGGCGTCGAGGACACCGACGCTCTCGTCATCGCCGACCTCATGCGACAGATGCCCCCACAGCTACCCGACGACCCGACCTCGGCACAGGTGGATGCCTGGATAGGACTGGCCGAACTCGTCTCCGACAACGATTTCCGACACACCATGCGGCAGATGGTGCTCGGCGGCGAACCCGACAACCGCATCGAATTCGGCCTCAGCATCCGGCCACTGGTCCTCGAGCACGCCGGCCCGGCCGTCGACAACGGAATCACACCCGAATCCGACACCGGCCGCGCGATCCTCGACCGCATCGTGCCCACCGATCTGGGCGACACCGAAACGCACGCACTGCTCGAATGGCTGGACCTGGTGGCCGAACCCCGAGTCGAACGCTACTGGGAACTACTGAGCCTGATCAACAATCACCCGCCGGGTCCACGCAGCGTGCCCGCCTTCGCCTGGCTCGCCGACGCACTACGCGCACACCGATAATCCACCACCCACCGGCTCACCGCATTCGTGTGTCGCGGCGCCGCCCGACCACCTCCGGTAGTGGGCTCCCCGGACCGACGCCCGAGGTGACCCACGTCATAGAAGGATCTTGTCAGGAATCCGGCGGCCGTCTCGTTCAGAGGGCAAGCGAACCAGACAGGAGCGAGACCATGCAGCACCGCATCATCGTCCTCGGGGCCGGATACGCCGGAGCCTTTACCGCCGGTATCCTCGCCCGCCGCCTGCACCGCGCCGACGTCGAGATCACCGTCGTCAACGCCGAACCCGACTTCGTCGAGCGGATGCGCCTGCACCAGCTCGCCGCCGGCCAGGAGCTGCGCCGCCACGAACTGGAGAAGATATTCGCGGGCACCGGTATCCGGCTGCGCGTCGCGCGCGTCACCGCCGTCGACGCCACCCGCCGAACCGTCACCGTGACCGACGGCACGGGCGTCGACCGCCTCGATTACGACACCCTCCTCTACGCGCTGGGCAGTACCGCCGCCGACCACGGCGTTCCGGGTGTGGCCGAGCACGCCTTCCACGTTGCCGGACGGCCGTCGGCGCTGCGGTTGCGCCGGCGCCTGGACGAGCTGGATGGGAACGGGACGGTGCTGGTCGTCGGCGGCAACCTGACCGCGATCGAGGCCGCCACCGAGATCGCCGAATCCCGGCCCGGCCTCCGGGTCGCCCTGGCGACCAGCGGCGAGTTGGGCGGATGGTTGGGTCCGAAGGCCCGTCGTCACCTGCTGCGCGCCTTCGACCGGTTCGGTATCACGGTCCACGAGCACGCCACAATCGAACGTGTCGAGGCGACGAGGGCCGTCACCTCCGACGGCACCGTCTTCACCACCGACACCACCGTGTGGGCGGCCGGCTTCGCCGTTCACCCCATCGCCGCAGCCAGTGGCCTCGCCGTGGAAGACAACGGCCGGATCACGGTCGACCGCATGATGCGGTCGGTATCGCATCCGCGGGTCTACGTCGCCGGTGACAGCGCCTTCGTCATCGGCGACAACGGCAGGCCGCTGCCGATGTCCTGCGCTTCGGCGGGATTCACCGGTATGCAGGCGGCGACCGCGATCATCGGAGACCTGACAGGGCGCAAGATCGTGCAGACCTCGCTGGCATACGTCGGCAACCACATCAGCCTCGGACGCAAGGACGGGATCTTCCAAATGGTCGACGGTGACGCCCGGTCGAAGTCGTGGGCATTACGCGGCAGGCCGGCCGCGCACTTCAAGTCGGCCATTCTCGCGGCCGGCCCGTGGAACATCGCCCACCCGACCTACGGAATACCGAGCCGCAGATACCGCTTGGCCACCGCGTCCGAGCATTTGACCGAGGCGGTTGCCGCCTAGGGTGGCGCCCATGGACACTGTCGCAGCCCAGCGTTTCGAGGCCGGTCGTGATCGACTGGCCTCACTCGCCTATCGCCTACTCGGCTCGGCCGCCGACGCCGAGGACACGGTGCAGGACGCGTTCCTGCGCTGGCAGGCCGCCGACCGGGGACGTATCGAGGTACCCGAGGCGTGGCTGACCAAGATCGTCACCAATCTGGCGCTCGACCGCCTCCGTTCGGCCAAGGCGCGGCGCGAACGCGCGGTCGGCGCCTGGCTGCCCGAACCGCTCCTCGACGGTGACCCCATGCTGGGCCCGGCCGACACCGTCGAACAGCGCGAATCGGTGACCCTGGCGGTGCTGACGCTCATGGAGCGCCTGTCACCGGTCGAGCGGGCCGTCTACGTCTTGCGCGAGGCATTCTCCTACAGCCACGCCGAGATAGCCGAGATCCTCGACATCACCGAATCCGCGAGCCAACAACACGCCCACCGGGCCCGGCGCCGTATCGCCGCCGAACGCAACTCCCATGAGATCGACCACGCCTCCGCCCGCCGAATCGTCGAGGCGTTCATCGCCGCCGCCTCCTCGGGCCGGACCGAACGGCTGGTGGCGCTGCTGACCGACGACGCGACCGCGATCTCCGACGGCGCCGGCCTGGCCGAGAAGTTGATCCGGGCCACTGTGCCCGAGCGGATCGCCGCCACGATACGCGCGGCCTTCAAACCGTCCCCGGCGAAGCGGAAACTGGTCGGCGGCTCTCCCTCGTTCCACGCCGGCGTGGTCAACGGTTGCCCGGCCGTGATCGCCGCGGTCGACGACCGGGTGGTGGGTGTCGTGGTCCTGGAGGTCCGCGACGGGAGGATCGCTACCCTGCGCGGTATGGCCGGCACGGCCCGACTCGGTCGTCTCTCCGAGGAATGGCGCCGACGTGAGCACGACGAACCCCTCATCGAGTCGTGGTGACCGTCCGATACCGCGCCGATCAGTCGCCCGGTACCGGGACGATGGGTTTCACCGGATTCGAATGTCCTGCCGGCGGCGGGGTCAGTGCTGCCGCCGGGGGCCCGGAAGGACGCGCGGGATTACCACCCGCTCGCTGGGAGGGGGCCAGCATTTGCAGGGGCAATGGCGTCGCCGGTTGCATACCGGTCGACGGCTTCTGCCCGGGTGGGTTGGTCGGCGTCGAACCGTCGCACGGTTTCTCGGGGTTGGTCTGCGGCGCGGTGCCACACGGCAGCAGCATGAACCCTTCCGCGCGGGCGGGCGAGCATTCGATTCCGGTGACGAGTAGCAGCAGTCCCAGAACCGGGGCCGCGGCGGCCTGTATACCTCGCATCACTATCACCACCAGATCGGGTCGCCGTACACGGCAACCGAATTGTCCGCGGTGGGCGTCGACATGGTCGCGATCGCATACGAACGCAAACTGACCGGCCCCGCACAGGCATCGATTTTGACCTGCACCTGCTCCGCCGTCACCGAACCATGTGGCCCCGCGAGTTCTTTCGTGCCGAACGGGATGGTGGTGATGGTTCCCGGTTTCGGCGTGAAGGACACGTTCGGAAGTGCCAGGGCGCTCCCGCCGACGGTGACTCCCGGCACCGGCAGCACCGTGATTCCCACATTCGGCCCGATCGCCGCCGATAACCCCACCGTGACACCGTTGGAAACATCCACCTGGCAACCGATTTGATAACCGTAGGTCACACTGGCCGCGTTCACCGGAAACTTCCCCTCCCCGGATATATCGGCCACCGCCTTCAGACTGACGAACCCTTCGCGTGTGAACGGTGTGGCCGCCAGGTTCGGAACCCGGTCAAAGGTTTCCGCCGCCTTGGTGACCTGCAAAACCCAGCCGTCATCGGTGGTGGTGGACCGAGACTTGTCCGCTTGCGCATCGGCCGCCGCCGGGCCGGCGGTCGAAACGAGAAACGCTGCTGCCGTCAGCGTGCACCCCACGACGGCACCGTAGTACTTCATCGAACTCCTACAATCTCACGAGGAACTTATAGGATGTCACGGGATCGGCCATCGAACAGCTACCAGTCTGAACCGCTTCGCTCGACCGCGAGCCCGCTCGAGCGAACCGGTCCGGAGTGGCCCGGGATAGTTCGACACCAGTGTGTGATGCCACCGTGCCGCCATGGCCCGGATCTCGGACCGGCCCCGAATCCGCGTACCGGGCCGGTTCGACCGCAATACCCGATCGAGCCATATGCCGCTCGCGGCACCAGCGAAGCGCTGATGCCGACGAGGAGCGAGACGCCGGGCCACATTCGGGAGTCAAAGCATATTGACACGAGCAGCCTCCGGTTTCGCACCACCGGAAGCACGAGTGACGTAGGTGCGTTCCACTTCCTTGGAAAGGGAACGCACCTGATGCAGCTCGGAATCGGTAAATAGTTGGGCAATTGTCCTGGTTATGACTCGGCTCGACTCGGTCACCCCTCGTTCCGGAAATAGTTCCGCTGAAGACCATCGGGATATGTTCCGGAACCCTTGTACGGAAACGGATTCCGATATCGTTGCCCCATGATGACGGCGGATCCGCACGCGGGGGCGGTTGGGATCTCGGCCATGCCCACATTCCGAGCAGAAGCAAGACCTCGAGCGCCGGCCGGCTGCGCTCGCCGACGCTGTGATTCCGTATTCGCGGACCTATGCCGGCAAGAAGACCGACGCGACCGTGGATAGGCCCGGCCCGACCAGGCTGGTGACCCACGCACGGGCGGAGACCGGATCGTGGTGCGCACCCTGGACCGGTTGGACCACCAGCGGGAGGTGCCGAACCTCGTCCACAACCTGAGCGAGCAGGGCATCAGTGTGAAATCCCTTGCCGATCCGTATCGATCGACACCTCCGGCGAGGCGATGGGCCGGGTGGCGGTGCTGTTCGCCGAGATGGAACGCACCTTCACCGGCGAGCGTGCAGCCCACGCCCACACGGTTGCCGAGCAGCGGGCCGGGCAGCGGCCGCCCGCTCGATGAGGTGAATCCGACCAGGTCACGACAGAAAACAACCGCGCCGGCGGCGCATTTCGGGTATCGAGGGCCAGAGCAGAATGAAGACACCGATTGCCGAGAGCGCTCTCGCTGCCGCACGGGCGCTGAACTCCGCGTTCCGAAACACCGCTACGGTATTCTCGACGCGTTACCGTGAAACTATTGACGCCCTGCATGCGGTGGACACCAACCTGGTCCACAACGACACCCGAGCACAAACCCTGTTGAAAGCTGCCATGATCGGGACTGCTGCCGTTATGGGTGTCCAGGCCGGACTCGCACTCCGCGAGCACACCGACGACCCGGAGGTCTTGTCCACCGACCTGGGTCCGGAGGTGTACCGGCTGGTCGCGATGTCACCCACCTTGTCGGAAAAAATGCGGGAACTTCAGGCCGCGGGCTGGACGATCGGTTACGGCCCGACCGACTATCGGGCGGGGGCCGTCACCTTCCATGACAAGAAGACGATCCTTATCAACCCTGCTAATAAGAATGATCCACTGCTGGTCACAGCAATGTTGGCGCACGAGACCGGTCATGCCACCGCCGGCCCCGAATACACCTTTACGCCCACCGAGCCCCGACCCGGCGAAAACTACTGGCAGTGGCGCGCAGGCAACCTGTACAAGAGGTGTCAGGTCGAGTCCAATGCGATGTTGGCGAACGCCCAGGCGCGGCAGGAAATCCTCGACAACGGCGGGCGGGATATCGGCCTCGTCGACGACATCACCAAGGACACCTACCGCCGTTACGCCGACGGTGAGCTGACCAGACAGGACGCGGTCAGTCGGATCGCCAACCATCTGCGTGGTAACCCCGGTGCATATCTCGACATCTACGGAGAAGAACTGGAGAAGGACTGGGAGAGGTTCACCGGGACACCGCCACCCGAGCTCGACAGACTCGACATACCCGGCGTGGTCCCGGGAAGCGATACAGACAGCGCCGATAGCAATAGCGGCGACAGCACCGACAACTCCGACACCAACGGTCCCCCCGAGTAGAGCCCCGGCGGTAGCCCGCGATTCGCCTTCATCGAGCCGCTTATCGAATATCGCCCGCGGCGAGCCGATCACCCGGTCGATCCGGAGCGGCTCGCAAATACTCCGGCACCACCGAGACGCCACCGGGCCGTCGTGGCCCGCTTTCACCCGGATCCCGCGTACCGGTGGCCTCAGATGCGCCATGTCTGCCCACATCAGCGAATTGCGTTGTGCCGTAATGTGTCGATACCTCTTCACGAGGGGCGGTGGACATCGGTCCAGACATCGCGCCCAGTGAGGAGGTGGTGGGGAATGGCAAACATCGCCGGAGGAAGAGCAAGGCCCCGGTCGACTACGGCATCGTACTTACGATAGCTGCTGTGATCGCCGGGGCGCTCATAAACGGTCCGTCGAGTCCGGCGGGCCGGCCAGACCCACCAGGTGGGGCGTCATTGGCCCGGCGCTCCACCCGCTCGGCACCACTTACGTGACGTCTCGACTGTACAGATGTCGTGCGGGCGGATTCAACCAAATGCCCAAGCGAGCCCGGTCAGGAACGGTCGAACTCGCCATTCGTCGCTCCGGACAGAAAAGAGTCCCACTGCGCAGGAGTGAACACCAAGGCGGGGCCATTCGGGCTCTTCGAGTCCCGGACACCGACGCGACCGCCATTCAGATGCGCGACCTCTACACACTCGTTTCCCCCGGCACTGTGGCTGGACTTGTACCAAGATGCGCTGGACAGGTCAACGTTCATGACCGTACTCCCTTGCCATTTTGCGAAGCACCAGTTTGCTGTCTGCGGGGCCAAACGTTACCTTGCCCAGTACTTCGTGCGCTTTTCGATACTGCTCGACCGCCTCGGGCTTGTCGTAGTACATGTTGCCGCGGTACCCCTCCACATACACGGTCGAAGGCTCCCCGGTGGCTGGGTCGAAATCCAGGATGACGTAGGGCCCGCTGGCAGCGCCGAGGGGATGCCCGCTTCGGAAGGGGAGCATCCGCACGACAACATTCGGCGGCGTATCGGCCAAAGTAGCGAAGCTGCTCGGCCATCACGCGGGGGCCACCTACCATGCGCCGCAACGCGGCTTCATCCACGATTAGGTCGACCCGCAGAGGATTCCGCTTGCGAGTGACCAAGCGTTGCCGGTTCAGCCGGACATTGACTCGCTGATCCAGATCTTCCGAAGTTGCTCCGGGAAAGTACGCCGCATCCAAGGCTCTCGCATATGCCGGGACCTGGAAAAGGCCGGGGATAATTTCCGACCGGTACATGGTCAGATCGGATGCCGATGCTTCCAATCCCACATACAACTCGAAGTCCGCACGGATCATCTCGCCATACTCGTGCCACCACAGCCCGTTCTCCCCGTCGGACCCGGCGGCGACCTTCGCCAACTCCAGCAGGTCTTCCAGTTCCTCGGGCACGTCGTAGATCTGGCACAGTGCCTGAATATCCAACAGCCGAATTCGAGGCGTCTCCCCTTTCTCCAGACGCTGTAGCGTCCCCGAACCGCGCTCGATGAGCCGGGCGGCATCGACTATCGACAGACCCGCCTGCAAGCGGAGTTCGCGCAGACGCCGCCCCAGCCGTCGTCGCGGAAGCGTGGTCGGTGGCTTACCGGACACAGTGGTCCTCCCCTGGGTGATACGTGTGCCGAGTACTGGGTGATACGAATTCGCGGGCCGGGCGGTACGTAACCGCGCCGGCGGGAAGCATTTTGACCCTTACTCCGGGTCGCTGCTGCGGAAACGAAGGAATTCGGCCCAACCACCCACTACGGAATGCCCTGGATGGGTGACGTGGTGTTTTCTACCGCCACCACCAGGGATCGGGCCACCGCGCCGGATGGGTCGTCATCCCCTCCCCACTTCCGGCACGGGCATCCACGACGGCCATGTAGCGCCGACGCGGATGGCGTGCCCCGCCTCGATCCCTGGTGGCCCCACGAGCCTCAGGAGTTGTCATGGACCTGCCGGAGATCCCGGTCGCCCTGTGGTGCCTGCGCGCGGACAGGCAACGGACAGGCGACGGCGACCGTATCCACGCCCTGGCCGGGCGGCTGGGCTACGACCTGTGCCCGGTTCCGATCACAGTGAAACCCGAGGACACCGACTGGCGCACCCCGATCATCGCCGCCGTCCACGCCGCCATCGCCGAGGCGGTCTTCGTCCCGGACCGCCGTCACCTCCACGACGAACCGGAAGCGATCGTGAACTACGCCGATGTGATCACCCTGCGCCCCTTCCACACCTTTCAGCGGCAGCCCATGTCACCGCGACAGATCGAACGCATCTTCAACGCCTTGAAGGACCTGCGATGAGCTACCCGGCACACGTCCTGGAACCCTGCCTCGGCCACGCCGCGCTTCCGGTGATGGATATCGCGACCGCGCACCTGGTGATGCGCACCCATATCGACTGCTGGGGCACGGTCTGCCCGCTGCGGCGCCAGGCCAAGCAGCGTCTCGTCGAGGCCGGACGGCTCGAGCCCCGCGTCGACTGGCCGAACCTGTCCTGAGCGCGGGCCGAAGTATGGCTGTCACCAGGTTAGACCGGTAATGCGCTCGTATGCCTCGATGTATTTGCGCCGGGTGACCTCGACGATATCGGCGGGGATCTCCGGTCCGGGCGGTTCCTTGTCCCAGCCGGTGGAGGTGGCCCAGTCGCGGACGAACTGTTTGTCGAACGAATGCTGCGGGCGGCCCGGCTCCCATTCGTCGGCCGGCCAGAACCGCGACGAGTCGGAGGTGAGCACCTCGTCGCCGAGAGTGAGCACATCCCCGTCCCAGCCGAACTCCACCTTGGTATCGGCCACGATCACCCCGCGTTCGGCGGCGTGCGCGGCGCCGCGGGTATAGATGTCGAGGGTGAGCTGGCGCAGTTTCTCGGCGACCTCACGCCCCTCCTGGTTCACCACATCGTCGAAGGTCATGGGCTCGTCGTGCCCGGTGTCGGAGACCTTGGTGGTGGGCGTGAAGATCGGCTCGGGGAGTTTGTCGCCCTCCCGCAGACCCGGCGGCAGCGGCACCCCACACACCGAGCCGGTGCGCTGGTACTCCTTCAGACCCGACCCGACCAGGTAACCGCGCGCGACGCACTCCACCAACACCATCTTCAACGGTTTCACCCGAAGGGCGCGACCGGCGAACTCCGCGGGGACATCGGTGGTCGACAGCACATGGTTGGGGATATCGGTGAAGTAGTCGAACCACCAGGCCGACAACCAGGTGAGCAGCGCGCCCTTGTCCGGTACGGGGGTCGGCAGGGAGACGTCGTAGACCGAGACCCGGTCGGAGGCGACAATGAGAAGAGTGTCGCCGTCGGCATACAGGTCGCGCACCTTTCCGGCATGCACATGCTTCACGTCGCGGCTCCGATCATCGATAGGGTTTCCCACGAACATATTGTCCGCGCGGGCCACCCTACCGACGTGACAGTGTGTCCCTTGTAGCCCGTGTTGTTTCCCGATCTCGAGGAGTCCGATGTCCGCACCGAATCTCACCCGCGACCAGGCGATCGAGCGCGCCGAGACCGTCTCGGTCGACAACTACCGCATCGAACTCGACCTGACCGACGGGGCGGGCGTACCGGGCGAGCAGACCTTCTCCTCCCGCAGCACGGTCACCTTCACCGCGAAACCGGGTTCGAGCACGTTCGTCGATATCGTCGCCCGTTCGGTGCGTTCGGCCGTGCTCAACGGCACCCCGATCGACGTCTCCGACTACGACGAATCCACCGGTATCTCCCTGACCGGGCTGGCCGAAACCAATGAGCTGGTGGTGGAGGCGGACTGCGAGTACTCGCACACCGGCGAGGGACTGCACCGGTTCGTCGACCCCACCGACAACGCGGTGTACCTGTACTCACAGTTCGAGACGGCCGACGCCAAGCGCATGTTCGCCTGCTTCGACCAGCCGGACCTCAAGGCCACCTTCGACGTCGAGGTCACCGCCCCCGCCGACTGGAAGGTCATCTCCAACGGTGCCCCGCTCGCGGGCGGAGAGTCCGGTCGGCACCGGTTCGCGACCACCCCGCGGATGAGCACCTACCTGGTGGCGCTCATCGCCGGCCCGTACACCGAATGGACCGACACCTACACCGACGATCACGGCAGTATCCCGCTCGGCATCTACTGCCGCGCCTCGCTGGCCGAGTTCATGGACGCCGACCGGCTGTTCACCGAGACCAAACAGGGTTTCGAGTTCTACCACCGCAACTTCGGGATACCGTACGCGTTCGGCAAATACGACCAGCTTTTCGTCCCGGAATTCAACGCCGGCGCCATGGAGAACGCGGGCGCGGTGACCTTCCTGGAGGACTACGTGTTCCGGTCCAAGGTCACCCGGGCCTCCTATGAGCGGCGCGCCGGAACCGTACTGCACGAGATGGCGCATATGTGGTTCGGCGATCTGGTCACCATGAAGTGGTGGGACGATCTGTGGCTGAACGAATCGTTCGCCACGTTCGCCGCGGCACTGTGCCAGGCCGAGGCCACCGAATACACCAACGCGTGGACCACCTTCGCCAATGTGGAGAAGTCGTGGGCGTACCGGCAGGACCAGCTGCCGTCCACCCATCCGATCGCCGCCGATATCCCCGATCTGGCCGCCGTGGAGGTCAACTTCGACGGCATCACCTACGCCAAGGGCGCGAGCGTGCTCAAACAGCTGGTCGCCTATGTCGGGGCGGAACCGTTCCTGGCGGGTCTGCGCGACTACTTCGCCGAACACGCATACGGCAACGCCACCTTCGACGACCTGCTGTCCGCGCTGGAGAAGTCCTCGGGCCGGGACCTGTCGACCTGGGGCGCGCAATGGCTCAAAACCACCGGCCTGAACATCCTGCGCCCGGACTTCACCGTCGACGCCGACGGCCGGTTCGCCTCCTTCGCGGTGATCCAGGAAGGCGCCGAACCCGGTGCCGGGGAACGCCGGGTACACCGGCTGGCCATCGGCGTCTACGACGACCGCGACGGCGCCCTGGTCCGCACCCACCGGATGGAACTGGACCTGGACGCCGCCGAACGCACCGAGGTGCCGGACCTCGTCGGTATCCCGCGCGGGAAGTTCGTGCTGGTCAACGAGGACGACCTCACTTACTGCTCGATACGGTTGGACCCCGATTCGCTCGATGTTCTCGTCAACCGCATCGCAGATATCGCCGAACCGCTGCCCCGCACCCTGGCCTGGTCGGCCGCCTGGGAGATGACCAGGCAGGCCGAACTGCGGGCCCGCGATTTCGTGGCGCTGGTGCAGCGCGGGATCGGCACCGAATCGGAGATCGGCGTGGTGCAGCGGCTGCTCATGCAGGCCAATATCGCGATCCGCAGCTACGCCGACCCCACGTGGGCGGACGAATCCGGCTGGCCGGACTTCGCGAACCGGCTGCTGGAACTGGCCCGGGAAGCCGAACCCGGCTCCGACCACCAGTTGGCCTTCGTCAACGCCCTCACCGGCGCCAAACTCTCCGCCTGGCATACCGAGGTGCTGCGTGAGCTCCTGGACGGCGACCCGGCCCGGGTCGGCCTGCCGGGGCTGGTCGTGGACACCGACCTGCGCTGGCATCTGATCACCGCGCTCGCGGCGTCCGGGGAGATCGACGCCGACGGCCCGGACACCCCGGCCATCGACGCCGAACTGAGCAAGGATCCGACGGCGGCGGGACGGCGCCAGGCCGCCGCGGCGGCCACCGCGCGCCCGATCGCCGCGGTGAAGGAGATGGCGTGGTCCACGGTGATAGGCGACGATTCGGTGCCCAATATCACCGCCCGCTCGATCGTCGGCGGATTCGCCCCGGCCGGGCAGCAAGGGCTGCTGATGCCGTATGTGGATCGGTACTTCGCCGAGATCCCCGATGTGTGGGAGCGACGCTCCAGCGAGGCGGCGCAGACGGTGGTCGTCGGGCTCTACCCCGCATGGGCGATCAGCGAGGAAGCGGTGGCCAAGGCCGACGAATTCCTCGCCCAGGACCACCCGCCGGCGCTGCGCCGCCTGGTCAGCGAGGGTAAGGCGGGTATCGAACGGTCGCTGCGCGCCCGCGCCTTCGACCGTGTCTAATGGCGCCGGCTCCGCCGGCGCGGGGTCGCGGCCCTGACGGGTCTCGCGTTTCAGCGCCCGAGACTCGCGCCTTCGGCGCATGCGCTTCGGGCGCTGAAACGCGAGACGGGCCGCAACCCTTCGGGGACTTGTGACCCGATCTTGATGGTTACCCTCTGAAGGTATCGGCTTGTTCGACCACCGTGGACGACCTGTCGAAGGGATCACTCAAAGGGTTGCGGCCCGCGCCGGGTCTGGACCGACCGGAGCGATTTCGCGTCAGCGGAATCGAGGAGGGAGGGAAGACCCGAGGCACGATAGGGCCGCAACCCCACGCCGCCGGAGGCGGCGATTTTATACAGCGGCGGCCATGACCCGCAGGGCGGAGATCAGACCGTCGATGAGGTCGCCCTGACGGATCGAGCTCAGCGCCGCGGTCACGCCCAGCTGGCAGACCCGGTCGTTGGCGCGGTCGGCGACCTCCTTGCCGGAGCGGACCTCCACGGCCCGGTCGTTCGGGGAGACGGCGATGAGCACCGAGCGTGTCGCCTCCGGGGTGGTCGGGAACAGCGCGTCCACCGCGGCGCCCGGGTCCTCACCGAGATCACCGATGTAGATGTTGAACCGTATCTTGGTGGAGCGGGTCACCTCGGTCAGCACATTGTCCAAGGCCAACCGCTCGTTATTGCTGAACGGGGCTTCCTTGAACACGTCGCCGGCCTCGTGCACGCCCGAGACGCGTCCGCTGCTGGTGACCGTGTAGCCGCGCGGCAGCTCCGACTCGATCACCGCCGGCCATTTAGAACCTGCCACTTGCCCGGCCTCCGATCAGCTCTTTCCGGTTCGATTCAAGGGCTTCGAACGCCGCATGCTCGCCGTGCGACGATTCGCTGACGTCGTAGTGGCCGAGTCCGGTCACCTCGTCGGTGGCACTCCACAGCACGGGCTCCGAGGTCCACGGCTTACTCAGGTCGTAGTGGACCGGCTTCTCGCCGGGCAACGGCTTACCGAGAAACGACAAGCCGGCGATTATGAGGTAGATCCCCAGCGGGATGCCGGCGAAAACCGCCACTGTCTCGAGAATGCTCACGGAACAACGGTAGACGATGGCGTGTAGTAGTTGATCACGAGGTAGTCACCATGCGGTGTTGACCAGGGAATTCGCTGCCATTTCGAGATAGTCGAGCAGTTGGCGGCGGTGCGCGTCGTCGAGGGTCTCCGGTTCGACCTCGGCGACCGCGATACGCATACAGCGCAGCCAGGCGTCCCGCTGCAGCGGTCCCACTTCGAACGGCATGTGCCGCATCCGCAGCCGCGGATGACCGCGTTCGTCGGAATAGGTGCGCGGACCGCCCCAGTACTGTTCGAGGAACATCCGCAGCCGCCGCTCGGCCGGGCCCAGGTCCTCCTCCGGGTACATCGGGCGCAGGATCTCGTCGGCGGCCACCTCCCGGTAGAACGCGGCGACGATCCGCCGGAACGTCTCCGCGCCCCCGACCGCCTCGTAGAACGATGTCGCTGTCTGCTCTCCCGAACTCATACACCTCTCGATTCACCGATTTGCCCCCGCACCCCATTGTGCCCGTCGCGCTTCAGCCACAGTTAACCGTTCATTGTGCAAAATAGTCGTGCGCAGCGGCCCGTTCCATGGTCAACTGGGTTGCAGTATCCGGACGCGATACCACATGATCTTGGAAGCAGGAATTGGGGTCGACATGAAGCACCGGAACGGCGCCCGATCACAGGAGGCGAGAGCTCACCGACAACTGAAGCCCGCCGACGTCCACGCTCGTGGGTCGGGGGCTCCTCCGTTGCAGTTGTTGTCCGATCACCATCCCGGTTCCCGGTACGCCGGGGACTCCGCTCGTTCCGCCCATTCCGCCGATTCCGACCCCGCTTTCGTATCCGCCCGGTCCACCTCGCCGGTCGTCGGCACCAACTGGCTCAAACGCCGGGTGCTGCTGCTGAACGCCACCTATGAACCGCTCACCGCGTTGACCGCGCGCCGCGCCATCGTCCTGCTCGTCTGCGATAAGGCCGACGCCATCCACCACGACCCCACCGGGCCGGTCCTGCGCTCGGCAGGCGGCTCGGTCGCCATACCCTCGGTGATCCGGCTGCGCACCTACGTGCGTGTGCCCTACCGGGCCCGCGTCCCCATGACCCGCGCCGCGCTCATGCAGCGCGACCGCTACCGCTGCGGCTACTGCGGCGGCAAGGCCGAAACCATCGACCACGTCATACCGCGCAGCCGCGGCGGTGAACACAGTTGGGAAAACTGCGTCGCCAGCTGCGCTCCCTGCAACCATCGCAAGGCCGACAAACTGCTCAGCGAATTGGGCTGGACCCTCCGCACCCAACTGATATCGCCGAAGGGACCGCACTGGCGGTTGCTGTCAACGGTCAACGAACTAGACCCGGTGTGGTTGCAGTATTTGGGCGAAGGCGCGGCCTGAGCTGGGCCGGTCGGCGCCGACGCGGACGAGGCGTTCTCTCGAGCTCTCGCTGCCGGCGGACAGGTCGTCACTCCCGTGGCCGATGACGCTTCGGGCAGCGTGGAGGGCGTATCAAGGGCCCCTTCGGCAACCTCTGGTGGGTGACCGGCCGCGTCGAATACGTCACCGAGGACGAGATGTGGCAACGGCTGCAGGACCCGGTGTACGCCGAGGTCATGCGAGTGGCTCAGATCATACTCGACGCCGAGCTCAGCGGGCGACACCAAGGACGCAGCAGCGCACCCGTCAAGCAATCCGCCGACCCCTCACTCCGAGGCAGGCAATACCGTGCCGGCCCCCGCAATCGCAGGCCCGGCCACTGTGGCCGGGCCTCCTACCACCTGTCCGGTTCACGCAGCGATCCCTTCCACGTCGGTCGAAGGCGTGCGGCGAGGGCACCGCTCACCACAACAGGGAGCCCGAGAGGGCGGATCGGCGGCGTTATCGAGGAGTCAGGGGGAGAGGCCCGGTACGTCGACGGGCGACCGAACCGTAGCGGGCGTCCAGGCGCAACCAGGTGTTGGTGGCGCGTACACGGACGATTTCGGAGGAGGGGATGCGACGGGAATCCGCCTTCTCGCCCGAGTGGGGGATGAAGTCCATGGCAGTGAGGGCGAACACCACCCGCATCGGTACCTGGACCTGCGTCTGTTCCCCGGAGACGGTCAGTACGGTCTGGTCCAACAGGGACACGGGCGGGCCGTGTCCGGAACCGTGTTCCCTGGCCAGGCCGACGCCCCGTTCGGCGAGTTCCACCAGGGTCCGTGCCGGGACGTCGTCGATATGACCGAAACCGGTGTCCGGGGGCAGCGCACCACGCCAGGCGGAATCCAGCGAATACCCGAGGTCGATGGGGTTTCCCGTGCGCAGACCGCTCAGAACGGTATCGGCGCCGACCGTGACATCGTCGACCCCGAGGGCGGCTACCACGGTGCGGGCCGCCAATGCCTCGAAACCGGTGGCGACCCAGGCCGCCACGTACCGGTCACCGCGACGGCGCAGGCGCACCACGGCCGCCGGGTCCAAGCGCATGGCCCGGGTGAGGAAGGTGGCGAGATTCTCGCGTTCGGCCGGGTCCTCGACATGCAGAACCCGCTGGTCGGAACTCACGGCCGGACCATCACCCCGGAGGCGGTCAGAACTTCCACTGCGACAGGTATTCGCGTTCTTCGTCGGTGAGCCGGCGCAGCCGCTGGGTCTGGATATCGAAGGCGGCGAGCTGCGTGGAGGCCAGGACGGCCGGCGGCGAATCCGGCGCCGTCCCCGCGGCCCGCACCTCGTAGGCGACGGTGAAGTCCACGGCCCGCAGTTGTTCGATCCACATGGCGACATCGAGCGGGGTGTCCTCGTGGCGCAGCTGACCGCGGTAGCGCACATGCAGGTCGGCGAGGACGCAGCCGTTGCGCAGCGCGGCCGTGGGACGACCGTCCTCGAACAGCCACGGAATCCGTGCCTCCTCCAGCAGGGTCACCATTCGCGCGTGGTTGACGTGCTGGAAGGCATCCATATCCGACCACCTGATGGCCACCGGGGTGTGGAAACGCCGGGGAGCGAGTACGGCTCCCGCATCGTGGGAACCGCCCGTTGCATTACCCGTTGCGCGAAACGGCATCCTTGACCTCCTCCCCTCCTGGAAAGGAGGGAATTCCAACCCTCGCAAGCTGGGTTTCCTGTTTTACCGCAGACAGCGGGCAGGGCGAGCCTTGCACAGCCTTACGTCCGCTCCGCAGGCGTTTCATGTCCCCACCGGCCCGGCGGCGACAGTCCTGGAGCGTACCAGATGCGCTGACCTCGGCCTGAACACAAATGCCCGCGCGCTACGTTCCTTGGTTACCGTGGTACCTCCGATTGGGCGCCCACCCCGCTCACCATGCTGCGCACCTGCCGCGCCGCGACCGACAGCGTGGCGAGGTCGTGGGCTCCGGATTCGAACAGCTCCGACAGCGCCGCCCTGGCCCGCCCGAGTCGTGACTGGTTCTTGGATTCCCAGTATGCAATTTTCTCGTCCGCTGTCTCCTCCGGATCACCGCCGGTGAGCACATCGAGAGTGAGCGAGCGCAGCGAACTGTACATGTCATCGCGCAGCGCGAGCCGGGCCAAGGCATGCCAGCGATCGCCGCGTTCCAGATGGCTCACGGCCTCGAGCAGCCAGTCTATCCGCAGGTGTTCGTTCAGCGCGTAGTACAGCGAACCCACCTCGTCGCCGGAGCGGTCGGTGATATCCGCGATATCGATCACATCGAGCAAAGGGAACTTGTTCAGCAGCCCGAACACCTCGGTCGCCAGGTCGAGTGGCGCGCCGTGAGCGATCACCTCGGCGGCCCGGTCGGTGAGCGAGGCGATGTGGTGCCCGCGCAACCAGCCGGGTACCTTCGGCGCCAGCTCCCGCATACCCTGGCTGTACCGGTTGACCTCGGCGCCGACGGCGATCGGCTGTGGACGGTTGGTGAGCAGCCAGCGCGAGGCCCGGTCGAGGGTGCGCTTGGTTTCCAGTTCCAGCCGGTCCCGCACGGCGGTCGAGGTGTCGGCGCTGCGGATACGGGCCCAGATGTCATGCAGGCCGAATATCTCGGTGGCCGCAGTGAAGGCGCGCACCGTGTCGGTGGCGGTGGCACCGACCTCCTCACCCAGCCGGAAGCTGTAGGTGAGACCGCCATGGTCGACCAGTTCGTTGGCGATCATGGTGGTGACGATCTCCCGGCGCAGCCGGTGTTTCTTGATCGCGGCACCGAACCGGGTGCGCAGCGGCGGCGGGAAGTACTCGGGCAGGCGCGCCGCGAAATAGGCGCTGTCGGGCAGATCGGTGGCGAGCAGCTCGGCCTTCAACGTGAGTTTCACATGTGCCAGCAGATTCGCCAGTTCCGGTGAGGTGAGCGCGGTGCCCTCGTCCAGTCTGCGTTTGATTTCCGCGTCCGTGGGCAGTGCTTCCAGTTCCCGGTCCAGTCCGCGGGACTCCAATTCCTCGATCAGCCGGCGGTGCACATTGAGCATACGCGGCGCTTCGGCGCGGGAGATTCCCATGAGGAAGTTCTGGGATACGTTGTCCTGCAGCACCATATCTGCCACGGTGTCGGTCATCGAGGCCAGCAGCGGGTTGCGTTCGGATTCCGGCAGCAGCCCGGATTTCACCACGCCGTCCAGCAGGACCTTGATATTGACCTCGTGGTCGGAGCAGTCCACACCCGCCGAGTTGTCCAGCGCGTCGGTATTCATCTTGCCGCCGCCCCGGCAGAACTCGATCCGGCCGAGCGCGGTGACCCCGAGGTTGCCGCCCTCACCGACCACCTTGACCCGCAACCGGTTCGCATCCACCCGAACCGCGTCGTTGGATTTGTCCCCGACCTCGGCATTGGACTCGGTACTCGCCTTGATATAGGTGCCGATACCGCCGTTCCACAGCAGTTGCACCGGGGCGAGCAGGATCGCGCGGATGAGTTCCGGTGGGGCGAGCGATGTCACGTCCTCGTGCAGGCCGAGCGCGGCCCTGGCCTCCGGGCTGATCGGCACCGCCTTCA
>NZ_BAFU01000033.1 GCF_000308495.1 Nocardia brevicatena NBRC 12119 | reverse complement strand
TGGCGGGCGGGCCGGCCGCGGCGCGGTCGGTGTCCCCGCCGCGCCGGAACGGCTCGAACAATCCGTCGACCGCGAAAGACGGGACCACCGGACCACTGTTCTCGACAATCAGCCGAGCCCGGTTGTCGACCGTCTCGGTGACCACGGCGATCCGGCCCGCTTCGGTGCGGTTGTAGCGGATCGCGTTGTCGAGCAGATTCTGGGTGAGACGTTCCAGCAGCACCGGGTCGCCGAGTACCGGCGCGGCCCGCAGATCGGTGTGGATTTCCACCCGGCCCTCACCGATGGCGTCGGCCGAGCCGGCCAGCGTATGCCGGGCGATATCGGCGAGATCCACCCGGGACCGTTCGGTGAGGCGTTGTTCGCTGCCGGCGAGAACGAGCAGACCGTCGATCAGACGCTCGTTGCGCGCGTTGACCTCGAGCAGCGTCCGACCCAGCCGACGGGTGGATTCGGACACCTCCGGATCGTCGAGCGCCACC
Organism: Nocardia brevicatena NBRC 12119; assembly: GCF_000308495.1. Lineage (GTDB taxonomy): Bacteria > Actinomycetota > Actinomycetes > Mycobacteriales > Mycobacteriaceae > Nocardia > Nocardia brevicatena. Next base: position 83,938 of record NZ_BAFU01000033.1, on the reverse strand, counting down.
TCGATCAGGGTTCGGTTGATGGTGAGCGGGGTGCGCAGTTCGTGCGAGGCGTTGGCCACGAAACGCTGTTGGCCGTCGAATGCCCGGTCCAGGCGTTCCAGCATGGCGTCGAATGTGTCGGCCAGCTGTTTGAGCTCGTCGTCCGGGCCGCTCAGGGCGATGCGCTCGTGCAGGCTGTGATCGGCGACCCGGCGGGCGGTCGCGGTGATCCGCTGCAGTGGACGCAGGGCACGTCCGGCCAGCAGCCAGCCGAAACCGCACGCCGCGATACCGACCGCCCCGAGCGATACCAGCGACCAGACCAGCATGGCCCCTAAGGTGTCCCGGCGGTTCTGTTCGGCCTGCTCGGCGAGCGCGGAGTACAGGTCCCGGGCCTCCCCGAGCGGGCTACCGGCTCCGTGCCGTCGGCTCAGGAATTCGTGCACGAGGTCCTGCACGGCCAGGCCGGGACGCCGGTCCAGGAACTGATTCAGGTAGAAGTACATCAGCGTGACGAGCAGCGCTCCGGCGATGAAGAACGCGGCGGCGTACAGCAGGGTCAGCCGCATCCGGATACTCATCGGATACGGTATCCCGCGCCGGGCTCGGTCTCGATCACCGGCGGATCGCCCAGCTTCCGCCGCACCATCATGATGATGTAGCGCACCACTCCCGTGAACGGGTCGATGTGCTCGTCCCACGCCTTCTCCAGGAGCCGCTCGGCCGATACCACCCCGCCGTCGGCCCGCAGCAGTTCGGCGAGGACCGCGAATTCCTTGCGCGACAACGGTACCGGGACACCGTCCCTGGCTACCTCCATCCGATGCTGGTCGAGCCGGATACCGCGGCGTTCGAGTACAGGTGGGACGGCACGGGCGGGGCGCCGGGCCAGGGCCTGGATGCGGGCGATGAGCTCGGCGAACGCGAACGGCTTGGTGAGGTAGTCATCGGCGCCGAGTCCCAGTCCGGCCACCCGTTCCGGTACCGCGGTCGCCGCGGTGAGCATGAGGATCCGGGCACCGGTGCCCGCCTCGACGAGCGTGGAGCACACGGTATCGCCGGAAACGACGGGTAGGTCACGGTCCAGGACGAGCACGTCGTAGTCGTTGACTGTGGCCCGGTCCAGCGCGGCGGCACCGTCATAGGTGACATCGACGGCCATGGCATGGCGTCGCAGACCGGCCGCGATCGTATCGGCCAGCAGTTGTTCGTCTTCGACCACCAGGACTCGCATTCCACCATCGTGCCCGCCGCGCGCGTTGGACGGCCGTTAGCGGTTGGCGTCCCGGTAGCGGTGGTATCGCCGCGCCCGGGGTCGTGTCGGGCGAAGCATGGTTCACATAGAGGCTGTCCCGGAAACAACTTCGCTCTGCTGACCATCACCCTCGCCACCGCGGCACTGTTCACCCGAGGGCAGCCCACCCCGGATCCCGCCTATCGCGTACGTCCCTCCACCGGCGATTTCGTCGTCTCCCCATCCCGGCCACCGGCCGTCCTACGACCGGCCTTCCGAACGTCGCGACAGGTAGAGCAGGAGCGGCACGACCAGGATTACGACAAGGGCTCTGGACAGGGAAATTGGGTTCATGCGGTCGTCGTGACACTGCCGAAAACCTCGCTGCACCGCTATCTCGGCGGCGGAACAAGGCCGATACCACTGGAAATTCGGCGTCGCGAGCCGGCTCGAGGCTGCCGAAGCCGGCTACCGACCGCCGGGTAGAGCGTTGCCCAGGGCCGATAGAGGTGGTAGGGCGCGAAAGCCGACGGATGCGGCGGCGGCAGGTCGTTATCCTTCTGGTGCCACGGCCTGCGCCCGTCGCAATAGGGAGGCCCGCGTGAATATCGGTTGGAACGAAGTTGTGAAAAGGCTGAGACACAGTTTCGCGAGGGCGGTCGAAACAATCGCGAATCCCGGCTACCGGGGACAGATCATCCGCCCCCTGTCGGAGGGACTGGGCCGGGAGGTCGACACCGATCTGCGCCTGGGGCACAAGCTCGAGGAAGCAGGTGGCGAGCTGTATACATTCCATCCCGGTCCGGTGAGTCCACGCCCTGCTTCCCCATTCGTACCGAACCCCGAATCACCCCCTGGCTACGAGGACATCCGGGCACATGTCGCGCAGCACCTTCCGCCGTCTTGGGCCGATGACGATCTCTGGGTGGACACTTGCACCTGGGGTGAGGTCATGAGGATGAAGAGCGATGAACTCCATCGGCACGGAGTGACCGGAAGAGAATACGCCAGGACGATGTGGGAGTGGGCGGACACCATGGAACGTCAGGCTCGAGCAGGGCGCCGTGAATTACCTTTCTCCCATAGAACTCGTGAATACCTTCCCTATATGCGGACTCTCTATCGGGGCGACAGTCGACCTCCGGAAGAAATATTCCGGCGAGGGTTCGAGCCGAAGGGTGACAACGATGATCTCCTGGACCATCTGGCGGGTGACGGCGGTGACTCGAACTACGTGGCAACATCGAAGAGCCCACGTTATGCCGCGTACTACCCACACGGGGAACACGGGTACGAAAAGCACGTCTACCTCGTCGAGGATGCCCGTGGGGCCACCGATGTACGTGACCAAGGGCTGGGGGAGATCGCGGAAGAACACGAAGTAGTGTTCAAGGGCGGCATACCGGCCGACAAGATCAAGGGTGTCTTGCGCGACCCCCTCGACCCGGAAGCCGGAATCATACCCAATCCCAACTTCAGGCCGTCCGGCTGACGGTCACCGATTTCGGCATCGGCCGTGAAACCATCTACCGCCTTCCGGACCGGACGCATCGATGTCGCACGGAAGGGCCGACCACCACGCAGTTCCCGGCTTCCGGGTTCCGGCGCCGACCGATCCTGGAAACGCTGCGATGTCGGGGCCCGTGGGTGAGCCTCCAGGACACCTATGACGCGGTGACGTTCGCCGGGCTCACCCCCGACGGTGCGGTGGTGGCGCGCAGCCCGTACCTGGTCCATCACGACCCTCCGCCACTATCCAGGCCCGGAGAGTTTCGACCCGGAGCGCTGGGCCCCGACCGGGTCGACAAGAAGACAATCCTCCCCTTCGGGGTCGCACTCGGCTCTGCCCCGGCAACAACTTCGCTCTGCTGACCAGCACCCTCGCCACCGTGGCCCTGCTCACCCGATGGCGGGCCACCTCGGACCCGAACTACCGGGTTCGTCCCTCCACCAGCGGTTTCGTCGTCGCCCCGTCATGGGTACCGGTCATCCTGAGACCGAATTCCCGAGTACCGAGCCGCCCCATCGAACAGGGCTCTCCACCACCACACCGGCGGGGTCCACCCGTCTTCGGATGGGGTCGGCCGTCGGCTCGGCAACCTATGTTCCACACCTCCACCACCTTGTTTGCCATGGGATCGCTGTGAGCCGCCCCAAGTTTTCAGAGGAACTCGTTGCGGCAAAATTGGACGCTTGTTATATTGCCTGCGTCACCATCGGCCGTACCGGCCGTGACAGGTCTCGCGGCTCCGCGCACCGCGGTTGCGAGGTCGATTCAACCCAATGAAGGAGTTCCACTATGGGTTCGATGAGCGATCTGCTCATGGCTCTTATTCCGGCCCTCGGTTCCGCTGTGGCGGGCGACGGCCTCTTCGATGTCTTCCTTGGTTCCCTCCAGAACATCATCGCCTGATTCGGCAACCAGCAAATAGTAATTCATCGGATTTCGCACAGGAAATTCCGATACTTCACGCATGCAAGGAGAAGATTATGGGATCCCTCATGGAGATTCTGGGTTTGGGCACGGCGAGCGCCGGGAACATCGGCACGAGTATCGTCAACGCGCTGATCAGCCTCAGCGGGGGCTCGCCCACCGCCGGTAAATAGAACGACGATCGGATACGGGGGTCCACCCGACTGTCACGGGTGGGCCCCCGTATCATGAGTCAGGTACAGAAATAGATGAATTTTCCCTTCCGGGGCGCACAGTCCGTGGTTCATCTGCTCGCGCTGGTGGCCGTATCGATCCTGGTCGCGACACCACACGCCACCGCGGAATCCGGCGCACATATCGTCACGCGCGGCCCCGGCACCGGGCGATCGGTCGAGATCACCGTCCACTCACCGTCCATGCAGCGCGATATCGCGGTGCGAGTACTGCGACCCGCCGACACGGCCACCCCTGCCCCCACCCTGTATCTCCTCAACGGTGCGGGCGGCGGCGAGGACGCGGCGTCCTGGTCCGCGCAGACCGATATCACCGACTTCTTCGCGGACAAGCACGTCAACGTCGTGATCCCGCAGGAAGGCGCCTTCAGCTACTACACCGACTGGCAGCAGACCGATGACGGTCTGGCCGAGCATCTGGAGAACAACGGCCGCAATATGTGGTCGACCTTCCTCACCGAAGAGCTGCCACCGGTTATCGATTCCACTTTCGCCGGGACCGGGGCGAATGCGATCGCCGGCATCTCGATGGCCGCGACCTCGGTACTCGATCTCACCGTCCGCGCGCCCCACCTGTACCGAGCCGCCGCCGCGTACAGCGGATGCGCGATGACCAGCGACCCACTGGGTCAACTGTTCGTCACCCTGGTGGTCGGCCTGGGCGGCGGTGACGCCGAGAACATGTGGGGTCCGACCGGCGGCCCCGGTTGGCGCGAACACGATCCCTACGTGCAGGCGCACCGGCTCCCCGATATCCCGATGTACATCTCCAGCGGCACCGGACTGCCCGGCCGGTACGACACCGCCGATAACCCCCGGCTGCGCGGGGACAACCGATTACTGTGGAACCAGCTGCTGGTCGGCGGTGGAATCGAGGCCGTGACCGATTACTGCACCCGCGCGTTGCAGCGGCGGACCCAGGAACTCGGCCGAACCGATATCGTCTACGATCTCCGCCCGGCCGGCACCCATTCCTGGGGGTACTGGGAAGACGATCTGCACCGCTCGTGGCCGCTACTGGCCGCCGCACTGACCTCCTGAACCGGGAACTCTGAGCCGGCGACCGGTTCGGCAGGGGTCCGCCCCGGGTCGTTCGATACCCGGGGCGGACCGACAGGCTCACCCGAGCGCGGCGACGAGTTCGCGAAACGACCGCAGCAGCAGCGCTCGGTAGCGACCGGTGTCCGGCATCATCGCGGGATCCACACTGAAGGTGATCACGAGCTCGTCCCCCTGCGAGGAGACCAGGTGGCGCAGACCGTCACCGTCGAAAATCGGCAGGACACCGAATACCCGCAGCAGGGGCGCACCACGGAATGACAGTCCCGCACCCAGCGGGGGGACGTTGCTGATCGTGGTGTTGTTCAACGGAACCGAGGTCACGCCGGTATAGGAACGATGCGACCGGGCCCGGCCCGCGAGCCGCAGCAACCACGCCGGCGAGGTCTCGACCCGGGCGGAACACCGGAGGACCGCCGGATCGCTGTTGCGCTGCCGCTCCCGGCGTACCGATTCCCGGATCGCCGACAACCGAGCCCGCGGATCGGCCTCGCCGGTGTGGAGATCGACACTCATCTGGCACAGTTGATTGGCCGAACCCCACTGCGCGACCCCACGCATCGACATCGGCACCATGGCGGCCAGTGACTCCGGCGGGGTTTCGCCCTGTTCGTCGAGGTAGGCGGCCAGCGCTCCGGACACCACCGTCAGCATGACATCGTTGACCGTAACGCGCTCCTCGCACCGGTCACGCACCGCCATGACATCCCCCAGCGGCAGGATCGCCTGGTCCACAACGAGTCCGGGACCGGTCGCGTGGTTGAAGCGGGTGGCGGGGCGCGTAGGAAGGGGTTCGTGCAGCACCCCTGCTTCGACCCGCTCGCGCACCACGGCCGCCGCGGCCCGGGTGTGCGCCAGTCCGGTCGCGAAACGCGCGAGCCGGTAGGGGAACAGCACCGCGGCACGCAGTGTCGCCGTTCGCGCCGACCACCGGGTATCCACGGGTGCGGGCGGTGCGTGTCCGCCTCCGAACAGTTCCAGCTCGAGTTCCCGGGTCGCCACGCCGTCGCAGGCACTGTGGTGGAACTTCAACACGACCACCGTCGCCTGCCCCGATACTCCCGGCACGGCGCGCACCCGGTCGAACAGATGGAGCTGCCAGGGTGGACGGGTGAGATCCATTCGCGCCGCGGCTATCTCGGAGAGCCGCCGGCGTACGGTGTCCCAGTCGGCACCCGCCGGGGAGAGCACCACATGCTCGGCGATATCGAACTCCGGATCCGGAACCCAGTACGGCAGGTCGAGTTCCGGCCCGATCCGACGCAACCGCCGCTGGAACAGCGGGGCGAGTCCCAACCGCGCACGTATCCAGCCCACGGCCGCCTCGGCGTCCACCGGCTCGGTCCCGGTGGCGTCGAAAACATAGGCCGCCACGATATTCGAGGGATGGTGATCGGTCTCGTCGTAGACGAAAATCGCGTCCCGCGGCGCCAATTGATCGCCCTTCACAACGGTTTTCGACTTTTCTGTGTCGACAACATCACTCTGCCGTGCATTCATGCTTTTTCCCGCCGGTCCGATATCGTATTCGAGGTATTGCCCGACCAACAGGCATCCCGGACCAGCCTATCGTCACGGCCGCCTCGAAGCAGTAGATCCTGCATTTCGCAGCATCGAGATGTCAGAACGAGCAATACCGAGGCAACTTCGGTATCCATAACAATCGGACGCTCCGGCGGCGGTGTGCACGGCGGCGCGCGGAGTAGATGTCGGAGAATCGGCCACCTCGGCCACCTCCGACCGTTCTCCGGTGGACTACCCGGACCCCACCCGCCGCACACCGCCGCCCGTACCGCTCCGGTCCACCCTTCCCGCCGGTGGCTCACCAGCGCCCGACACAGCGCAGCACAGCACCATTTCCGCTGATTGCCAATCATTTGCCGGCATGCCCAAACTTCGCATGTCGCAACGCAACCGTGCACATATCGCCGCCCCACGGACCCGCCAACCGGATAGGCAAGAAAGTGGTTCCGCCCCTCGGGATCAGCACCGACACTGCCCCGCCGACAATTCGCCCTGATGCCCCTACGGATGGAGCGGACCTGGCCACACGGCGCGCAGGCCGGCCCGCCACCCCCTCACTTCCACCGTGATATGCATCACATCCCGAGTCGATCGCGGCGGACGGGGCATACCGCTTCAGCGCGCCCGCTGCTCGAGCGCGCCGAGACATGGACCGGAGACCAAGGAGGAGATGTCCGGTGAGCGGAGCCCTCGCATTGCTCGTCGTCGGGTTGCTGTTACCCACGGTGCTGTGGTGGGTCACCGCCGCGAACCTGCGGCAACGGTGTGATCGCCGTTTTTCCGGTCGAGACGACACTCGCGACCGGACCGGGTCCTCGGATGCGCGACGGGACGCCGGCGAGCTCGTCGGCGCTGGTACGGCTCGATAGGGCCGCACCCGCGCCGCCCGAGAGCCGTCGGCGTCGAAGCGCGCTCCTCATGATGCTCACTCCTACAAGCGGGCGGTGACGGTGACGTCGACCGATGTGTTCAGCCGGTTGAGTCGATCGCCAGGTGCCGGCGTACGTGCCCGTTCTTGTTCCCAACCACTTCCCGCCCCTGCCGCCATAGCGGCCAACCTCGCCCCGATCCGTCACCCCTTGAAGCTGTCGTGGCGGATCTCGATGCGTGCGGAGAGAGCGATTACGGCTGTTCGGTCGGTCGCTGTCGGCTATAGCAGTGCGGTAGACAGTCGACGCGGAGCGCGGAAGGCGGGGGTGAGCATGCAACCCACCGTAGACATGTCCTGACAACGAGACTCGTCATAACCGAATTCGCTGTCGCGGAAGCACTTTCGGGTCACAATCGCCGAACTACTGCGGATTTACAGGAGATCGGTTCTACTTATTCAATGTCTTCCACCTCCACCGTCGGCGGGCTGCCCCCGATGGTCTCCGGCCGCGTCCGTAATACCAAAAGCTTTCTCGTCGACCCGATTACGTTCTTCTTCGAAGCAATGGACCGGTACGACAACGTCTTTCGGTTCCAACTGGTCAACGGGACCATGGTCGGGGTCACGCATCCCCATCACATCAAGTACATCCTGCAGGAACGCACGGTGAACTTCACCCGCGAAACCCAGATGTACGACCTCTTGGAGCCCTTCGCGGGACGCGGACTGGCGACCATAGCGGACCACAACCGGTGGAAACGCAACCGACGCCTCGTTCAACCCGCCTTCCACCACACGAAAATCAGCGCGCTGAGCGAGATCATGGTGGCCGAGATCGACTCCATGTGTGACAAGTGGGCCGAATACGCACGCACCGGACAGACAATCGACGTCGGTGAGCAGATGAGCTACCTCACGTTGCGGATCGTGGTCCGGGCGCTGTTCGGATTGGATCCCCACGGTCCCGAGGTCACCTCCTTCGCCCACGCGGCGCAGCAGGTGAACATCGAACTGGGGCATTTCGTGCGAATGCCCCTGGTGCCCTTGAAGTTTCCAACGCCCAGCCACCGCCGCTTCTGGCGCGGCATCGCCGACATGGATGCCATCGTCTACAAGGTGATCGACGACTTGCGTGACTCCGACAGCGGCGGCCTGCTGTCGGTGCTCATGAACGCCACGGACGCCGATACCAACGAGAAACTCACCGACCGGGAGCTGCGCGACGAGGTCGTCACCATGCTCTTCGCCGGTCACGAAACCAGCTCCTCGGCGTTGACATCGGCCATGCTGCTGTTGCAGTTGCACCCGGAGGTGCGCCGGCGGCTGCGCGATGACGTCGACAGCGTGCTGGCCGGCGGGCAGGCCACCATGAGCGACCTGCCCGCGCTACCCTACGGCAAGCAAGTAATGGAAGAGGTATTGCGGCTCGCGCCGCCGGCATGGATGGGGCAACGTCGCACGGTCGACGACGACGAGATCGGGGGCTACCACATCCCGGCAGGTACCTCGGTGATGTACAGCTACTACCACGCACACCGGAACCCCGAGTGTTGGGACCGGCCCGACGTCTTCGACCCGGACCGCTTCGCCGCCGACGCGGTCGCCGCCCGAGACCGGAACGTGTACCTGCCCTTCGGTGCGGGCAGCCACATCTGCATCGGCAATGCGTTCGCGATGATGGAGATGCAGCTGGCGCTGGCAACCATTACGAGCCGGTTCGAGTTGACCATCGAGAACCCGGACCTCACCCCCATGTCCGGGGTGACCCTCAGCACCAAGTTCCCGGTCATCGCGACGGTGACCGAACGGCAATAGTCGTACGGACAATCGGCCGGGTCACACCGGCCCGCCGAAGGGCCGCTCCGCCGTGACCCCCTGATCGGCGCGGTAGCGCTGTCGTCGTTCATCCTCCTCACACACAGGACGACTCCCGGGGTTGAAGCACCCGCCGCCAAGACGCACCGGCGCGGACGATGTCGGCTATAGTCGCGCGGTAGACGACCGACGCGGAGCGCGGAAGGCGGGGGGTGAGCATGCGACCTACCGTGGGCATGGTCCTGACAGCGGGACTCGTCATAACCGGACTCGCCGTCGCCGGGTGTGATTCGTCCGCCGAGGGCGATTCCCGTTCCCGAGCCAGTGCCACCAGCACACTCACCTCCACCGGCTTGCAGACCACGGTTCCTGAGGGATACGACCCATGTGTCGATGTGCCGCAAAGCGTGCTCGACTCGGAAAACCTCGTCAAGGGTATCGCCAACAATAAGGCAAATGCTCGAGGTCCCGGAGACACGGAATGGCGCGGTTGCGCTTGGGCGAAAGCCGGAGGGAACGGATATGCGGTAAGTATCCAGGTAACCAATGTAACGATTCCGTTCGTTCGCGAGCACTACAGTATCGACCGCCGAGAGTTCACGATCGCGGGACGACCGGCGATCTCGGTACGGAAGAACGAGACTCGTCCCAGCGAGGTCTGCTCGATCAATGTGGAAATGAAGGGCGGCAGCCTTGAATTCCATCTTGACAATCCGGCATCGAACCGAGAAACAGGACATATTGATACCTGCGAGCTGGGAGTAGCGCTCGCCGAGAAGGTGGTTTCCACTTTGCCCCCCAACACATGAACCACAAGCATGAACGGTGCGAGCAGCGGGGAGGACCCGAAGCATGAGTGAAGGCACTCCACCGCGGAGATCACTGACGAACCTGATCACCGAGGCCCGCGAAGGACGGCTGGGACTGCGGATCGAACCGGAAGAGTTCGTCTATATCGATCGCGACTGCGAACGGTTCAAGACTCTGATCCGCCTGATGCAACGGGAGGCGGAGGCCATCTCCAATATTGAAGCCGCTCAATGGGGTATCGGCGCAGACAATCCCCGGCTGACTTCCGCGCAGATCCTCGTCCAACGGTTCCGAGAGAAGGGAAAGGGCTCGGACAACAGCGTCCATGCCATTCTCGAAAAGCACTACCAGATTATCGATGATATCCAGACTTTACATCGCGAGATCATGCAGCGCTATATGCAGTCCGACGACAACTTTGCCAATCGGGTCCACAGAATCCTGACTCGCTTGCCGGAGCACCCCACACCGATCGACCCAGCACAGAGCAAAACTGGTATCGGGCAGCCCGAACCTCTCGCGCCAGGTTAGGTGACAAAACCGCGAGCGCAACGGAAGGATACGCGGCACACGGCCGGCGTATCCTTCCGTTCACCTGTCACACACCACCGAACTGCTCGCCGCTGATCCACCCGGTGAAGGCAGACCACGTCGCTGATCCAAACATCAGAGCAGGGCCGCTCGGATCCTTCGAGTCACGAACACCAATGAGGTCACGGCCAATGAACGCGATCTCTACGCAGTCTTGTCCGCCACCGCTGTGGCTGCTCTTGAACCACTTCACGCTCGGCCCTTCGACTATCACGCTCATTACCGTTGAACGACGCGCCCAGCTCACCGTGGGACGAACCCTCCATCCGCGAGGGACGCCGTGAATGCCGACCACTCAGCCGACGAGAAGACCAATGCCTGACCAGAGGGGTTCTTGGAGTCACGGACACCAACCATGCCGCGACCGCCGAAGGCGACCTCGACACATTCCTGGCCTCCACTGCTGTGGCTGCTCTTGAACCACCTTGCATCTGCCAGATCAACGTTCACGTTCATACTCCCTTGCTACTCCACGCAACAGGTCTCGAGTTGGCCGAACATCCAGCGCGACACCGCGTAACACTTCGTACCCTTCACGGTACCTGCTCACATCTGCTTCCTTCTCGAAATACATCGCTCCTGTGAAAGCCTCTGCGTAGACCACGGTGGGCTCGTCCGAGTGCGCTCGACTTGCCGAGCCGAAGTCAAGGATCGCAAACGGTCCCGTAGGCGTGCCGAGAGGTAATCCCGCCCGAAAGCCCAGTACACGCAGTTCAACATTCGGTTGCGTACTCAGGTCAGCGATATGGCGCAGTTGCGCAGCCATTACTTTCGGACTGCCTACCACCGTCCGCAACGTTGATTCATGCAACGTCATCATCACCGTTGCCGGACGAGTTCTGCGGAGAATAACGCTTTGACGCCTGCGCCTCAATTCGATTCGCTTTGCGAGCTGCTCATCGGTGTCGTGTGGAAAGAACAGTCGATCCAAGGTCCGAGAGTAGTCGGCCGTCTGCACGATACCTGGGATGACGCTCGACTGGAAAAGTGTTATCTCGCGTGCACTGGACTCCAATCCCATGTATACGTCGAAGCTGGGCGAGATGAACGAACCGTACTCGTGCCACCAACTCTTCACCGCCGCCTGTTCCGCAAGGGCTTTCAGATCCTCGATCTCCTCACGTTCGAGTTGGTAGATCTCCCCCAGTAGCACGATGTTGTGTGTGCGGATGCGCTCGGTCTGCCCTTTCTCCAATCGTTGCAGCGCGGACTTGCTCCATTCCATCAGCCTGGCCGCCTCGACCAGGGTCAAACCGATGGATTCGCGCGCCTCGCGCAGGTAGCGCCCGAGTTGCCGACGCGGCAGGGTGCTGTTCGTCTCGGACATGCTTTCCCCCTTAGGGTCTCGTTGTCTTCCCGGACCGGGAATTGTGCGTACGGCCCGGCGGGAAAAGCGCTGGGAATTCGCTCGAATTCTTCGAATTTCCGGATTCGCCATCCCACCGGTCCGCCGTGCGTGTTGCCTGTACACGCACCCGGCCGGGAGCTCCCAATCCCTCCAACTCCCATAAAGGTTGTAACAGATTCGACCGACAACCGGGCGCGCCCCACCACCACCGATCCGAATACGAGGTTTGCCGAAACCATGAGCGCCCGAATATCTTTCGGCGATACCCCGGCAACGAGGTGTCGCTTCTACCGACGGGTCTGCGACCTGCCGGCCATCGTGGACCCACCCCATCTCGGTCGAATCGTCATGCGCGCCACTCGGGTATGGGCCGTCACCATGCCCGCCCCGCTCGGCCGCTCCGTCCGTTCCGAACTGGCCGGCCGCCACGGCGAAACCGGTCCCATCCTCGCCCACCCGCGTTCGAACCGCTGGTCGTTCCTGATCCGCCCCGATCTCGGCGACGATGTCCACTTGTTCGCCGAAATGTTCCGCCTCGATGTCTCCATCGTCCGCACCGGCGGCACCATTGCCCTGCCCTCCCCCACCGACCTCGATACCCACCTGCGGCAATGGGTCGAACCACCGCGCTGCCCGTTCCGCCCCTCCGGCCTTGTCGTCACCGATGCGATCCGGCGCGCCGCCGGGCTTCCGACACCCCGTACCATGTGGGGCTCATACCGGATCGTCGAGTGACCGATGCCCATGGGCACCTCACCACGCCCCGACGAACCGGATATCCGAATCCGTGTCGTCGTCGCCGGTATATCGTTCCTCTTCGCCGCATGCCGTACCGCCGCGGTGAATTTCCTACACGACCACCGCACACGCCGGCACGTCGATCTGGTACAGCCGGTATCCGGACCAACCGACGGTTTGCCGCGCCTCCCCTGCGAACGACTCTTCCTACAACCCTGACCGTGTTCTTCGCCGACCGTTACATAAAGGTCCGGCACAACCACACCAGTGGCGCACCGGTCCCCCGGTCATCGACCGCCTACGGTGACCACTCCATGCTCCGGTCGGTCCAGGGCCTTCCCATATCGTCGGCCGGTTCGGTGTCGACGACGATCATTTTGTCCTGTCGATAGTCGTCCAGGTTGGGTTGGTTCCAGCTTTCGCCGACGCGAATTCGGTGAAACCTGAACGTGGCGTCGGTCTCGTTGGCGCCGATGACGCAGCGCACGGGGGTGGGTGGGTCGAGTGCGTAGACAAGGCCGCCTATCACTCGGGCCAACGCGACGCCGTGTAGGAGCAGAATCCGCTGATCATCCTCCCCGATGAACGGCTGGTCATCGATGATGACTTCATCAACCGGGACGAAGTCCTCCAAATGAAATGAACTGTCGCTGCATTCCCAACCGGTGAGATCGGGGAAGAACGACGGCGCGTTGTCGGCGTCGGCGGTGGAGTCGGCCCACGTCACAACCTCACCTCGGCGGACGATCCCACGCGCCGCATACTCGCGAAGGCCGGCGCCGAGCCCTCCCGGTGGCTCCATCGAACCAGGACCCGACACCATACCCAGGGCCCTGACCGCCAGATCGTTCATCTTCACCGAGAGCACGGCGGTAAGTATCCCCGACGGACTTCGGACTTACTCGGCCGGCGGCCCACTCACCCTCCGCTATGTCGATATAGTTGGGCGCGCAAACGACATAGGGCACGGTATACGGGGGTGAGTGTGCGATCGATCGCGGACACGATCCGCGCGACACGAGCACCGGCGGCCGAACAGGGGGCGGTGCGGTGAGCGGCAACGAACCGGCGCGGATCACCGACGGCGGGGAGCGGTCGAAAAGCTTCAGGCACTCCGAGATCACCGAATCGTTCGCCTCGCTCGGGGCGGGCGAGGCCTGGTCGATCGCCGGCCGCTACAGTGACCTGTCCGCCAATTGGGAGGCGGGTGTCGAGGTATTCGGCGCCAGTATCGGCAAATCCATCGCCGGTGCCGGGGAAGGCGAGGCCGCCGACGCGGCACGGGACGCCATCGCCCGCTACACCCGGTCCGCCCAGGAACTCACCACCCCGCTCACCGATCTCGGCACCCGGGTGTGGGACGCGGCGCAGGCGATCGTCGACACGAAGAGCCGACTGCCCGAACCCGTCGAAGAGAAGCCCTGGTGGCACAAGGACTCCTGGCCGTGGGTCGGCACCCACCGCGACGGTGTGATCGAGGACCGGCAGGAAGAGGCGCAGGCCGTGATGAACGACCACTATGTGCGACCGTTTCTCGGCCTCGACGGTCTGATACCGGTGTTCCCCGAGCCGATCGATCCCACGCAACCCCTGGATATCACGGGACCACCCGTACCCGGCAGCACCACGACGGGTACACCGGACGGCACCGTCGTGTCCGGTCCCGGCGCGCCGGAAGCCACGGCGCCGCCGGGTGATCCGCAGCCGCCCGAAGCAGCACCGGGCGAGGCCACCACCGGCGATCCCGGACACGCCGAGCCGACGGCCGCGCCGGACACGGACCCGACCGCTCCAGGCGGCCTCGACCCCACCGTCCCGGCATCGGCCTCGCCATCCACCGTCCCCAGCAGCGTGACCGCTCCGGGCAGCCCCAACCCCGGTATCTCCGGGGCACCCGGTACACCCGGCGTGCCCGGCACCCCTGTTTCCGACACCCCCGCCCCCGGCCGCGGTGTTCCCGGCACGCCCGGAACCGTCGGGGCAACCCCCCTCGCCACCGGATCATCCACGGCGCGGGGACCGTCCGGCACAGGTCCGATGGGCGCGCCGACAACGGGCACGCGAGGTGGGCAACGCGACGAAGAGTCCCGACGCGGCCTCCCGGATTATCTGGTCAATCAGGACAATACGGCCGAACTGCTCGGCGAGACCCCGAAAACCGTTCCCGGTGGCGTTATCGGTAACAATCCGGACGACGACACCGACGACCACTGATATCGGCGTGCCATGCGAATCGAGACGCCGAGAGCCCATAGACCCGATGAATGGACACGGATGCCCGACTGGACTTGGGACACCGAAGATTTCGCCGCACTCTGGTACAACGAGGCCCACGATCGGTTCCCGCGCCCACTGAAATACCTCAGTCGGTTCACCACCGAGAACGACTTCGACCGACATCGTGCCGTCGTCCGCGCCCGCTACTCGGATGACGAACTCGAGGTAATCGGGCTCGCCCTGCACACCCTGTCCATCTCCGAGGCCCGCATCGAAATCCTCGGCGGCATCCGCGAACACAAAACCGACGACCTGGTGTGCGTATACCGGATCGTGGGCGCCCGCAATCGCCACTACGCCGTCACTCTGCGGCAACTCTGCCGCGGCAGCGAAAACGGTCCCGTCCATGTGCGCCTGATCCGCCCGGAAGCCCTTCCCGCCGCCTTGGCCCACGCCATTCCACCGCGTGCCCCCGGCATCCGCCCCGCCGCCACCTTCCACCCCGACGACCTCGAACCCGCCGGCACGTCCCTCTTCGAGGACAACGCCCACAACAGCCCCCGCGAGCAATACCGCCGCCTCCTGCGCCGCCCCGCCGACGGCGGTGGCTCGGCCGGCCTCCGCCTCGGCCCCCTCTACACCCGTCCCGACGCCATCCGCACCATCCAGTGGTACGACATCACCGACGACGGCCGCTATACCGAAACCCGTGGCCGGCACATCACCGTCCGTCCCGCCGGCCGTGCCGATCTCACCGCCCGCTTCACCACCTGGCTGGCGGACGCCGACCGGCAACTCCGCGAGCCCGAGCCCGACATCTGGTGAACAAGCCATTGTCGGCCGATCGGGGTTTTCCCGGTGGTGCCGTCGCCGAACCCGGTGTGTGATACGGGGAAACGCTGCACGAGCTGTGCACCATGTATGCCGAATTCCCTGTGTTCTTTCGTCCCACAATCGGAACGATTCGCCGGCTGTTCGATACCTTCGTCGACCTGGCCGAACGCCGATCCGACCCACCACCGGTCGCCACACATCGACGAGGGTGAAAAATGTTCAAGACGACCCCGGGAAATAGGCACATGATCGGTGCCGCAAGATGGCAACGACACCACTGTCGCGCACGAGACAACGGAAACGTGGAGGGGTCGGTTGCCAGGGACGAGGCTGATACAAGCACTCTCGAACGTTGCCGATGAAATATGCTTCCAGCTGTCACGCGCGGCTGGACACTTCACCGACACCTACCGGGGCGGCATAGGATCGAAAGGGTTCCGACACACGAGCCGGGTGCACACCGATGCCGACATGTCGAAAGCCGAACCGCTGAAGCACACATTCGACCGCGGCGACCCGCCCGCCGGTACCGGCGCCGCCGCTCCGGCCCTCTTCACGCCGGAGTACCTGGACACGAGTCGAGACATTCCGAGTCCTGTGGCCATGATCGGGCCGGCTCGGAAGATGGACGCGGCGGGTATCACTCGCGCCCACGTGCTCGGAGCTCGAAGCGTCCTGAATCGCCTCCCCGGGGCTGCTCCCGCCGATGTGGACAGATTCTTGTTGACGGATCTGGGACCACGCAAGCTCGGGGAATGGACGGGACTCGCCTCGAGCGGTGAGCCAGGACTTCTCGTCGCCCGAACGACCACCGGCGATATCGCGGGCTTCATCTGGGTGTCGCACCGCCCGGACGGCACAGGCCGGCTGAACGCGTGGTATGTGCATCCGACATGGCACGACCAAAAAGTCGGCGGCCTTCTCCTGCGTGGAGGGCTCGACCACCTGGGGGATGTCGATGTCTACACATTTACCACCAAAGACAGTGTGGCCGAATGGGTCTACCGACACTACGGCTTCGTCGACGACGTATCGGCACCCGACACCGTAAGGCAGACACCGCCGTCGGAGGCGGCACACAACATAACAGCACCCCAGGTGCCCCTCGTCCTACGGCGCGAAACCTGAAAGCGGGAACCCGGCCCTCGCTGCTTCGACCATCCGACCGACGTCCGATCGGAAATTCCTACCCCGCGTCTCCGGCCGATCGGCATGGCCGACCTCGAGCGCGTGGAAACGGATTGAAACGAGCCCGACCGCCGATAACCGGGCCGCCGCATCGGCGACACCCTTCCCCACGGCCGAGCTCGGATACCTCCCGTATAGCGCTCAGTTCCCCAGCCGAACGGGGAACGCCGCCAAATCGTTCTGGGTGAGCACCGGCAGGTTGGTGATCTCCTCCACCGGGACCGCGAGCTGCAGGTCGGGGAACCGCTCGAACAGCGCCGGCAGGGCGATCCGGGCCTCGAGCCGGGCCAGGGCCGCACCGGGACAGATATGCGGGCCGAAACCGAAGGAGATATTGCGGTTCGCGGTGGGCCGGGTGATATCGAAATCGTCGGCGTCGGTGCCGTGCACCTCGGTATCACGGCCGATCGCCCGATAGGACATGACGACGCCTTCACCCTTTTCGATGGTGGTGCCGTCGACGGTGATGTCCTCGGTGGCGAACCGCATGAGCAGATGGTTGACCGGACCGTCCCAGCGCAGGGTTTCCTCGATCGCCGCCTCCCACGGATAGTCGCCGCCCCGCACCGGTCGCAGCTGGTCGGGCTGGGTGAGCAGGGCGCGGACGGTGGTGAGGATCAGGCTGACGGTGGTTTCATGGCCGGCGGCCACCAGCGCCTTCAGGGTGCCGATGACCTCTTCCTCGGTGAGGGGCTCGACACCTTCTTCGGTGTCGTGGATGAAGTCGGAGGTGAGATCGTCGCTGGGGACAGCGGTTTTGGCGCGCACCATCTCGGCGTAGTACTCGTCGAGGTCGGCGATCACCCGCAGGCGCTCGTCCTGCGGGGTGAGCAGCGAGAAGAACGCCTTGTACCAGGTGAGCAGCCTGTCCTGGTCGGCGGGATCGACGCCCATGAGCTCGCTGACCACGCGCATCGGCAGCGGATAGGCGAAAACCGACTTCAGATCCACCACCGCGCCGCCCGAGCCCGCGGCGATGAGGTTGTCGAGCAGTTCGGCGGTGACCTTCTCGATTCCCGGCCGCAGGGTGTCGAGGCGGCGAGGGCCGAGCGCCTTGGTGGTCTTGATCCGCAGCCGGCGGTGCTCGGCGCCGTCGACAGTGAACATGGAACGGCCCGCGTCGATCATGCCGATCAGCGGCCACTGGCGGGTCACCACCCCGGCCTGCCACAGTGACCAGGCGTTGATGTCCTTGACCAGCCGGGTGTCGGTGAGCAGCTGCCGGGCCACCCGGTGCCGGGTGACGGTCCAGGCGGGTACCCCGAGCAGTTCGATTCGGGCCAGTGTCGGACCCTCGCTCAGCTGCCGGGTCTCCCCTGCCAGATCACCGACCATGGGATCGATGGTCAGAGCGTGCGGGCATTGTGAACTCATAGTCGACCTCCGACAGCGGAAACAGGGGTGAAGACGACCGGCAGCGAGGTCGTTCCCCGCAGGAACGGCGAGGGGCGGCGCTGCAGCTCGTACTCGGATACGGCCAGGTCCAGATCGGGAAGCCGGTCGAGCAGCACCTCGATACCGGTGCGGGCGATGATCTCCGCGATCTGCTGGGCGGGATAGGGGCAACGGAATTCGCCATGGCCGAATGCGAAATGCGCGGCATTGCCGGAATGTGCGGGTTCGGCGCCGTCGCCGGTATGTTGACGGATATGCGGGTCGGCATTGGCGCCGGCCAGACCCAGCAGCAGCATGTCGCCGGCGTAGATGGTCTTCTCACCGAGCCGGGTGTCGCGGGAGGCCCAGCGGCCGACGAGGATCTGGTTGGGGGTGTCCTCCCACAGCACCTCGTTCATGGCCTGTCCGATACTGTGCCGGGCGCCGCCGAGCGCGGCGGCGAAACGATCGTCGGTGAGCATCAGCCGTACCGAGTTGCCGATCCAGTCGGCGGTCGGCAGGTGTCCGGCCGCGGTGATCGCCTGCAGGTCCAGGCGGTATTCCTCGTCGCTGAACGGTTCACGGTGGGCGAGCATCCGCGATACCAGGTCGTCGCCGGGCCGCGCCTGCTTCTCTTTCAGCAGTTGCTGCATATGGTCCATGAACTGCTGATACGCGCCGAGGGCGTCTCCCCCGCCGTCGGCGAGGGCCTTCATGGTCCGCGCCAGGCGGGGACCGTCGCCCTCGGGGACGCCGAGAATCCAGGCCAATACCAGGATCGGGAGCGGTTCGGCGAATTCGGAGACCACATCGGCCTGGCCGCGGCCGCAGAAACCGTCGATGAGCCGGTCGGCCAACTGTTCACAGACGGCGCGCAGGGCGAACGGGTCGACCGATTCCAGCGCGGAATCGACCATCGCGACGTGGCGGCGGTGCTCGAAATTGCCGCAGTGGTAGATCCCCGGGCCCGGTGGGCCGACCATCGGCAGCAGCGGCCAGTCCGGCGGAATCGCTGACCATTGATTCCACAGGGTGCGGTCGCGGGTGAACAGGTCCGGGTCGGTGGTCACCTGATGCAGTTCGCGGTAGCCGATCACCAGCCAGGCGGGGATACCGCCCAGCAGTTCCACGGCCACCACCGGGCCGTGCTCACCGCGCATCCGCGTGTAGAGGCGATGCGGGTCGGTATGGAATCCGGGGCCGTCCAGCAGGACCGCGCCGTCCCGCTGGGCTGGGTAGTCCTCGGCGGGGGGCACCTCCCCCGCCCGGGAGTACTCGGCCTCGAAATAGGTCACGACAGCGGCTCCGATTCGGCGGACGCGACCACTCGCGTCATCAGATGTTCGACGAGTGTGATCAGGACCTGTTTGCACGAACCGCGGGAGCGGGCGTCGCAGTCGACCAGCGGCACCTCGGGATCCAGGTCCAGCGCCGCGCGGATCTCCTCGGGCCGCGGTGAGATGGGCTCGAAGTTGTTGCAGGCCAACACGAACGGGATGCGCTGGTATTCCAGCCGGTCGATGGCGTACCAGGAGTCGGTGATACGCCGCGGGTCCACCAACACCACTGCCCCGAGCGCACCCGAGAACAGCTGATCCCACAGGAACCAGAACCGTTCCTGGCCGGGCGCGCCGAATACGTACAGCACATGTTCGGAGGTCAGGGAGATCCGTCCGAAATCGAAAGCGACCGTGGTGCTGGTCTTCCCGGTCACCCCGGCGAGATCGTCGATACCGACACCGGCGTCGGTCATCATCGCTTCGGTGTCCAGCGGCAGGATCTCGCTGACCGAACGGACCATGGTGGTCTTGCCCACTCCGAACCCGCCGACGACAACGATCTTCAGCGGATACTGGGCGGTGTTGTGCAGCGGGACCTGGGCTCGGGTCGGCCGGCTGTCATAGGCTACGTAGTCCAACGAGCACCTTCTCGAGGGTGTCCCGGTCGGGCACGGCATACCCGTACTCGTCGGGGACGATGGGGGTGGGATGACGAACGGTGATCCTGCCCGCGTGCAGGAGATCCGACAGCAGCACCATGGCGATACCGACGGGCAGACGCAGTTCGGCCGCGATCTCCACGACCGCGGTGGGGGCCCGGCACATACTCAGAATCGCCGCGTGTTCGGACACCATTCCGGGCGTGGGATCGCATTCGCTCACCACCAGCGTCACGATGTCGAAGGCATCGGTATCGGGGCGGGCACGGCCGCCGGTGAGCGTGTAGAAACGGTCGGGGACATCATCGCGGCCGGGTCCGGTTCACGCGGCCGTGCCCGGTCATAGCGCGCCCGCTCGGCCCAGTCGCGGCGGAACGGCCAGATGTTCTCCCACCTGTTCGACCAGCGCGGCCAGCTGCGCCCCCACCAGCCCGGCGTCGGCATCCTCGTCGGACAGGACCGCGATCTGAGCGCCCAGACCGGTGCCGACCACGAACAGGATCCCGCCGTCGAATTCGGTCATCGACTGCCGCACCCCGCCGCGTCCGGCACCGAAATCGGCCGAGGCGCCGGCGGCCAGGGCCTGGATGCCGGCGGCGATGGCGGAGAGCCGGTCTGCCTGCTCCACCGCCAGGCCGGAGGTATGACAGATTCGGATTCCGTCGGAGGCGACCAGCAGCGCATGCCGGGTATGCGGGGTGGTGTCCAGCAGACGCTGTAGCAGCCAATCCAGCTGGTATGGATCCGAAGTCGTCATTGGCTCTCCCGAGCGTCGAACGGGGGACGGGGGGACGGCACCGCGGCCTCGTTGCCGCGACCGGTTACTGCACGTTGAAATGCCCCCAACGCCGAGGGTGACGACCGGCGGACCGGCACGGTGGCACCGGTGCGGGTGGGGTCGGGTAGGCCCTCTGGATGCGCGGCGGCGAGGGTGTGGCCGCGGCGGCGTTGCGGGAGCACGGACTCGGTGGGCCCGGCGGAGGCGGAAACCCGCGGCCCCACGGGGGTCATACCGGACCTGGGCTGCGGAGAGGACTCGGAGGCGAGGCGGGCCGGCTCCAGCGTCGGGGTGGACGAGAAACCGTGCGCCTCGCGAGTCCGGCCGACCGGGTGCACCTCGCTCACCGGCCGATACTTCTCGGTCACCGGATCGGATGCCGCGGTCGCCGGGTCGGACGATTCAGGCGATGCCGGCAGGGCGAAGGTCTGCGGTTGCGGATGCGGTCGAACGGCCTGGGTCCGGTTCTCCGGCCGGGTGGTGAGTTCGCGCGGAACGACCACCACGGCGGCCGTTCCGCCGAGTGCCGAGGGCCGGTAGTTGACGGTGAGCCCGTGTTTGCGGGCCAGCCGTCCCACCACGGCGAGGCCGAACCGGGTGCCGTTGAGCGAGGAGAGGTCCTGCACCACATCAGCGGCCGAATCGGTTTTCCCGGATACCGCCTCCTGTGCGCGGCGCAGCGCCGTTTCGCTCATCACCAGCCCGCTGTCCTCGATGGTGACCACCACGCCGGCCGGTACCTCGGCGGCGTAGACGTGGACTTCGGTGGTGGGCGGAGAGAATTGGCAGGCGTTGTCGACGAGTTCGGCCAGGGCGTGGATCACGCCTTCGGCGGCGTGTCCGACCACCGCGATATCGGCGACGGCCCGCAACCGCACCCGCTGGTATCCGCTCACCCGTCCCATGGCGGCGCGCAGGACCCGTTCCATTTCGATCGGCTTGGCCCAGCGCCGTCCGGTGCGGGCGCCGCTGAGAATGGCGATACTGTCGGCGAGCCGTCCCGCCCGCGCCGTGTCGTGGTCCAGTTTCAACAGGTCGGCGAGTACTTCGTGTTCGGAGTACCGGTGTTCGAGGTCTTGTAGCGTCGCGAGCATGCTGGTCGTCATGGCCTGCATGCGACCGGCCGCGTTCGCCATCGCCGCGGTCGCCGCCGCGCGCCGGCGTTCGCTCACCACCGCGTCGGCCTGCCGACCGGCCGCGGATTCGACGGTGACGGCGGCCCGGGCCTCGGCGTCGGCGGCTCTGGCGTTCGCCGCCGCCACTTCGTCTTCGGCGGCCCGCGCCATTCCGCGGAAGTACACCGACACGGTCACCGCGGCGCAGACGAGCACGGCGGCGACGATCACCCAGACCGCGGTGAGCACCCGGACCGAGTCGGGTACCGAAATAACCGCGGCCGCAATGGGTCCCGCGCTCACCAACACACATATCCCGAGCGCCGGCAGCGGCCCCTGCCACATGACCGGGGCGCGATCCACGGCTTTACGGATGGCCGGCGAAAGTGACGATTCGGCCACGGGCCCAACTCCCCTGCGTGTATTTCGTGACGGCGCCCCACCACGGGTTGATCTTCGAAGCCCGCGAAAAACCAACTCGACCAGCCGGTTCCGGGTATGCGGCCGAGCATAACGCTCGTTTTACAGCGTCGCTACCGCTACGGCGGCGGGTGAACCGGAGCCGAGCCGACATCCGCCGGCCGTTCACCGAGATAATAGTGAAACACCAGCGGTTATATATCTCACCTCTCGATCCAAGAGGCCGAGGCTGTCTCAATTACGCCACCGTGAAGAAGTTAAACATTGCCGCGCAACGGGTTTCACAAGGAATCATGGGACGAACCGGCGGAGATCCGCTGGGCACCGCAACGAGAACCCGCCCCGTCGACAGGTCACGACGGACGGCCCGCCCCGGTACGCGACACCGCCCGAAAGATGGGATCAGTGCGGAATGGAATCGATGAGTGCGCGCGCACCCTGGCGAAGCAGATCCGAACCGACGAAGAAACCCAGGGCCTGCGGATCCTCCGGCACACCCCAGTGATGCGAATCCAGCCATTGGGTACCGTCGAGGTCGAACACCTTGCCGCGCAACGAAAGACGGCCCGTCGCCTCGACGGTGCAGACGCCGGCGATGGGCGAATTGCAGTGACCCTGCAGGGCGTGCAGCATGGCACGTTCGGCGTCGGCCCGGCGGCGGGTATCCGGGTCGTCGAGCCGGCCGGCCTGCTCGAGCAGTTCGGTGTCGTCGTCACGGCAGACGAGGGCGATAACGCCGGCGCCGATGGGCGGGCACATGACCTCCACGGGCAGTATCTCGGCGATACGGTCCGGCTTGCCCACCCGGTACAGACCCGCCACCGCCGCGATGAGGGCGTCGTAATGGCCCTCCTCCAGCCGGGTGAGGCGGGTATTGATGTTTCCGCGCAGCGGTTTCACCATCAGACGCGGATAGCGCAGGCGCAATTGGGCGGCGCGGCGGACCGAGCTGGTGCCGATCACCGCTGTCTCGGGTAGCTCGGCCAACGGACGGCCGTCGCGGGTGATGATCGCGTCGCGCACCTCCTCGCGCGGGAGGAACCCGGCGAACGCCAGACCCGGCGGGATGGGGATGTCTCCGGGAATGTCCTTGAGGCAGTGCACGGCCAGGTCTGCTTCACCGTGCAGCAGCGCGTCATCGATCTCCTTGACGAACGCGCCTTTGCCGCCGAGCTTCGACAGATCACCCATCCAGCGGTCACCGGCCGAGGTGACCTTCACCAGTTCGGATTCCACCCCGAACACCGCGAGGCCCTCCGCCACCTGCTCCGCCTGGGCAACGGCCATGGGACTGGACCGGGTGGCGATCCGGATGATGCGCTCGGGCATACCGGGACGATACCGCCCACCGTCTCCCTGGGGAACACCGCATGGGCCACAAGGGAACCGGCCCGCCCACGAGCCTCCCGTCGGCGGCCGATCGGGGTGTGGTGAACGCGCTACCGCGGCGAAACGGCCGACTGCGCGATCAGCGCCGCATACAGGACGAGGATGAACCCCACCGCCGGCAACAGCGGATGGTCGGAGCGGTCGGAGCGGAAGAACCGCACCGCGCCCGCGAGGGGAATAAGAGCCGATACGAGATACCCGCCCCGACACCGAGCGTCGCCGGTTTTATTTCCGGCCCTCCAACCAGTCGGACGCGGTGACCGGGCGCAGTGTCTGCGCCTGTGTACCGACCCGCATGGGCAGTACGCACGAGCCGAGCACGATCACCGACCACGGATCCAACTCCCGCTCCTCGGCCCAGGCCTGTGCCAGCAGGGCCGCACAGGCGGTATCGGACCCGGGATCGAAATCCCGCGGTATCGGCGCACCGTCACGTTCGAAGGCACGAAGCACGCGGTCCAGCGCGGCCGAGCGGTCGAACGAACGGGCCGGGGTCCGCGCGTAGAACCGGTCGGCCGCCGCTCGGGCGGCTTCGCGGCCGTCCGCGCCGGTGTAGGAGCGCACCACGACCTGCGCGCGCCGGGCCTCGGGGAAATAGACCGCCAGTTCGCGCAGCACATCGGCGGGATCGTCGGGGGTGTGTACGAGGTTCAGCAGATAGTTGTGCCGGCCCAACAGACAACGCAGTCCGCCCGGTTTGCGCTGCCGCGGGTCGGTGGTGCACTTGGCGGCGGCCAGCCGGACCGGGATGGGCAGTTCCCCGTCGGGTCCGGTCACCACCAGCACCAGGGCGTCGGAGATATCGACCAGCAGATCGGCCAGCCGGCGCCGCTCCGGGGAGGCGATATTCCAGGCGTAATACCACAGGGCACGCACCAGATGCCGGTCGACCGGGACTGCCGCCGCATCGATGACGCGGTAACCGTTGTCACTCAACCATTTCAAGGTTTGTTCCACGGCTCGCGCGACGATGGCGTCGGGTTTGAGCAGCAGCAGCGAATGGCCGGTGGCGAAGGTCGCGGGGTCCACGCGCAACCGGCTCAGCTGTTCCACGCTCTCCAGCACATAGGTATCGCCCAGATACGCCTCGACCTTCGCCCGCTGCGGGGTGAGCCGGGACAGCAGCGTACGCATTGCCTCCGCGTCGGTGGAAACCGGTGGTTTCCCCGCTCCGGCCACTTCGCCGCGGCGCGGCACGGCCATCTGCACATCGGCCCCGAAATCGCCGACCCCGCGACCCGGCCGTGATTCGTTGTCGCTCATGACTTCACCCGTTCCACAACCACTTCGGCCAACATCTCTTCGATCGACGGCAACGCGGTACCGAGATACCCGGAATCCGGGACAGCGAGCAGGCAACAACCGCAGATAGTCCTTGCCGGTGGTCGAGCTCGGACGACCGAGCAGGACATCGGCGACCGTGGTGTCGAAAACCCGCCATCGTCGGAAATAAGGAGCGGGCGTATCGGACCCGTGTCGCGCCGATGCAGCCCCACCGGTCCCACCGGAAGCCATGTGGTTTCGAGGTAGGTTTCGCCGCATCCGGCGGCCCACGACTTCACGGCCTGCAGCAGCCCGTCGACCGGCCGGCCGGTGGCCTCGTCGGCGAGGTACACCCCGGTATCGCCGGCCGGTTCGACCAGCCGACTGCGCACTACCGCAACGTATTCGTCAGGTTCCACGAGCGCGGCCCTCCTCGGGCAGCACGGTAACCGTCCCGGCTCCGCCGTCGACCCGAATTCGCATTCCGGTGCGCAGCCTCGTCGCACCCCCGGAAACCTGCACCACGGTCGGCACCCCGAGTTCGCGGGCGACGATCGCGATATGGGCGAGCGGACTGCCACGTTCGATCACCAACGCCGACGCCGAGGGCAGCGCTGCCACCCAGCCCGGATCGGTGCGGTAGGCGACCAGAATCCCGCCCGCCACATCGCGGGGTTCATCCACCACGACCGCCGTCCCCTCCACCACTCCCACGGCCGACGGCGTGCCGGTGAGTACCGTACCGACGGGTGCGGCCGGGGTATCGGCGACCGGAACCCAACCCTGTGTCACCAGTTCGGTCGGCCCGAACGCCGACCCCACCGTGGTGAAACGGGCCGGTGCGACCAGTCCGGCGTCGCGAATCCGCTGCGCCTTACGGGCGGCGACGAGCGCGCGCAGCCGATCGGTGGGCGCCCCCTCGTAACAACCGCGCAGTTCCTCCACGGTCAGGTAGAAGACATCGGTGAAATCGTCGACTGTTCCGCGCTCGAACAGATCACGACCCATCACCCGAATCATCCGCTTCACCATGCCGAACGCCCGGGCCCGGCAGAACCGCAGCCGTTCCCGGTGTGCCACGCAGCGGATGGTCTTGGCTCGGAGCCGGTCGTAGAGCCGGCGGCGTACACCGTGCAGGTGGGTGTCCAGGTAGGCCTCCGCGTCGGCGCGCCGGTCGGCGGCATCCAGGTCACGTTCGGCTTCCCCGACCCGTCCCAGCGCACTGCGCAGCATGACGAACAGCGCCGACGGGTCCTCCCGCAGATCCGGTGTCTCCAGTTTCAGTTCGTCCAGGCTGCGGTAGCCGTAACAGTCCAGATAGGTGTCGATCTCCGTGAGGAAGTCCGCACGGCCCGCCTCGCGCAACGCCCGGTAGCTGTCCCGGGGATCGGTGGAGTTCAGCAGTTCGACCAGTGCGGGATCGGCGCGGGCGGTCCGCGCCAGGGCGGTCATGGCACGGGCGGGTTCGGCCGATTCGATATCGGAGCCCGGACCCACCAGCGCGAGCAACAGCCAGTCCGGGGCATTCGGCAGGAACAGTCGGGTCAGCAGGTACATCAGGCCGGTACAGGTCAGCAAGATGGCGTCGAGCACCATGAGCGGGCCCCAGCGGCGTACCAGATCGCGGTCCACCCGGCGGTAGACCGCGTAGGCCTGGGCGGCGTCGCGGTATTCGAAGGCGTCGTAGCGGTCGTAGACCCGGTAGAAGTCGGTGAGGAACCGCTGCATCAGAACGTCGATTTCGAAGAATCTCCGGATATAGGTCGCGGTGATGAGCATCCGTGCCCGCAGCCGCTCGAGCGGGCCGCGGAAAGTGAAGGGACGCAGGGATTTCACCATTTCGGCGGGCAGCGGCTCGGATACCCCGAGCGCGACCTCGAGCACCCTGCGGTTGAGCGGATAGCCGGGCGCGATACCCACCATGCGATACCAGTGCAATAGGTTGTAGTAGACCCGACCGTGGAAGTATCCGAGCAGGTAGGGGGCCCAGTCGTCGGTCTGGCGGAGTTGTTCGTCGGGCACTCGCAGCGAGGCCGCGTACTCGCGGTACACCCGGCCGTAGATATCGGCGGCGGTGGTGAAGGTGAGCGGCGAAGTGATGCCGTTGAAGCTCTCGATGATATTGGAGTTGTCCCAGATCCGCGGCTCACCGGCGGGTACGTCTTCGCCGGCGCCGACAATCCTTGCCCGCTTCGCTGTTTCGGGGTCGACGACGGCGTCCACCGGACCGGTGAAACCGATTCCCGCGGCACCGGTTCGTTCGCCGGGTGCGGGCGAAACATCCGCGGCCGGAGCGGATTTCTCCTGTCCCCTGGGAGCGGTCGTGGTGATCGGCCGGGTCTGCAGAAACCAGAAGCCGTCGTCGTCGAGCGCCCATTCGATATCCTGCGGACCCCCGAGCCCGGCGGCCAATGTCCGCCCGTGCTCGGCCAATTCGCTGATCTCGACATCGGTCAGCACCGGTTTCCCGCGCCGCTCGGCGGGGACCTCCTCGGCCACCGCACCTTGAACGCCCGCGGGGCGGTACGCGACATCCTTGTCCCCCACCACCGTCCGCACCACGGCCCCGGCCGCGTCCACCACCACCGAATCGGCATCCACCGCCCCCGACACCAGGCCCTCCCCCAGCCCGTACACCGCGCTGATCACCAACTCGTCCGCGGCCCCGGTCACCGGATTCGCGGTGAAAACGACCCCGCTCGCGCGCGCCGGCACCAACCGTTGCAGCACCACCGCGATCTTCGTGGCCGGTCGCCGACCGCGGGTGAACGCATACCGCACGGACCGCTCGGAGAACACCGAGGCCCAGCAGTCCCGCACCCGCCGTAACACGGCGTCCGGCCCGTTGACATCGAGAAACGTGTCGAACAGCCCGGCATACGAATCTTCGGCGCCGTCCTCCCCCACCACCGACGAACGCACCGCGATCGCTCCGCCGCCGGCCCGCTCGTACGCCTCGATCACCACCGCCCGAACCGGCTCCGGCAGCTCGGTGTCGGCAATGGCGGCCCGTATCCGGGAGGCGGTGGCCAGCGCCGTCTCCACATCCGCCGCCCGGGCATACGCCGCGGCCCATTCGGCGGCCTCACCCGCCACGGAGGTATCCCGATCGTCGCCCCGTCCCGGTTCGCCGTCGGGCACGGCGGGCCGCACGCCGGCGGCGAACGCGGTGAATACATCGGTCCCGAGCACGGCCCACTCCGGTACCCGGAGCCCCGCCGTCTGTAACGCGTATAGTCCCCCGCTCTTCCCCCCGCCCAGGGTCGCCACCGAAGCCGCGTCGCTCCATGGTCCGAGCACCTGCACGCCGGCCTCCATTCCGATCGCCGTACCGCCGAGGACTCTCCCTTCGAGTAAACCCGAGAAGCCACGTGGATATCGGACATTCGGGCCATGTGTCAGCCACCGAAGTCTCGGGAATCGGCACTGTGCCGCAAGGAGATCCCCTGGCGCGACCGTACCGCAAATGACACCCCCGCACGGCCACACCGACATATTCTCGCCGAGGGCGGCTCACCTCCCACTGGGCTCGATCGGCGAACCTCCGTCGTGCGCGACCTGTCCCCGGGGCCCGTTAGGCTGTGGGTGGCTCGGTGGTGGCGGAGTCGACAGAGGGATGCGCGGTATGAGTTGGACCTTCACACCCGACGAATTCGCCCATATGTGGCGCGAAACCGGCCTGGACCGCATTCCGTACCCGCTGCGCGTCCTGGAATCCCCGCGCACCGAGCGCGATGCCGAAATCCTGCGCGCCGAACTCGACCACCGCCTGCCCCTCGGTGCCGACCCCGACCTGTCCGCCTGCCTGCGCATTCTCGCCGCGCCGCACACCCGGATGGCCGTCGTCGGCGACACCGACCGGCCGGGCGGCGAGATCCGCGCCCTGGCCTGCGCCGTCTACGACCGCGCGGTGCTCGTCGTCCAGGCGCCCGGCAGCACCCCCGATTTCGGCGGGTCGATCCGTGTGTCCATCGGCCACAGCGCCCGACTCGGCACCCGGATCGCCACTCTGCTCCCCGGCACCCCGCCGGGACGCCGGCCGGCCCACACGGCGTCGACGGCAGCGGTCCGCGACGAGGAAACCGTCGTCCCCACCGAACCCGCCGCCCTCCGCATCCGCAAGCTGCTCCGCGCCCGGCACACCGCCGAGGGGCATATCCGCATCGAGCCCCGGCTCGACCGCCCCGCGCCGCCCCCGCCGCTGCACTACACCTGGCTGGATGTGCAGAACGACGGCCGCTACCTGCTCCGAACCGACGAGAACGTGCATATGACGCCCGCATCCGCCGAACAGATCGCCGGCCTGCTTCAGAAACGCATCCTTTCCTGACCATTCGCACCCATGCCCGGCAGACCCGGTTCCGGTTACCCTGAGGCGATCGACGGAGGGGTGTGTGTCATGAGCATCGAGAACAGCCGAGCCGATATCGCCCGGTTCCGGCAGGCCGCGCATACGGGGACGGTCGAATTCGACCCGGACGCGGCCCGCCGCTGCGCCGACTTCTACGAACAACAGGCCGAACGCCTGATCTTCCTGCGGCAGAACCTGGAATCGGCCGCCGAACCCCGCGGCTTCGGCGGGCTGGTCTCCGCCCAACAGCTGCAGGCCGGTTTCGGCCACAAGGCCCGCGACGCGGTCGCCCTGCTCGACCATTACATCGAGGCCGCCTACCGCATGAAGGAAGCCTTCCTGGTCAGCGGCGGCCTGTACGAGGAGGCCGACGCCGCCAATACCGCGGCCGTCCGCGCCCTGGAAGCGAGGCTGCCACGATGACCGGCACCGACCCGAACTACATCAGCGCCATGGAGCATTTCGAATCCATGCGCCACGCGGATATCTACACCGCCACCCAGCAGATCGACGCCGTGGAGATCCTGCGCGCCTCCGGTGCGTGGCTCTCGGCCGCCGCCGGCCTGCGCACCTCGTTCCCGCTCACCCGCGACAGCGCCGACCGGGTCATGAACGCCACGGGCTGGGAGGGCGAGGCCGCCGACGCAGCCTACGCGAGCACCCGCAGTTTCGCCGATTCGGTGAACGAACTCGCCGATGTCCTCGCCCAGGTCGGTGCCCGGCTGGGCGCGGTGGCGGCCGCCGCCGAGGCGGTCAAACTGGCCGTCGTGCCGCCGGGCTCGTCCGGCCCGGTCGGGACCATCGCCCGCCTGCTCGAGGCCGCGAACGTCATCGACGCGCAGATGGCGCAGGAGGCGCTGCGCCAAGAGGCCGTGCTCACCATGAACATGGTGTACAAACCCGCCTACACCGCGGCCGGTACCGGCGTCCCGGCGCTTCCCGCACCACCACCCGTCCCGGAAGCCCCCGCACCCCTCGAGTCCCCGCGCCCGCACCCGGCGGTCTCACCCCGGCTGCGCTCTTCCGATGCCGGCGGTCCGAACGGCTCGACCGATCCGAGCGTGTCGGGCACGGGGCCCGTCCCCGACACGCCCTCGACTCCGCCGTCCACCGAACCCGACACCACCTCCCCCCGCGCGGAGACGACTCCCCCGCCACGGGCATCCGAGAACGAACCGCGCCCCGACACCGGTGAGGCTCCGAGCGATCCGCCGTTCCAGGAGCCCGGCCCATCCGAGGCTCCATCGCGGCCGGACGCGGACGGGGAACCGCCCACGGCGCCTCCGGCCCAACCACCACTGTCCGAAACACCCCCGGTGCCCCAACCGGCCCCGCCCGCGCCACCGGCGGCACCGCCTGTTCCGCCCCCACCGGCCCCGCCGGACCTCCCCCCTATCGCGGACCCCTCCGGACAACCCGGCGTCACCGGCCCGGTCCCGGGCGAGGAAGAATCCCGGCCCCCGGACCAGCCCGGAGTCATCCCTTGACCTCTCTCCGTACTGAGAGGTGGAGATCCCTACCCGCACGGGCGAGTGTTTCCCGTTTCATCGCCGGCCGCCCCCCGCATCGACTGCGGGGCGGTCTCCCATTCCGGTAGACCGGCCAACCGTTCGGCCGCCGTATCCGCCCCGGCCGCGGCCCACCGTCACACCTTCTCCGGTTCGGCGGTGCGGTCGCCCACCTCTCGATGTTCCCGCTCCGTCCGGTACCGCCCCGCCCCATCGAGCAGATCGGCGACCGTCCGGACCTTCGCCTCGATGGGCCGGTCCACCGACCCGCCCCGGAACCGATGCAACAGCTCCATCCGCACCACCGCCGCCTCGTCCCCGGCCACCCGCACCAACAATCGGTCCTTCTCCTCGACCGGCAGGCCGGCGATCCAGGAAACAAGCGCGTGCGGATCATCGGCGGCCGACGCCAACGGCGGGCTCGCCGACGCCGCCACGTGCAACAGATCCTCGTCGAGGCGCAGGAAATCGGCCAATTCCCGTTGCGGGGTGGTGAGTTCGTTCAACCCCGGCGGCACCGACGGTTCGGGTTCGTCGTCGTGCGCACGGTCGAACGCCCATTCGTCCCGCTCCCACGTTCCGTAGCCCGCCAACCATGCCAGATACAGCGGGCGCAGATCACCGGCGGCGAGCTCGGCCCGGATGCCCAGGATCGCCGGGAGCCAACCCTGCGGCTCCCGGTCCTCCTCGTCCTCCTCGTCCTCACTGGTCAGCTCGAGAACGAGGTTCCCGCCCGATGTCCAGGCCGCCATATGTCCGTCGAGGCAGTACTCCTCGACGGTGTCGACCGCGAGAACGTGCTTCGGCAACCGCAGCACGAACCGACGCGTCCCCTCATTCGTCAGGTACACATGAGCGTCGTAATACCGCTCCACCATCCGTACGGGGTCGCCCGGGAAATCACCCTCCTCGTACTCGTCGACGAAGGCGGTGTCGGTGAGACGCGCCCGTGATGACAGCGCCCGCACCTCCGCCCGCTGCCGATCGTCCAGTGGCCGGTCGACAGCCACGAACTCGTAATACCGGTACTCGCTCACCAACACTCCGATCCGCCCACACCGTGGTTCTTCCGTGGCACAGGATAGTTCCGCGAGTTACCGCCGTCCCGACAGTCCTTTCGAAGCCGGCCGGAACCGGAACAGTTCCCGGCGCTACGGTTGTGACTGCTGCACTCGGGCCAGGGTCTCCAGCACGCCCGGATCCGTGACGGCTGGGTCCTCGACCTCACCCCACCCGAAACCGTCCCGGACACGCGCCCGGATCTCGAGCTACGCGCACTGTTCCCCGCCCACCCGACTTGATACCGACCGACCCTCCTACTTCACGGCATGTCTACATGGTCGGTGACCTGGTCAAACCGTGATCACATCGTCCAACAGCCGAAACCTCGACGGACACTTCGCCGGGACTGTGGCAGCAAGGCCGTCACAAGGGCTGTTGCTGTCTCGCATAGGCCGTACGGATAGGTTTTCGATGAATGATGCTGTCCGCGTTACGCTTTCGGTCATGCTCGGCGCGTTGATCGGCCATGTCCGCTGCTCCACCGACACCCAAGACCTCACCGCCCAACGTGACCGGTCGCGTGAGCTCGGTGTCGCCGAGCAACGCATCTATCTCGACCACGGCCCGACCGGCACCAACCGTCGGCGCTCCGGGCCGGACCAGGCTCTTGCGGAGGTCTGCGCCGGGGACACCCCGCCGTCCCGAACTCGACCGGTTCGACCGCTCGGTCCCGGACGCACGAGCGATCGATGACGACCTGGCCGCCCCAGGTATCAAGCTGTCGTTCGGCGGGCAGGTCGATGATCCGCACGATCTGATGGGCAAGATGTTATTGAACATCCTGGCCACCTTCGCCGAGTTCGAAATCGGCCTGCTACGGATGCGCACCCGCGAGGGCATGGCCCTCGCCCGCGCCGAAGGCCGCCTTTTCGGCCGAGCAGCGCAACGAACTGTGGCGCATGCACGCCACCGGCGAGTACACCGTCGCCGACCTCGCCGAACTGTTCGGCGTCTCCCGACCACCGCGTACCGCACCATCCGACATGGGCAGGCCACACAGCAAAAGTGATACCGCCACCAACAGTAATCTCCGCACCGACAGATACCGCACCCCTGATGGCAATGAGGGCTCGGCTCGGCCGTAATCGCAGGCAAGGCCAACCATCGCGGAACGCACGACCACACGGACGCCGGTGACGGCGCCGAGATCAGACGAGCCGGCCGCTACCGGCAGGCCGAGAGCGTTGTTGTGCTGACCCGAACCGATGAGATTGTGCGGGCAACTCTACAAACTGCCCAAGATTTGAGCAGCAGAATCACGCGGATGGCAAGGGCCGATGCCGAACACGGCGTCAGGCCCTTCGCTCGCCGATCCGAGGATGCAGCCCAAAAGCTAACCAACGCCAACAAAGGGTTCTGCCATGATTTCGATGCCGGCGACCCGCCATCCCCGCCTCCGCTGTCGGAATCCGGATCCGCACCACCGGATCGTTTCTACAACGGAGCACGCCTGTGGCAAGTCGAACAAGTATTTCCCAAGGCTTTCCGCGGAAAGGGAACCGCAGCCGCGGGCGAGGGCTATATACGCACAGCGTCGCACAGTACCGCCGGAGACGTCGTATATCTGACCGACGGCAACGACATCGCCGGCGTGTACGGAACGATCACGAGCTGGACCGATGTTCGTGACGGCACGATGCGGTTCCATCCCGCGGGCATGGTATTGGGTATCGACGCCAACCGTATCCGTGTGCATCCGATGGCCGCGGACGGGCACTCGGCAGCCAATTTCGTCGAAGGGGTCAGCGACCGCGTATTCACCACCCCGGGCCGCGTGGACACATCCAAGATCGTCAGCGTGGAATTCCAAACCTACGACAACATCATCAACAACCCCGACATAACCCTGGTAACCGACGGGTTCCCCGGCTTCGAGGGGTTGGGGCAACAGTCGCTGCGCGACCCCACAGTAGTCGCCGATCGGCTCTCCGACATCGCCGACGCCGTGCGCAGAAACTATCCGACGATCGAGGTCACCCTCGGCACCAACCATCTCACCAGCGACGAAGCCATCCAAACATTCCTGGCAACATGAACAGCGAGGACACAGCGCCTCACGGCAGGTCGCGGACCGGTCGCATCAACGCTTCCGGCCGGACCTCGTCATCCGATTCGGCCATCAACTCCTCGGTGGTCTGCCGGGAGAGCGTCGAGCATACGGTCGAAATCTCGTCGGTCAGGCGGTCCAGCTCATCGAGCGCGGCCACATAGGTTGTGGGAGCGGCCTTCCCGTCCGCGGTCACCACCTCCCGCGCCCAGCACTCGGGCTGGTTGGGAACGACACCCCGTCCTCACGCCGGTTCTCGTAGACGTGGACGGCCCGGTTCACCGTGACACCGTTCAACGGTACGGCCATCGGCTGTACCAGGGATACGGCGTGAAGGCGCGGTATCGATGGTGTCACTCCGACTACAAGGCTCCGATCCATCCGCGAAGTGCTTGTCGAGCACAGGACAATTCCGGGAGGTACCGGCGGTGCGACAGGTCTGTCGAAGCCGGCGCCGGTACAGCCGGTGTGGATGCCCGTCGATGAAGCCGTGGCGCGGTTCGCCCACGTCCGGCACGGACAGCGGCCCAGCGGAGGCCGTCCCGAAACGACATCTCAGCCGAGTGCGGCCGCCGACCGGTTGGCCGCCCGGATCACCGCGTCCAGAGCCGCCGCGACCGCGGAACCACCTTGGCCGCAGGCCCATTCGACGGCACCCTCGCGCCGGTATTCGAGGTAGGCGATGGCGTACCGTGCGGCCACCGTATCGACCGACTCCTGGGTCGATTCCAGGATCTCGACCGGATAACCGGCGGCGGCCAATGCCGCGATGAGGGCGGCGACCGGATCGGTGCCCCGGTGTGTGCCGGTCCGGGTGACCCCGTCGACGACGAGGGTGAGCTCGGTGTCATCGCCGGTGGTGTACCAGTCCTTCAGCGCCACCGGTGCGTGGTCGGGGGTATCGAGATAGGTCGAGTCGAACAGCTCGCGCAATTCGGCCGCGGTGATCTCCAGACCCGTGCCGTCGGCATGGGATTGGACCTTGCCGGCGAAATCGATCTGCAGGCGGCGCGGCAGGTCCAACCCGTACTCGGTGTGCAGCAGGTAGGCGATACCGCCCTTACCGGACTGGGAGTTCACCCGGATGACGGCCGCGTAACCGCGGCCGATATCGGCCGGGTCGATCGGCAGATACGGTACCCGCCAGTCGAGTTCGCGTTCCGGCACACCGGTGGTCGCGGCGCGGGCGCGGTGCTCGGCCATACCTTTCTTGATCGCGTCCTGATGGGTACCGGAGAACGCCGTGTGCACGAGATCACCGACATACGGGTGACGCTCGTGGATCGGCAGGCGGGTGCAGTATTCGACGACGCGGCGGATCTCGTCGATATCGGAGAAGTCGATCATCGGGTCCACCCCCTGCGTGTGCAGGTTCAACGCGAGCGTGGCGATATCGACATTGCCGGTGCGCTCCCCGTTGCCGAACACGCAGCCCTCGACCCGTTCGGCGCCGGCCAGGAGCGCGAGCTCAGCGCAGGCGATACCGGTACCGCGGTCGTTGTGCGGGTGTACCGACAGGATCACGCTGTCGCGGCGGCGCAGATTGCGGTGCATGTATTCGATTTGGTCGGCGTACACGTTCGGGGTCGCGACCTCCACGGTGGCGGGCAGGTTCAGGATCACCGGCCGCCGCGGGGTGGCCTCCCACAGTTCGGTCATCCGGTCGCAGATGTCCAGGACATAGTCGGGTTCGGTGAGGTTGAACACCTCCGGTGAGAACTCGAACCGCACATTCGGCAGGTCGCCGGCGAACTCGAGCACGTCGCGACCGCCGGCCAGGATCAGTTCGCGCAGCCGGGCGCGGTCCATGTCCAGCACCACCTCCCGCCAGGTGGGTGCCGTGGCGGTGTACAGGTGGATCACGACCTCGTTGCCCATCCCGCGCACCGCGTCGACGGTGCGTTCGATCAGGTCGCGGCGGGCGGGGGTGAACACCACGATCGTGACATCGTCGGGAGCGAGATCGGTCTCGGCGAGCAACCGGACGAAATCGAAATCGGTCTGCGAAGCAGAGGGATACCCGACCTCGACCTCCTTGTAGCCCATGGCCACCAGCAGTTCGAAGAAGCGCTGTTTGCGCTCGGGGTCCATGGGTTCGGCCAGCGCCTGATTACCGTCGCGCAGGTCGACGGGCACCCACAGCGGCGCGCGGGTGATCCGCGCTCGGGGCCATTCACGGTCGAGCGCCGGCACGTCCACTCGCTCGTAGACGTTCCGGTAGCGATGCGACGGCATCTGCGAGTACCGCTGCCGGTTCCAGGTGGGAGCGTCCGGCGCAACGGCGCCGGCGGGGGTGTCGATGGTCGGGAAGGTACGTGTGCTCATGTTCTGCCCTCGGTCGGTGACAGGATCGGTGACCGGCCGCGACAGAGCCCCACGGCAGGGGGCCGGTCGGTCAGACCCCGCCGTGGCAGCCGAGGAGAAGCATGGTGCGCGTCATGGTGGCTAGAATCTAACCAATCCCAACTCCTCAGACAAGTAGAGAGGCGGACATGGTCTCCCGCGGTATCCGCCCCGACCCCGCGCCCCCGGCACAGGTACGCCGCCATCCGCTCGCCGCGCAGGCCGCCGAACTGCTGCTGGCGCGGATCCGCGCCGGCGAATGGCCGCTCGGCCACCGCCTACCGGGTGAGACCACCCTCGCCGCGCAGCTGGGTGTGGGTCGCTCCACCCTCCGGGAGGCCGTCAGGGAACTGGCCGGCCGAGGCGTTCTCGACAGCCGTCAGGGGGCGGGGGTGTTCGTCACCGCACTGGACGTCCCCGACGACTGGGACACGCTGCTGCGCCGCGCCGGCATCGTCTCGGTGATCGAGGCCCGTATCGCCATCGAAGCCGAGGCCGCCGCCCTCGCCGCCGTTCGACGCACCCCGGCGGACCTGCGTGCCATCCGCCGCGCCCTGGCGGGCCGGGCCGTCACGGGTCTCTCGATCGCCGAACACGTGGACGCCGATATGGCCTTCCACCGGGCGGTCATCGTCGCCGCCCACAACGACGTGCTCACCCAGCTCTTCGATACGTTCCTCCCCCGCCTGCGGCCGGCCATGATCGACATGCTCGAGATTCGTCCCGTCCCCTCCGAAGCGGCCGACCACGCCGCACACAAGGACCTCGCCGACGCGATCGCCCGCCGCAACCCCGCAGCTGCCGCCGAATTCAGCCGCGGCCACCTGTCCGCCCTGAAAGAGGCGTTCGTCTGAGCGGCGCGCCCGACCCCATCCGACCTCGTATCGAGCGCCCCCGCGCGTTCGGGACACCGGACACCCCGAAGGAGATATATCCGTGAGCAACGAACCGGTGCTGGAACTGACCGATGTGACGTTTCGCCGCGAGGGCAAACAGATCGTCCACGGCATCTCCCTCACCGTGCGCGCCGGGGAACACTGGGCGCTGCTCGGTCCGAACGGGGCGGGAAAGAGCACTCTGCTCGGCTTCTGCGGCGCCGTCACGTTCCCCACCTCCGGTACGGTTCGCGTGCTCGGCCAACAGCTGGGCCGCGTCGAGCTGCAACGGCTGCGCCGCGATATCGGCCATGTCAATCCGCGCCACCCGCTGCGGACACCGCTGAGCGTGCGCGAGGTGGTGCTCACCGGCATTACCGCGACAATCGACACCCCGATGCGCTGGACCCCCTCTCCGGACGAACTCCGCCGCGCCGACGACATGATCGCGACGGTCGGCCTGTCCGGTAAGGCCGATGCCCTCTGGCCCACCCTCTCCCAGGGTGAGCGCGGTCGCAGCCTGATCGCACAGGCGCTCATCTCCGAACCGCGACTACTGCTGTTCGACGAGCCGACAACCGGCCTGGACGTCGCCGCGCGCGAACAGCTTCTGGAAACCGTCGACACCCTCGACGAAACCCACCCGGACGTCGCCTCCATCCTGGTCACCCATCATTTGGAGGAGCTGCCGAGCACCACGACCCACGCGCTGCTCATCGCCGACGGCCGCACCGTGGCCGCCGGTCCGGCCCGTGACACCATCACCACCGACCATGTCACCACCGCCTTCGCCCACCCCGTCGAGGTCGGCCACGACCGGGGTCGGTGGACCGCCCGCGCCAAGCCGGTTCACACCCGAACCCTGAGCCGACCGGCCGCGGCCTCCGCCTCGTCATGAACGCCATGCCCTGCGCCTTACCGGACCGAGCCGTGCCCGTCAGGTGCATTTGCCTAGCGTGACCTGCGGCGATACTAATCCCGACTCGTTCGCGGGGAGATTGGGTATTGGCCTCGCCCGCCGAGGTGATGATGTGCTGTAGCGGTGAATTTCTCCGCACTCGCTCGGCTCATCCCCTTCGACCGCCGTCGATTCGCCGCCGCCGCACTGGCGGTATCCACGCTCTCGGCTGCTACGGCGTGCGGTTCCCACACCGGCACCACGGTCGCGACGGACTCGGCGGATGCTACCGCTCAGGTCGTTGCGAACCGGACGTTCACCGATCTGGAGGCAGAACACGGCGCACGGCTGGGCCTATTCGCGATCGACACCGCCGACGGCCACAGCGTTGCCTATCGTGACGGTGAACGGTTCCCGATGGCCTCCACATTCAAGGGCCTCGCCTGCGGCGCCCTGCTGCACGAGCACCCCCTGTCGTCGGGGTTCTTCGACCGGACGATCCACTATCCGCGTACCGACCTCGTCGAGAACTCTCCGGTGACCGAGAAGCACGCCGATACCGGTATGACGGTCGCCGCCCTGTGCGATGCCGCCATCACGGTGTCCGATAACACCGCCGGCAACCAGATTCTGAAACTTCTCGGCGGTCCCGCGGGCTTCACCGCGTTCCTCCGCACCCTCGGCGACAACATCTCGCGACTGGACCGCTGGGAAACCGAACTGAACACCGCGATTCCCGGCGACGAGCGCGACACCACCACACCCGCGGCGCTGGCCGCCGACTATCGCACGCTCGTCGTCGGCGACAGTCTCGCCGAACCCGAGCGCGCGCAACTGACCTCATGGCTCGTTGCCAGTACAACCGGCGGCAACCGCATTCGTGCCGGCCTGCCCGCCGACTGGACCGTCGGCAACAAGACCGGGAGTCCCGCCTACGGTTCCGCGCTCGACGTCGCCATCGCCTGGCCCCCGGGACGAGCCCCGGTCGTCATCACCGTGCTCACCACCAAATCCGAGCAGGATGCCGAACCGGACAACGCTCTGGTTGCCGCCGCCGCCCGCGCCGCCGTCGAAGCGCTCGAAATCACCCCGGCCGGCTGACACACAGTCGACACCGTCCGGTCGCAAGGCGCATACGGCGGCGCTCCCACCACGACCCTTCGATGTGCCGGACGCACGGCTCCACACCCGAATCCGGGCCACTCTCACCGATCGGCCGGTACTACACCTTGACCAGGTCGTCGGCGTGGATCACCGGACGCTGCAAGGTATCCGGGAGTTCGGCGGTGGACCGCCCGAGCATGGTCGACAGCTCGTCCGCGTCGTATTCGACCACTCCCCGGGCGACAAGGCGACCGTCCGGGGCGATGAGATCGACGACATCCCCACCGTGGAAACGGCCACGAACACCGGTGATACCCGCCGCGAGCAGGGATCGGCGGCAGTTGGCGACGGCGGCGACGGCACCGTCATCGATCTGAACGGCCCCCCGGCTGTCGGCCGCGTGCCGAACCCAGAACTTACGCGCGGACAATCGAACCGAACGGGCCGCGAACGCCGTACCCACGGTGCCACTGCTCAAGGCGGTGGCGGCGGCGGAGGCCGCGGCGAGCAGCACCGGGACGCCGGCGTCGGCGGCCAGCCGCGCGGCGGACAGCTTGGATGCCATACCGCCGGTACCGAGGACACCGCCGCTGCCGGCGATCACCCCGTCGAGATCGGCGCTGGAACGGACCTCGGGGATGAAGTTCGCGTCACCCTTACGGGGGTCTCCGTCGTAGAGGCCCTCCACATCGGAGAGCAGGATCAGCGCATCGGCGCCGACGAGGTGGGCGACGAGCGCCGCCAACCGGTCGTTGTCGCCGAAACGGATCTCCTCGGTGGCGACGGTGTCGTTCTCGTTCACCACGGCGACGGCGCCGAGCGAACGGAGCCGGTCGAGGGTGCGTTGGGCGTTGCGATGGTGTTCCCGCCGGGCGAAATCGTCGGCGCTGAGCAGGACCTGCCCGACCGTACGACCGTAGCGGGCGAACGAGGTGCCCCAGGCGTGCGCGAGCGCCAGCTGCCCGACGCTGGCCGCGGCCTGTTTGGTGGCCAGATCGCGGGGGCGGCGGCTGAGACCGAGGGGGGCCAGGCCCGCGCCGATCGCACCGGAGGACACCACCACCACATCCGAGCCCGCCCGCATCCGGGCCTCCACCGCGTCGACGAGCCAGTCCAGGCGGGCATGATCCAGGCCGCCTTTCAGGCTGGTGAGCGCGGACGAACCGATCTTCACCACTACTCGACGCGCCCCGGCGACGGCCTGCCGGGCGACACTGAGCTCCTGGGTCCCGGTCACGGCCGGTCCCCTGCTTCGCGGGTGCGTTTCACCTGCCTACTCTCCGTCTTCCTCATCGGTTATCAGACCACGCCGCACCCTCGAGGCGTGTTTGCGTTCCGCGGCGCTCACTCGGTCGGTCTGCTCCAACCGGATATCGGTGCCGCGGCCGGTGGGCACGATATCGACGCCCGCCGCGATCTGCGGTTCCCAGTCGAAGGTGACGTCCCCGATGGTCACCGACGCGCCCGGTTCGGCGCCCAGACGCACCAGTTCGTCCTCGACGCCGAGGCGGGCCAGACGGTCGGCCAGGTATCCGACGGCCTCGTCGTTGTCGAACTGGGTCTGCCGCACCCACCGTTCGGGGCGGGCACCGCGGACGATGAAACCACCCGGCTCGTCGGGGTCGGGGAGCACGCTGAAACCGCTGTCGCCCACCGCGACCGGGCGGATGACCGGCCGAATCGGTGCGGCCTTGGGATGTTCGTCGCGGTAGGTTCGGACCATCTCGGCCAGCGCGAAGGTCAGTGGGCGCAGACCGGCGCGGCTCACCGCCGATATCTCGAAAACCGGCCAGCCGCGTGCGGCGAATTCGGGCCGCACCAGCTCGGCGAATTCCGCGGCGTCGGGCACGTCGGTTTTGTTGAGGATCACCACGCGGGGACGGTCTGCGAGCTCACCCAGTTCGGAGTCGGCACTCAGGGCCGGTTTGTAGGCGGCGAGCTCGGCCTCGAGGGCGTCCACGTCGGAGACGGGGTCCCGGCCGGGTTCCAGGGTCGCGCAGTCGACGACATGAGCGAGAACCGCGCAGCGCTCCAGATGCCGCAGGAAGTCCAGGCCGAGGCCGCGGCCTTCGCTCGCACCGGGGATCAGACCGGGAACGTCGGCGACGGTGAAAGTGGTGTCCCCGGCGACCACCACGCCGAGGTGCGGCACGAGCGTGGTGAACGGATAGTCGGCGATCTTCGGCTTGGCCGCCGACAGCACCGACACCAGCGAGGACTTGCCCGCCGAGGGGAAACCGACCAGGCCGACATCGGCCACGGACTTCAGCTCGAGGACCACATCGCGTTCCTCGCCCTCCTCGCCGAGCAGTGCGAAACCGGGCGCCTTGCGCGCCTTGGACACCAGCGCGGCATTGCCGAGCCCGCCGCGACCGCCATGGGCCACCACGAAACGGTTGCCGACCCCCACCAGGTCCATCAGGACCGCCCCGTCGGAGTCGAGAACGACGGTGCCGTCGGGCACCTTCAGCAGCAGATCGTTGCCCTGTTTACCGTCCCGGTTCCCGCCTTCGCCCGGGCGGCCGTTACCTGCCTTGGCGTGCGGATGGAAGTGGAAGTCGAGCAGGGTGTGCACATTGGCGTCCACCTCCAACACCACATCGCCGCCACGGCCACCGTTGCCGCCGTCGGGCCCACCGAGCGGTTTGAACTTCTCCCGGTGCACCGAGGAGCACCCGTGCCCGCCCTTCCCGGCACGCACATGAAGCACGACACGGTCGATGAACTTGGCCATACGCCGAATCATCCTCCTCTGGGTGTGGGGTCGGGCAGACCGCCGCTGTGGGCGAGAGACTCCCGATCCATCGGGGCGCGAACGCGAAAAGCGGGCCAGGGTAGTGCACCCTGACCCGCTGGCTGTGGTGAAGTCGTCGGCCGGTCAGGCTTCGACCGGCTCCGGAACCACGATGTTGACGGTCTTGCGGCCACGCTTGCTGCCGAATTCGACAGCGCCCGCGGCCAGCGCGAACAGCGTGTCATCGCCGCCGCGGCCGACGTTCACGCCGGGGTGGAAGTGGGTGCCGCGCTGCCGCACCAGGATCTCGCCCGCCTTGACGGTCTGCCCGCCGAAGCGCTTCACGCCGAGCCGCTTGGAATTGGAATCGCGGCCGTTCCGGGAGCTGGACGCACCCTTCTTATGTGCCATTGCTGATACTCCTTCAGCGCGGGCTGCGAAGCCCTGCGGGTCGTTACTTGATGCCGGTGACCTTCAGGACCGTCAGCGGCTGACGGTGACCCTGGCGCTTGTGGTAGCCGGTCTTGTTCTTGAACTTGTGGATCCGGATCTTCGGGCCCTTGGTCTGCTCGACCACCTCGGCCGACACCGATACCTTCGCCAGCTTGTCCGCATCGGTGGTCAGCTCGGCGCCGTCGACGACCAGCACCGGCGCCAGGGCGACGGAAGTGCCCGGCTCACCCTCGATCTTCTCGACCTTCACCAGGTCACCGACCGCGACCTTGTACTGCTTTCCGCCGGTCTTGACGATCGCGTACGTTGCCATCGGTCGGCTGCCCTTCTTCCTCTATTGCTCGGCACTCGCTCACGGCGGAAGCCCGGCTGCGCCGGAAACCGCCGTACGACTGGTCTGGTAATCACCGCCGCCTCAGCGCCTGGTGGCTCTCGGTATCGGGAACCGGCCACGGAACAGCACACCGCTGTCGCCGGGCAGCGACTGACCAAGATTACAGGACGCGGGTGTACGCCTCCAAACCGGTCCCCCCGGTCCCGGAATACGGACACGCGCCGAGAAGCGACTCCGATGAAGAAACGAGACCCTCGAGTGACGAGGGTCTCGTTTCTCAACACAGGATTCCGAGCGAATCAGCTCTGCTCGTCCGCCGGTGGGCCCGCGGGCCGGCCGGCGCCCCTTCTGCGCGTCCGGTGCGCGGACGGTTCGACCTGTTCCGGATCGGCCGTGAAGTCGACGGTCGGAGCGGTCGAATGCTCGCCCGCGGACAGAACGAACACCGCACCGCTGCTGTCCGGAGTCGGCGCGGCGGTCGAACGGGCCACCCGGCGGCGCCGCGACGGTCGAACGGTCATGTCCTCTACATCCGAAACCACGGTGTCCGAGCCCGCCGGTTCCGTCCCTGCGGCCGCCACGTCGGAAGGCGCCACCGCTTCCGCGGGACCATCGGTGGGCTCGACGGCGGTTACGGCTTCCGCGGCGGTATCACCCGAGGATCCACCGGCGGAAGCCGGCTCGGCCGCGGCGGAGATCGGCTCACCGGCCGATACCGGCGTGCCATGGCCGACAGGCTCCGCGCTCATGACCACCGGGGTGCCGCCGCCGGCGTCCGGTGCGGCCGCCGGACGAGCCGCCCGGCGCCGCGCCGAACGGATCGCGGGTTCCCCGGCCCCGGACCCGGCCGCTGCGCCGATACCACTCGAGTCGGCCTCGGGCGAAGTCGCCTCGCCGCCGGCCGGCGCACCGGTTTCGGGCGGAACCACGCCGGTCTCGGTCGGAGCCGAACCGGTCGCGAGCGGAGCCGACCCCGGTACCGCCGAAGCCGCCGCGCCCTCGGCCGATTCCTGAACGGTCTCCGCCGACACGGTGTCCTCCGCCGCCGCCCGGACGGCCTCGCCCGATACAGCGGCTGCTTCCGCCGCTTCCTCGCCGCTCTCGCCCGTTGTCGCAGCGCTCTCGGCCGGAGCCTCGTCGACACCGCTCACGGTCGCATCGGCTTCGCCGGACACCGCACCGGCCGCGGTCGGAGCCGAACCGGTCGCCAGTGGAGCCGACCCCGGTACCGCCGAAGCCGGATCCGTACCGGTCGGCTCGGCCGCGGGCGCAATCTCCTCGACGGCGGCGGGAACCGCGTCGTCGCCGACCGGCGCGAACCCGGCCGTGGTCGAACCCGGACCGGTGACAGCGGCGGCCGAACCGGTCGCGGGCGGAGCGGACCCGGGGACAGCGGCGGCCGAGTCGTCACCTGATTCGCCCCCGGCCACCGGCTCCGCTCCCACAACAGCCGTACGGCCTCCGGTGGAACCCGGCGCGGCGGCCGAACGTACCACTCGGCGACGACGCCGGG
This sequence comes from Nocardia brevicatena NBRC 12119, assembly GCF_000308495.1. Classification (GTDB taxonomy): domain Bacteria; phylum Actinomycetota; class Actinomycetes; order Mycobacteriales; family Mycobacteriaceae; genus Nocardia; species Nocardia brevicatena. Next base: position 39,563 of record NZ_BAFU01000033.1, on the reverse strand, counting down.
GCCGTGGCGGCGGTTCCTCACCCTCGGGACGATCCTGCGCAGGCCGACCGTTCTCGGTGGACACACCGTTGGACGCGGCGGTGCCGGACGCCCCGCCGCCCACCGGTGCGGCGATGGCCTCCTCGGCCACGCGTTCGTAGACGGACCGGCCCGCGGTGCTCTCCGGTGCGGACCCGGCCACCGTGTCACCGGCCCGCACGGCCTCGATCGCTTCCGATACGACCGCCTCCGACTCCACCGCTTCCGCGGCCCCCACCGGCTCGGTGGTTTCCTCCGCCTGGTGGGCGGCCATGGCCAGCGCGACGGGATGCGCCCGCTTGACGGCGGCGTCCTCATCGGCGGATTCGGCGGCGACCACGGCGGGCGCCGCGATGGCCGGGGCCTTGTCCCGACCCCGGCGCCGACGCGAACCGGGTTCCCGGCTCCGACCGGCGCCGTCCTCGGCGGACGAGGGCTCCACCGGATAGCTGTGCACCAGGATGCCCCGGCCGTGGCAGTGCTCGCAGGTGGTGGAGAACGCCTCCACCAGGCCGGTGCCCAGCTTCTTGCGGGTCATCTGGACCAGGCCGAGGGAGGTCACCTCGGATACCTGGTGGCGGGTGCGGTCGCGGCCCAGAGCTTCGGTGAGCCGCCGCAGCACCAGGTCACGGTTGGATTCGAGCACCATGTCGATGAAGTCGACGACGATCATGCCGCCGATATCGCGCAGGCGCATCTGCCGCACGATCTCCTCGGCGGCCTCCAGGTTGTTGCGGGTGACGGTCTCCTCCAGGTTGCCGCCGCCGGAACCGGTGAACTTGCCGGTGTTGACGTCGATCACCGTCATCGCCTCGGTGCGGTCGATGACCAGGGTGCCGCCCGACGGCAGCCACACCTTGCGGTCGAGTGCCTTGGTCAACTGCTCGTCGATCCGGTAGGCCTCGAAGACGTCGACGCCGTTGTTCTCGTGCCGGCTCACCCGATCCAACAGATCCGGGGCGACGGTGCCGATATAGCTCTGCACCGTGCTCCAGGAGCGTTCGCCCTCGATGACGAGTTCGGAGAAGTCCTCGTTGAACAGGTCGCGGACGACCTTGACCAGCAGGTCGGGCTCTTCGTAGAGGGTCTTCGGCGCGCCGGAATCCTTCTCGGAGGCCTCCTTGATCTTGCGCCAAGTGGTCTGCAACCGCTCGACATCGCGGATCAGCTCGGTTTCGCTGACCCCCTCGGCCGCGGTGCGGATGATCACCCCGGCGTCGTCGGGCACGATCTCGCGCAGGATCTCCTTGAGTCGTTTGCGCTCGGTATCGGGCAGTTTGCGGCTGATACCGGTGGAGGTGCCACCCGGTACGTACACCAGGAAGCGGCCGGCCAGGCTGATCTGGGTGGTGAGCCGGGCGCCCTTGTGTCCGACCGGGTCCTTGCTCACCTGGACCAGCACCTGGTCACCGGGTTTGAGCGCCTGTTCGATCTTGCGTTCCTTACCGCCGAGCCCGGCGGCTTCCCAGTCGACCTCACCGGCGTAGAGCACGCCGTTGCGACCACGGCCGATATCGACGAACGCCGCCTCCATACTGGGCAGTACGTTCTGCACCTTACCGAGGTAGACATTGCCCACCATCGAGGCCGACCCGGTGCTGGTGACGAAGTGCTCCACCAGGATGTTGTCCTCGAGCACGGCGACCTGGGTAGCGGTGGGATGCCCGGGGAACGCTTTCTCCCGAACCACCATCACGCGGTCCACCGACTCGCGCCGGGCCAGGAACTCCGATTCGGTGAGGATCGGCGGCCGCCGCCGGCCCGCCTCGCGCCCGTCGCGGCGACGCTGACGCTTGGCCTCCAACCGGGTGGAACCCGAGATGCCCTGGACTTCGTCGACGACCACGCGGCCGCGGCTCTTGTTCCGCGGTTCGCGCTCGTGCACGACGGTATTGGGCGGATCGTCGTCGGCGGGTTCGGTCTCACCGGATTCGCCCGCCTTGCGGCGCCGGCGGCGGCGACGCCGGCGGCTCGGGGTGCCTTCGCTCTGCTCGGCATCCGCACCGAACTCGGTATCGCCGGACTCGTCCTGTTCCGCGGATTCGGTATCGGTGGTTTCGGCCGGCTGCTCACCGGAGGTGTCGGTGTCCGCATCGCGTTCACCCGACTCGGTGACCACGTCCTCCTGATCGATACCGGTCTCGGCGTCGGCGTGCTGTTCGCCACGACCCCGCCCCCGCCCGCGCCGGCCCCGGCGGCGGCGGCGCGGCTGCTCCTCGCCACCGGTCTGCTCGTCGCCCCCGCCCTCGGAGTCGGTTTCATCTTCGGTGTCCGTGTCGGTGGCCGACTCGTCGGGCCGGTCCACGGCCCGCTCGGCGCGCCGGCGGCGGCGCAGTTCTTCGGCGACCGCGGCATCGGGGGGCAGGAACAGCGGGGCGGCGACGGCCGTTTCGAAGACGATCGGCTCGGTGACCGTCGGCTCGTCCGGCACCGGGCCGGCGAACAAACCGGCCGGAGCGGTGAACAGAGCGGTGAAGGTGGGCGTGCTGTGCGCCATGGCCCGCGATGCCGCCTCGGCGGCCCCGGTTTCGGAGGCCGCGGCGGATGTCGACTCGCCACCGGGCCGGGGCTCGTACCCGACTCCGACCCGAACCTCCGTGGAGGCACCGGCGGATTCGTCTTCGGCGGGCGCGACCTCGCCATCCGCGGCCGAGCCGCGGGTCTCCGCGTCGGTCGCGCTCTCCGGTACCCGCCCGGATCCTCCGCCGGGTTCCGGCGCCGCGGCCCGGGACCGCTCATCCGGTTCCGCCCCCGCGGGCGTCGCGGTGGCCGCCGGCGACTCGCCGGCCTCGGGTGGCGGGGATATCAAATTCGGAGTTCGTAGCGAATCGCGGACGGTCTCGGCGACCGACCGGTCCACATTCGACTGAGGACTGCGGGCTTCGGCCCCCAACTCGCTGAGTTTGGCGAGGATCCGTTTGCTCGTCACCCCCAGCCGTTTGGCCAGTGCATGAACTCGGATTCGCTCCGGCAATTGATCGGCATCCTGTGATGTTGTGTCCAGCGGCTCTTGATCGGCCACGAAGTCTCCTCGGGCCCCCGGGCGCGTCCCTCGGTGAGTGACGCGGCCGTCGCGGGGGCGCTGTTCCGTCCGCCTCGCGCGGTTGCGCGAGAACAATGGTCTCGCCCCGCGTGCCCGGTTATCTCTGTCGATCCTCGGTCGGGCCAACTGGGCACGCGGCGCCTGGCATATGGCTGAACTCCACGAGACGCGCGCTCATCCAGCGCGCCGAGGCGGACGACGGCCCAGCGATCCGGCTGTCGGTCCGCGGCAGCGATGGCGGCATCGCCCCACGGGGTGTCATCCGATCGCGACCGTTACCGATCGCAATCATGTGCCAGTATCCCACACAGTGCGCCCGATGTTCGCCATCGGCGCTGTGGAGCACCCGTCCGAGGGCCGTCCACCAGCGCGTGGCCGCGCGAACCGAAAGCCGCAACCCCACACCATATGGGCGGTCGTCACCCGGAGGCGGTAGCGCGGCGTAACCACGCGGGGCGCCCACCGTGCGTCGAAAGACACAGCACGGGCGATCGGCGCCCGGAGGCGGTGGCACGTGAAACCACGCGGGGCGCCCACCCGTGCGCCGACGGATACGGCCGGGTCAGAGCGGAAACTCGGGGAACCAGAGCGCGATCTCCCGTTTGGCCGAATCCGGGGAGTCCGAGCCGTGCACCAGGTTCGACTGGGTCTCCAAGGCCAAGTCGCCGCGAATACTGCCCGGTACCGCCTTCTCCACCGGATCGGTGCCACCGGCCAGCTGCCGGAACGCGGCGATGGCGCGCGGACCCTCCAGAACGGCGGCCACCACCGGGCCGGATGTGATGAATTCGATCAGCGAACCGTAGAACGGCTTGTCGACATGCTCGGCGTAGTGCTCACCCGCCAGCTCCGCGGTGACCTGCTTCAACTCCAGGGCGGTGATCCTCAGGCCCTTGCGCTCGACCCGGCTCAGCACCTCGCCGACCAGGCCACGCTCGACACCGTCGGGTTTGATCAGCATCAATGTCTGCTCTGTCACGCCGCAAGCTTATCGGGCGCGGCATGAGCGGTCGGCGCCCGGAGGCTGTGTTGGATTGCGCCACCAAAGTGGCGCTGTCGGAGCCCTCGTGACCCCGGGTCTTCCCTTCCAACGCGAATCCGCTGACGCGAATTCGCTCCGGGCGGTCCAGACCCGGGCGGGCCCCGGCCGTGGCGGAGTGCGCCCCGCGCAAGGCGCCCGGAGGCCGCGGCGCGGTGGCGCACCACGTGTCTACGAGCGGTCCCGCATCCGCTGGGCGGGCAGTATCCCCTGGTCCATGCGCCGCCGCACATCCGCCCGCAGCAGCAGGATGAAGGCCCATACCCCGATGAACACCACACCGATCACCACGATGGACAGGTGGAAGAACCCGCCGAGCAGCACCGGCACCTGCACACCGAGGTTGAACGGAATGGCCCACGAGCGGCGCTGCAAACCGGCACCCGCCATCATCACCAACGCCACCAACACCAGATAGCCGGCGGATAGCCAACTCAGTCCACCGCCGAGGTCGGCGACCACCGGCAACGCCAGCAGCACCGTGATGGCCTCGAGCACCAGCGCGCCCGCCATGACACCGCGCAGCCCTTTCCAGGGATCGGGCAGGGCCGGCCGAGCCGCGTCCTGAGATCTACTCACGCTGTATCCTCTCACGGCCTCATGCCGGATCCTTGCCGAACAGGGCGCGCGCGGCTCCCGCGGTTACCACCGAACCGGTCACCACGATTCCCGCGCCGGAGACCATATCGCCCGATTCCCCGACCTCTTCGGCCAGCGCGATGGCGGTTTCCAACGCGTCGGGCAGAGTGGGCGCGGTCACCACCCGCTCGTCGCCGAAACGCTGGACGGCCAGATCGGCCAGCTGTTCCACGTCCATGGCGCGCGGAGAGCCGTTGTCGGTGACGACGATCTCGTCGAACACCGATTCCCACGGGGTCAGTATTCCCACCACGTCCTTGTCGGACAGTACCGAGACCACCCCCACCAGCTTGCGGAAGTCGAATTCGGCGGTCAGTGTCTTGGCCAGCGCCCGCGCCCCGGCCGGGTTGTGCGCGGCATCGATGAAGATCGTGGGGGCGCTGCGCATCCGTTCCATCCGACCCGGACTGGTGGCGGCGGCGAAACCGGCGCGGACCGCGTCCACGTCCAACTGCCGGTCGACGCCCGCGCCGAAGAACGCCTCCACCGCGGCCAGGGCGAGCGCCGCGTTGTGGGCCTGGTGCTCGCCGTGCAGCGGCAGGAAGATCTCGTCGTACACCCCACCGAGGCCTTGCAGTTCCAGCTGCTGACCACCGACCGCGATCCGGCGGCTCACGACCCGGAACTCCGAGCCCGCCCGAGCCACCGAGGCGTCGACCTCGACCGCGCGCCGCAATAGCACGTCCATGGCCTCGGGGTCCTGTTCGCCGATCACCGCGACGGTGTCGACGGGCACCAGTCGGTCGGCGGGGGGCTTGATGATCCCGGCCTTCTCCGTGGCGATGGAGGCCAGGTCCGGACCCAGGTACTCGGTGTGGTCCAGGCCGATCTGGGTGATCACCGCGACCTGCCCGTCGATGACATTGGTGGCGTCCCAGGTGCCGCCCATCCCCGTCTCCACCACCGCGACATCCACCGGAGCCTCCGCGAACTCGGCGTAGGCCATGGCGGTGAGCACCTCGAATTTGCTCAGCGCCGGGCCACCCGCCGCGGTCGACCGCTGGTCGATCATCTCGATATACGGCTGCAGTTCCCGGTAGAGCTCCACATAGCGGGCCGGGGAGATGGGCGCGTTATCGATACTGATCCGTTCGGTGGCCAGCTGCAGATGCGGGCTGGTGAACCGTCCGGTCCGGCGGTGCAGGGCGGTGAGCAGGGCGTCGATCATCCGCGAGACCGACGTCTTGCCGTTGGTCCCGGCGATATGGATGGCCGGGTAGCCGTGTTGGGGATGGCCCAGCACATCCATCAGGGTGGCGATCCGGGTGAGCGACGGCTCGATCTTGGTTTCCGGCCAGCGCCGGTCGAGTTCGGCCTCGACCAGCGCCATCTCCGCCAGATCCACCGGCGACGGCCCGCTGCCGAGGCGAGCGTCCGTCCCGTGCTGTGGCTCCGGTTCGCGGTTGCCTCGCGGATCGTTCACTTGCCGCTCAGCTCGGCGAGCCGGGCGCCGATCCGGTCCACCTCGTCGGCGGCCACATCGCGACGCTTACGGATCTTGTCCACCACCTGTTCGGGCGCCTTGGCCAGGAACGACTCATTGGCGAGTTTGGCGGTGGTGGTGTCCAGTTCCTTCCGGGCGGCGGCCAGGTCCTTCTCCAACCGGCGACGTTCGGCCTCCAGGTCGACCGAACCCGAGGTATCCACCCCGACGGTGACAGTGGCACCGCTCAACCGCACCTCCACGGACGCGGTGGCGGAGAACCCGTCACCCGGCTCGGTGAGTCGGGCGAGGTTGGCCACCGAGTCGTACATATGCTCGATCCCGGCCTCGGCCAGGCCGATCACCCGGGCCGCGACCTTCTGTTTGTCGGCCAGTCCCTGATCGCTGCGGAAACGGCGGATCTCGGTGACGAGACGCTGGACATCGGCGATCCGCCGGGCGGAGCCGGTATCGGCGGGCACACCGCTGCCCTGCGGCCATGCGGCGACAACGACGGATTCCCCGCCGGTCAGCGCCTGCCGCAGCACCTCGGTGACGAACGGAACCACCGGATGCAGCAGCCGCAGCACGGCGTCGAGGACGTTGCCCAGGACCACCCGGGTGGCCTCCGCGCGTTCACCGTCCGCCGCGAACTGCACCTTGGACAGTTCCAGGTACCAGTCGCACAGTTCGTCCCACGCGAAGTGGTACAGCGCCTCGCACGCCTTGCCGAACTCGTAGGCGTCGAAAGCGGCGTCGACCTCGGCGCGCACCTCGTCGAACCGATCCAGAATCCAACGGTCGGCGTCGGTGAGGGTGTCGCGGGCGGGCAGGTCACCCGCATGGGCGCCGTTCATCAGCGCGAACTTGCTCGCGTTGAACAGTTTGGTGATGAAGCTGCGCGAGGCCAGGGCGTGCGGTTCGCCGACGGACAGGTCGCCGCCGGGCTGCGCACCGCGCGCCAGGGTGAACCGCAGGGCGTCGGCGCCGTAGTCGGAGATCCAGTCCAAGGGGTCGATACCGTTGCCCCGCGACTTCGACATCTTCTTGCCGTACTGGTCGCGGATCAGACCGTGCAGGAACACGTCCTTGAACGGCACCTGACGGGCGCCGCCCTTCCCGGCGGTGATCGCGGTGTCCTCGGCGACGAAAGTGCCGAACATCATCATCCGGGCCACCCAGAAGAAGAGGATGTCGTAACCGGTGACCAGCACGCTGGTCGGATAGAACTTCCCCAATTCCGGTGTGGCGTCCGGCCAGCCCATGGTCGAGAACGGCCACAGACCCGACGAGAACCAGGTGTCCAGGACGTCGGGGTCCTGCACCCAGCCCTCCGGCGGCGTCTCGTCCGGGCCGACACACGCCACCTCGCCCTCGGGGCCATACCAGATCGGGATGCGGTGGCCCCACCACAGCTGGCGGGAGATGCACCAGTCGTGCATATCGTCGACCCAGTCGAACCAGCGCGGTTTCTGGCTCTCCGGGTGGATGACGGTGTCACCGTTGCGCACCGCGTCACCGGCGGCCCTGGCCAGGGACTCGACCTTCACCCACCACTGCATGGACAGCCGCGGTTCGATCGACTCGCCGCTGCGCTCCGAATGGCCGACGCTGTGCAGGTAGGGTCGCTTCTCGGCGACCACGCGTCCCTCGGCGGCCAGTCTTTCGCGCACCTTCACCCGCGCCTCGAACCGGTCCATTCCGTCGAATTCGGTGCCCGTACCGGTGATCCGGCCGCGCTCGTCCAGGATGGTCGGCATCGGCAGGTTGTGCCGCAGGCCCATCTCGAAGTCGTTGGGGTCGTGCGCCGGGGTGATCTTGACCGCGCCGGAACCGAACTCCGGATCGACATAGTCGTCGGCGATGATCGGGATCTGCCGGCCGGTGATCGGATGTTCGAGGGTGGTGCCGATCAGATCGCGGTAGCGCGGATCGTCCGGATGCACCGCCACCGCGGTATCACCGAGCATGGTCTCCACCCGGGTGGTGGCGACCACCACGTGCGGTTCGGTGTCGTCGAGCGAGCCGTACCGCAGCGAGACCAGCTCACCCTCGACATCCTCGTATTTGACTTCGATATCGGAGATGGCGGTGCGCAGTTCCGGCGACCAGTTCACCAGGCGTTCGGCACGGTAGATCAGGCCTGCGTCGAAGAGACGCTTGAAGATGGTCTGCACCGCCCGGGACAGGCCCCCGTCCATGGTGAACCGGTCCCGTGACCAGTCCACGCTGTCACCGAGGGCGCGCATCTGCCACTGGATGGCGCCGCCGGATTCGCGCTTCCAGTCCCACACCTTCTGCACGAACAGCTCGCGGCCGAGATCTTCTTTGGTCTTGCCGTCGACGGCCAACTGTTTCTCCACCACGGTCTGGGTGGCGATACCGGCATGGTCCATACCGGGCAGCCACAGCACCTCGTAGCCCTGCATCCGCTTGCGGCGGGCGAGGGTGTCCATGAGAGTGTGGTCGAGGGCATGGCCCATGTGCAGGGAGCCGGTGACGTTCGGCGGCGGCAGCACGATCGAATACGCGGGCTTGCCGCTCGACGGATCGGCGGCGAAGTAACCGGCGGCTACCCAGCGCTCGTACAGGTCGGCCTCCACCTCGCCGGGGTTCCAGCTCTTGGGGAGGGCATCGGCGCGATTTCGCGTATTGTCAGGGGCTGCGCTGGTCACGCCGCGATTCTAGTTGTAGGCGCGAGGTGGTTTCCGCAGGGTTGTTGTCCGACCTGTAACCACCGGTCCGGCCCTCCATACGGCGAGGGCGGAGTTCTCCGGTGGATGAGGGACATCGGAGAACTCCGCCCATGAGCCAAGCCTACAACCCAGCACGGCCGATAGCCCGAATCCATAAGTAATTCTCAGCTTGCCGGACCGGCCTTGCCGAAACCAATGGCACTGTTCTCGATGGAGCCGATTGCTGTCCGCTGTTGCCCGGAGGCAAGGACTGTGCCCCGAGCCGGCGTCGGTGGTGGTGATCGACCGCTCCGGCATGGACCGGGTGCGGCGCATACGCTTCACCGCCCGACGGGCACGGCCGAGCACCGCCCGCTGCCGTACCGCGCACCGCCGGAGCGAACGCGAAGACCCGACCGACACCGACCCGGAGAACACGAGCTCCTTCTGGACATACGCTCATGCGGGGACCAACAGCGGCAATGCCCCTGGCACACTGCGCATCGTCACCGGCAGCGTGCCCGCGGGTTCACCGTCCGCGGTGGCCGGGGCGCCCGGGGAATCGAGCCGCAACCACTCGGCGCGATACTGGGTGACGGCCGGATGGTCTACCCGCCGGCCCGAGGCCAGGGCGGGCAGCAGACGCAGCATTTCCAGGCGCGAGACCGCGCCGACCACGGTGACCTCCAGCTGCCCATCGTCGACGACGGCGTCGGGGCAGATCAGCATTCCACCGCCATAGGTGGTGGTATTGCCCACCGCCACCATCACCGCCTCGATGTCCGCGACCGTCGCCCGCGTTTCACCGCGGTGCGAGAGCTCGATGTGATACGGCACCGCGGTGCCGTGGACGAGTTCGGCGAGCGCGGCGATGCTGTACCGCAGCGGGCCGCGCGGATGGCGCATCCGGTTGGCGCGCAGGGTGACCCGGGCGTCGAAACCGGTCGCGGCGATGGTCGCGAACCACATGGACACGGTGTTCACCGTGTGGGGGCGGTCGGCGCCCGTCCCCACGCCGAGGGGCTCGGATTCGATCAGTCCCAGATCGATATCGCGCACCCGACCGTCGAGCACCAGGTCGGCGGCGGCGACCGGGTCGTCGTCGGGGATATCGAATTCGCGTGCCAGATCATTGCCGGTACCGCAGGGCACCAGCGCCAACGGAATCCCGCCGTGGGCGAGCCCGTCCAGGACGGCCGAGACCATACCGTCGCCGCCGACGCAGATCACGGCGTCCGGGCGGGAGCCGGCGAGGTTCTCGCGCAGCCGCGTCAGGGTCTCGGCCGCCGATGAACCGTGGATCTCGCCGACCTCGATACCGCGTTCGGTCAGCCGCGCCGCGACGGCCGCCGCGGTATCGCGTCCCCTACCGTGCCCGGACGCCGGATTCGTCACCATGGTGGCGGCGCGCACCGCACCCCGCTGTGGGTCGGTCATGGCAACAGTGTGCCCGGATTGAGGATGCCCGCAGGGTCGATTTCGCGTTTCACCGCGCGTAGCACCCGGACGCCCAGGTCACCGATTTCCTCGGGCAGCCAGTCCCGGTGGTCGGCGCCGACGGCGTGATGGTGGGTGATGGTTCCCCCGGCGGCCATGATGGCGTCGCCCGCGGCTCGTTTGGCCACCTGCCACCGAGCGATCGGATCGTCGCGCATCGCGGCGACGACGGTGAAGTACAGCGAGGCCCCGGTCGGGTAGGTGTGTGAGATATGGCACATCACCAGCGCGGGTGCCCCTCCGACGGTGAGCCGGTCCACCAGCGCGGCGGTGACCTTCGCCTTCAGTTCGGGCAGCGCGCTCCAGCAGGCGGCGGTCTCCAGGGTTTCGCACAGCACCCCGACGTCCAGGAGGGCGTCGCGCAGGTAGGGGGCGGCGAACCGACCGTGTTCCCACTGCCGGGCGGGTTCCGGCCCCAGCGGGGTCCCACCGGCGGCGCGCAGGATCTCCGCGGCCTCTGCGCTCCGGGCCACGATATGCGCGCGCGTGCCTTCGAAGGTCGTCACGGCCAGGCAGCCGTCGACCGCCGTGCCACCGATATCGCCGGCGCGGGCCAGGTTGAGCGCGGTTTCGGCCTCGTCGGACAGGCGCAGCACGGTCGGCGCGGCACCGGACCGCACCAACGCGCGCAGCGCCGCGGCCCCAGTGTCGAAATCCGGAAACGTCCACGCCTCGTACCGGGTGTCCTCCGGGATCGGATGAACCCGCGCTGTCACCTCCGTGATAACCCCGAGTGTGCCCTCGGAACCGAGGAACAGTTCGCGCAGATCCGGCCCCGCCGCCGAGGCGGGCGCGCGGCCCACCGTCACCGTCCCGGTGGGGGTCGCGATACGCAGGCGCTGCACCATATCGTCGAACCGCCCGTATCCGGACGAGGCCTGTCCCGATGACCGCGTGGCGGCGAATCCACCGATACTGGCGAATTCGAAACTCTGCGGGAAATGTCCCAATGACAGCTCGTGCGCGGCCAGCAGTTCCTCGGCGCGCGGTCCGGTGACGCCCGCGCCGAAGGTCGCGGTCCCGCTCACCGGGTCGACCGCGAGCAGGCCGTCCAGCCCGCGCAGATCCAGGGCGATCACCGTCTCGAAACGCCCCCGTACCGGCTCGAGGCCGCCCACCACGCTGGTTCCACCGCCGAACGGAACCACCGCGATCTCCTGCTCGGCGCAATAGGCGAGCACCGCCGCGACCTGGTCGTGGTCGGTGGGGAAGACAACGGCGTCGGGGGCATCCTGCGGGCCGTCGGCGCGGCGGCGAAGCAGATCGAGGGTGCTCTTACCGCCCGCGTGATGTAGTCGGTCGCGGTGTTCGGTGGATACCCGGTCGGCGCCGACCACCGCGCTCAGACCGGCACGGTGCGCCATGGACAGCTCCGTCGAGCGCAGCGGCACATCGCCCTCATCGCGACGTGCCGCCGGCTCGCCGGGGATTCCGAAGACCTGCGTCAGCAGGCCGCGGATCCGTTCCGGCAGCGGGGCATGTCCTTCGGGGACGCCCCAGGCATCCCACACCATATCGGGTGCGGTACGACCCGCGCCGGGGTTTGCGGCGGAGTCGGTGCCGATAGGTTGCCACGTCTCGTTCACGAGCCCAAGTCTCGCACCTGGTGGACGTTATGGGCGGCCGGATGCCGCCCGAGGTCCCCGATCCGGCCCGGTCGAACCGCATCCACCCCTTCCACCAGCGCGGGTACGACGGACCACCGGATCTCCGGCACGGATGTGCTGTCTGTTCGCTCCTCGAGGGAAAACGACATTTCGGGCATGGCTGTGCCTGTAAGGTGCGACGAACATCACCCGGCATCCCGGATCCGGCGCCACCGGATATCGACGAGGCAGACTCGAAGACATGGCCGCGGCAGCTTCCATCCTCGCGATGGAGATCGACGGGGGGCTCCTATACGGGAATACGGGCCGACGGCCCGAGAAAGGGTGAGACGATGTCGCTACCGCATACCGATTCCGCCCTGAACGCGGCCAGGCGGCAGCGCGAACTGACCGCGCTGGGCGACGAGCCCCGCGTCGACCTGTTGGTTATCGGCGGCGGGGTAACCGGGACCGGTGTCGCCCTCGACGCCGCGGCGCGCGGGCTGCGCACCGTCCTGGTGGAACGGCAGGATCTGGCCTTCGGCACCAGCCGGTGGAGCTCCAAGCTGGTACACGGAGGGCTGCGCTATCTGGCGGGCGGCCATATCGGGCTCGCCCACGAGAGCGCGATGGAGCGCGGGATCCTGCTCACCCGCACCGCACCACACCTGGTGCGCCCGCTTCCGCAGCTGGTGCCGCTGCTACCCGGCATCACCCGGACCCAGCGCACCCTCACCAGGGTGGGTTTCGCGGCGGGCGATCTGCTGCGCCGGGCCGCCGGCACATCGGCCGCGCAGTTGCCCCGATCCCGGCGGGTGTCGACGGCCGAAGTGCTGCGGCTGGCCCCGACGGTCCGCCGCGCCGGGCTGCGCGGCGGTATCCAGGCCTGGGACGGTCAACTGGTGGACGATGCCCGTCTGGTGGTCGCATTGGCCCGTACGGCCGCCTCCTACGGCGCGTCCGTGCTCACCCGGGTGGCGGCCGGCGCGGTCACCGGGGAATCGGCGTCCCTGCGTGATACCCGCACCGGAGAAACCCTCGCCGTGCGTGCCGGAGCGGTGATCAACGCCACCGGTGTCTGGGCCGACCAGGTCGATCCGAGTATCGAACTACGTCCCAGCCGCGGCACCCACCTGGTGTTCGACGCCGAATCCTTCGGCGGGCTCACCGCCGCGCTCACCGTCCCGGTCCCCGGCAGTATCAGCCGTTTCGTCTTCGCCCTCCCGGCCGCCCACGGCCGCGTCTACCTGGGCCTCACCGATGAGGACGCCCCCGGTCCCGTCCCCGACGAACCCCACCCCACCGACACGGAGATCGATTTCCTGCTCGACACCGTCAACGCCGTCCTGCGCGCGCCCCTGACCCACGCCGATATCCGGGGTGGCTTCGCCGGCCTGCGCCCACTGCTGCGCACCGGAGTCGACAGCACCGCCGATATATCCCGCGAACACGCGGTCCTGACCTCACCCGTCGGCGTCATCACCGTGGTCGGCGGCAAGCTCACCACCTACCGCACCATGGCCGAGGACGCGGTGGACGCCGCCGTCCGGCACGCCGGATTCTCGGCCGGACCCTGCCGCACCGAGGATCTCCCCCTGGTCGGTGCGGTCGCCGGCCCGGCCCGCGACCGGATCTGCGCGCCCCCGATCCTGATCGACCGTTACGGCAGCGAAGCACCCGCCATCGCCGCTCTCGCCGAGACCGATCCGGCCCTCGCCGCTCCCGTGGCCCCTGGTATGGACGTCATCGCCGCCGAATTCGCCTGGTCCGTGACTCATGAAGGCGCCTTGGACCCGGCCGACCTGCTCGACCGCCGAACCCGCATCGGCCTGGTTCCCCACGACCGCGCGGCCGCCGCCCCGGCGGCGCTGGCCGCATGGTCCGCGACACCGTGAGATCGGTCCCGGACCGATACGGCCGCACAGCGACAGGGCAGCACCCGACGGGGCAGTGCTCGACGACCTGCGTACCGCCGTCCGTCACCGCGGCTCGTATCCGCCCGCGGCCATCATTTCCCCCGGCGAGTAGCGAGCCACCGGTTCGGATGTGTCATGTCACCCCTGGACGACAATCCGAGAATCTCGTAATCGGCCGCCTCCGTCCGTGATATCGGCACGACACGATTCGGGGCCGCCCGATGCCGCGACCGAGCGAACGGAAGCGGTCGATGTGACACCGGCCATGACCTCCCCCCATAGGGGTTCACCTCCAGACCATGGCAGGGCACAATAGGTTGCTTAGGTGGTGGTCCGCGTCGAGGTGGCCGCACGACCGGATTCGATCCGAGCGGTCACCGACCGATACCAGGCCGGATCCACAGGCGATTCGGCGTTCCATCATGAGAATGGGCACGGTTCGGTGGTTCTCGCCACCGGGGGTTTGCGACGTGAGAAGGTTCGAGGCTTGAGTATTCAGATACCGAGCGAGGTCGTATTCATCCTCAACGCTCTCGGCCTCCCATATCCGGATGTCGACGCCGACCAAGTACGTGAACTCTCCCGGCACGTCAGTGATTTCGCCACCGACGTTCGGGAAACCCACGAGTCGGCGACCGGTGTGGTCAAGGACATGGGGTCGGTCTATTCCGGAGAGTCCTATCAGGCATTGCTCGCGGCATGGGGCCGGATGAGCGCCGGAAATATGGCGCAGTTGGATGCCGCGTGCGGTGTGGTGGCGAAGGCGCTCGATATCGCGGCCGATGTCATCGAAGTGGTGCAGGTCGCGGTGCTGGCCGAACTCGCCGCGCTTGCGGTGACCTATGCGGCGATGATGCTCACCCCGGCCGGTCTGGTCCTGCGTCCGCTCATAGCCGCCGCGGCACGCCGTCTCCTTTCGTCCCTGCAGGAGACGCTGGTGTGGTACATAGCCGCCGAAGTACTGGGCAAGGCTATCGAACCGCTCGAGGACAAGATCGAACAGATGGTCAACGGTACCCTGTACAGCGCGGCGAGCGATGCGCTCGGGGTGCCGCCGGGAGGCGCGCCGGTATTGCACATCGAACCCGACGAAGTGATGCGCTACGCCAAGGTGTTGGACGATCACGCCGACGCGATGCTGTCCCATGCCGAAGCATTCGCCGAAAAGGTGGCCGGGCTCGACTTCACCACTCCCGGACTCGAACTTCCGGTGGACGGCGAACCGGTCCCGGCACCCGCCTCATCCACCGTGTCGCCGCCGACCGGTATCGAACCGATCGACAGATTCGCACAGCCGTCCCCACCGCCGGAGGCGCTCTCGAGCCCACCGTCGGAAACGCAGCGACCGCTCACCGCGACGCCCCCCGAGAACGCCCCGGGGAGCAATACCGCCACCACCGAGGGGCAACGTGGGGACCGCGGTATCGACCCGCCCGGGACGGCCGCGCCGACCACCGCCCCGCCGGTGTCCGGCACGTCCGCCGAACCGGGCCGGGCCCTTTCCGCGCCGGACAACCCGGCGGGCCGCACCGCGCTCGACGAGCCGGGTAGGAATTCGGCGGACAGCGGGTCCACCACTACCGAGGGGGCAGCGCAGAGCCCGCGCCACGCCGAGTCCACACCCCTGCTCGACAGGCCCGCCGCAACCGCGGACACGGGGCCCGCCGCAACCGCGGACACGGCCTCGTCCAGGCCCGTCGAAACGACCCCGCGGGTACACGAGCAGACACCGTTGGCCACCGCTTCGAACGAACAGCATCCCGCCGGCCCCACCCGCCAAGCACAGGGCAGTACCGACCGGTCGCCGGCTCGTCCACCGATATCGAATCCCCGGCAATCATCCCGTCGCCAGGCGGCCCAGACCCCGTGGTCGCGTGCCGGTCGCGCGGCGGCCCGGATCGCAGCCGCCGCGAAGCGCTCTTCGCAGAAGGCGACCGCGGTTTCCGCGGGGCAGACCGGTAACCGAGAACAGCCCGCCGACACACCGTGGTCCAAGGCCGGCAGCGCTCGAGGTACGGACACGCAGGTATTCGCGCCGGACACCACACCACCGTCCGAATCACCGAGCAAGGCGAGCACACCCGAGCGAAACCGAGAGGCCCACACCGATCCGCCGGCGCAGACGGCCGATTCGGCCCCGCGTGGTAACCAACCTCCGGCGGAACGGTAACCGGCGGGCTCGGGACGCGCGGGGGACAATGACCGTATGCATCGTAACGGGCCGATCGACGATATCGACGAGTCAGAGCTGACCGTCACCCCACCCCACCAGCAGGCGGCAGGGATGAAAGCGGTCGGTGTGGCGATGGCCCGCGCCGTCTCCGATATGGGCGTCGTACGCACTGCCCGCACCTTGGCGCGGGTCAACCAGGTACACGGTTTCGACTGTCCCGGCTGCGCGTGGCCGGAACCCACCGGGCATCGGCGACCGGCCGAGTTCTGCGAGAACGGGGCCAAGGCGGTCGGCGAGGAGGCGACACTGCGCACGGTCGGACCAGAGTTCTTCGCGGCCCATTCGGTGGCCGAGCTGGTCGAGAAATCCGGGTACTGGCTGGGCAGGCAGGGCCGGCTCACCGAGCCCATGGTGCTGTGGCCCGGCGACACCCACTACCGCCCCATCTCCTGGGACGACGCCTATCGCCTGATCGCGGACCACCTGCGCGCCCTGGGCTCCCCCGACGAAGCGGTGTTCTACACCTCCGGCCGCACCGCCAACGAGACCGCCTTCCTGTATCAGCTGCTGGTGCGCAGTTTCGGGACCAACAATCTCCCCGACTGCAGCAATATGTGCCACGAGTCGTCCGGCACCGCACTCACCGGCTCCATCGGTATCGGCAAGGGCTCGGTGACCATCGACGATTTCGCCGCCGCCGACCTGATCATCGTCGCCGGACAGAATCCGGGCACCAATCATCCGCGGATGCTCAGCGCCCTCGCCGACGCCAAGGGTGCCGGCGCCCACGTCATCGCGGTGAACCCGCTCCCGGAAACCGGACTCATCGGCTTCCGCGATCCGCAGACGGTCAAGGGCCTCGTCACCGGTGTGCCCATCGCCGACGATTTCCTGCAAATCCGGATCGGCGGCGATATGGCCCTGTTCCAGGGCCTGGCGAAGCTGCTGTTCGAGGCCGAGGACGAGAAACCGGGCACGGTGCTCGACCGGGGCTTCATCAACGCCCACACCGCCGGTTTCGCCGACTACGAGCGGCATATCCGCGCGGTCGACCTCGACACCGTCGTCGAGGCCACCGGCCTGACGCTCGACCAACTGCGCCGCACCGCACGCCTCGTCGCGGCCTCGAAGCGCACCATCGTCTGCTGGGCCATGGGTCTGACCCAGCACACCCACGGCGTCGCCACCATCGAAGAGATCACGAACCTGCTGCTGGCCCGCGGCATGATCGGCAAACCGGGCGCCGGGGTGTGCCCGGTGCGCGGCCATTCGAACGTCCAGGGCGACCGCACCATGGGCATCTGGGAGAAGATGCCCGAACCCTTCCTCGCCGCACTCGACCGCGAATTCGGTATCAGCGCTCCCCGCGAACACGGTTTCGACACCGTTGCCGCGATCCGCGCCATGCGCGACGGACGAGCCCGTATCTTCTTCGGGATGGGCGGCAATTTCGTCTCCGCCACCCCCGATACCGCGGTCACCGAGGCCGCGCTGCGCGGCTGCGCGCTCACCGCGCAGGTGTCGACGAAACTCAACCGCAGCCATATCGTGCACGGCGAAACGGCCCTCATCCTGCCCACCCTCGGCCGCACCGATCTGGACTTGCAGAACGGGGTGCGGCAGCAGGTCTCGGTGGAGGATTCGATGTCGATGGTGCACCTGTCCACCGGCCGGCTGAAACCGGTGAGCCCGCACCTGCGCAGTGAGGTCGCCATCGTCTGCGAACTCGCCCGCGAACTGTTGGGCCCGGACCACCCGGTGCCGTGGGAGAGGTTCCGCGCCGATTACGACCTGATCCGCGACGCCATAGTCCGGGTCGTGCCCGGCTGCGCCGACTACAACACCCGGGTCCGTCAACGCAACGGCTTCGTGCTCCCCCACCCGCCCCGCGACGCCCGCGAATTCCATACGACCACGGGCAGAGCCAATTTCGCGGTGAACGACCTCACCTGGGTCCCGGTCCCGCGCGGTGGCCTGATCCTGCAGACCATGCGCAGCCACGACCAGTACAACACCACCATCTACGGCCTCGACGACCGCTACCGCGGAATCCACAACGGCCGCAGGGTCGTGCTGGTGAACGCCACCGATATCACCGAATTCGGTTTCGCCGACGGCGATCTCGTCGACCTGGTCGCCGAATGGACCGACGGCGTAACCCGGCGTGTCGACGGCTTCCGCCTGGTCGCCTACCCGACTCCGCGCGGCAACGCCGCCGCCTACTATCCCGAGACCAACCCGCTGGTACCGCTCGACCATGTCGCGGCCCGATCCAATACCCCGGTTTCGAAGGCGATTCCCATTCGGCTGGAACGCAGCACTTCCCATCCGGCCGCGCACCCCCCGGCGCGGGCGGAGCACCGCTCGACCGCGCCGGACACCGATACCGGCCGGGTGGACCACGACGCGCTATGAGCCGAGTGACCACCCGCCGCAAGATGCGGCGTATCACCGCGTCCGGTGAGATCCACCGTCCCGATACTCTCGCGGTCGAAGAACCTTTGGAAATCCGGGCGAACGGCCGATCGCTGACCGTCACCATGCGCACTCCGGGCAACGATATCGATCTGGTCCACGGTTTTCTGTTCGGCGAAACGGTGATCACCGCGACCGCCGATATCCTCGCGGCCCGCTATTGCGCCGGCACCGACGACCAGGGCCGCAACACCTACAACGTCCTGGACGTCACCTTCGCCACCCCCGTCCCGCTGCCGACCCGGCCGTTCCTCACCACCGGCGCCTGCGGTCTCTGCGGGAAAACCGCGCTGGACGAGGTCCGGCGGCGCACCCGCTTCCCGCTACCGCCGCCGACACCGCTGATCGACGTGGACACCCTGCTCGCGCTGCCCGATACCTTGCGCGATCGGCAGTCGGCCTTCCACACCACCGGCGGGCTTCACGCCGCCGGTCTGTTCACCGCCCACGGCGACCCGCTGGTGGTCCGGGAGGACATCGGCCGCCACAACGCGGTCGACAAGGTGATCGGCTGGGCGCTGCAGGCCGACCGTGTCCCCGCCGGCGATCTGGTGCTCATGGTCAGCGGTCGGGCCTCCTTCGAGCTCGTCCAGAAGGCGGTCCTCGCCGGAATACCCCTCTTGGCCGCCGTGTCCGCGCCCAGTTCCCTGGCCGTCGATCTCGCCGCCGATTCCGGTCTCACCCTGGCCGGTTTCGTCCGCGGCGACACGATGAACGTCTACACCCACCCCGAGCGGATCGAATCCGGATAGGTTTCACGTCGGCGACCACCCCGCCGTCTACGCACCGTCGTCCTCCCCCGACGGGCGGCGGTGGGTCACTCCCTCGAAATACGACGGTCGCGGCGACGCCTGCCCGTCCGACGACCGGATTCTCGCCATCGATATCAGCGGCCGGGTCGGCGATGCGGCGCCGGCCGCGCACTCCCTCGGGGACATGAAGCCGTACGGCCTCCGCCGGCGCTTCCCGACCCGTCCCGAGACGGACGACCGAGGGCCGTCCGTCCTCGCCTGACAGTCGGCCGGAAGCATCCAGGGCCCGGATGCCCCGGGCCGGGCTCAGTTGGAGAGAGCTTCCAGCAGCGCAGCCCGTTGACGGGCGCCGAGTCCGCCGATCCGGCGGTCCTCGGGGATCTCCGCCTGGTCCATGAGCTTGGCCGCTTTCACCGGGCCGACCCCGGGCAGTGCCTTGATCACGGCAGCGACCTTGGTTTTCTTCACCAGCTCGTCGTTCTCGGACTTGTTCAGCAGTTCGGCGACCGAGACCTTGCCCGATTTCACCTTGCCGATCAGTTCGGAGCGAGCCTTGCGGACCGCCGCGGCCTTCGCCAGGGCCTCGCTGCGCTGTTCTGCGGTCATGGTTGGCAGTGCCATATTTCCTCCGCTTTCACTCGTCGCTCGAACTTTCTGGGATTGACCGGACCGATTCAACAGCACCACACCGACAGCGCCCGGTCGACACACCGGCCGGACCGGCGGATGCACCGATGAAAATTCCGGTCGGGCGGCCCGTTCAAACCGGTGAACACCCGCACCACGGAGAACGGACGGACCGGATCGCGAGGGACCACCCATACAACTCTCGCCTACCCAGTTCATCACCATCGACGGCGTATACCAAGTCCCCGGTCGGCGTGGGGCTCGCTCGCTACCGTGCGCAGGGCCCCGGAATGCACCACGGCCGGTGGATGAACACGTAACACCAGAGCCGCCCCGCGCGACACACCAGCAGACGCACATCACGCGTGACGAAGGTTCAACGGCGAACCGGAGGGGTCAACGGCGATTCCCGGATCATGTCTCGTCCCAATGCCAGGACCAGGCATTTCCGCTCCCGTGCGGTACAGCGTCTGCCAACCGAACAGTGATCGCAGACCCGACGGCGGACGCCGAATCGACCGTACACGCCGGCGACAATGCTAGGCTACCGAAGTAGAACACGTTTCAATTCGGCAGGAGTTGCGATGGCCCGACAGATCCGTGATGTGGTCGAGCGGTACGTGAAACTGGTCGGCACCGGTCCGACCGAGGAAATCGTCGAACTGTACGCGCCGGACGCCCGAATCGAGGACCCCATCGGCACCCCGCCGAGACAGGGCCACGACGCCATTCGCGAGTTCTACGACATCCTGGCGAACCTGGACCGCGAGACCGGCCTGGTCCCCGAGAGCGTGCGGATCGTCGGCAATCATGCCGCGTTCATGTTCACCCTCATCACCACCGCGGGCGGACAGCGGATGACGCTGAACCCGATCGATGTCATGGAGTTCGACGAAGAGGGCAGGATCACCGGTATGCGGGCCTACTGGGGACAGGATGATATGCGGATCGAACCCGCCTGATCCGCTCGATCCGTTCCGTCGATCCGGCGCCACACCGGCAACCACCGCACGTGACCGGCGGCACACCCCGCACCCCGTCACGTCGCGGACCGGTATCTCGTCCGAGCAGTAGAACCAGTAGCTCGCACGAAGGAGGCTCACCATGAGCACCGCCCGGATTCCCGCCCTCGCCCCCGACCAGGCCGGACCGCTGACCCGCCTGATGTACCGGTTCGCCCGCCGCAAGCTCGGCGAGGTGCCCGAACCGATCGCGGTATCCGCGCACCACACCGGGCTCACCGTCGCCAACGGCGTGCACGAACTGATGGTCGAGAAGGTGTCCACCCGCCTGCCCGCGAATGTCCGGGAGATCGCGGTATACCGGACCGCGTGGACCATCGGCTGTTCCTGGTGCGTCGACTTCGGCACCATGCTGCAGCGCCTCGAAGGTCTCGATCTCGAGCGACTGGAACATATCGCCGAGTACGCGACCTCACCGCACTACAGCGACGACGAACGTGCCGCCATCGCCTACGCCGACGCCATGACCGCCACCCCCACCACGGTCACCGACGAGCAGATCGCCGACCTGGAGCGGCGCTTCGGCCGGGCCGGGTTGGTCGAGCTGACCTATCACATAGCCCTGGAGAACTCCCGGGCCCGGTACAACCACGCGCTCGGGATCACGGCACAGGGGTTCGGCACCGACTCCTGCCGAGTGCCGTGGGCCCGATCGGAACCGCTCAGCGAATCCTGACCAGGCACGAATACCCCACGGGCACCCCTGCACCGACCAGCACCCGCACAGAGGGGTCACCGCCCCCGCCCGGCTGCACCGCCTGCAGGGTATGCGGGCCGGTATAGCCGGGCACCCAGGCCACCAGTGCGACCCCACCGCCCGCGGGCGGGACCGTCGCGAATGGGACCCCGTTGTCGTAGAAGGTCACCGGGGTCACCGCCTCGGTGAGCAGCGCCTCGACCGTATAGGCGCATCCGGTGCCGTAGTTGGTATCGAAGCCGAAGTTCGTATCCGGCATAACGCCGACCCGGGTCACCACCGCATTCGCACTCGGCGCCCCGAACACCATGGCGACAACCAACGCCACGACCGCCACCGTGAATACCCCCATCGGCCCCCGGCATCCGACCGGGACACGCCCCGTCGGATGCGTACGAAGCCCACGCCCCCACAGGCGATGAACCGTCCCGCTCGACCACCGTGTCGCCATACCCGCTCCTCGTCCCCGATAGCTGGGCGATAACAGACGATACAGTCGAAGCCCCACGAACAGGCCCCTGTCAGGCATCGGAACGATTGCAAAAGCCGATGCCCACTCCGAGCAACCCCTCCGCTACCTACCCTTCCCGGCCCGACACCCACTCGTACGCGTACGCCTCACCACAGGTGGTCGACGCCCGCCTCCAGGCCTGAACCGACCGAAGCGAATTCGCGCGGGAAGGCAAGACCCGGCCTCACGAAACCCCAAAGGGTTGCGGCCCGTCTCGCGTTTCAGCGCCCGAAGCGCACGTGCCGAAGGCACGAGTCTCGGGCGCTGAAACGCGAGACCCGCCAGGGCCGCAACCCCGCGCCGGCGGAGCCGGCGCAATCGGACACAGCTCAGGCCGACTTCTCGCGGCGCTCCGGGCGCTCCCGCTTGCGCGGCACGATGGTGGGCAGCACATTGTCGTTGACGGTGTCGGCGTCCACGACCACTTTGGCGACATCGTCACGACTCGGGATATCGAACATCACCTGCTGGAGCACTTCCTCCATGATGGCGCGCAGCCCACGCGCGCCGGTACCCCGCAGAATCGCCTGATCGGCCACCGCTTCGAGGGCGTCCCGAGTGAACTCGAGATCCACCCCGTCCATCTCGAACAGCCGAATGTACTGTTTGACCAGCGCGTTCTTCGGTTCGGAGAGGATTCGGACGAGTGATTCCTTGTCCAGATTGGTCACCGATGCCACCACCGGAAGCCGACCGATGAATTCGGGGATGAGGCCATATTTGATCAGGTCCTCAGGCATCACATCGGCGAAGTGGTCGGTGGTATCGATTTCGGCCTTCGACCGCACCTCGGCACCGAAACCGATCCCGCGGTGGCCGGTGCGGTCGGAGATGATCTTCTCCAGACCGGCGAATGCGCCTGCCACGATAAACAGCACGTTGGTGGTGTCGATCTGGATGAACTCCTGGTGCGGGTGCTTGCGTCCGCCCTGCGGGGGCACGCTGGCCTGGGTACCCTCCAGGATCTTCAGCAGCGCCTGCTGCACGCCCTCACCGGAGACATCGCGGGTGATCGACGGGTTCTCGCTCTTGCGGGCGATCTTGTCGACCTCGTCGATGTAGATGATGCCGGTTTCGGCACGCTTTACGTCGTAGTCGGCGGCCTGGATGAGTTTGAGTAGGATGTTTTCCACGTCCTCGCCGACGTAGCCGGCTTCGGTGAGGGCCGTGGCGTCGGCGATCGCGAACGGGACGTTGAGCATCTTGGCCAGCGTCTGCGCCAGGTAGGTCTTACCGCAGCCGGTGGGGCCGAGCATCAGGATATTGGACTTGGCCAGCTCGACGGTCTCCCCGCGGCCGTCGCGGCCCTTGTCACCCGCCTGGATACGCTTGTAGTGGTTGTACACCGCCACGGCGAGCGTGCGCTTGGCCGTGTCCTGCCCGATCACATAGTTCTCCAGGAAGTCCCGGATCTCCGCGGGTTTGGGCAGCTCATCGAGTTTGACCTCGCTGGACTCCGCCAGCTCCTCCTCGATGATCTCGTTGCACAGATCGATGCACTCGTCGCAGATGTACACCCCCGGTCCCGCAATGAGCTTCTTGACCTGCTTCTGACTCTTTCCACAGAAAGAGCACTTCAGCAGATCGCCGCCATCTCCGATGCGCGCCATCTCGTGGGTCCCTACTTCCTTGTTCGCGTGCAACCATCCATCCAGCTGCCGGCCGGCCGCCGCCCGAACTGTGAATCCGGCTACGCCGCGGTGCTGTCAACCGGGAGCCAAGGTCCCTGGTTCGACCGTACCCGGTGTGCGCGACGGAGGTCGACAACTCGAGCAGGTTTGTTGTCGCTGGTGTGCCGGGTCTCACGATATGCGGAGAGCTTCCCGGTTTCGCGACAGGGGCGCAGTCGGTGTCCATGTCGTTATCCGAATCCCGAACAACGCCGAATATTCGACGATCCGGCCGTGCCCCGTCATCGGGACGCGACCGGATCCGTCTGGTGTACGGTCGTTTTACCGAACACCGGGCCGTTCGCGCGACCACCGCCATGCGAGGGTCTCGGCCACGCGAGGCCTCACTTGTTCCGCTGCGCGCTGAGCTTGCGGTAGTCGAACACCTGGTCGATGAGGCCGTATTCGACCGCTTCCTCGGCGGTGAGGATCTTGTCCCGATCGGTGTCCTTGCGGATGGTATCGGGGTCCTTCCCGGTGTGCCGCGCGAGCGTGGTCTCCATCAGCCGGCGCATGCGCTCGATCTCGGCAGCCTGGATCTCCAGGTCCGACACCTGGCCTTGGATACCGCCCTCCACCGACGGCTGGTGGATCAGCACCCGCGCGTTGGGCAGGCAGGCGCGTTTACCGGGGGTACCCGCGGCCAGCAGTACGGCGGCGGCGGAGGCCGCCTGGCCCAGGCAGACCGTCGCCACGTCGGCGCGCACGTACTGCATGGTGTCGTAGATGGCCATCAGCGAGGTGAACGAGCCGCCCGGCGAGTTGATGTACATGGTGATGTCGCGGTCGGGGTCCAGCGACTCCAGTACCAGCAACTGGGCCATGACATCGTTGGCCGAGGCGTCGTCGACCTGTACGCCGAGGAAGATGATGCGTTCCTCGAACAGCTTGTTGTACGGGTTGGATTCCTTGACGCCGAAACTCGAGTGCTCGATGAACGACGGCAGGATGTACCGCGACTGCGGGCTCGTCGGCGCGATACCGCCGAGGCCGGCGCGGGGGTCGATCAGGTTGGCCATACTCGTCTCCAAGTCTGTGTTGTTGAGATTCTCCCCGGGCGTCGCGGCCCGACGCCGGCCGTCCGCGGGACGGGGTGCGTCGAGCGCGAGTGGGCTCCGCCGACGCGGGACAGGCACTAGTTACCGGTGCCGCCGGCCTGGCGCGCGTGGGTGATCACACGGTCGATGAAGCCGTATTCCAGGGCCTGGGCGGGGGTGAACCAGCGGTCACGGTCGGCGTCGGCGGTGATCTGCTCCACGGATTTACCGGTGTGCATCGCCTGCAACTCGTTGAGCTCGCGCTTGGTGTACGCGAACTGCTCGGCCATGATCGCGATATCGGCGGCCGAACCGCCGATACCCGCCGAGGGCTGGTGCATCATGATCCGCGTATGCGGCAGCGCGTAGCGCTTGCCCTTGGTGCCCGCGGTGAGCAGGAACTGTCCCATGGACGCGGCCAGCCCCATGCCGTAGGTGGCGATATCGCATTCGGACAGCTGCATGGTGTCGTAGATCGCCATACCGGCGTTCACCGAACCGCCCGGGGAGTTGATGTAGAGGGAGATGTCCCGGGTGGGGTCTTCCGCCGAGAGCAGCAGAATCTGCGCGCACAGCTTGTTCGCGATGTCATCGTCCACCTGGGTGCCCAGGAAGATGATGCGCTCACGCAGCAGGCGCTCGTACACCGAATCACTGAGGTTGAGACCAGCGGTAGCGGATGTCATAACCCCTGCCTGATTGATTGTCACGGATACCTGCCTTCTGTCGCCTGCTCGTTGCTGTCACAAACATTAACGAAGGAGGGCGGCATCGAACTCCCGGTACCGCCATGATTCGCTCACAGCGCAATGCTGTGTTCAATTGCGCCGCCTTCGGCGGCGCGGGGTTGCGGCCCTGCCGGGTCTCGTGTTTCAGCGCCCGAGACTCGCGCCTTCGGCACATGCGCTTCGGGTGCTGAAACGCGAGACGGGCCGCAACCCTTCGGGGCCCTGGTGGCCCCGGGTCTTCCCTCTCTCCGCGAATCCGCCGGCGCGAATTCGCTCCATTCGGTCCAGACTCGGTGCGGGCTGTGTTCGATTGCGCCGCCTGGCAGCGGCGCTGTCGGGGCCCTCGTGACCCCGGGTCTTCCCTCCCTGCGCGAATCCGCCGGCGCGAATTCACTCCGGTCGGCCCGGACCCGGGGCGGGCCCCGACCACCTGGGTGAGGAATCCGCGGAGGTGTTGGCCGTGATCTGTCGGAGCGGGCTTTCCCGGCGCGGCGCTGCCGGCGTAACACCGCGGTGGTCGGTCCAGACCCACAGTGGA
The DNA here is from genome assembly GCF_000308495.1 of Nocardia brevicatena NBRC 12119. Lineage (GTDB taxonomy): Bacteria > Actinomycetota > Actinomycetes > Mycobacteriales > Mycobacteriaceae > Nocardia > Nocardia brevicatena. The sequence continues at coordinate 13,497 of NZ_BAFU01000033.1, read as the reverse complement.
CCGACCGCCGATGTAGGCAGTGGTCGTCGAAGGTGCCGTGTGTGGATGCACAGTCCCTGGGCGGCGTGGAACGCGGCGGCACACGGCCTGCCATAGGGACGTGCCTTGTTTTCCGGTGCCACCACTCGGCGGGGCGGGGTGAGGGCACCGAGACCCGGACCTTTCCGTCCTACACGACACGGCTACGCGATATCGCTCCGATCGGCCGGAACACGCCACGGTTACCGGCCGTCGAGATCGGCCGGTAACCGTGGCGGTGGGTATTGCCTGCCCCGGTGCCGGGTTCATTCGGAGGCGGCGTCGGTCTTCTCGTCGGCCGTGTCCTGGGTGTCGGTGGCCTGTTCCTCGGCGGAATCCGCGGGGGCGCCGAACATTTCGGCGGTGTCGACGGTGTTGCCCTCGGAGTCGGTGACGGACACCTTGCCGACCACACCCGCCAGCGCCTTGCCGCGGCGCACGTCGGCGAAGACGGCGCCGAGCTGGCCCGCCTGCTGGACCTGCTGGATGAACTGCTCCGGCTGCATACCGTAGCGCTGGGCCTGGAACAGGATGCGCTCGGTCAGTTCCTCCTGGCCGACGGTGGTGCCCTCGGCCTCGGCGACGGCATCCAGCAGCAGCTGGGTCCGCACCGATTTCTCGGCGGCCTCCTTGGTGTCCTTGTCGAACTCCTCGCGGTTGGAGCCCTGGGCCTCGAGTGCCGCGGCGAACGCGTCCTCGTCGTGGTCGAAACCGTGCACGGCGTCGTGCTGTACCGCCTCGATCTCGGCCTGTACCACGGCTTCCGGCAGCGGCACCTCGACCTGCTCGAGCAGTGTCTCCAGCACCTTGTCCCGGATTTCGCCGGCCTGCTGTACCTTCTTGACGCGCTCCACCCTGGTGCGCAGATCGGCCTTCAGCTCCTCGAGGGTGTCGAATTCGCTGGCCAGCTGGGCGAACTCGTCGTCGGCCTCGGGCAGTTCGCGTTCCTTGACCGAACCGACGGTGACGGTGACGACCGCTTCCTTGCCCGCGTGCTCACCGGCGACCAGTTTCGAGGTGAACTCTTTGGACTCGCCTGCCGACAGCCCGACAACGGCCTCGTCCAGCCCCTCGATGAGCTGCCCGGAACCGACCTCGTGCGACAGACCGGTGGTGGACGCCTCGGGCACCTCCTCGCCGTCGACCGTCGCCGACAGATCGATGGAGATGAAATCCCCGTTCTGTACCGGCCGGTCGACGCCGGTCAGGGTGCCGAAGCGCTGACGCAGCGACTGCAACTGCTCATCGATGTCGTCGTCGGTGACAGTGACGGCGTCGACCGTCACCGAGAGGGCGCCGTAGTCGGGCAGGGCGATCTCCGGTCGCACGTCGACCTCGGCGGAGAAGGCGAGTTCCTGGCCGTCCTCGATCTTGGTGATCTCGATCTCCGGCTGGCCGATGACCTTCACATCGGCGGTGGTGACGGCCTCGCTGTAGCGGCCGGGCAGCGCGTCGTTGACGACCTGCTCCAGAATGGCGCCGCGGCCCAGACGCGCCTCGAGCAGCTTGGCCGGCGCCTTGCCCTTGCGAAAGCCGGGAATGTTCACCTGCTTCGCCAGGGCCTTGTAGGCACGATCGAAGTCCGGCTTCAACTCCTCGAAGGGCACCTCGACATTGATCCGGACCCGGGTCGGGCTCAGCTGCTCGACGGTGCTCTTCACGGACGTGCTCCTTGTTCTTGTCGGTTGTGCTCGGGGTGGGTACTGATGGCCGGGTGACGGCACCCGGTGCGCGCCATCGACGCACCTGCCGGGGCGTCCGGACCACGAACCGCCCGCGCACCCCGGGATACGCATCCCGACCAGCCTAGTTGACCGGGCGGCGCGGACTGTAGGCCGGTCACCCGAAATGGACTACCGACCGGCCGATGCTCACCTCGCGGATACGCGGGCCGCGTCCCCCGATCGCCTGCCTGTCGGGATCAGCCCTGGGGAACTTCTACGGCGTCGGTGACGAAGACCAGGGTTTCGTTCGGCTTCACGCCGTTGCCACCGGCGCCGTAGCCGAGATCGGGCGGGATGATCAGCAGCCGGCGCGCGCCTTGTTGGACGCCCTCGAGCCCCTGCTCCCAGCCCGGAATGACCATACCCGCGCCGAGAGTCAGCCGGAAGGGTTCGCCCCGGTCGAAGGAGCTGTCCAGCTTCTGTTTGTCCGACCAGGTCACCAGTGAGTAGTTCATGGTCAGCTGCTTCCCGGCGGTGGCACCGGGCCCGGAACCGGGCACCAGGTCCTTGGTGATCAGCGTGCTCGGCGGATCGCAGTCGTCGGGGATGGTGATGGTCGGTGCCTGCCCGAAGCCACCGGTGACTCCGATGTCCTCGGCCACGCATTCGCGGCCTTTCGACTCTGTCGCGGTGGGGCCCGCGGGCGCGCTCGACGCCGCGACGGTGGTAGTGGCACTCGCGGCGGTCTCGGAGTCCTTCGAACCGCAGGCGGTGAGGCCGAAAGCGGCGGCCGCCACGGCGGCGGCGGCGATGGTCCTGCCGAATGTCTGCATGCGGCGCACCCTAGACCACTTCGCCCGCGCGCACCGCGCTCGCATCGCCTTCGACCGAGACCGCCCGGGCGCTTCGGGACCGGGCACGGCGAGACATCCGACCGTCCGAAACCCCAGCCACCCTTCCCGCTACAGGGAATATCTCTCGCCAAGGCATGTTTCGAAGAGTATCGTGCCGTTATATAGCGGTACATAGGGCATCGGGCCACGTAGCAAAGACCCGATGAATAAGTTTTCCAGTGCCCTGAACGAACGGAGACATCATGAGCACCACGCGCAGCCACGGATTGGTTCGCAAGATCGCCGCGACCGCCGCCCTGGCCGGGGCGCTGATGATCGGATCGGCCGCTGTCGTACCGCAGGTCGCGCTGGCCGCGGATCCCGGCCACAGCACCCAGGGTGACCGGCACCCGGGTACCGGCACCTACGGCGACACCCACAACATTCCCGCGAACCCCACCAATCGCGGCCGGCAGGTGCACACCATTCCGGGCGAACGCGACGGCAACTACAGCAGCCACGGCAGCAATCACAACATCTGCGCCTACAAGCCGTACTTCCACGCCTGCCACTGAGAACCGCGCACAGATCGTGCAATCCGGCCCGCACGATTACCGAACGCGCTACGGGCGAGGGGTATCGCGAGGCGACCGTCCGGTCCGAGGACGCCGGGCGGTGGCCTCGCGTTCCCGACGCACCTGTTCGGTCAACTCGTCGGGCAGGTGATGGACGATATCGCGGCGCGAGGAGGTCATCGGCTTCTGCCGGATCCCGACCACCTGCGCATCCACCGTGCGCACGGAACTACGCCGGCGCTTCGCGATGGCGCTGTCGGGCCAACCGGCCACCGCGAACAGCGCCACCTCGCGAAGGGATACCACCGACATTGCACCCTGAGCAGCCGACGACCGACCAACCATGCGGTAAACTCCGGGCCCCGCGCGGATCATCGGCGTAACCGGGAGGACGGATCAGCACAAGGCAGGGGAAATTTGCTGGTAGTGCATCTGTACCACGGCGCTGTCGAAGGTCGTCACGTCCACCAGCTGCAGCCCGGCGGTATCAACCGGAGATCGGAACAGCGGTACCCCGCCACCCAGCAACATCGGGTGCACGAACAGCCGGTACTCGTCGACCAGACCGTGCTCCAGGAAGGTCGCCGCGGTTTCGGCGCCACCGAGCATCACCATGTTGTATCCGGAATCGCACTTCAACCCGGCGATCCGGGACACCAGATCGTCTCCGACCACCGTGGTGTTCCAGTCGGCCGTCCGCATCGTGCGGGAGAAGACGAATTTGGGCACCTGCTTCCAGAACCGGGCGAACTCGACGTAGAACGGGGATATGGTCGGTTCGATATCGGCGGTCGGCCAGAACGCCGACATGATGTCGTAGGTTCTGCGCCCGTACAGGAGCAGATCGGCCTGCTTCAGTTCATCGAGCAGCGCCCCGCACAGCTCTTCGTCCACCACTGGCCAGTGGACCTGTTCGTCCGGCCCTTCGGCGAAACCATCGAGGGAGATCTGCATCCACAGTGTTACGCGTCCCATGCCGTACCAATCCAATGCCTCAACTACCAGGAGGCAGATTCTGGTGTGGCGGGGAGGTCACCGCATCGGTAGGGGGACTACAAACCACCTAAGTAGCGCGCGGCTCGAACACCTGTCGAGCCGCGCACATATATCGCCGGCCAATGTATCGCCGTTCGATGATCCATCGAGTACCGCCGACTTCCCGAGGACGGGAAGGCCGCGCCTCAGGCCTTGCTCAGCAACTCGGACAGATCGCCCTCGCTTTCGATGTGCCGGTCCACGAACCGATTCACCAACTCGGCACTGGTACGCCCCGGCAACGCGCGGAGCAGATGCAACCGGGCCGTGAGCTCGGCCAGATCGGACCGACTGCGCGGCGACTGCTGATACGACTGCCATGCGGTGCGCTCGAAGAGATCGACGAATCGACGCGCGATACGGTCACAGTCGACACGGAGCCGTTCCAGTTCGGTGAGAATCTCGTCGTCGGGCACCCCCGCCGCGGCCAGTTGTTCGGCGGCTCGGATCAACTGCCGATCGGCCGGTCGATACGTACTGGCGTCGACCGGTTCGTAGAGCCCCGCGGCCACGATACGGGCCAAACCGTTGGGCACCGACCCATACCGCTGTTCGAGGTCGGTGGCGGCGATGGTCTCGATGGGTTCCGGGGTACCGGCCGACACCGCGCCGGCCTCGGCGATCTCTGATACCTCGTCCGGCACCATCGCGCCCACGCCGAGGATATCGCCCAGATCGTCGCCACGATCCCACGCGTTGAGCAACTCTTTGATACCGTTCAGTTTTATCCCACGATCGAGCAGCCTGCTGATGGTGCGCACCCGGTTCAGATGATCCTGACCATAGAAGCCGGTCCGCCCCTTCACCTGCGGCGGAGGCAGAACGCCCCGCTCATGGTAGACCCGCAGGCTGCGCACGGTCGTGCCGGCGGCACGTGCCAGCTCATCGATCGTGTACTCCACACCAGCAGCCATACTTCAAGGAAACCATATCGAAATGGCACCGACACGCCACGGACACGATGCATACGCGCTATTCGGGGCATACATGCACTGTTCGATCGGAATTGGGCGATCTGCCGCCAATACTGTCATGTAGATCACAGCACCGGTCCGGACCGCTAGCCGCCGGAGCGCCGCCACGTGTGCCGCCGCCCGTAAGTACGCCGCTCGTCCTCCGACATACCGCCCCACACCCCATAGGGCTCACTCACCGACAGCGCATAGCTGCGACACTGCGCGAGCACGGGACAGGTACCACAGATCTCCTTGGCCCGCCGCACCCGGTCCGCCCGGGCCCGACCTCGTTCTCCGTCTGGATGGAAGAACACCGCCGACTCCACGCCGCGACACGATCCGCGCGTCTGCCAATCCCAGTCTTCTGTGGCCGGGCGGTGACGCTGGATCCCGGTGGGCATGGATGAGAACTCCTCGTGGTGCGTTTTCACGGCTCAGCCTAGGTCCTCCCCATATCTGGCAAGGCTTGGGAAGAGACTGAACCCGTCTGGTGGAACAAGCCGCCGACACCTTGGCACAACGCCTGCGGCGCACCTTCCCACTCATGGCGATGCGGCCGCCTCGAAACCGGACCGCAGCGCCATATGCTGCGAATATGAGTGAAACGCCGGGTGCCCGGGTGAGCGTTCAGGCCCGTGAACGCGCCCTGCTGGAACTATCGGAGCATCTCAGCGCCGGACTGCTGAGCGTCACCGAGTTCGACGAGCGCAGCGCCGCGATAGCGGCGGCGTCCTCCACCACGGAACTGGCCGAGGTATTCGCCGATCTGCCCGGAGTCACACCCCCGTCGGCCCCGCTCCGCCCCGCGAATCCAGCGCTCTCGTTCGCCGTCCTCGGCGGTTTGGCCGCATTGCTGGCCCTCGTTCTCGCCCTCGTGTTCGGTGGCTGGCTGTGGTTGGTGCTGTTGGTCGTCGTGCTCGCCTGCGCACCGCTGATCCCGGTGATCGTCCGACGCCTGCGCACCGCCGACCACCCGTAGCCGCCGAAGCGCGACAGCACCGGGTACGACCGCACCTACCAGCGCGTATGCGGGCGGACGCTATTGGCCAGATCGACCAGCCGGTACCGGTGCAACCGGTCGGGCGCGGTGCGGGCCAACGCGCGCAGGCAGGTCTCCAGACCACCGCGCAGCCCCGATTCGGTGAGCGGGAAACCGAGGATGGTGGTGTCCTGCGCGGCCGGACGCCGGCGGGCCCGCAGCCATTCCAGCGCGGCGCCGACCACCACCGCCTGCATCTGGAGGGCCCGGGGTTCACGCCGTAGCGTGGAGAGCCGCGATGCCGCCTCGATGATATCGGCCTCGGTGATCTCACCGACCGGACGGGAGACCAGCAGCAGACTGCCGGTCATCCGGGCGATGCCGTAATGCCGTGAAGCAGGGGGCACCTGGTCCAGCACGGCCACGGCCTCCAGTGATTTCCCGTCGGCGGCGAGCCTGCGGGCCAGCCCGAAGGCCGCGCTGACCACCTCGTGGTTGGTCTGCCACACCAGCCGGTAGAACTCGACGACCGCACGATGCCAACGGTTGGCCTCGCCGGGCAACTCCAGATGCTGCAACACCAGTTCCGCGGTCGCGGCCAACGCCAGGGCGGGCGCGATCTCCCCGGGGAGCATGGTGTGCACCTCGTCGAAGTGCAGGTAGGCACGCTCGTATTGTCCATCCAGCAGATCGGCGATCCCGGAATACCATTCGAGGCGCCAGTCCGTCTCGTACCGCGGCCGCAGTTCCGCCAACCGCTCGCGGGCCGGCACCACCTCGCCCAGGTCGAGGTGGGCGCGCACCGCCGCGAGTGTTCCTTCCAGCTCGAAGGTCTCCGGCATATCGATCGTGCCGGCGGCTATACGTTCCCGGGCGCGCAGCAGGGCGTCCAGACTGTGCCGGGGGTCGCCGTGCAGCAGGGTGGACAGCAGGTCCGCGCTGGGATCGTCGGCATCGATCAGCGGGATCGGCAGGGCGGCCACCACCTGGTCGGCGGCCACCGAGGGCATGCGGTGCCTACCGTCGACCATCCCGTCCGTCTGGCCGATCAGCGTATCGGTGCCGAAATCGCTGCGCAGCGAACCGAATTCGACCGAAACCTGGGGATGTTCCCGGCCTGTGTCGGCGGCCAGCACCATACGCAACACGCCGGCGAGCTGGCAGTACATGGCATAGGTCGAGGGGAAACGGCGCGTCGGATCCGAATGGGTGGCACGCAGCAGCAACCGGTACACGAATGGGTAGCGCCGCAGCAGCGGATGGTTCTCGGGTGTGGGTACCTCGGTCCGATAGTTGCCGTTGTCGTCCTTGGGCAGATCGAGGAACAGCGCGGCCAGAGTCCGGCCGGCCGTGTAGATATCCGAGGCCACCGTCGGCCCGGTCTCGATGATCTCCGGCGCCTGATAGCCGGGCGTCCCGTAGATACTGCCGTAGGACTCCATGGCGGCGACCGCGCCGAGATCGATGAGCTTGACCTCGTCCTCGGTGACCATGATGTTGTCCGGTTTGAGGTCGTTGTAGGCCAGCCCGAACGAATGCAGATAGTCCAGCGCCGGCAGGACCTCCATCATGTAGGCGAGTACCTCGGCGACCGGTATCCGGTCCGTGCCGGCCATCTCCTGGAGTTTCTTCAGTGACCGGCCGCCCACGTACTCCATGACGATATAGCCGTCCGAGACGTCGCGCGTCGACCGGTGTTTGACGAAGTTGTAGATCTTGACGATGCCGGGATGGGTCACCTCCGACAGGAACTGCCGCTCCGCGAGAGCCACCACATGCGCCTCGAAGTCCTGCGGGTTCTGCAGCCCTTTCAGCACCACCCACCGGTCGCTGACATTGCTGTCGATCGCCAGATAGATCCAGCCGAGGCCACCGTGGGCCAGACAGCCCTTCACCACGTACTGGTCGGCCACCACTTCACCCGGCTCCAGGGCGGGCCGGAAATTGAACGGCGACCGGCAGCGTTCGCACTCCCCCACAACCAGGCCGGCGCCGTTCGGTCCGCCTCGGCCCACCGGCGCCTGGCATTTCCAGCAGAAGCGTTTCGGCTCGGGGACCTCCGGATCCGCCAGCAACGCGGTGACCGGATCGGCCGATTGCACCCGCGGCAGTGCCACCAGGCCCGCACCCAACCGACGCACGCTGGGACGGGACCGGGCCTCCCGGTCGCTGCCGAGAAGCTCGGCCTCGGCCATGGTGTCCGTGAGGAGGTCGTCGCCCGTCAGTGCCGCGATCGCCCGGTCGAAGGCCCCGAAATCCCCGCCCGCCGCGTCGTCGATCGGCACCAGAGCCGGGAGGGACACCCCGGCTTCGGCTTCGGCGAGCAGTTCCTCGGCCGCCCGGGTGAGCGGGGACTCGCCGGCGGGCAACCGATCGACGGTTTCGGGTGGCTCGACCGAGCGGGGCGCCTCGCCGCCCGAGGTACGCCTGCTGGACCAGGAATGCGACAGCCGGCCGGGCACCTCCACACCGCGCATACGCCGGTTCGCCCAGGGCGGCTGCGGGGGTTCGGATGCATTGGGCTGCTGCGACATCGGTACCTCTCATACCCGCTGTGAGATCGAAATCCCATTCTCTGCCGAGGCACATCGGGACATGCGGGTTCCTGTTCCCCGCGTTGGGAACGCGAACGCCCCGGACCTGGGGTCCGGGGCGACACGGTATGGAACGGTCGAGGACTACTCGTCGTCGGGCTTGTCCAACACCCGGACGGTTTCCCGCGGTTCTTCCGCCTCGAGCCCCGGGCGCTCGGCGAGCACCGGGAACTGTCCGGTGATACCGCTGCGCGCGGCGGCGAGCTCGTTGACGCGCCTGCGGGCCAGGAACCATCCACCCAGCAGCGCGGGAACCCCGACCACCACCATGGCGATCACCGCCGCGCGCTGTTCCACCTCGTCGCTGAACAGCATCAGCAGGACCACACCGGCCAGGAACACCAGGGTGGCGTAGCTGGTGTACGGGGCGCCGGGCAGCCGGAACGAGGGACGCTCCATCTTGCCCTCATGTGCCCAGCGATACAGCTTCAGCTGGCACAGCACGATCGCGGTCCACGAGCAGATAGTGCCCAGCGCGGAAACGTTCAGGACGATCTCGAACGCCTTCTCCGGTACGACGGCGTTGAGGCCGACGCCCACCAGCGCGATGGTGCCGGTGGCGAGAATCCCGACGTAGGGCACGCCGGTGCTGGACATCCGCCCGGCCACGGTGGGGGCGCTGCCGTTCATGGACATCGAGCGCAGGATGCGGCCGGTGGAGTACAGACCCGCGTTCAGGCTGGAGAACGCCGCGGTCAGCACCACGAGGTTCATGACCGACCCGGCGCCGTCCACACCGATCTTGGAGAAGAAGGTCACGAACGGGCTCTCCCCGGCCTTGAAGGCGGTGTAGGGCAGCAGCAGGCCGAGCAGGACCAGCGAACCGACGTAGAACAGCGCGATGCGGGCGATCACCGAGTTGATGGCGCGCGGCATGATCTTCTCGGGGTTCTCGGCCTCGCCCGCGGCGGTGCCGACCAGTTCCACGGCGGCGTAGGCGAAGACGACACCGGTGGTGACGAGGACCAGTGGCAGGAATCCGGTCGGGAACAGGCCGCCGTTACCGGAGATCAGGCTCGGCCCGGTGCTCGCACCCTCGATATCGAAGCGGCCGGCCAGGAAGACGGTACCGACGATCAGGAAGGTCACCAGGGCGACGACCTTGACCAGGGCGGCCCAGAACTCCAGCTCCCCGAACCACTTCACCGAGACCATATTGATGGATACGACCAGGGCCAGCGCGATCAGCGCGATAACCCACTGCGGTATCACCTCGAACGCACCCCAATAGTGCACGTAGGTGGCGATCGCGGTGATGTCCACGATGCCGGTCATGCACCAGTGGAAGAAGTACATCCATCCGACACCGAACGCGAGCTTCTCGCCGTAGAACTCGCGGGCATAGGAGACGAACGAGCCCGAGGAGGGGCGATGCAGCACCAGCTCGCCGAGCGCGCGGAGGATGAAGAACACGAAGATGCCGCAGACGGCATAGACCAGGAACAGGCCAGGACCGGCATCGTGCAGGCGGCTACCGGCACCGAGGAAGAGACCGGTACCGATGGCGCCGCCGATGGCGATCATCTGGAGCTGGCGGGGACGCAGAGACTTGTGGTAACCCGCGTCCTCGGCGTGCAAGGAGTTGGCCGAGGCCTCCTGCGCCCCCACGGCTCCCTGGTCTGCGGGAGGTCGAACTGTTGTCATAGTTGTGATGCCTTTCCAGTGGCGGCGACCATATCTGCGGTTAATGTACCGTCAAATAGCGGTACGTTCAATAGGTATCCACCACTGGATTTTCACTGAGCGTAACCAACTTTCAGCCTCTGGGAAGCCTGATGGAGGCGGGTTCCGGCCGGGGCATCGATTGATCGCACCACTGCGTGTCGGTACGCTCGACTACGTCACCTGCGGATGGAGCGCCCCCATGGCATGGTTCGAGCGGGAATTCATAGCCGTTCCGGAGACCGGCAAGAACCAGTTGGTCTACAAGTGGCCGGATGTCAATATCCGGCGCTACTCGCGCGCCATCGTCAATGCCGACGAGATCGCGGTGTTCGTCAAGGCGGGTCACGTGGTCGCGGCCATGGGGCCGGGCCGGCACCGGATCGACGCCGACGAGTTGCCGATACTCGGTGCCCTGGTGGACACGCTCTCCGGCGGCAACTACTACCGGGCCGAACTGTATTTCGTGTCCACCCGCGAGTTCGCCGGCCTCAAGTTCGGCGGCCGGATCGCCGATATCGTCGACCCGGCCAGCGAGCAGGTGGTCACGCTGCGCGTTTTCGGCGAGTTCGCGCTCGCGGTGCGGGACCCGGCCGAACTACTCACCTCGCTGGCCGGCACCGTGGACATCGGCGATCCGACAAGTATTCGCTCATGGTGTGCCGACCTGCTGCTCAAATCCATGAAGGTCGCGGTCACCCAGGGCATCTCCGGACGGGAGTGGCCGCTACTCGGACTGTCCGGGCATATCCCGGCCATCGAGGCGGCGGTACTGCGGCAGACGAATACCGCGCTGTACGAGTACGGCCTGCGCATTCCGCGGATGGGCAATTTCGATATCACCCTCGCACCCGAGGACGCCGAGCGGCTCAAACGGCTCGCCAAGGATGTCACCTATATCCGCCTCGCCGGTGATTTCCGCCAATACGCGGCGGGCGAGATGGCGTTGGGCGCCGGTCAGGGACTGGCACAGCACGGCCACACGCACGACGGCGGATTCCTCGGCGCCGCCCTGGGAATCAACGCCCTCCAACAAGCGAGCCCACATCCGCCCACACCGACACCCGCCCGGACGGTGCCCGCCACGCCACAACCCGCGGCACTCACGGCGGGTGCCGAGCAGCCGGTCTGCGGCAGCTGCCACACCTCGAATCCCGCCGGGGCCCGGTTCTGCGTCCATTGCGGCACTTCACTTGCGGCGCGGCCCAAACACTGTCATGCCTGCGGGACGGAATTGCTCGCAGTGGCGAAGTTCTGCGCCTCCTGCGGTCAGCGGTCGCTCGAACACTGAACCAGGACGGTCGTTCCCGACTTCTCCCCGAACCCAGGCCCTACAACCTTCATTGTCGAGCCGCGAAACCATAAAGGGTTGCGGCCCGTCTCGCGTTTCAGCGCCCGAAGCGTATGTGCCGAAGGCACAAGTCCGGGCGCTGAAACGCGAGACCCCTCAGGGCCGCAACCCCGCGCCGCCGACGGCGGCGCAATCAAACACTGCCCGTCTTACCGACGGCGCTGGGATCGGCGCTGCCCACCAGGCTGCGCACCTGCCGCGCCGCCACCGACAGGGTAGCCAGGTCATAGCTACCCCCGGCGAAGATCTCGGCCAGCGAAGCGCTCGCCCGCGCCAGCCGGGACCGGTTGGTCGATTCCCAATAGGCGATCTTCTCCGCGATATCGTCCTCCGGGTCGCTGGCCCCGGCCACGTCCAGGGCCAGCAGCCGCAGCGATTCGTAGAGATCGTCGCGCACCGCCAACCGGGCCAGGTTGGGCCACCGCTGTCCCTGTTCCAGTTCGCCGACCGCGGTGAGCAGGCGCTCGATCCGGTAGTGCGAGTTGAGCGCGAAGTAGAGTTCGGCGATCTCGTCGGCATCGCGCTCGGCGATATCGGCGATATCGAGCACATCCAGCAACGGGAACAGATGGATCAGCCGGTATACCTCGGTGGCCACCTCGGCCGGCGCCCCGAGTTCGGTACTGCGACCCGAGCGCCGGACCACCTCTTCGGCCAGGTGCTCGGGCAGCCACTCGGTGATCTTCTCGGCGAGCGCGCGGACACCGTCACGGTAACGGGCGATATCGGCGCCGACGGCGATCGGCTGCGGACGATTCAACAGCAACCAGCGCGCGGCCCGTTCGAGGGTCCGTGCGGCCTCCAGCTCCAGCCGGTCCCGCGCCGCGGCCGGCATGGCGACGGTGCGGATCCGCTTCCAGATCGGGCGCAGTCCGAAGATGTCGACGGCGGCGGTGAAGGCGCGCAGGGCATCGTCAGTGGTGGCGCCGATCTCCTCACCCAGCCGGAAGGCGAAGGTGAGACCGCCGTAGTCGACCATCTCGTTGACCACCACGGTGGCCACGATTTCGCGCCGCAGCGGGTGTTTGTCGATGGCGGCGGCGAAGCGTTCCCGCAGCGGGCTCGGGAAGTATTCCGGCAACACCGCGGCGAACGAGGGGCTGTCGGGCAGCTCACCGGCCAGCAGGTCGGCCTTCAACGACAGTTTCACGTGCGCCAGCAGATTCGCCAGTTCCGGTGAGGTGAGCCCGGCACCCTCCGCGATACGGCGCTTCATTTCCGCGTCCGAGGGCAGGGCCTCGAGCCCACGGTCCAGTCCGCGTCGAGTTTCCAGTTCGGTGAGCAGCCGGCGGTGCACTCCCGCCTGGGCCGTGGCACCGGCGCGGGACAGACCCATCCGGAAGTTCTGCGAGATATTGTCGCGCAGGACGAGTTCGGCCACCTCGTCGGTCATCTCGGCCAACAGCGGATTGCGGTCGGCAATATCGAGCTCTCCGCCGGAGACAACCGTATCGAGCAGGATCTTGATATTGACCTCGTGGTCGGAGCAGTCCACACCCGCCGAGTTGTCCAGCGCGTCGGTGTTCATGCGCCCGCCGCCCCGGCAGAACTCGATCCGGCCGAGCGCGGTGACCCCGAGGTTGCCGCCCTCACCGACCACCTTGACCCGCAACCGGTTCGCATCCACCCGAACCGCGTCGTTGGATTTGTCCCCGACCTCGGCATTGGACTCGGTACTCGCCTTGATATAGGTGCCGATACCGCCGTTCCACAGCAGATCGACCGGGGCGAGCAGAATGGCCCGGATCATCTCCGGCGGCGACAGCTTGGTGACCGTGGAATCCAGCCCCAGCGCCTCGCGCACCTCCGGGGTGACGACGATCGCCTTGG
>NZ_BAFU01000034.1 GCF_000308495.1 Nocardia brevicatena NBRC 12119 | reverse complement strand
GGAGGGCTTGTCATGGCCGACCTCCCACTCGCTGACAGTTCTCTGGGATACACCGAGAAGGTCTCCGAACTGCTGCTGGCTGAGGCGGCGACGATGACGAATACCCCGGAACCACTCGCCGCGTGACTCGCCCTCCTTCGGAGCGACAAAGGGCTGATCCAACAATTCCACCCGATACAACTCCCCCGAGAGATGGTGCCGCAGCCCATAAAACTCCACCGCCGCCTGCACCACCTCCGGCGGAACCCCACCCTCCCGACACAACCTCACCAAACCCTCCAAGGAGGGCTCGACATCTCCCGTCTCCCACCTGCCGACAGTTCTCTGGGATATACCGAGAAGTTTCGCGAACTGCTGCTGGCTGTAGCCGAGACGATGACGAATACCCCGCAACCACTCACCGCGTGACTCGCCCTCCTTCGGAGCGACAAAGGGCTGATCCAACAAATCCACCCGATACAACTCCCCCGAGCGAGGATCACCGAGCCCGAAGTGCTCCACCGCCGCCTGCACCACTTCCGGCGGAACCCCACCCTCCCGACACAACCTCACCAAACCCTCCAAGGAGGGCTTGTCATGGCCGAGCTCCCATTTGCCGACAGTTTTCCGAGATACATCGAGACGTTCCGCGAACTGCCGCTGATCGAGGTCGAGGAGTTCACGCACCTTCCGGAGCCAGGCGCCGAACCGATCCGGCTCGAAGCGTGTGGGATCGGGCCATTCCACCCCGGTGAGTGGGGTGGCGTCCGATGCGTGGGGGGTGGGGGCGGGGGTCTTACCGGTGTCGTCGGGGCCGCTCCACGGGGTTCGGCCGTAGCGCACCGGTGTCCCGCGGTCGCCGCCGCGGCTGTGGGCGGGCTGCGGGGTCCGTGCGACGCCGGTGGGATACCCCGCGCCGTGGCGGGCGGTGGGGGGAGGTGGTGATCCCGTCGGCGGGGTCACCGCCTGCCGGGGGGAGAAGGTGTGCGGTTGGGCCGCGCGGCCCGGGTCGGGGAGTGGGGTGGGGTCGGGCCGGGCGCCGTGGTCGGGGCCGAGGGTGACAAATCGTAGGGTGTCGGTGGCGGCGACCAGCTCCGGTGGGGGTGTGTCCCAGGTCTGCCCGGATTGCGGGTCCCACCACACCGGGCCATCCGCGGCGGGTGGGTAGACCACGGTGATCATGTGGCCGGTGCGGTAGGTCTGCCCGGTATCCGGGTGATGCTCGGACCATTCCACGGCCACCAGCGCCGAGCTCATCGGCCCGGCTGCGGCGATTGCGGCGTGCAGGCGGTCGAACTGTCGCGGTATCGGTTCCCGGTTTCGGTAGTCGCGGAACCGCTGCCCGGCCCAGGCCTCGGCGCGGGTGTTGCCGTCGGTTTCCCCGAGCCGGCCCTCGACCGTTGCGTCGGCGCGGCGTGGTGGTGCGACGGCGGGGTCCCCGAGGAACGAGCGCAGCCCACCGATCGCGGTGGCCACACAGTTGGTGTCGCGGCCCGGTTTGCCGGGGCCGCCGTCGTTGATCAGCCGCCCGTACGGGTTGGTCCTGGGGTCGGCCCCGACCAGGAGGTGACCGTCGGGACCGCGCAGCGCGTCCTCCACCTCCTGTTGGTAGGCGATGTCCTCGAGGGGGGAGAACTCCGCCAACGGAACGGTGTCGCGGCCCTCGACCCCCTCCCCGGTCCCGGGCGGCACCTCGGCCGACGCCGCGTGCCCGCCGGCGTCCCCCGGGGCGGGGGTCACGCTCGGTTCGTCCGGCCGGTCGGTCACCGACGCCTCGGGCAGGTGCTGCGCCGGGACGGTCACCCCCTCGGGCGACGGCGGCACGGCGGTCCGCGCCGGGACGGTCGGGTGGTCGGACAACGGCGACACGGCGGTCCGCGCCGGGACGGTCACCCCCTCGGACAACGGCGACACGGCGGTCCGCGGGGGGCTGATATCGGTCCGCGCCGGCTCGGACGGGAAAGGGGTCCGGGCCGGCGAGGGCTCGGTGGGGCCACCGCCGCGGCCGGGCCCGGCCGGCATGCTCGACACCGGCCGGGCCCCCGCTCGCCCGGTTCCCGGCTCGACCATGTCCGACCGGTAACGCCCATGCTGCACGACCGGTCCGGGTCGTGCCGGTCCCGGGTCCGCGGGCCCGGCAGGCCCCAGACCGTGCGGACCCGGCACCTCGGAACCGGTCCACCGGCCCGCCGGTGCCGGCGGCGGCCCCCCCGACGAGCCACTCCGCCGCCACGGCAACCCGGCCACCACCGACGCGGCCGGCGTGGCCGGCGCCGACGCGGCCGGCGTGCGAATCGCATGCCCCGCCGCCCCGATCACCCCCCCACCGAAACCACTGACCAGCATCTCCGTCCAATCACCGGCGGCCAGGTCCCCACCCACCATCGCCACCGAGGCCACGGTCCCGACCACCGAACCGGCCACCCCACCGACACCACCCAGCAGCGACACCTCCACCGCCCGCCGGGCCCTCGGACCGATCACCCGCCCCACCGATTCCCCCACCCGACCCACCACCGACCCCGCCCACCGCGCCGCCGCCTCACCACCCACACCACCGGCCCCACCCGAGACCGCCGACACCCGCACCGACCCCCAATCCACCCCCCGACGGTGGCCCTGCCGGATCTGCGTCCCCTGCGCCGCCAGATCCGCACCACCACCCTGCACCGCACCGAACACCCCGCCCTGGGTCACCACCGCCAAGACCGGTCGCGTCTCCACGAACCGCGCCCCCCGCAGCAGCAACCGCGCAATCAGCTGTAAATACCCGACCCGCATGGCCTGCTGCGCCGCCACCCGAGACGCCACCGCCACCATCGCCCCACCCGGAAGCATCACCACCCACGCCAACTGCACCAACAAAATCAACCCGGAATAGATCACCAACAACTTCTCGAACTCGAGACCGACAGCACCATCGCGCAACTGCTCGGCCAAACCCCCCGCATACTCCGCCAGACCCCGCAACTCCCGCTCGAGAACCGACCAACCCTCCACCACCACGGCACCGGTGACCCCGGCGACCGCCCCCACCCCCAACCCCGCCACCACGACCTGCTGCTCGACCAAGGCCAACAGAGCCGCCCGCACCACCTCCCACACCCCGGCCAGCTCCCGCATCCCGTCCTCATCCCCCACCGGGAAATGACCCACCGCCAACGACACCAACCAATCCGGAAACTCCGGCGGAAGCTCCAAACCCACAACCACGACCCCCTTCGGCAGTCGCGAAAATTATGAGCCACCCCCACCCCCCGGCTGTTCTCATCAATGAACCGACCGCACACCCACAAGTATTCTCACCTGCGCACCAGGCCCCGCCACCGAGCCTCCGCGGCCGGGCCACCTCTGTGAACGCCGATTCCCACCGCCGCGGGCCGCTACGCGGCGCCTTCGCCGGCAACCGGGTACACGGGAGACGAGCAGATATGGACGTTTGACCAATTCGGCGTTACCGTGCAGAAGAAGGACCGAGTAGACGGAGCGCACATGCCAGTCGCCGACAATGTCGTGGATTCCGATACCCCACCCGCGAAAGAACGCGGATTGGCCGAGTACGCGGCGGCGATCGCACACGGCCGGATCAGCTCGGTCCAGGCCGTGACCGAAACACTCGACCGGATCGCAGCGAGTCGCACGGCGCTCAACGCGTTCAAGCTCCTCCGCCGGGACAAGGCGCTCGCCGAGGCCGCCGAGGCGGACCGGCGGATCGCGGCCGGCGTGCGGTTGCCGCTGCTCGGCGTGCCGATCGCGGTCAAGGACGACACCGATATCGCCGGCGAGCCCACCTCCTTCGGGGTGGGCGGCGAATTCGAGCCGAAGACCGCCGACGCAGAATCGGTGCGCCGACTGCGCGCGGCGGGCGCGGTGATCGTCGGCAAAACCCACACCTGTGAATACGGACAACTGCCGTTCACCAGCGGCGCCGCCTTCGGCTACACCCGCAACCCGTGGCATCGCGAGCACACCCCCGGTGGCTCCTCCGGCGGATCGGCCGCCGCCGTGACCGCCGGACTGGTTCCCGCGGCACTCGGATCCGACGGAGCCGGTTCGGTGCGGATCCCGGCATCGTGGACGAACCTCGTGGGGATCAAACCCCAACGCGGACGGATCTCCACCTGGCCGCTGCCCGAGGCGTTCCATGGTCTCACCGTGAACGGTCCGCTGGCCCGCACCGTCGCCGACGCGGCGCTGCTGCTCGACGCGGCGGCCGGCCCGCATCCGGGCGATCTGCACACCCCCGAACCGCTCGTCCTATCCGACGCGGTGGGCCGCGATCCCGGCCGACTGCGCATCGCGCTGTCACTGCGTATCCCGTTCACCGCCATCAGAACCGCCCTCGATCCCCAAGTCGAGGCGGGAGTGCGGCGGATCGCCACCACCCTGCGGAAACTGGGCCATATCGTGACGGTCACCGACCTGACCTACGGAATCCTGCCCGGCGCATCGTTTCTGCCCCGCTCGATGGCCGGTATCCGGGACACCCACCGCAACTACCCCGGCGCCGTGGTCGATCCCCGCACACTGTCGAACGTCCGTCTCGGCCGGCTGCTCGGCGGCCCCGCCCTGACCCTCGCGCGACGACTGGAACCGGTGCTGCACAAGAGGATCGGTGCGTTCTTCGACGATTTCGACGTCGTCCTCGCCCCCACCACGGCCAAACCCGCGCCCCGCGTCGAGGACATCGATGGTCTCGGCTCCTGGGCCACCGACGAACTCATCACCGCCACCTGCCCGTACACGTGGCCGTGGAACGTCCTCGGCTGGCCGAGCGTGAACGTCCCCGCAGGTTTCACCGCTACCGGCCTGCCCATCGGCGCCCAACTGATGGGACCAGCGTCCGGCGAACCCCGCCTGATTTCCCTGGCCGCGCAACTGGAATCGGAACTGCGCTGGGACCGTCACCACCCCGAACAGTGGTGGTGACTGCCGAGGGACGCCGGCAACCACCCCGGCGAGCGGACCGTTCGAACCGCTCCCGCGCGCCCGGATGAACCTCTCGGCGCGCATCCTGAGCCGCACAGCTGTCTACACACAACACATACCGAGAGCCCGTCGTCTCGAGGTCGCCGGACAGCGGCCTGCCCAGAACGCCGCACCTGTCGGATCGGCAGTCGACCGCGTTACCGCCCGAATCCGGGTCGGAACCCGCAAACGCACAAGATGGTTCCATGACGACAGGCGGATATGTACGAAAACCGGGTCTCGTCAACCGGCCCGGCGCGCCGCGTCGACCAGCAGCCGGTGCAGCACACCGGCCGTCTCTCCCGCCCGACCCGCGCCCGAGACCACCTCGACGAATGCCTCCACCAGCACCGACTCCGGATCGAACCGACCCGCTCCGCCGGCTCCTGCCAGCGCGTCCCGCCACTGCCGATAGTCGTATACCAGCCGCCCCAACGAGCGGTGCCGATAGTCCGGGGCCACGACACCCAGGAAGTGCTGGATCAGCGCCCGCTGTACCTTTCGTTGGGCGTTGTGCTCGCCGAGAGCGTCCAATGCCCGACCCAGTTCCCGGACCACCACCGTATATATCCGGCCGGCGGGCGATTCGGGGACAGTCGTCTCCGGGGCCCACGCGGGACCATCGCTGTCGGATCGGCGCGGGGCGGTCGGCCTCGCACGGTTCAGAATCAACCGGACAGCACAGGCCGCCGACCCATCGACGCCGAGGATCCGTTCCCACCGGGTGCATGCCGGCTCACCGCCGGCCATCTCGGCGATCTCGACTACCCGCAGGTCCAGGATGCGATGGCCGGTGAGCACGTCGTCCAGAGCTGCCGCGAGCTCGCGCACCGTGGGCTCGTCCACTCCGGCGGTGTCGAACCCCACCAGAGCGAGTCCATGTCGGGTGGCCATCTCGCCGGCGATACGCAGCACCTCCGGCTCGGTGCGAACAACCCGTGGCGACGCGTCCACCGTGCGGGGCGGAGAGGATTTCGCCGCGTTCGCCGCACGTTTGACGGAAGGCTGCCGGGTGGGCCCGGCCGCTTTCCCGGTATTGGGCGGCTGCCCCGTGCGGGGGGCGGAGGGGCGCGGCGGTGGCTCCTCCACCGGACCACGAGGCGCGTTCGGCGATACCGGCGCGGATATCCCTCTGCCCGAAGAAGTACCCCCGGACCATGGTGTTCTCCCCGGCCGAGCGGCTGTGAACATATCCGGTCGCGAGCCCGCGGCGGTCGTTGCGGAACGGTTCGGCGGTCCCGCCGCATCGGTATCGCCGGAGAGTACGGAGCGGGGCCCGGGATGGGTCCGCGCTCCCGGTATGTCCTGCGGTCCGCTCGCGATGCCCGGCGGGGGCGGGGAGTCACTTCGAGGAGTGGGCGGTTGCGGGGAGCCGCCCGAACGTGGTGCCCCGGTCGACGCGGATTCCCCGGAAACCGGATTACCACTCGTCGGGCCGGCTTCCGGGGGCACCATATCCGGTGTGGATCGACGGCCGGGCTGCTCTCCGACAACGGAACCGGCCGGCTCGAGGCCACGGTCCCCGACCGGAGCCATCCACTCCGATCCCGGGCCGTATATCCGGCCGGGGCCGACCGCCGGTCCCGGCCGAGCCGTATCAGTGGCATCGGGAGCAGCGCGTCGGACCACCCTGCCCATGTCGATATCTCCGGCTTCGAACGAGGCGGCGGAATCGGTGAGACCGGTGCTCATGGTGTCCAGGGCGGTGACCATCCGGTCGAGAGCTTCGACCGCCTGCCGCGAACCGGGCAGGTAGTACTTCTCGAACGCTTTCCCTGGTTCGTCGGTGCCCCAAGCGATGCCCGCGCGCTCGATCGCGCTTTTCAGTTCGGCCGTGAGGAGCATCGCACGGTCGGCGATATCCCGCTGCCGAGTGGCCGAGGCGCGGAGCTTTTCCGGGTCAACAGATAGCGAATCGCTCAATTCGAACTCCTCGGCGACACCTGGTCTTCGACAACCGCGAAATCGGACTTACGATCTGTCCGCACGTTTCCCAGCAACGGGAACCACGGACCTCATAGCGGCGGATACACCTGGTACCCCGGTACTTCACGGCCATCCCGGATGGCTTCGTCGTACTCTTTCCCGATCAGCACCGGTGGCAGACCACGATGCGCCGTCACCACCCCGGTGTTGCTGTTGACCGCATAGTTACCCAAGCCCATTCCCCGCCCCAGCGAAACCTCCTCCGGCGACAGCACCGGACGACACACCCATCCATATCGGCATTCGATGATCTGGAACCGCCGATCCGTCGCGAGCACTCGTGCCAGATACTGTTGCACCTCTTCCGGCGTACGCAATCGCTGCGGCATCGAACAATCTCCTCCGGTCGAAATCCAGGATCGAGCCCGCTACCCCTACCGGTGAAATCGCAACGGGAACACATGGGAACCGTCGTGAAGGGGTTGTTCGCCGAGCTCGATCCGAGTGATGTTGTCGAGCACCATCCGAAGCGGGGTCTCTGGCTCCGGTTCCGCCGGCGGTGCACCGAT
Source organism: Nocardia brevicatena NBRC 12119 (assembly GCF_000308495.1). GTDB lineage: Bacteria > Actinomycetota > Actinomycetes > Mycobacteriales > Mycobacteriaceae > Nocardia > Nocardia brevicatena. Next base: position 87,344 of record NZ_BAFU01000034.1, on the reverse strand, counting down.
GAATACGCCGCCCACTCGAACCGACCGGCCGTACCATCCGCACAGTCACCAGGTCCCGCTCTCTCCCAACAGCTTCGCCCGTATTTCCCGCACGTCGGGCATCTCCGGCACCAGATCCGACAGATCCGGCCCCACGTCCGTCTCCGCCACGAGGGGAGCGACCAACGACTCGCTGTGTTCCCGCGCCGCGGACGCCGCCGCACGCGCCGCCTCGGTGAACGCCGCCTCCACCTTCTGCGGAGTGCTTCGCATGGCCTTGGCCGACACCCGCGTCCGTACCACCATGCCGTCGGCGTCGACGGTCACTTCCACCAGTCCGTCCGACGAGGTGGCCTGCATCCGCAGCTGGTCCAACTGTTCCCGGATCTCGCCCATCCGCGCCTGCTGCTTCTCGAGCACGGCCCGGACCCGTTCGATCTCCTCGCGCAAGACCTCATTGGTCGATCGCAACGCCTCACGATCCCATTCCTCCATAGAGAACCGCTTTCCAGAAATACCTGTGGGACTGTTCGACAGGGCTCGGGCGAGTGTTACATTCCGGTCGGACATACCGACGCTCACTTCCGGACGCCCAGAGACGCATCGAGGCAGTGACACGCTCCACGACCGGACACCGGTGTCCGAACACCGACGCCACCCACGGCTCGACAACGGCACCATGAGCTCGACCCGAACCATCACTCCTCTCTCACAACGACTTACAGGACCGGCACCGAAAGGCAGGCCGGGCGCCTTCCCGGGACCGCCGCAGGTACGGGCAATGGAGCTTGCCATATTTTAACAATCTAAATTTTCATTGCATCGGTTCTGACATATCGCATACGCGCCACCGATGTCATCCACCCTCCCGACGTCCGTGCCGCTCACCGACCGCACATCCTGGGTACAGAAGACGAGCACGCCGGAGAGCGGTAGCCCGAGTCGCCGGACGGGGCGTCGGTGACGACCGCGGCGTATGACAAACCAAGCCATCTCGGGACCCGGCTCTGAACGATGAACGACGGAACGCCCCTGCGCTACGGCATACCTCGCGGCGGCGGCCGTCTCGCCGCGCGAACAGGCCGCGTTCCGCGTCGAACAGCGCAGCGGGCCACCATATCCACGCGATCGGAGCCTTGTTGCGGTATCCGTGGTCGGCCCGGCCGCCCATCCGACAGGTTGCCAGTGACGATCGGTCCCCTAGCCATGGGAGTGAAGAACACATGCAGCACCCGCGCCGAGGTCAACCGCTCGAACTGCGGATAAGCGGTGCGCTCGATCGACGTCACCTGCGAACTTCTCCGACCGGGTTGGTGCCCCTATCCGACTTACCGTGGCTGCCTCCCTCGGGGATATCGAGCCGCGGAGCAGATCCGCCGGAACCGGTCACAATGCCGTGTGATCCCGTTCACCCCTCGAGAACCGCTTTCCGGAAATGTCCGCGTGGACCGCCGAGCAGGACTCGACCGAGAGTTACGACCCGTTCAGGTATACCGGCAGCTCATGGTGGCCATTGGACATGAAACTGGGCAGATGTCGCAGTTCTTCGGCCGGGACCGCCAATCGCATGCGGGGGAACCTTTCGAAGATGGCCGGCAACGCTACCCCCGCTTCCAGGCGTGCCAGGGACGCGCCGAGGCAGTGATGCGCCCCGTGTCCGAAAGCCATATGGCTCTTGTTTTTTCGAGATGCGTCGAATTCGCCTGCCGTATCACCGTATACCTCTGGGTCGAGGTTCGCCGCGGCGAAGGAAGGCAGTATCGCGTCACCCTTACCGATCCACACCCCTTCCACCTCCAGATCCTGCACCGCGAACCGCAGGGGGAGGTGCGCGACCGGCGCCTGGAAACGCAGCGTCTCCTCCATCAGATCCGACCATGACACTGACACTCGCCCGTCCATCAGGTCGGCTCGCTGCCCCGGGTTCGCCAGCAGGGTGAAAATGGCCTGATCCAGCAGGTTCACCGTGGTCTCATGACCCGCGCCGATCACCAGGATCAAGGTGTCCATGAGCTCCTGCTCGGTGAGCGAGGTCTCCTCCTCGTCGCGATGAGCGATGAGCAGACTCGTCATATCCTCGCCGGGATGAGCCCGACGGTAGGCAATGAGTTCGGCGATCAGCTCGCACAGCTCCGCGAAATTCGTCCGGGACTGCTCCGCGGTCAGACTGGTGTCGAACGACCGGGCCACGAGGTTGCGCAATGCCGGCCGAAACGATTCCGGCACCCCCATCAGCTCGGTGATGACACCCAGCGGTACCGGGTAGGCGTACCGTTCGCGAATATCGACCGGCTCGGTGTCCGGTGCCGCGGCCAGTTCGTCGAGCATCGCCGTGGTGATCTCCTCGATCCACGGCCGCAGCGCGGCGGTGCGCTGCTGAGTGAAGGCAGGGGCCACCAGTTTGCGGAGCCGTCGATGGTCCTTCCCGTAAGCGGTGAGCATGCCGGTGAGCGAAACCGAAGGGAACAGGGACCATTCCGGTGTGATCTCTCCATTGATGAACGCGGGCCAGTGCAGTCGCGGATTCCGAGACACCAAGGGGCTCGCCAAGACCTTCCTCAGCGCGGCGGCACTGTTTATCGCCCAGGCACGCACGCCGCCCGGCAGTTCCACCGGCGTGACCGGCCCACGGGCTCGCATTCGGACCACCTCACCATGGATATCGGCGCCGGAGGGGTCCAGGACCAAGGGCTCGAGTTGTGTTTCCATCTGCACTCCTTTCAGGGGCGAACGGCCTGTACACCAAGCCGAGCGTCCGGGGGCCGGGGCCCCGCAGCGGCATCGGTCATACCGCCGCGCAGCACTCACAAACCCCTTCGCTGCCTGGTCGAGTCGCCACCGATCAGGCTCAGCACCAGTCTGAACGGTCAGGAGGGGGAATACATCGTGGGCGAATAGGTATCGCTACCTAGAGGACGTCTCATGTGGACGGAAGTAGTTGTGCCGTATAACGTGACCGGTGATGGATGCTCTGGCTCGACATCCGGCTCCGGATGCATTGTGGGACATCGCCGAACCACCGATTCCGAGGTTCGCTCCGCGCCGGCAGGGCGGTGGAACCGCGCCGGTCGATGATCGTGCGGTGTTGGTTGCGGTCGTGTTCGTGCCGACCAGCGGGTGTGCGTGGCGGCAGTTGCCGCCGGCGTTCGGGGTGAGTGTCCTGTCGGATGCGAATGGTATCCCGCTGGTTACCGGCGCGAACGTCCACGACAGCGTCATGCCGTGGCCGTTGGTGGATGCGTTTCCGGCGATCCGGTCCCGGCACGGTCCGCGCCGCCGTCGGCCCGAGCGGTTGCGCGCCCACAAGGGCTACGAGTCGGCCGCTCACCGACACCGGCCGCGTGGCCGGCGCATCATTGCGCGCATCGCTCGCCGCGGGATCAACGATCCCACCCGTTTGGGCCGCCATCGATGGGAGATCGAACGCAGCCTCGACCGGCTCGCTGGATACCGACGACCGGCCATCCGCTACGAACGCTACGGACACCTCTTCTCGGCCTTTCTCGGCCTCGCCGCCGCGATCATCTGCTCGAGAAACTCACCACATGAGACAGCCTCTTATTCGCGCCCGTGTCGGGGAGCATTCGATGTGGCAAGGCCGTCCACGGCGGTTCCGCTCATTCCACATGGATATGCCATTGTGCGATAGGTATTCTCCCAGCATGACGGCGAGAAAACGTTCTGGTCAGCCCGTGACGACCGGCGGCTTCGTCGGTCGAGCCGTGTAGCTGGATCGGATCCTCTACTCACTGCAATCCTTCGCCCAACTGATCACACTGACCAGGGCGGGGGGCATCGGAAAGACACAACTCGCCGCCGAGGCGATGCGTCGCTACCGCAAGGTGAAACCGGCTTCGGTGTACTGGGTCAGGCTCGCCCACCTGCCCAAGGCCGCCGATCGGACCGCGGTAACCGCGGAGATAGCCCGGTCGGTGCTCGACCTGGACACGTCGAGGCGGTCGGCGTGGGACGCGATCGTCGATTCGCTGTCCCCCCAGGATGATGCCGGGTCGCCGGCGCAGAAGTACTGGTGCTGGACAACTGCGAACATATCCTCGACAGCGTGGGCCCGGTGATCGCCGATATCCTGTACACGGTGCCACGGTTGACGATCCTGGCGACCAGCCGCACCATGATCGGTTGGAGCGACGAATATCTCGTCGAGGTCCCCCAGCTGCCGGCACAGGACGCATCGGCACTGTTCCTGCACCGCGCGCAGGCTCTCGGTCATCCGATCGAGGGGGCGGACCAGTTGGCGGCGGTCGACGCCATCTGCCGTCATATGCAGAACACACCGCTTTTCATACGTTTGGCCGCCGCTCGGCTGCGGCAACGACCGCTGGCCGGGATTCTGCAGGATCTGGATCGCGCCAACAGCGGTGACCAGCATATGGGCTGGAGCAGTGGACCGAGCACCACCGGCGACATTCGACATCACAGCATCGGTGACGCCATCGCCTGGTCCTACGAACTCTGCAGCGACAAGGAGCGACTCCTGTTCGAGCGGTTATCGGTATTCGCCGCGGGATACGGCATCGATCCCGACTACAACGGGTTCACGATAGGCGCAGAGCCGGAGGCGATCGTCGAGGTCTGTTCCGACGATACGATTGCCCCGGCCCCCGAGGGATTCCCACCCGATCCCACCGCCGTGCGGCTATCACGCGAAGAGATCCCGAGTCTGCTGGACCACCTGGTCGATCGCTCTCTGGTCTCCCTACAAATCCGAGAGAACTCGGTCCGTTACTCATTGATGGAGCGTCTGCACGTATTCGCCCGACAGCGGCTCGAGGCGCGTGGTATCGGCACGACGTCGGAACAGGCCCGACTGTCACGGCGGCATCTGCGCTACTACCACGACGCGCTCCACCGGGCCGCGGTGGATTGGGTCGGCCCACAGGAACAGCACGTTTTCGACTGGCTGCGCACGGCATGGCCGAATCTCATGGTCGCCGTGCACACGAGTTCGGCCACGCCCGTCGAAGCGGCGCTCGGCCTGCGGATCTGTATCGCCATCCACGCCTTCCCGCCGATCACCCATACGGCCTCCATCCGGGAGATACGAATGTGGACCGAACGCGCGCTGAAGGCCACCGACTCGACGCCGGAGGACTACCCCCATACGCGAACGACGGCCAAGGCGCTCGTAGCGTACAGCGCACTTCGCCAAGGTATGGGTGCCGAGGCGGAGCGGCTGCTCGACGAATGTCTCACCGCCTGCGGTGTCCGTCCGGACCGTCGAACCGCCCCCGAACCCGCCCCCGGCCTCCCCGCCGCGGTCGAATTCGTCTGGGGGATGATTTTGTGGACCCTCCACAACGATGCCCATGCCGTGCCCTTGTTGGCCGGCGCGCAGCGGAAAGCGTTGGACAGCAGCGGGGTCGGGTTCGCCGCCGTCTACGGATCGGCCGCCGCCGGCGCGGCGGCCCGGATGTCGGCCTCGGACCGGCAGGTGGACGAGGTCGTCGACGAAATGTTCCAGCGAGCCGAGAGCACAGAATCGCCCTGGACCACGACCTGGGCGTATCTGATAAAGGCCATAGTGTCCATCGAACGGGGCGACCCCTCGACAGCCCTGGAATTCATCCACCGTACGCAGGGCCGAAACCTCTCCGCATCCGACCAGCTGGGGTGGGTACTGCTACTGCGGGCATGGGCATTGGGGCAGACCGTGGTCGACACGGCCGACACCGCCGGTCGCAATCGTCTGGTCGATCACGCGCTACCTGTTCGGGGTTCATCGAGCGCTGCACAACAAACTCGGGCTGGATTTCCAGCTGCTACCGCACTTCGCCGAACGGAACGAACGCACCCTCACCGCGTTGAAGAGGTCCCTGGGAGCCGACGCGTTCGACAAGGAGTACGAACGTGGCACCCGTATCCCCCCTCGGATCACCGCGTTCGAGGAACTGAGGGAAAACCTGTTCGAACTCCGAGAAGTGAAACGGTCCGCCGGCCCCTCCCCTACGAGAAAAGCACCCTGGGACGAGCTGTCTCCGGCCGAGCAGAGCGTGGCGATTCTCGCGTCGGCCAGTATCACCAATGCGATGATCGCCGCGCGCCGAGGTACATCCACGCGTACCGTAGAGGCGCAATTGGCTTCGGTGCTCAGGAAGCTCGGGATCCCCTCACGCCATCACATCGAGCAATGCATCCCGGATGAGCGAATCGCCGAAGTCCCTGGGGAAGCACAGCGGTGGAACGGCGGCGATCGTCAACGGCGACCCCGAGGGCGAACGGACATTCCACCGCAGCACGGCCGCAAGAGTCGCGTCCGACCCGCTTTACCGGTCCGTCCGGGAACACGGCTCGTACATCGCGGTCCTGCTCGGATGAGCAGCGGCGCCCACTCCTCAGAACCCCAGTTTGCCCAACTGTTTCGGATCGCGCTGCCAGTCCTTGGCGACCTTCACATGCAGATTCAGGTAGATACGGGTGCCGAGGATATGTTCGATCTGCTTGCGGGCGTTGGTGCCCACCTCCTTGAGACGGGACCCGCCCTTGCCGATGACGATCGCCTTCTGGCTGGGGCGTTCCACATACAGCAGGGCGTGTACGTCGAGCATGTCCTCGCGGCCCTCACGGGGCAGCACCTCCTCGATCACCACGGCCAGCGAATGCGGCAGCTCGTCGCGGACACCCTCGAGCGCGGCCTCCCGGATGAGCTCGGCCATCAGGGTTTCCTCCGGCTCGTCGGTGAGTTCACCGTCGGGGTAGAACGCCGGGCCCTCCGGCATCTGCGCCGCGATGACATCCACGAGAACCTCGACCTGTTCCCCCTTCACCGCCGAGACGGGGACTATCTCGGCCTCCGGACCCAACAGCTGCGATACCGCCAACAGTTGCTCGGCGATCCGGTCGCGGCCCACCTTGTCGGTCTTGGTGACCACCCCGAGCAGGGTGGTCTTCGGCGCCATCTGCCGCACCTGCTGCACGATCCACCGGTCACCGGGACCGATCTTCTCGTCGGCCGGTATACACAGGGCGATCACATCGACCTCGGAGTAGGTGTCGCGCACCAGATCGTTGAGACGCTGCCCGAGCAGGGTGCGCGGCCGGTGCAGGCCGGGAGTGTCGACCAGGATCAGCTGGGCGTGTTCGCGGTGCACGATCCCGCGAATGGTGTGCCGGGTGGTCTGCGGACGCGACGAGGTGATCGCGATCTTCGCGCCGACCAGCGCATTGGTCAGCGTCGACTTGCCGGTGTTCGGGCGGCCGACGAAACAGACGAAGCCGGAACGGAATTCCCCCTCGGCGGATCGTTCAGCCACCGTGGACTCCCTCGGCTATCTCGAACACCGCACCGGATCGGTCGGTGAAGATGATGCGGGCCTGCCGCGACACCTCGCGCACCGCGGGAACCCCGGCGTCGGAGAACTGGCCGCCGACCACGACCGCGGCCTCGAAACCCTCCGCGCCGCTGGAGATGGCGGCGGCGACCGCGGCCTGCAACGCCGTCAGCCGCAACCCCTGCAGCTCGACGGTCCCGGCGGCATAGGTGCGGCCGTCGGTGTCGCGGATCGCCGCGCCGCTGCCCCCACCGGTGCGGCCCATCGCCCCGCGGGCCAACACCAGCAGCTTGTTGTCCTCGGCATCCAGTTCAGGCATCGTCTCCCTCTTCGTTCCGACCGGACGGACGATCCCGGCCCGGCCTCTCGCCGTTCGATTCCGCGCTCGCTGTGCCCTCCTCGGATACGCGGCGCACCGTCACGGTATGTACCCGCACCCGTCCGCGCGCGTCCGCGCTGCCCTCACCGCGCAACATCAGACCGTGCGCCGTGACCTCCGACCCGGGCAGCGGCACCCGGCCCAGTTCGTGCGCCAACAGCCCGCCGACGGTGTCGACGTCCTCGGCGTCGATCTCCAACCCGTACAGCTCCCCCAGATCGTCGATCGGCAACCGCGCCGACACCCGGTAACGACCGTCGCCGAGTTCCTCGATCGGCGGAGTCTCGTCGGTATCGTATTCATCGGCGATCTCGCCGACGATCTCCTCCAGCACGTCCTCGATGGTAACCAGGCCCGCGATACCGCCGTACTCGTCCACCAACAGCGCCATATGGTTGCGCCGCCGCTGCATCTCGTCGAGCAGATCGTCCAGCGGTTTGGAATCGGGCAGGAACACCGCCGCGCGCATCACCTCGCGGACTCGCACACTCCGACCACGATCGGCGTAGGGAACCAGGTCCTTCAAATACACCACGCCGAGAATGTCGTCGACGTTCTCGCCGATGACCGGTATGCGGGAATGGCCGCTGCGCACCGCCAGCGACATGGCCTGCGCCACCGATTTGTCCGCCTCGATCCACACCATCTCGGTGCGCGGCACCATCACCGCGCGGGCGATGGTGTCGCCGAGTTCGAACACCGACTGGATCATCCGGCGTTCCTCGTCGGCCACCACCCCGCGCTCGCGCGCCATATCGACCACTTCGCGCAGTTCGATCTCGGAGGCGAAGGGGCCGTTCCGGAACCCCTTACCGGGGGTGATGGCGTTACCGATGAGGATCAGCAGCCGGCTCAACGGGCCCAGCACCGCACCGATGAACTGCAGCGGCAGACTCGCGGCCAGCGCGATCGAATAGGCGTGCTGGCGGCCCAGGGTGCGCGGCCCCACCCCGATGACCACATAGTTCACCAGCACCATGATCCCCGCGGTGACCAGCAGCGCCGCCGCGTTGCCCCAGATGGACAACAGCGCGGCGGCCAACAACACGGTGGCGCTGATTTCGCACAGGATGCGCAACAACACCATGAGGTTCACATAGCGTGGCCGGTCGTCGATTATGCGACTCAGCCGTACCGCGCCGAGTCGCTCGAGTCGCGCCATATCGTCGAGCCGCGCGGCGGAAATGGTGTTCAGCGCGGAATCGAGTGCCGCGAACACACCGCCCACCGGGACGAGCAGAACCGCGAGCAGCAGTAGAACCGGTTCGCTCACGCCTGCGCGTCACCCGGTGCCGTGAAACCCGCCTTTCCCAGCAGCCGGGCATCCCGAGCGGCCAGTTCGGCCCGGCGCCGCGCCTCGCGCAGGCTCTCGTACCACTCCTCGAGCAGCCGGGCCTGTAGCCCGAACATCTCCTTCTCCTCCTCCGGCTCGGCATGGTCGTAGCCCAGCAGGTGGAGCATTCCGTGCACGGTGAGCAGCGCGAGCTCGTGATCGAGCGAATGCCCGGCCTTGCGGGCCTGGTCGAGGGCGAATTCCGGGCACAGCACGATATCGCCGAGCATGGAGGGGCCGGGCTCCGGGCTGTCCGGGCGACCGCCGGGTTCGAGTTCGTCCATCGGGAACGACATCACATCGGTCGGTCCCGGCAGGTCCATCCAGCGCATGTGTAGATCGGCCATGGTGTCGAGATCGACGAGCACCATGGACAGTTCCGCGGCCGGATGCACCTCCATCCGGCCGATCACGAACCGCGCGACACCCACCAGGTCTTCCTCGGGTACGTCCATACCCGACTCGTTGGCGATCTCGATACTCACCGGTCAAGCCTATCCGAGTGACGGTATCCGACCCGCGTCGGAACGTGCCGCGCCGACGACCGCCCCGCACGACCCGCTGGGGACCGTACCGGCACCGGGCGCGTCAGCGCCGCCCCGCCCGACCGGCCGCGCGCCGCTGGGCACGGTTACCCGCCATATGCGGCCCCACCTGCGGCCGGGCCGTGGCCTCGAACCGGTCGTAGGCGTCCACGATCTCCGAGACCAGCCGGTGCCGCACGACATCGCTGCTGGTGAGCTCGGCGAAATGGATATCGTCGATGGCGGACAGGATCTCGGTGGCCGCCCGCAGTCCCGACCGCGCCCCGCTGGGCAGATCGACCTGGGTGATATCGCCGGTCACCACGATCTTCGAGCCGAACCCGAGGCGGGTCAGGAACATCTTCATCTGCTCGCCGGTGGTGTTCTGCGCCTCGTCGAGGATGATGAACGACGAGTTCAGGGTGCGCCCGCGCATATACGCCAGGGGCGCGACCTCGATCACACCGGCCGCCATCAGCTTCGGAATGGACTCCGGGTCCATCATGTCGTGCAGGGCGTCGTAGAGCGGGCGCAGATACGGGTCGATCTTCTCGTTCAGGGTGCCGGGAAGGAAACCGAGCCGCTCACCGGCCTCTACCGCGGGACGTGTGAGGATGATTCGGTCGACCTGTTTGGTCTGCAGCGCCTGTACGGCCTTGGCCATGGCCAGATAGGTCTTGCCGGTGCCCGCGGGGCCGACGCCGAACACGATGGTGTGGACGTCGATGGCATCGACATAGCGCTTCTGATTGAGCGTTTTGGGGCGAATGGTTTTACCGCGCCGGGACAGGATGTCCAGGCTGAGCACCTCGGCCGGAGATTCGGCACTGCCCTCGGTGAGCATGGACACGGTGTGTCGCACGGCCTCGGGGGTCACCACCCGGTTGCGGCCGGTGAGCGCCACGAGCTGCTCCACCACCCGCTCCGCCAGCGCCACGTCGGAGGCGCGGCCGGTGAGGGTGACCGTATTGCCGCGAACATGGATGTCGGCGTCGATCAGCTGCTCGAGTTCCCGCAGGTTCTCATCGGCCGAACCGAGGAAGGGGAATACCGACTCGGGGGCGAGTTCGATACTGGAACGGACGGTGCGCGCCGCGGGGCCCTGACTGCCGCCGGCGCCGTCACCGGTCACGGGAGTGGTCTGGTCGCCGATGTCGCCTTGTGATCGCACGTAGTGGCTATGGCCTGCTTTCCGGTCTCGAAGCTGCTGTCGCGAATCCTCACGGTGGATGAGGGGCGCCCGCCATGAGGAGGTCTTCGCCCCAAAGTTTAACGCGCGATACCGACGCCTCCCACTGAAATTACCGCTGTCCACATCCCGGTGCACCTGGGTGTTCCGGCGGGTGGGCAGGGCCGTTCACCCGCCGGTCACCGCCGACCCGGGGTCGAGGACCGTGTGCCGGCGGCTCCGGAGAACTCACCACCGAGGGGTGAGCGCGCCCAGGGCTCCGAGCGCTACCGCGGCGGCGGTGGACGTGCGCAGCACCGTCGGGCCGAGCAGCACCACATCGGCCCCGGCATCCGCCAGGGTATCGATCTCGGTATCGTCGAGCCCGCCCTCCGGGCCGACGATCAGCACGGCCGCCGGCGCCGCACGCCAGGGCAGCTCGGTGAAACGCGTGGTGCCCGACTCGTGCAGTGCGGCCACCACCCCGTCCGCGGCTTTCGCCGAACGCACCAGCTCCAGCACCTGTGCGGTGCGGTGCAGGGCGGTGACCTCCGGGATATAGGCGCGGCGCGACTGGCGGGCCGCGGCACGGGCCGCGTTGCGCCATTTCCCCACACCCTTGTCGGCCTTGGCCTCCCAGTTCGCGACACAGCGGGCCGCCTGCCACGGCACGATCACATCGGCGCCGGCCTCCGTCATCAGCTCGACGGCCAGTTCGGAACGATCGGATTTGGGCAGCGCCTGCACCACGGTGACCGGCGGTGACGCCGGTTCGGCACGAGTACGGTCGCGCACCACCAACTCCAGACGGTCGCGCTGCACAGCGATCACCTCACTCACGGCGAGCAGCCCGCGCCCGTCGGACAGGGTGATCGGCTCGCCCACCCGGGTCCGGCGCACCGTCGCCGCGTGCCGGCCCTCCGCGCCGTCGAGGACGACGACGGTGCCGGGCTCGGGGATCTCGTCCAGGTAGAAGACCGTCGCGGCCAACGCCTCAGCGCCCGCTGAACGAGGCGCGCAGCCGGGCGAACAGGCCGCTGTTGTGCTCGGACTGCGTCGACATCACCTCGGCCCGGTCGCGCTCGCGCATGCCCTTGAACTTGCGCAGCAGATCGGCCTGCTTACCGTCCAATTTGGCGGGGATGACGATATCGAGGTGGGCCATCAGGTCACCCCGAGCGCTGGAGCGCAACCGCGGCATACCGTGCCCACGCAGCACCGCGATCTCGCCGGGCTGGGTGCCGGACGCGATGGTCAATTCGACGGGACCGTCCAGGATGGTGTCGATCACCACGGTGGTACCGAGCGCGGCGTCGACCATCGGCACCCGCACGGTGCAGTGCAGATCGTCGCCGTCGCGCACGAAGGTGTCATGCGGCTGCTCCACGATCTCCACATACAGATCGCCCGCGTGCCCGCCGCCGGGACCGACCTCGCCCTGGGCGGCCAGCCGCACCCGCATCCCGTTGGCGACACCCGCCGGGATCGGCGCGGCGATCTCCCGACGCGCCCGCACCCGTCCGTCACCGCCGCACTTCCGGCACGGGTCGGGAATGGTCTCCCCGGCGCCCCGGCAGGTCGGGCACGGCCGCGAGGTCATCACCTGCCCCAGGAAGGACCGCTGCACGGACTGGACCTCACCCGCGCCACCGCAGGTCTCACAGCGCACCGGCCTGGAGTCGCCGTTGGTCCCCGAGCCCTGGCACAGATCGCAGAGAATGGCGGTGTCGACGGTCAGGTGCTTGGTCACGCCGACCGCGCATTCGGCCAGGCTGAGCCGGGTGCGCACCAGTGAATCCGCGCCCGGCTGCACCCGTCCGCGCGATTTGCGGGCGCCGCCCGCGGCCCCGCTCATACCGCCGAAGAACGCCTCGAACACATCGCCGAGTCCGCCGAATCCGGCACCGCTGAAGCCGCCCGCGCCGCCACCGGATTCCAAGGGGTCGCCGCCCATATCGACGATGCGACGCTTCTCCGGGTCCGACAGCACCTCGTAGGCGGTGGAGACCTCCTTGAACCGAGCCTGCGCCTCCGTGTCGGGGTTGACGTCGGGATGCAGTTCGCGGGCCAGTTTGCGATAGGCGCGTTTGAGCTCCTGGTCGGTCGCGTTCTTACCGACACCGAGCAATCCGTAGTAATCCCGTGCCACTTGAGTTCTCTAGTCCTTGGTCGCTGTCCACCGTTCCGACTGCGCGGCCTGCCGCATGGCTCGCTCGAGGATCGCCTCGGCCGCACACTTTTAGTCGGATCCACTCAACTTTATCCGGCCGGCCCCATGAGGGTAACAGCGACTCGGCACCGAACCCGACGACATGGGTCAGCGACCGGCCAGGACCTGGCCGATATAGCGCGCCACGGCCGATACCGACGCGATCGTGCCCGGGTAGTCCATCCGGGTCGGCCCGAGCACGCCCATACCGCCGAGCACCGCGCCCTCCGCGCCGTATCCGGTGGACACCACCGACGTATTGCGCATCTCCTCGACCTGGTTCTCCTCGCCGATCCGCACCGTCACGGTACCCGGCTGCTGAGCCGCGGCCAGGATCTTGAGCACCACGACCTGCTCTTCCAGTGCCTCCAGCACCGCGCGCAGCGAACCGGGGAAACCGAAATCGGCCGCATTGCGGGTGAGGTTGGCGGTCCCGCCGAGCACCAGACGTTCCTCCGGATGTTCGACCAGGGTCTCCACCAGCATTGTGGACACCCTGATCAGCACATCGCGCAGCCGCAGCGGCGCCTGCTCGGGCAGATCCGCCACGGCCGCCGACGCCGTGGCCAGCCGTTTGCCGTCCATGGCGGCACCCAGCATGCCGCGTAGCGCCGCCAGGTCCTCCTCGTCGATGAGCGAACCCAGTTCCACGATGCGCTGGTCGACACGGCCGGTATCGGTGATCACCACCAGCAGCAACCGCGCCGGGTTGAGCGCGACCACCTCGATATGGCGGACCGTCGACGCGGACACCGTCGGGTACTGCACCACCGCGACCTGCCGGGTGAGCTGGGCCAGCAGCCGCACCCCGCGCCGCAGCACGTCGTCGAGGTCGACGCCGGACTCCAGAAAGTCCAGAATCGCCTTGCGTTCCGCCGCCGACAGGGGCTTCACCTCGGCGATCCGGTCGACGAACTGCCGGTAGCCCTTGTCCGTCGGAATCCGCCCGGAACTGGTGTGCGGCTGGGTGATGTAGCCCTCGGCCTCGAGCACCGCCATATCGTTGCGGACCGTGGCGCTGGACACACCCAGATTGTGCCGTTCCACCAACGTCTTCGACCCGATGGGTTCCTTGGTTGCGACGTAGTCGGCGACGATCGCCCGCAGGACCTCGAAGCGCCGATCCTCGGTGCTCGACATCGGCCGCACCTCCTCGCTGTCCCGTACGCCGTCACGGCTACCCCGGCGCACCGCATCCTCCGCACTCGGTCCTCGAACCACCGAGTTCTATACCCAGTCTAAATCCGTTCGACCCATCTTCCAGGCCACATGGCCTCGCCACCCCCTGATAGCGTCATGCCGCTCACGACAGGATCCGGAGTACGCTGCCGCATGATCTCCTGCCGCCGAGGGAACTCGACCCCCGCCGCCCGATATGACGAACCGGCCCGGTGCAGAATCTGCTGACACCGTTGGAGAAAGGCACCGCGTCATGTGGTCTGTCGCAGATATCCCCGACCAGTCGGGTCGCCGCGTCCTGGTCACCGGAGCGACATCGGGGCTCGGCAGGCACGCGGCCCTACTGCCGGCCCGCGCCGGCGCGGCGGTGACGCTCGCCGGACGCGACGAGCGACGTCTCACCGCGGTGGTGGCGGAACTGGCCGCGGACCCGCAGGTGCGGGCGGCGGGTGGTGCGCCGGAGCCATTGCCGATCGACCTCTCCTCGCTCGAATCGGTGCGCCGCGCCGCCTAGGAGTTCCGCGGCAGGCATCGGCAACCGCACCTGCTGCTGAACAACGCCGGTATGCAGTCGTTCCGCTACGCCCGCACCGCCGACGGCATCGAACAGCACATCGGCATCAACCATGTGGGCGCCTTCGCCCTGACGGCCGGACTGCTGCCACTGCTCACCCGCACCCCCACACACGGGTCACCACGGTCACCTCGTTGGCCTACAAATGGAGCGATCTCGGCGATCCCGCCGAATGGTTCGACGCCACACCGAGGCTCGGCTCCGACGGCAACCCCTCGACCCGATTCCGGGACCGGTTCGCCTACTCCAAGCTCGCGTACTCCAACTCCAAACTGGCCGCTGTGCTGTTCGCCGTGGAACTGGGCCGCCGGCTGCGCGCTGCCGGGTTGTCGGCCGGTGCGACGGACGCGCATCCGGGCACCACGTCGACCGAATTGCTCCGCGACCGGCCCGCTCCGGCCGCGTGGCTGTACATGCGAACCGCGCTCCTGATCCGAGCCGCCCATCCGATCGACCGGGGTGTGCTGCCCCTGCTGCGCCGCGACCGAACCGGACGCGGACGCGTCCGTCGTCCATGCGCCCGGGGGCCCACTTCGCGAACAGGCCGGTCCGCCCGACACTCTTCCCATCGCACCGCGAATCGCCGCGGCGATCGCCGATGGGCCGGGCGAGCGGTTGTGGACCGCTACGGAGAAACGGATCGGATATCCGGTCACGGTCGAGGCTCCCGCCCGATAGGGCGGCCCGCACCGCACTTGTTCTCCGGCCGATCACCGCCGAACCCGGTGATCAACCGAGCAGACGCCGGACCACACCGTCGGCCAGTAGCCGCCCGCGACCGGTGAGGACCAGACGTCCGTCCGGCATCGTCGCGAGCCCGTCGACGACCACACGCTCCGCGGCGGCGGCACCGGGGGTATCGAGGTCGGCCAGCGGCAGGCCCGTGCGGAGCCGGAGGGCGAGCATGATCCGTTCGAGGTAGCGGTCCTCGTCGGTGAGCGTTTCCCACCCCGCCGCGGGAAGCCCGCCGCGGGCGACACGGTCGGCGTAGCGGGCGGGGTGTTTGACGTTCCACCAGCGCACTCCCCCGAGGTGACTGTGCGCTCCGGGGCCCGCGCCGAGCCAGTCGCCGCCGTCCCAGTAGCCGAGGTTGTGCCGGCAGCGCGCGGCGTCGTCGGCCGCCCAGTTCGACACCTCGTACCAGGTGAGGCCGGCGGCCTCCAGGCGGGCGTCGATACGTTTGTAGCGGGCGGCGAGGACATCGTCGTCGGGGGCGGGAAGTTCGCCGCGGCGCACCCGCCGGGCCAGCGCGGTGCCGTCCTCGACGATGAGCGAATAGGCCGAGACATGGTCGACACCCGCGTCGAGCACCGCGTCCAGACTCGCGTCCAGGTCGCTGTCGTGTTCGCCGGGGGTGCCGTAGATGAGGTCGAGATTCACATGGTCGAAACCGGCCGCGCGGGCCTCGCGGGCGGCGGCGACGGCCCGGCCGGGTGTGTGGGTGCGGTCGAGGACGGCCAGTACATGTTCGGCCGCCGACTGCATCCCCAGCGAGACCCGGGTGAACCCGGCCGACCGGATGCGGTCGAAGAAGGCCGGTGAGGTCGACTCCGGATTCGACTCGGTGGTCACCTCGGCATCGGCGGCCACGCGGAATTCCGCGCGCACTGCCGCCAATATCGAGGCCAGCCCGTCGCCGCCGAGCAGCGACGGCGTACCACCGCCCACGAACACCGTCGCCACCTCCGGTGTCGGGGACGGCAGCCGTGCGAATGCCCGGGCCGCCTCGGCCAACTCCCCGCGCAGCGCGTCCAGCCACGACTGCGGCGAGGCGGAACTGCCCAGCTCACCCGCCGTGTAGGTGTTGAAGTCGCAGTAACCGCACCGGGTGGCGCAGAACGGCACGTGCACGTAGACGCCGAACGGACCACCGCCGAAGTCCCGAAGTACCAGGGTCTCGGAGTCGACGGCGGGCGCGGAAGTCACCTGTCCAGTGTGACCGGCCGGTTCAGTCCGGCACCACCTGGGTGTTCTGGTTGGCGGTGAGCAGCCACCGCCCGTCTTCCTTGGCCAGGACATACAGCGGGGAGCCCTCGGGGCCTACAGTGGCGCCGGTCGCGTCCAGATACCGTTGGCGCACCTTCACCGCCGCCACATCGGGACGGATGAACAGCACATGCTCGACCTCGTAGCGCGGCAGCGCGTCCGGGCTCATCGCTCCCGGCAGCACCCGCGCGGTGAACTCGGCGATGGCGTCCCGTCCGATCAGGCGCTTACCGTGGCCGGTGGTCCAGATGGCGTCGGCACGGAACAGTCCCACGAAATCGTCGACCAGTTCGTGGCGCTGAGCGTGCTCCACCGCGGCGACGACGGCGCGGATCGCCTCGAGTTCCGCGGTGGTGTCGCCAGGTGCGTAAGTCATGACGCCGATCCTCATACCTCGAGCGCACTCGAGGTCAAGCTCCCGACACGAGGCACCCGATCGCCCGGAACGGCTCACACACAGAGCCTCGGAAGGAAAATATGACAACTGTCACATATTCGACCGGGCTTCCAGGGGATTTCCCGTGGTTTTGCGGGAAATATCCCATCCCCCTCCAGAGCGGCCCCTCTGACGTGGCACAATAAGTCGCATGCGCGCATCAGGAGTACGACTTGTGGCACGTCGCCACGTCGATTACAAGCGCGTATGCAGCGCCTGCTGTCTGTCCGGTTCCACCCGGTAGCTCAGCTGCGCCTCGTTCCCGGTCTTCCGGCGACGCCTGTTCTCCAGGACCTCGGCCTCGCTGACACCGCGGCGTGAGATCAGCCTCTCACGCCTTCAGCACGGACGGCGGAATGAGCGATCAGGCCCGAAGGAGGTAGCGAAGCGTGACCACGCAGGGCCCTCGCTCATTCCCATCGAACCCTGACATACCCCAGCAGGAGCGATCCATGACGTCGAGCACCGACGCCGATACCACCGCCACGGCAGATTCTCCGACTCGTCCGGCCGCCGACCGCCCCGCACGTGCGCCCCGAGCCCGTACCGGCAAACCGGTGCGCCGCCGCGCCGAAGGCCAGTGGGCGCTCGGCTACCGGGAACCGCTCAACCCCAATGAGCAGGCCAAGAAGGACGACCACCCGCTCAACGTCCGTACCCGGATCGAGAACATCTACGCCAAAAACGGCTTCGACAGTATCGATAAAGGCGATCTGCGCGGCCGTTTCCGCTGGTGGGGCCTCTACACCCAGCGTGAGCAGGGATATGACGGCACCTGGACCGGCGACGAGAACACCGACCTGATCGAAGCCAAGTACTTCATGATGCGGATTCGGTGTGACGGCGGCGCGCTCGATGTCGAACAGGTGCGCACCTTGGGTGAGATCTCCACCGAGTTCGCCCGCGATACCGCCGATATCTCCGACCGGGAGAACCTCCAGTACCACTGGATCGAGATCGAGAACGTCCCGGAAATCTGGCGGCGTATCGAATCGGTGGGTTTGCAGACCACCCAGGCGTGCGGCGACTGCCCGCGGGTGGTGCTGGGCTCCCCACTGGCCGGCGAGTCCCTGAACGAGATCGTCGACCCCACGCCCGCGATCGAGGAGATCGTGCGCCGGTATATCGGCAAGAAGGAATATTCCAACCTGCCGCGCAAGTTCAAGACGGCGATCTCCGGCCAACAGGACGTGGTGCACGAGATCAACGACGTGGCGTTCATCGGGGTGAACCATCCCGAACACGGCCCGGGCCTGGACCTGTGGGTCGGCGGCGGGCTGTCCACCAACCCCATGCTGGCCCAGCGGGTCGGCGCGTGGGTACCTCTGGACGAGGTGCCGGACGTCTGGGAAGCGGTGGTCGCTCTCTTCCGCGACTACGGCTACCGCCGACTGCGTTCCAAGGCGCGGCTGAAATTCCTCGTCAAGGATTGGGGTATCGAGAAGTTCCGGCAGGTGCTCGAGGACGAGTACCTGAAGCGCAAGCTCATCGACGGCCCGGCGCCGGAGCAGCCGGACAAGCCCATCGACCATGTGGGCGTGCAGCGGCTGCGCAACGGGCTCAACGCCGTCGGTTTCTCCCCCATCGCCGGGCGGGTCTCGGGCACCGTGCTCACCAAGGTCGCCGACGCGGCGGAGCGGGTGGGATCGGACCGCATCCGGTTCACCCCTTACCAGAAGCTGGTCATCCTCGATGTCCCCGACGAGAAGGTCGACCGGCTGATCGACGAACTGGAGCCGCTGGGCCTGCAGGCCCGTCCCTCCATCTGGCGGCGCAACCTGCTGGCCTGCACCGGGATCGAGTTCTGCAAACTGTCCTTCGTCGAGACCCGCAAACGCTCCCAGGTGCTGGCCCCCGAACTGGAACAGCGGCTGGCCGATATCAACGCGCAGCTCGACGTGCCGATCACGATCAATATCAACGGCTGCCCCAACTCCTGCGGTCGGTCGCAGATCGCCGATATCGGCTTCAAGGGCCAGCTGGTCGACGACGGCGAGGGGAATCAGATCGAGGGCTACCAGGTTCATCTCGGCGGAAGCCTCGGCCTCGACAGCGGCTTCGGCCGCAAACTACGTCAACACAAGGTGACCAGCGACGAACTGGGCGACTACATCGAGCGGGTGGTCCGCAACTTCGTCAAACACCGCCAAGACGGTGAGCGGTTCGCGCAGTGGGCCGTTCGCGCCGACGAAGCAGACCTGCGGTGACGGGAGATCGAACTATGACCACGGCTACATCCGACCAGCGGCCCGCGAAGCTGCCGGCCGACGAACTGCGGGTCATCGCGGAGAAGGGCGCCGCCGAACTCGGCCCCGATGCCTCCGCGACGGAACTGCTGCGGTGGACCGACGAGACCTTCGGCACCGGCTATATCGTGGCGTCGAATATGCAGGACGCGGTGCTGGTGCATTTGACCGCCCAGGTGCGGTCCGGCGTCGACGTGCTCTTCCTGGACACCGGTTACCACTTCGCCGAGACCATCGGCACCCGGGACGCGGTGGAGGCGGTGTACGGGGTGAATATGGTCAACGTCGGGCCCGAGCGCACCGTCGCCGAACAGGACGCGCTGCTGGGCAAGGACCTGTTCGCCCGGGACCCGAACGAATGCTGTCGGCTGCGCAAAGTGGTGCCGCTGCGGAACTCGCTGACCGGGTACAACGCCTGGGTCACCGGTATTCGCCGGGTGGAGGCCCCCACCCGCGCCAATGCGCCACTGATCTCCTTCGACGAAGGATTCGGCCTGGTCAAGATCAATCCCATCGCGGCCTGGTCGGACGATGAAATGGCCGAATACATCGACAAGCACTCCATCCTCGTCAATCCCCTGGTGGAGGAGGGTTATCCGTCCATCGGCTGCGCTCCGTGCACACGGAAGCCGGAGCCGGGTTCCGATCCGCGCAGTGGCCGGTGGGCCGGCCTCTCGAAGACCGAATGTGGGTTGCACGCATCATGACCGAAGTCACCGAACGTACCCTCGGCATCACCGATTTCGACACCCTCGCCGCGCTCGAGTCGGAGGCCGTCCACATCTTCCGCGAGGTCGCGGGCGAATTCGAGCGCCCGGTGATCCTGTTCTCCGGCGGCAAGGACTCCACCGTGCTGCTGCACCTGGCGCTCAAGGCGTTCTGGCCGGCGCCGCTGCCGTTCGCGCTGCTGCACGTGGACACCGGGCACAACCTGCCGGAGGTGCTCGAATTCCGCGATCACGTGGTCGCGAAATACGGCCTGCGGCTGTATGTGGCCGATGTCGAGGACTATCTCGCCGACGGACGGCTCACCGAACGCCCCGACGGTATCCGCAATCCGCTGCAGACCGTCCCGCTGCTCGACGCGATCAGCGAGAACCGCTTCGACGCGGTCTTCGGCGGCGGCCGCCGCGACGAGGAACGCTCCCGGGCCAAGGAGCGGATCTTCTCGCTGCGCAACGCCTTCGGCCAGTGGGATCCGAAACGGCAGCGCCCGGAGCTGTGGAACCTGTACAACGGTCGGCACGCCCCGGGCGAACACGTGCGGGTGTTCCCGCTGTCCAACTGGACCGAGCTGGACATCTGGCGCTATATCGCCCGGGAGAACGTGGAACTGGCCACTATCTACTACGCGCATCAACGGCCGGTGTTCCAACGCGACGGGATGTGGATGACACCCGGTGTCTGGGGCGGCCCGCGCGAGGGCGAGGTCCTCGAGACCCGGTCGGTGCGGTATCGCACCGTGGGCGACGGCTCCACCACCGGCGCCGTCCTGTCCGACGCCGCCACCAACGAGGCCATCCTGGCCGAGGTCGCCGCGTCCCGACTGACCGAACGTGGCGCCACCCGAGGGGACGACCGGGTCTCCGAGGCCGCCATGGAAGACCGCAAGCGAGAGGGTTACTTCTGATATGTCCGACCTGTTGAGACTGGCCACCGCCGGTTCGGTCGACGACGGCAAGTCCACCCTGGTCGGGCGTCTGCTCTACGACACCAAGTCCGTGCTCGCCGACCAGATCGATGCGGTGACCCGGGCCTCGGTGGACAAGGGCCTGGCGACCCCGGACCTGTCGCTGCTGGTGGACGGTTTGCGGGCCGAACGCGAACAGGGCATCACCATCGATGTCGCCTACCGCTATTTCGCCACCCCGCGGCGTTCGTTCGTGCTCGCCGACACCCCCGGCCACGTCCAGTACACCCGCAACACCGTCTCCGGCGCGTCCACCGCGCAGCTGGTGATCCTGCTGGTGGACGCCCGCAAGGGTGTGGTCGAGCAGACCCGCCGGCACGCCGCGGTGCTGGCGCTGCTGGGGGTGCCGAAACTGGTGCTCGCGGTGAACAAGATCGACCTGGTCGGCCAGGACGAACCCACCGAAGCGGCGCGGATCGCGGCCGCCGGGAAGGTATTCGAGGAGATCTCCGCCGAGTTCACCAAGCTCACCAGCACCCTCGGCTGGTCGGAGGAGGATGTGCCGGCGATCCCGGTATCCGCGCTGCACGGCGACAATATCGCCTCCCGTTCCACCAACACCCCCTACTACAACGGCCCCTCGCTGATCGAGCACCTGGAATCGGTTCCGGTCGACGCCGACAACACCGGCACGCACTCGCTGGGGCTGCGGTTTCCGGTGCAATACGTGATCCGGCCGCGCACCCCCGAATACCCGGACTACCGCGGTTACGCGGGACGGATCGCCGCCGGTGCGGTCGCCCCGGGCGACGAGATCATGGTGCTTCCCTCCGGTGTGCGCAGCACCGTCGCACGTATCGACACCCCTGACGGTGAGCTGGCGGTGGCGCAGGCCGGCCGCAGTGTCACCCTGATCCTGGCCGACGACGTCGATATCTCCCGCGGCGATATCATCGCCGCGGTCGACGATGCCCCCGAACCGATCGACACCTTCGACGCCACCGTCTGCTGGCTCGGCGACAAACCGCTGCGCTCCGGTGCCCGGCTGCTACTCAAACACGGCACCCGCACCACCCAGGCGATCGTCGGCGGCCTGCTGGAACGTTTCGACGAGCAGCGGCTGGCCTCCGATCCGAACCCGGAATCGCTGGAGCTCAACGATATCGGCCGTATCTCGGTGCGCGTGGCCGAACCGATCCCGGCCGACACCTACCGGGCCAACCGGCACACCGGCAGTTTCCTGCTCATCGACCCGTCCGGCGGTAACACCCTCGCGGCCGGCCTGGTCGGCGATGTGCTCACCTCCGTCGAGGTCGGAACCACCGCCTGATGGTCGGTGCTCCCACGCTCGTCGCGGTGGCGCACGGCAGCCGTGATCCCCGGTCCGCGGCCACGGTGTCCGCGGTCGTGGACCGGGTGCGCGCCACACGCCCCGGGACGGCGGTGCGCACCGCGTTTCTCGACCTGAACGAACCCTCGGTCGATCAGGTGCTCGATTCGCTCGCCGCGCAGGGCGAAACCCATGCGGTCGCGGTACCGCTGCTGCTGGGCAGCGCCTTCCACGCCCGCGTCGACCTGCCGGGAATCCTGGCCGCCGCGGCCGCCCGGCATCCGTGGCCGCGGGTGACCCAGGCGCAGGTACTCGGGGCCGACCCGCGGCTGGTCTCGGTGCTCCGCGAGCGGGTGCTCGCGGCGTGCGCCGGCACCGGTTCGGCACCGAATGCGGACCGGTTGGGCGTCGCGGTGGCCGCCGTGGGATCGTTGTCGCGTTCGGCGAATATTCGTACGACGCAGGTCGCTCGGCGCCTCGCGGCGTGGACCGGCTGGCAGACCGAGACCTGCTTCGTCACCGTCGATCCCGACGTCACGCAGGCCACGGCCCGTCTCCGCGCCGAAGGAGCCGAGCATATCGTCGTCGCCCCCTGGTTCCTCGCTCCCGGGCTGCTCACCGACCGGCTGCGGAACCAGGCACCCGACGTCGTGCACGCCGACGTCCTGGGTGACCACCATGCCCTGGCCGAGATCGTATGGAACCGCTACGATTCCGCCGTCGCGGAACATCTGCCCCTATCGGCCTGAATCCCACTCGCGCATCGGCTATCCGAGTTCGTACACGTCGGGTTCCGATCGGCCTGTTCAGGGGCGGAACCAGCGTTCCAGGACGGTGGCCGCCCCATCGTCGGCGACATCGTCGGTGACCTCGTCGGCGAAGGCGTGCACCTCCACCGGCGCGTTCGCCATAGCGACGGAATGCCCCGCCCACACGAGCATTTCCCGATCGTTGTAGCCGTCGCCGATGGCGAGGGTCGCGGTGCGCGGTATGCCGAGCGTACGGCGCAGCCGCTCCAGCGCCCACCCCTTCGAAACCCCCTCGCGGGAGACGGTGAGCCAGGGACCGAATTCACCGTAGACCCAGCTGATATCCGGTACGGCCAGGGTCCCGAGCAGGCGGCGCATCGTCTCCGGTTCGCCGTCGGGCCACCAGCAGTTGAGCCGCGGGGTCGGCTCGCTGCCCAGGATCGTCTCGTCGACCACGAGGTACTCACCGCCCGCGAGAAACTCGCCGGGGCTCATACCGCTCGCCCAGGTACCGGTGCCGACCTTCTCCACGGCGAAGATCATGTCGGGAAACAGTTTGCGCAGGGCACCGATCGCGGGCGCAGGATCGAAGGCGTGCACGGCCACGGGATGACCGCGGGCAACATCCACGTGTACAGCGCCGTTGGAGCAGATGGCGTGCCCCTGGCTCAAACCCAGTTCCGTCAGCACCGGACGGGTCATGAGCAGCGTGCGCCCGGTGCTCACCACGACATGCGAGCCCGCCGCGACAGCCGCCCGCACAGCGGCGCCCACCCGGAGACTGATCGGCGAACCGGTCTGTAGCAGTGTTCCGTCCACATCCAAGGCGATGAGCTGCGGCGCTCCCCCGTCACTTCCCACAGGTCAATTGTGCCGCCCGCGCCGATATCGGGACACCGATTTTCTCAACGATCGTCACGTGACCGTAAGCGGCGTAAGGTGCTACCTGCTGCGGGAACCACTCGTGGCGCCACCCCGGGAATCGTGAGAGGCCCCGCTTTTACCGCTATTCCCGGGTCGCGCGGAGGCACCGGACGAGCCGTGGTCGGATGAAGAGGAGGCGGACGCGCCGCGTCTGCCGGCCGGAGAGCCGGCCGAGGTGCGGCCACCCGGCGCGGCAGCACCGGGGAAGGTACCCAACGAGCCCTCGGGTGCCCCGGTATGCGGCGATATCCCGCCGGTCGGGCCGCCCGGGAACGACGTTCCGGTGCCGCCCGGCGTCACGGTCCCGCTCGATGCGGCCGGACCGGAAACACCGGTCGATGACGACGTTTCGACACCCGAACCCGTGGCGGCATCCAGCGAGGTCGAGACGCTCGGCGATCCGCCATAGGTGGCGCCCGGAACCACCGGGGTGCCGATCGGCCCCGGTAACGAGCCGGTCGAGTCACCGGTCGACACTCCGGAATCGTTGCCCGGCAGGCCGATACCGGGGAGAGCCGGCGGCCCGCTCGCCGGTTGTTCGGGTGACGGCAGCGGTTTTCGCGGGCCCTGCGGCCGCCCATCCGGTCCGTCGATATGCGATGGCATCTCCGTCACCGGGCTCACATGAGACGGACCGGCCGGGGGACGCAGTACGTGTGGAGCCGGATAGACGAAGGGCAAGGGGTTGGCGAATCGGGAAGGATCGGAGTAGGGGCCTGTTTCGTGCCGGTGGTGCAGGCGACGAGGGGCGGTGCGCTCTGCCGAGCCGCTTTCGGCGAGCGACGGGCCGAGGGACGGGCGGGTGTGCCCGACGGGCGCGACCGCCCCGGAGCCGCCGGCCCGCGGTCCGTACTGCACGCTCCACCCACCGCTGTCGGTGCGTTCGACCATGGCCTTGCCGTGGATTTCGTACAGCAGCGCCCCCGCATCCGGTCCGGGATAGCCGTGCGCGGCGGGCAGGTCGGTATCGCCGGTACCGCCGCCGAGGACGGTGGCCGCCGACATGGCGACCGCGGAGAACAGGGCCGCGCCGGAGAAAATCGGGGCGCGCTGTTGTCGGCTGCCGGCCGCCAGGGTGGTGGCACGGGCGGCCAGCAGGGCGGCGCCCACGGCCGTGCACTGCCCCGGATCGGTCGAAACGGTTACCGGCAGGCCGAGTTCGGCCAGGGTGCTCGCCACCTGCGGGGGGCGCGCCGCGCCACCCACCAACAGCACCCGGCCGATATCGGACATACCGATTCCCGCGGACCGGACGGCCGCGCGTACCAGTTCGAGCGAATCGCGGATCTGGTCCCGTCGCAGGCTTTCGGTGTCGACGATCGACAGAAGCGACAGTCCGCCCGGTTTCGCCGCGGGCGCGCCGAGCGGTCGGTCGCCGGCGCAGCGGGCGATCATGGCGCCGAGCGGGCGACCGCCGAAATCATAGGAGCGCAGCGGTTTCCCCGCCATCGGATGGTCCGGACAATCCGGCCCGGTCCGTACGACCGTAACGTCGAGACTGTTGCCGCCCAGGTCGTAGACGAGGATGAAACCCGTGTCGAGCGGGCCGTTTTCCTGTTCCAACCACTGCGCGGCCGCCACCGGTTCGGGAACCAGCCGCACCCGGCCCGTCCCGGACAGTTCCAGCGCCTGCCGCAGCAGCATGACCTGTTTGTCGGAATAGCCCGCGGGATAGGTGGCCACCACTCCCGCCTCGGGTTCGACGCCTGCGAGCAGCCCGCTCACCACCGAGGCGAAGATATTCGCGGGCGACCAGATACGCCCGTCCACGAACACCGGCTCGGGGTCACGCCCCAGATCGGCGAACTCGTTCACCGCGGTGGGGAATCGGGTGATACCGCCGAGCCGCGCCGTGCCCGCGCTGTCGAATCCGACGGCGGTGCGACGGATACGCACCGTGGGGCGCGGTCGCTCGGCGTCCACTCGCGCCGAGACGACATTCACTGTTCCGATGCTGATACCCAGCCCTGTTGTCATTCGCCATCCCGTCAACGCACCGTGACCACGTCTCTCATGCAAAGAACCATGGGCCGCGGTCGTCTTCCAAACAGCCACCACAGGTTAGCTGACAGAGCGATATGTCGAAGACAAATTGCAACCAAAAGTTTCCACTTTCGATATCTAGAATCGAAACAGCAGGTAGAAGAGTTGCCATCAGCGGTTCACACCCCTGGATGCGACACAATACACCGGGATGTCCCACGACTCCGCTATCTCACAGCGAGCATATGGAATCCGCCCCGGCATCACGCCCAGCCTCCGACAGCCCCTATCCTGCGAGCCATACGCACACCATGCGAATAATAGCCAAGGAATTGCCTTCACATCCGAGGCGCTGGACAGCAACCGTCCGATACTCTGCTCCGGACCGCTCCTGGAACCGTGCGATGAACGCCTTCTTCCGAACATGCCGGGCGCGCTCGGCCACGTGCCGCCTACTCATGCCGTTCTCGCTCGGCCCGATATCGCGCCGCACCGTCGAGTAGGTCGGTCACAGTTCACACCTCCGCTTCGGTCGACACCGAGCGACGTGCCGGCCTGCTCACCGACCACGGCAGCGTCCGTCTGATCGAATGCGCCGACCCGGCCACCACCCTTATCGTCCGCGACCGCACACTCGGCACCCTGTGCCGACTCATCGGCGAACACCACCTCGCCGTCCCACCCGACCGACTCCCCGAATTCCGCAGCAAACTCCGCGCACTCGGATACACCCTGCCTACTCCACACACTGGACCATGGGCAACGAACCACACCACCTCGCGGCACCGTTCCAGACCATGACGTTCGACGTCCCTGTCACAACAGCACGCATCACTTGACCACGTCTCTATGGCCGCTCACACCCCAGCGGCCTACGACGCGATGGCTACCCGATCATGGTCTTCCGAACCAATCCTGATCTTCTGAAAGGTGCCACCGATCGCGGTTGGTTCGACAGGATAGTCTTTCGACGGAACACACAGGAATCCAGTTCTACAAAGCCGGATCGTGTACAACGGCGAGAGTGAGGGGTGACGCCGATGCAGGGCGGCCGGTGGGTGCAGGAAAGCCCTTCGCGGTTCCCACACGAGCGTGAAGGTTTGCAGATCGTCAGGGATCTACTCCCGGACGCACCACCCTATCGGGCGTGGTCGAATTTCGAATTCCGGGATCACGATGGACGCTGGCACGAGGTCGACCTGCTGGTCCTGAGCCGCGGTGGGATGTACCTGATCGAACTCAAGCATTTCTACGGCACGATCGGCGGAGACGACAAACGTTGGAAGCGCAGCCACGGCAAGAATGTGCCCTCGCCGCTGCTGCTCGCCCGCCGCAAGGCTCAGTATCTCGCCGGTCGGCTGAAAAACGAACTGGCCAAAGTTTCCAATGGCAAGGCGCCGTCGCAGACCGTGCCCCACATCCAGGAATTGGTGTTCCTGCATCATGAGCACACCCGCTGCGAGCTGCCGCTCGCTTCCCGGATAAACCTGTACGGCCTCGACGGCCACGACCAGAAATCCGGCCTGCCCGGAATATCGAGCATCCTGCTGGCTCCACCCCGGGACCAGCCGATCTCCGAGCGACAGTCCGATCTGCTCGCCGGCCTCATCCACTCGTTCGGTATCCGCGCACAGCGATCTCGGGAAGTCGGCAACTGGCTGATCACCGACGACACCCTCGGTGAAGGCAACGGCTGGCAGGACTGGCCCGCAACCCATTACGTAGACGACACCCGCAAGGCCCGAATCCGGTTCTATCCCACGGTCCCCGGTGTTCCCGATGTCGAGATCCACAAACGCAAACGTGCTGTCACACAAGGTTTCCGGCTGCTGAACCGGTTGCGGCACGATGGACTGCAGGTGCCGATCGAGCTGTGCGAGGACGCCGAACTCGGCGTCGGCTGGGTCTTCGACAACCCGAACAACTATGCGCGCCTGGCAATGCGTACGCTGCTGGAACCGCACATCCGGATCGAAGTGCACGGTGTCTACGGCCGCGGATTCGAACAGGTGGTGCGAGCACACGCCGGAGCAGTCGGGAAATCCGCGACTCTGGCTCTCCAATTGCCCGGGCCGACAAAGGAATACGGCGGCGATATCCTGCTCTTCACTTTCCCCCCATCCGATATGGCGTCCCGGGTGGCGGCGTGTCTGCCGAAGTGCGCGCCGGGCCGGTTTCCGGCCGTCCGCGGCACCCGCTCCGATATCGGGAAAATCGAATACACGCGGCACCCCACCCGGATCTCCCGTACCGAGGAAATCAACCGGGTCATCCGCCGCCCGCGCTCCGGGATGGGCGAAATCGGTGTCTTCACCGGCCCGGCCATCGATTCCCGCCCCACCGGTAACCCGCACGGTTTCCACTGGATGGACTACCTCCCGCAGGACGGGCGCTACCTGCTGATCAATCACACCGAGGAGGAATTCACCCTCACCCCCGGCGCCCCGAACGACATCGCCGGGCGTCTCCACCATGCCATCGCCGCTGTCCGGTCGAACCCGGCAGCGGGGCAGGCGGCGGCGAACTGTTCATGATGCCTACTTCCGGTGTCTCGAATTGTGTCGAAGGGCGGCGAACGCGTCGTTGACCTCGTCGGTGTCGAAGTGTGTCGGGTCGTATTGGTCCGGTCGGTCGATGCCGAGCCATTCCAGTCGGTCTTCGTGCTCTTCGTGGGCGGGGTCGTCGAGGACCTGCAGTAGCTCCTGGTACCCCCAGATACCGCCGCAATCTTCGGGTGGAGCCTTCCGCCGCCCGCCGACGCACCGCGGGTAGGTCGAGGCATCCTCGCGCGGCATCGAGTTCTCGACGGCGATCACGTGTTCCCAGTCGTCGCCGAAGTCGTAGGTGTAGGTGAGTTTCGCTCCGGGACCGGCGACAACCTGTTCGAGGGTGACCTTCGCATCCGATCGCAATCCCAGCTCCAGATCCGCAACGCCGAATCGGCCGTAGGCAGTATCGAAGGCGTACAAGTGTGTCGAATGCCAGTCGAACGCCGCCTGCAACAGCTCGTGCAGCTCGCGCAGCGGTATATCGCCGGGAACCTGCAGGCGGCGCCAGATCGGCGGTTTGGCGCCGCGCAGGTCGACGCGCAACTGCAGAACGGGGGCTTGCCCGTCTTTCGTCTTGCGTTTGGCGGGCAGTTTCAGGCTCGACTTCACCGGAGCGGCCGCGGCCTCGCCGCCGAACACACCGGGCAGGCCGGCAAACCGATCGAGTGCTGCCGGCAGACCGGTGCCCTCGAAGTCGCCATACCCGCCGTGCGGCGGCTTCGGTTTCGGCGACAGAGGCAGTGCTCGCAGCCGGGCCCGCAGCAACAACGCGAAACCGTGGTATCCGGGACCGTCCTCATCGAGCATATCCGCGTCGTCGAACAGATCGTCCTCGTCGTCGAACGGACCGTCTGGGTCGGCAATGTGGTACGGATCGAACAGGTCGTCCTCGTCGTCACGGTCGTGATGGTCACGCGCGTCCATCGCGACTTCGGCCCGCCACCGGAATTCGGCCGGGTCGAGGGCCGTAGTGGTGAGCCGGACCTTGTCACGTTTGGCGCCCCGGCGCAGCTCGGCGAGCACTTCGGTCAGATCGGCGGCCTCCAGCAGCATGATCTCGGCGGCCTCCCCGCACTCCTGAGGGTCGAGCAGAATCACCACCGCGTGCCCCGCGTCCGCGCGGTCGAAGCGGGCGGCAAGCACCAGCGCCTCGCCGTCCCCGCACAGTGCGACGCAATCACGCGCGGTCACCGGAGCCGACAACACCCCCGCCCACTCGGGGACGGCGATGCCGCGGACCCGCAGTCGGTCCAGTCCCGCGGCGGCGGCCTCGCCGATTTGCCGGCCGCCGAGTGCGGCGAGCACCGCGAGCATCCCGGCCGCCCGTGGGTCGCCCACCGCCTCGATCACCGGGACGAGTTCGGACTCGGCGACCTCGGCCACCTGGGCGCCGAGGAAGCCGAGGGCACCGAGGAACATCGAGCCGAGGAGCTCCGCCTCCACCGGATCGGTGATCTCGGCGAAACCCGCGAGGACCGCCTCCATCACAACCCGCGGATCGGTCGCGTCGCCGGCATCGTCGAGGCGATCGTCAGGCGGTGGGGCCGTCGCGTCGAACAGCGGTGTCGGCAAGTGGTTTCCCGGGCGTTTCGCGGGCGGCGTGCGCTTGCTCACAGACGATACTGTTGCACATTGCCTACCACAGGATATCGGGGAGGCACTGATCGAAAACTCCTGTCGTGGCGCGGCGATCGATCCGGTCCCCGATCGTGGACGGGAGAACCGCTCGCAGCTCGTGGTCGATTCCCCTGAGCGGTACGCCTACCGGTTCCTGGCCGCTGCCACACGCGGGCCGAGGCCGCACACGCGGCCCCGCAACGCATCGCACCCGGCACAATGGTGAACATGCCCGCTGCGCGATCTTCTCCCGATACCGCACGGCACGCGGTGGTGGAGGGGGTACTGGAGCGAATCACCTACGCCAACGAGGACACCGGCTACACCATCGCCCGCCTGGCCACCGAGCAGTCCGGCCCGGAGCTGCTGGCCGTGGTCGGACCGCTGCTCGGTGCCCAGATCGGTGAGAGCCTGCGGCTGACCGGTCGGTGGGGCAACCACGCCAGATACGGCAAGCAGTTCCAGGTGCACTCCTACACCACCGTGCTGCCCGCCACCATCGCCGGCATTCGCCGTTACCTCGGCTCCGGGCTGATCAAGGGGATCGGGCCGATGATGGCCGAACGCATGGTCGCCCACTTCGGTCTCGACATCCTGACCATCATCGAACAAGAGCCGCAGCGGCTGATCGAGGTGCACGGGCTCGGCCCCAAACGCACCCAGAAGATCGCCGATGCGTGGGAGGAGCAGAAGGCGATCAAGGAAGTGATGGTGTTCCTGCAGGGGGTGGGGGTGTCCACCTCCCTGGCGGTGCGGATCTACAAGAACTACGGTGACGCCTCCATCGGTGTCGTCCGCGCAGAACCATACCGGCTCGCCTCCGACGTGTGGGGCATCGGGTTCAAGACCGCCGACACCATCGCCCAAGCGGTCGGGATACCGCACGACAGCCCTGAGCGGATCAAAGCCGGGCTGCGGTACACCCTGTCGCAGGCCGCCGACAATGGGCACTGCTACCTGCCCGAACCCAACCTGATTACCGAGGCCGCCAAGATCCTGGAGGTCGACCGGGACCTGATCGGCCCCTGCCTGGACCAGCTCACCGCAGACGAAGGCGTGATCCGCGAACCGGTCCCCTCCGGTGACGGGAGCATTCCAGCGGTCTATCTGGTGCCCTTCCACCGAGCCGAGAGCTCCCTGGCCGGTGGCCTGCTCGACCTACTCGACTCCACGGCCGACAGGCTCGCCGCGTTCACTCGGGTCGACTGGGACAAGGCGTTCACATGGCTGCGGGGCCGGACCGGGCAGGACCTGGCCGATGAGCAGGCCGACGCGGTAAAACTCGCCCTCACCCGCAAGGTCGCGGTGCTCACCGGCGGACCCGGCTGCGGTAAAAGCTTCACCGTCCGCTCCATCGTCGAGCTGGCCACGGCGAAGAAAGCCATGGTGGTGCTGGTTGCGCCGACCGGGCGGGCCGCCAAACGGCTGGCCGAACTGACCGGCCATGAGGCCTCCACCGTCCATCGGCTGCTGGAGCTGCAACCCGGCGGCGACCCGAAACACGATCGCGACAACCCGCTGGACGCCGACCTTGTCGTGGTGGACGAGTCGTCGATGATGGACGTCATCCTGGCCAACAAACTGGTCAAAGCCATCCCGGAGGGGGCGCATCTGCTGCTGGTCGGTGACGTCGACCAGCTCCCCTCCGTCGGTGCCGGAGAAGTACTGCGCGACCTGCTGGCCGCCGAGGCGATTCCGCGGGTCCGGTTGACGAAGATCTTCCGGCAGGCCCGGCAGTCGGGGATCGTGGTCAACGCCCATCGCGTCAACGCCGCGACCCCGCCGCAGCTCACCGGGTTCGACGACTTCTTCTGGTTCACCTGTGAACCCGCCGAACAGTCGGATCTGCATCCGGCCGAGGAGACCGCCAAGCTGGTGGTCGATGTCGTCGCTCGCCGTATCCCCCACAGGTTCGGACTCGACCCGCGCCAGGATGTGCAGGTTCTGGCGCCGATGCATCGCGGCCCCGCCGGTGCCGGCAACCTCAACGCGTTGTTGCAGCAAGCGCTCACCCCGCCGAAGGACGGGCAGCCCGAACGCCGCTATGGCGGTCGGGTGTTCCGGATCGGCGACAAGGTCACCCAGCTCCGCAACAACTACGACAAAGGCAAGGCCGGGGTGTTCAACGGCACCGTCGGCGTCGTCACCGCCATCACCACGGAGGAGCAGACGCTGACCGTGCTCACCGACGAGGACGAATCCATCGACTACGACTTCTCGGAACTCGACGAACTCGCCCACGCCTACGCTGTCACCATCCACCGCTCCCAGGGCAGCGAATACCCCGCCGTCGTCATCCCTCTCACCACCTCGTCCTGGATGATGCTGCAACGCAACCTGCTCTACACCGGCATCACCCGCGCCAAGAAACTCGTCGTCCTGGTCGGCTCCCGCAAAGCCCTGGCCGCGGCGGTCCGCACCCCGGGCGCGGGCCGCCGCCACACCGCCCTCACCCACCGGCTCCGGACCAGTTGACGACCGAACAAAACCCACACGGACCGGCCCCATAAGTGAACCGCTCGGGGCGATGTGGAGCCTCCCCCCGCAGGACGGTTCCGAAGGGCCATAAACCTTCGTCTCCTACACAGCGCCACATCCAGCGAGATCACCTGACCACATCGGCCTCCCCTTCCGCGCTCGTGGCGCACTCGAACTCGAGCTCAGGCGCGACCGATCAGGCGGCGGATACTCTTCGCCGGGCGCACCACCGCGCCCGCGGCGCGCACCGAGGGCAGCCGATCACGCAGCAGCAGGTCGAACCCGGCGGCGCCGCCCGCCGGCTCGCTCAGCCGCCCGGCGTTGAAATCGTCGGCCAACTGCCGCACCGTCTGCTGTGCGCAGGACTTGTTGGTGCCGATGAACCCGGTGGGCCCGCGCTTGATCCAGCCGGTGACATACGTCCCGGGCAGGACCGCGCCGCCGGGGCCGTCCAACACCCGACCGTCCCGGTTCGGAATCACCCCGGTTCGCTCGTCGAACGGCAGACCCGGCAGCGGCACACCGCGGTAGCCGACTGAGGTGAGCACCAGGCCGGTTTCGAGCAGCTCGATATCGTCGGTGGGCATCGCGCGCACCTGCCCGTCGCCCGCGACGACGAGCTCGTTGCGGACCACCTCGAGCCCGGTCACCCGATCGGGACCCAGGATCCGTCCGGGCGAGGCCAGATAGCGGAAGACGATACGTCGCCGCCGGCCGACCGGGCGCTCGGCCACGCTGTGCAGCAACCGCAGTTTCTGTTCGACCCGGTGGGGCAGGTCATCGGTGATCGGCGGCAGCTCACCGTCGATGACGATATCCACCTCGGAGCCGAGCAGGCCGACGAATTCCGGTACGGTGAACGCCGATTCGGCAGGGCCGCGGCGACCCAGCACCACGATTTCCTCGACGGCGCTGCGCCGCAGGGCCTCCAGGGCCACCGGGGAGATATCGGTGCCGGCCAGTTCATCCGGGTCGGTGGCGAGAATCCGCGCCACGTCGAGCGCGACATTGCCGTTGCCGACGATCACCACCCGCCGCTGGGACAGGTCGAATTCCCGGTCGGCGTGGTCGGGATGCCCGTTGTACCAGGCGACGAAACCGGTGGCCGAGACATTCCCCGCCAATCCCTCGCCCGGAATCCCGAGTTTGCGGTCCGCGGACGCGCCGACGGCATAGACCACGGCGTGGTGGTAGGCGAGCAGTTCCTCGTGCGAGATATGTTTGCCCACCTCCACGTCGAAATACGAGCCGAACCCGGGCTGGGCGGAGATCATGTCGAACAGCCGCGACACCTGTCGGGTTCTGCCGTGGTCGGGCGCCACACCGTAACGGGCCAGGCCGTAGGGCACCGGCAGCCGGTCGAGGACGGTGACCGAGACATCCGGCCGGGTGAGCAGTTCGTCGGCGGCGTACATGGCCGAGGGGCCCGATCCCACGATCGCCACCCGCAGCGGGCCCCGTTCGGTATCGATCGGTGGCGGCGGCACCGGGCGCGCGAGCAGCGGCCGGGGCCGGGGCTGCCGGTAGAAGTCGGCGTTGATCTCGATGAACGGCCGCTGCGCCTCGGTCAGCTTCTTGGCCGAGGTGATGGCGTCGACCGGGCAGGCCGACGCACAGGCGCCGCAGTCCACGCAGGCCTGCGGATCGACGTAGAGCATCTCCGCCGACAGGAAATCCGGCTCGTCCGGGGTGGGGTGGATGCAGTTGACCGGGCAGGCGTAGACGCACGAGGCGTCACTGCAGCACGACTGGGTGACGACGTAGGGCATGTGATGCTACCCGCCGATCAGGCCGCGCGGTGGGCCGCGACGCGCAGCGGCTCGGACCGGTAGCGGGTGGTGTGCCCGTCGATGCCGAGGGCCTTCCACACCCGCTTGGCGATCGGGTTCATCAGCCCGATCTCCCTGGCGAGAGCGCGTACGTCGCCGAAGTAGTCGCTGAAGACCTGCTTGGCCTCGTCGGAACCGTAGAACAGTTCCTTGCGGACGCTGTCGGGGATATCGAACTCCTCGAAGAACTTCTTCGGCGGGGTCGCGATGGCCCGGCCGAGGATCCACATGATCACCGGCATGGCCAGCGACAGCACGAACTTGTTGCGCGCGGAGGACTCCGGGACGTGCTTGGTGAGGAATTCGTGCGCGAAGGAGATGTGGCGGGCTTCCTCGGCCACGTGAATGGCCATGACGCCGCGCATGATCGGATGCACTTCCTCGTCGGAGCGCAGGATGTCCTTCTGGATATGGTCGATCGGCTCCTCGCCGGCGAGCACGGCCATGAAGAACAGGTTCGGGAACGCGACCGCCACCGGCACCGCGAGATGACGCAGTTTGCGCACCAGCGGGCCCATACCGGGTACGTCGACGCCGATGCGGTTGACCATTTCCTGGAACATCAGGGTGTGGTTGTGCTCCTCGATCATCTCGTGGGAGCAGTAGCGGAACTCTGGGTCGCCGTTGGGCAGACCGAAGATGTGCTGCATCATGCCGCTGATGAGGATGGCCTCGAACTGCAGTCCGACCTTGGCGACATTGGCCTGGCGGTACTTGCCGATGGCGATCTTGCGGTCCTCCGGTAGCGCCCGATACCAGGGGTGACGGCCCAGTGGGTCGGCCGAGACGGGCAGGATCCACCGCTGGGGGCGGGTGTCGGCATCGAAATCGGGGTTATCCCAATCGATGTCGGTGAACGGATCGAAGTGCCGGTTGACCGAGCCCTCCGACAGGAGCAACAGCTTCTCCGCGTATTCCTGCGCCTGGGCGAGGACCTGGTCCACGTCAGGGGTCGTCGTGGCTGAAGACATCGTCGTCACTGCCTCTCATGAGGGTCCGCATTACTGTGTCCTATAGTTACATCAACAATGGGCCCCGTCAACACACCTGATCGGACGGGGTGGACACAGCGGGTGCGAACCCTGGACCGACCCGAATCCGGTATCAGCCCGCTCCGAGCAGGGGCAGGCCGGCCCACACGGTGTCGGCCCACACCGTGTCGGCGGACATGGTGGCAGCGACCGCGACCGCGACGCTCGACCCGGCCAACACGGCGGCGCGACGACGCCTGGCCAGGCGGGAAAGACTGCGCATCCGCAGCGGCTCCTCCGCTGCGGCCTCCCGCTCCCGCCGGGCCAGTACGGAGGCACCGAGCGCCACCACACATTCCGGATCCGGCGTGGTGACCACCGGTCGGGCCAGTTCGTCGGACAGCACCCGCGCCACCTGCGCCGGCCGGGAGGCGCCGCCGACAACCAATATCCGATCGACATCGGCCATGGTGACGTCGGCCGAACGCAGGCATCGATAGACCAGGTCCAGCGATCCGCGGACATGATCGACCCGCAACGCGTCGGTGGACACGGAATCCGAACTCACCTCGTCACCGGCGGCCCGGCCGCCCCAGGAACGCTCGGCGACCAGGGCGCCGAACGCCCGCCCGCCGAACGCCCGCGAGCGCAGCGGAGTACCGATCACCGGATCGTCCGGGCTTCCGCCACCCACGCGCACCAGCGTGATGTCCACAGTGGCGCCGCCCAGGTCGTAGACCAGCGCCAACCCCGGCATCAGCGGACCGTACTCGGCCTCCAGCCAGGCCGCGGCCGCCACCGGCTCGGATACCAACCGCACGCGCTCGAGCCCGGCCCAGTCAAGTGCCGACCGCAGCATCGCCACCAGCTCCGGGCCGTAACCGATCGGATGGGCGAGGACGACTTCGGCATCGTCACCGCGCGGATCGCGGCGGGCATCGGAGATCAGGCAGTCCGTGACGACCGCCACGAGATCGGCAGGCCGCAGTGCGTGGTTCCCGATCCGCGCGCCCTTCGTCTCCGGCCGGCCGAGATCGGCGAATTCGGTGATCACCCGACCATGCGGCGGGATGGTGCCGAGCCGGGCCAGACCGGTGCTGTCGAAAACGAGTGAGGTGCGGTGGGTCGTGACAAACGACGGGTCCGGTCGCCGCCTGCGCCCCCTGCCCGCCCCCTCCGGTGTACCCGTCAGCGCGGAGACCGCGTTGACCGTACCGATGCTCAACCCGAGACCTGTAGCCATCGAACCCCATCTGCTCGCCGAACGGACACGCTTCGAACGGCAACAGGCAATCATTCCGTGATCACGCATGCCAACCAGCGGACAACCCATTGTCCGACACCGCCGCATTCCATGATCTGTGCCGCGACCACCGATTTCCCAGCTCGGCCGGGTTGCTCGCGAAGAGAATCCGACTACAGCGGCCGACACGCATCCGGACAGCGGACGCACCGATGTCCTATCGATATTTGCCGAAAATATGCCGTTCGGATATCCCTCGGTACAGCAACACCCTCAGCTCGTCGGCAGATCCGGGATCCGGGTGGCGCGGACGTACACCGTCTCGCCCTCCCCCAGCCGCAACGCCTCGGCGTCACCGCGGGTCACCTGAGCGGTGAACAGATCTCCCGTGGCGGCATTGCGCAACTCCACCCGCACCTCGAAACCGAGCCGCACCACCCGCTCGACGGTGGCCCGGGTGACCCCCGCCGATTCGGCGGTACCCTCGTGCGCGGCCAGCGCCATACTCGGATCGCGGCCGACCCGGATATCGTGTGGACGCACCATATGCCCGTTGAGCCGGGCCACGGCCCCCAGAAACGACATGACGAATTCGTTCGCGGGCCGATCGTAGACGTCCTCGGGACTGCCGACCTGCTCGATCCGACCGGCGTGCATCACCGCGATCCGGTCGGCCACATCCAGGGCCTCCTCCTGATCATGGGTGACCAGGACGGTGGTGACGTGCACCTCCTCGTGCAGCCGGCGCAGCCAGGTCCGCAGATCCGCGCGCACCTTGGCGTCGAGCGCGCCGAACGGCTCGTCCAACAGCAAAACCTGCGGATCCACGGCCAGCGCGCGGGCCAGCGCCATCCGCTGCCGCTGCCCACCCGACAACTGCGCCGGATAGCGGTGCTGGAACCCGTCCAACCCGACAATGCCCAGCAGCTCGTCCACCCGCCCGGCGATCTCGGCCTTGGGCCGTTTGCGAATCTTCAGACCGAAGGCCACATTGTCGCGCACGGTCATATGCTTGAACGCCGCGTAGTGCTGGAATACGAACCCGATATCGCGTTTCTGCGGCGGCACCCCGGTCACGTCGCGTCCGGCTATCACCACCATTCCCGAATCCAGCGTTTCCAGTCCGGCGATACTGCGCAGCAGGGTCGACTTGCCGGAACCGGAGGGCCCGAGCAGCGCCGTCAACGTCCCGGAGGGAATCTCCAGGCTCACATCGTCGAGGGCGGCGAAGGAACCGTAGCGCTTGCGCGCATTGGTCACGGTGATCATGAATGGCCTCCGGCGTACACGGTCAACGGGTGTCCCGCTTGCGTTCCAGCAGCGTCATCAACAGCAGGGTGAGCAGCGCGATGCCCATCAGCAGAGTGGCGGCGCAGTAGGCGCCGAAATCGTTGTGGTCGTCGATATAGCGGGCGTGCACGAGCAGGGTGAGGGTCTGCGAGACACCGGCGAAACCGGACGACACCATGATCACCGCGCCGAACTCGCCGAGCGCGCGGGCCACGGTGAGCACCACACCGTAGGTGAGACCCCAGCGGATGGCGGGCATGGTTATCCGCCGGAACGTCTGCCAACCGGACGCGCCGAGGGTGGCGGCGGCCTGCTCCTGGTCGTCGCCGATCTCGTGCAGCACCGGCTCCACCTCGCGCACCACGAAAGGCAGGGTCACGAAGATGGTGGCGATCACCATCCCGGGGACCGCGAAGATCACCTGGATACCCAGTTCGGCCAGTCCGCCGAACCAGCCGCCCACCCCCCACAACAGGATCAGCGAGACACCGACCACCACCGGCGACACCGCGAACGGCAGATCGACGAGGCCCTGCAGCAGTCGCCGGCCGGGGAAGCTGCCGCGTACCAGGGCCAGTGCGATGAGCACCCCGAACACCACGTTCACCGGCACCACGATGGCCACGATGAGCAACGACAGGTTGATCGCCGAAATGGCCGCGGGGGTGCCGATCTGATCGATGAAGGCGACGATCCCGTGGCCGAACGATCGGACCAGGATCACCCCCAGCGGCAGCACCAGCAGGACGAACAGATAACCGAGCGCGAGCACCCGCAGCGAGATACGGGTGGGGGTGGACAGCTTCATCGGGCCGCGCGCTCCTTCCTGGCCGTCCACTCGGAGAACAACCGCAACACCAGCAGGGTCGCGAAGGCGATGACCAGCAGCGCCACCGACACCGCCGCCGCGGCGACCGGGCGGTCGATTTCGATCTGCTGCTGGATGTACTGCGAGGCCACCTGGGTCTCGCGGGGAATATTGCCGCCGATCAGCACCACCGAGCCGAATTCGCCGATAGCGCGGGCGAACGCCAGCCCACCGCCGCTGATGATCGCCGGCGCCAGGGTGGGCAGCACGATTCGGCGGAGGGTGATCCAGTTGTTCGCGCCCAATGACAGCGCCGCCTGTTCCACCTCGCGGTCGGCCTCGATGAGCACCGGCTGCACCGACCGCACCACGAATGGCAGCGTCACGAAGGCCAGCGCCACCACCAGACCGGGCCGGGTGGCGTTGAGATGGACATCGATCGGGCTGTTCGGCCCGTACAGCGACAGCAGCACGATACTGGCCACGATGGTGGGCAGCGCGAACGGCAGATCGATGAGCGCGTTGACGATCCCCTTACCGGGGAATTCGTCACGTACCAGTACCCAGGCGACGAGGGTCCCCATCACCACGTTCAGCAGCGCCACGAACATCGAGACGACGATGGTCACCCGCAAGGACGCCAGCGCCACCGGACTCGTGACAGCGGCCCAGAACCCGGACCAGCCGGTATCGAACGCGCTGACGGTGAGCGCCGCCAGCGGCAGCAGCACGATGACGCTGAGCCACAGGACCGCCGTGGCCACACCCAGCGGCCCCACCGAGCCGCTGAACCGCAGCCAGGACCGCAAGGGCCGCCCGCCGGGTTCGTGCGGGTCCGCGGGGTCGCCGGAAGCGGTATCGGGGAAGGTCCCGGTGCGCGGGCTGGGATCGGTCACGGTTATCGAGTATCGCGTGTGGGCCGGGTCACGCGGCTACTTGGTGGCGTGGTCGTAGACGGCGGCGATACTGCCGCTGTCCGGGGCGAACAATTCCTCGTTCACCGTTTCCCAGCCACCGAGATCGGCAATGGTGTACAGCCGCCGCGGCGGCGGGAAGTCGGCGGCGAATTCGGCGGCCACACCCGGATCGACGGGACGGAAGCCCGCTTCCGCCCACGCACGCTGGCCCGTCGGGGTGAACAGGAAGTCGCGGAAGGCGACGGCCTGCTCCCGGTTCCGCGTGTTCTTCAACACGGCCACCGGGTTCTCGATCCGGATGGTGGCGTCGGGCACGGTGTGTTCGACGGGGTCGCCGTGGCGTTCGGCGAACAGCGCCTCGTTCTCGTAGCTGATCAGCACGTCGCCGGTGCCCTGCAGAAACGTCTCGGTGGCTTCGCGACCGGATTTCGGCTGTACCCGGACCCGCTCCATCATCGTGGTGAGATAGTCCAGCCCGGCCTGCGGGTTCTGCCCGCCCTCGCTCATCGCCGCGTACGGGGCGAGCAGATTCCATTTCGCGGAACCGGAGCTGAACGGGTTGGGGGTCACCACCTCGACATCGGGCCGCAGCAGATCGTCCCAGCTCCGGATACCTTTCGGATTTCCCTCGCGGACGACGAGCGCGACCACCGAACCGAACGGGATTCCCCTCGTGGCGTCGGCGTTCCAGTTCCGGTCCACCAGCCCGGCGTCCACCAGACGGGTGATATCGGGCTCGGTGGAGAAGTTCACCAGATCGGCCGGGGCGCCGCCCGCGACCTTGCGCGACTGGTCCCCGGACGCGCCGTACGACTGCCGGACCCGCACCTGCTCGCCCGCCTCGGTCCGGTTGAACTCCGGGACCACCAGGTCGAAGCCGGGTTTGGCGACCGCGTAGGCGTACAGGGCGAGGGTGCCGCCGATTCCGTCGACGCTCGGTGCGCCGACCACGTCACTGGGCCCGCCGGCACAGGCGGAGAGCACCACGGCCGCGAGGCCGACGAGGGCAGCGACAAGCCGACGACGCCCGGCGGACCGGCGGGTGCGTGACATGGTGGACCTTTCTGTCGACCGCCGATCGGCGGCGCAGGGCCGGGGCGGCACTCACGGATGGAGACGCCGGGCTACGGCGCCGGCGTGGCCCGGCGGCCGGAAACGAGCGCGGGAGGCACGAACGGTTCCGCGGGGCGCGGGACAGTCTAGTGGGGCCGACCGGCCCCAATGACGGCGCCCGGGGTGTTCCACCGTCCCGGTCGCCGTTCGACGACACCGGTCGGGCCGGGTCCGCCTCCACTTCGACCGGGACGGCGTCCGTACGCCTTCGAGCCGTACCCGGGCCGCCGATGGGCCCACGCCCTGACGCGTCTACCGGGTGAAGAACCAGGCGACGATTATCAGGATCAGCAGGGCGGCGAGAGCGAGCTGCACACGAGAACGGGGCATCAGTGGGCACCACTTCCGACGTGTTCCCGAGCCGGGGCCACCATCACGGCCGGAACCGGCTCGACATCCCACTCGGGTTTCCCCGACTCCGCCGTCACCCGATCACGGGCCCGGACGCCGGGATCCTCCTCTCGACCCGGCCACCGCATGACGTTCTTCAAACCACGGTCGAGCAGGTAGGCGATGGCGAAGCTGATCGGCACCATGCCCGCCAGTACCACCAGGAACTGCGGGATGAACGGAAGTCCCGCCACCCACAGTTCGAAGCCGTCCCACCATCCCTCGATGCGATCCACACGCCCAGCCTAATCGACATCGCCCGGCACCGGTCCGCCGAAAACCACGCCCGAGCCGAAGCGATGGCCGAGGTAACGCGCCTATGAACCGAAACACGGGCGCAGCCCCCGAGCGGACGCGGAGCCACGCCCGAATCGTCCGATCGCGGCCTCGTACCGGTGCCGGGGCACGGCTCGGTAACGAGCGGCACAGGTGGGCAACAATCCATCGGCCTCGGCGGTAACCATTGACCTCAACCCCCGTTGAGGATGCAGGCTGAGGTCATGACACAGTCCGTGGAGAACTGGAACTCGATCTACGACAGCGACACCGCACCCTGGGTGATCGGCGAACCGCAGCCGGCGATCGTGGCCTTGGAGCGCGACGGCCGAATCCGTGGCCGGGTGCTGGACCCCGGCACCGGCGCGGGCGAACACACCATCGCCCTCACCCGGCTCGGCTACGACGTACTCGGTATCGACCTGTCCCCGAGCGCGGTGGAATACGCCCGCCGCAACGCCACCGAACAGGGTGTGCCGGGCGCCCGGTTCGAGGTCGCGGACGTACTCGCCCTCGCCGTCGACGGGGCCGAGCGGCTAGGCACCTTCGACACCGTTGTCGACAGCGCGCTGTTCCATGTCTTCGGCGAGGACCCCGAGGCCCGGGCCACCTATGTACGCGGTCTGCGTGCCGTCTGCACACCGGGCGGATACGTCCACATCCTGGCCCTGTCGAATGCGGGACCCGGGTTCGGTCCCCGGATCGGCGAGAACGTCATCCGCGACGCCTTCGCCGGTGAAGGCTGGGAACTGGAGGACCTGCGCCCGGCCCGCTACCGCGGGCGGGTCACCGCGGCCGTCGCCGAGGAAGCCGGCCGCCTCGGACTGCCCACCGACCGCCCGGTCGATGTCGCCGCCTGGCTGGCCCGTATCCGGCGCGTGTGAGCCACCCGACCGGATGGGATGGCCGAGGGCCGGGTGGACGGATGAGCGCCGCCCGCCCCATGATGTGGTATGGCGAGTCCAGATAGTTCAGACGACCTACCCGGTCTCCAGACGCTCGACGAATCGGCCGAACCACCGTACTCGGCCGATTTCCCGCCGATCGACGACTACGCGTTCCTGTCCGACTGTGAGACCAACTGCCTGATCGCCGGTAACGGCTCGGTCGAATGGATGTGCCTGCCGCGTCCGGATTCACCCAGCGTCTTCGGCGCGCTGCTCGATCGCAGCGCGGGCCATTTCCGGCTCGGCCCCTACGGGTGCAACGTCCCCTCGGCACGCCGGTATCTGCCCGGCGGCATGATCCTGGAAACCACCTGGCAGACCGAGACGGGCTGGCTGATCGTGCGCGACGCGCTGGTGCTCGGCCCCTGGCACAACACCCAGCAGCGCAGCCGGACCCATCGCCGCACCCCCACCGACTGGGACGCCGAGCATATGCTGTTGCGCACCGTGAAATGCGTGAACGGCACGGTCGAATTGGAATTGAGCTGCGAACCCTCGTTCGACTATCACCGCGCCACCGCCACCTGGGAATACACCGGAAAGGTGTATGAGGAGGCCACCGCGGTTCCCACGGACACGGATACCGGCCCGACCCTGGTGCTCACCACCGACCTGCGGCTGGGCCTGGAAGGACGCCAGGCCCGGGCACGCACCCGCATGAGCGAGGGCGATTCGGTGTTCGTGGCGCTGACCTGGTCGGAACTGCCCGCCCCACACACCTTCGACGAGGCGGCGCAGAAGATGTGGAC
Source organism: Nocardia brevicatena NBRC 12119 (assembly GCF_000308495.1). Lineage (GTDB taxonomy): Bacteria > Actinomycetota > Actinomycetes > Mycobacteriales > Mycobacteriaceae > Nocardia > Nocardia brevicatena. The sequence continues at coordinate 44,249 of NZ_BAFU01000034.1, read as the reverse complement.
GACCGTCGAATGCTGGCGGGAGTGGATAACTCTCGGCAACTTCCCGGACCACCGGTGGCGCAGTTATCTCCAGCGCAGCGCGCTCACCCTCAAGGGACTCACCTACGCGCCCACCGGCGCGCTGATGGCCGCGGCCACCACCTCGCTTCCGGAAACCCCGGGCGGGGAACGCAATTGGGACTACCGCTACAGCTGGGTCCGGGATTCCAGTTTCGCGCTGTGGGGCCTGTACACCCTGGGTCTGGACCGCGAGGCCGACGATTTCTTCGCCTTCCTGTACGACGCCACCACCGGTCCCGACGGCGAAGAGGTCCCGCTGCAAGTGCTCTACGGTATCGGCGGGGAACGCGAACTGACCGAATCCACCCTCGACCATCTCACTGGCTACCAGCACGCGCGGCCGGTGCGGATCGGCAACGGCGCCTACAACCAGAACCAACACGATATCTGGGGCACCATGCTCGATGCGGTGTACCTGCACGTGAAATCGCGCCGGCATGTGCCGGAATCGCTGTGGCCGATGCTGAAACGACAGGTGGATGCCGCCATCACACATTGGCGCGAACCGGATCGCGGAATATGGGAGGTGCGCGGGGAACCGCAGCATTTCACCTCGTCGAAGGTGATGTGCTGGGTGGCGCTGGACCGCGGTGCGAAACTGGCCGAACTGCACGGGCAGACCGAGGTCGCGCAGAGCTGGGCCGCGATCGCCGAGGAGATCAGGGCCGATGTGCTCGCCCACGGGGTCGACGCCGCCGGCCGCTTCACCCAGGTCTACGGCGGCACCACCCTGGACGCGTCCCTGTTGCTGGTGGTGCTGACCCGGTTCCTGCCGGCGGACGACCCCCGGGTGCGCGCGACCGTGCTCGGAATCGCCGACGAGCTCACCCGGAACGGTCTGGTGCTGCGCTACCGCACCGAGACCACCGACGACGGCCTGTCCGGCACCGAGGGCACCTTCACCATCTGCTCGTTCTGGCTGGTGTCGGCGCTGGTGGAAATCGGGGAGGTCTCCCGGGCCCGACGGTTGTGCGAACGGCTGCTCGGACACGCCGGACCGCTGCGCCTCTACGCCGAGGAGATCGACCCGCGCACCGGCCGTCACCTCGGCAACTATCCACAGGCATTCACCCATCTGGCGCTCATCAATGCCGTCACCCACGTGATCCGCGCCGAGACACCGAAACTCGCCGGCACCTTCCGACCCGCGCATGTCCCGGCAAGCGGCACCTGGAACGGAAGGAGCCACCGCCCGGTCCCACGGACCCATTCGTCCCGGGATCGCGGCCCATGGGACGAAGCCGGCTCCGAGTCCCCGCCGGGAACGTAAGGGTCCTGCCCCTAGACGGTAACCGCGAGCAATCCGTCGGCCCGCTGCCGTAGATCACGCAATTTGAGCAGTTCGGCGTCGAGTTGCGCGAGCCGCGCCTGTCCCCTCTCGCCGTACTTCTCGCCCTCCTCCTCGGCGACGCCCAGGGCCTCCTCGGCGCGGCGCATCGTATCGGTGGCGATCTCGCTGAAGTGGTCGCGCAGCACGCGCTGCACTCCCCGCAGCCGGTTTCGGGATTCCTTTCCCACCTGGAAGATCACATCGTCCATCAGGCGCGAAACCGCGACCTTGGCCTCGGCCTGCCGGCGTTGGGTGCGGGTGCGGCGGTCCTCCCACAGCGCGTGGAGGCCGAGCAGTACGCCCGCCGTCCCCGAATACCAGTTCACCAGCGACATTCCGAGCAGGCTGGTCGCCACACCGACCATCAGCAGGCCGCCGTACGATCCGCGCAACACGGACAGCACCTGCTGCACAACGCTGTCCCTCCCGCTCTCCAACGGCTCCAGCCGGGCGACCTGCTCCATCACCTCTCCCGGACTCACCCGCATATCCGGCAGGTTGGGGCTGCGATGGTCGGCCGGGAACTTCGCGGCCACCTGTTCGGCCAGCTCCTGCGCGCGGTATTCCGCCAGTTCGAAGTTCTCCTCGATCACATCGCCGATCCGCGCGTCCAGGTCGGCGCCGAACGCGGTCCAGCCGCGGCCCGGGTCACCCTGGGCGATTCGGGTTTCGGCGTCCCGGACCAGACTGCGCAACCGATGCCGCAGATCGTGTTCGATATCGGCCATCAACTCGGTGCTGCCGTCGGCCAATACGATCTGCCAGTTGGCGCTGCGCTGCCGCAGTCTGTCGGCCTCGTCACGGGCGGCGGTCAGCTGCTGGGTGATCTCGCCGCGGCGCCGCGGATCGCGCAGGGTTTCCGCCTCGCTGCGCAGTCCCATCCCGAGATGGTCGCTGACCAGTCGGATATCGCGGACCGCGGCGGCGGTGGCCACCGCGTCGGCGTTCGCCACCACATACTCGCGCAGATGCTCGACGAGCTGCGGTATCCCGGACTCGACGGCGCGCTGCCGGTCGCCGGAGCGTTCCGCCTCGCGGTGCAGCTGCGTCGATACGGGCGCGACCGCGAACGCCAGACCCGCCGCGTCGAGCAGTTCCCGATTCTGCTCCTGGATCTGCGCCCAGTACGAGTACCGGTCGATCTTGTTGAGCACGCAGATCACGGTCGGACAGACCTGGTGCACCCGCTGCAGATAGGCGATCTGTTCGTCGCCGAGCCGGCCTCCCGCATCGGCGAGGTAGAGCACGGCATCGGCGGCGGCGATCATCGACCAGGTACCCCGGTCGTCGACGTCCGCCCCGGGCGCGTCCATCAGTACGATCCCCTCCGCCAGCAGCGGACTGGGATGGGCGAACTCCACGCGCACCACGTCCTGTGCGGTCAGCGCGGGGAGCGGATCGAGCGGATCCACCGGTTGGCGTTCGGTCCGCCCGCCGGTCACCCAGCGCACGAGCGTCGCGGACGGTTCGGCGCCGTACTCGACGACCGCCGGCACGCTCACCGGACTGTCGGTCGCACTGATCTGCGCCCCGACCAGGGTGTTGACCAGGGTGCTCATCCCGCTCTTGGGCGGTCCCACCACCACCAAGCGCACCCGGGTATCGCTGACTCGGGCCCGTACCATTCCGAGCCGACCCCCGAGATCGTCGCGGCCCGCGGACCGAACCGATCCGTACAGCTCATCGATGATCTCGATGAGCGGGGCCATGGCGTCCGGATTCTTCACCGTTGCGGGCTGCAGTTCCGCTGCAGCAGACAAGCCCGGCTCCTAACTGTCATCACTACGTCACCCTCATTCGATCACGGCATGCACATACCCCGACCCCGTTCCCCTCCCCGGGGGTGAGTTACCGAACGGCAGTTCAGAGAAACATGTCGTCCACCGGATACGCAACCAGGTGGGCGACGGCGTGGTCGGGGCCCGGCAGCAATCCCGCCGACAGTCCGCTGCCGGTGAGCGTCGCATGGTCGGTGAACGGCACGACCACCGGGGCCGCTACCACGTGCGGATCGGGATAACCGGAGTAGTCGGCCGCGATCGGTTTCATCCCGATACCCGGCGATCCCGGCCCCGGCAGGTCCTGATGCGGGACCGGCGCCTGCGGAGTGGGAATCTGTATCTCCGGCCGGCTCGGGTAATCCGGTATGGACACGTGCGGGCTCGGCTGCTCCACCGTCGGAACATTCACCGTGGGTGGGGTGTCGACGGTGGGCGGCGGCTCGTAGGTACTCACTCCGCCGGACGAGTCCGGGCTGTCCGTGGGGCGGACGAGCGAGGACTGGTCGGAAGTACCGGGCTGTACGGTCTCGGCGCCGGTGCCCGAATCGCCCGGATCGGTGGTGGCGCCCCCTGTGCTCTCGGAGGTACCGGAGCTCTCGGTGCTCCGCGGGGTGCTGCCCGTCGTCTCCGCCGACGACCCACCCGTCGTGGCCCGGGGTGTCTCGGAGCCACTGCCGCCCGGATCGGTGGTGCCCGGGTAGGTGATGCCGGTCGTCGGATCTCCCGACCCGGTGGTCCCGGTCGGCATTCGGACCGTCGAGGTGATATCCCCCACGCCGGGCAGGGTGCTCGTGTGGGTTCCCGGTGTCGTCGTAGGGCTCACATCCGTACCTGTGGTCGGCCTGACGGTCGTGGTGGGCACACTACCGGTGTCGGTCGAGGGGGTGGAGGTACCGGAGCTCCCCGGATGCTCGCCCGGCCCGAGGTCGGGTTCCCGCGGTGGTTCGGGGCGAGGGCGGCCGAAGTGGTCGGGCACGTCGGCGGCGGGCACGATGAGCGGTGATGTACCCGCCGGCGGCGTGATGACATGCGCCACGGGGGTGGTGGCGGCATCCGGTTGGATAGTGGTCTGCAGAGGTGTCGCCACCACCGGCTGTACCACGGCGGGGGCCGCCGCGGCCGAGACCACGGGAGTTGGGGGCGGCGGCACCGGGGCGACAGGAGCGGAAGCCGGCATCGGCGTCGCGGGGGTGGGCATCGGCGCAGGCGCCGGTGAAACCGCCGGCGCGTGCGAGGCCACCGGGGCGGTCGGGGCGGGAGCGGATGCGGCCATCGGTGTGGGCGGAGACGGCGAGAGGGGAACCGCGCCGGTGGCGCCGGACGCGGACGGTGTCGGCACCCCGGACGTCGTACCGACCTGCCCCGCCGCCGGAGTCGCACCGGTGCCGGTGGCGGCACCGGAACCGAGGTCGAGCGAACCGTCCTGTCCTGCGACCCCGTCGGGTTCGGCCATCGACCGAGCGGCGGCCTCGGGATCGAAACCGCTGGTGAGCCAGTCGCTGTACCGATCGAGCTCATCGCCCACGCCCCGGCCCACGGGGGCGTCGATCTGCAGATCCCATGAGGCGTTCAGGTGGATACCGTCCGGTCCGACCGAGAAATCCAGGTTCGCGTCGGACCGGACGAACAGACCGGCACCCACACCGCCGCCGTCACCCACACCGGCGAAGGGATCGGCGTCCGCGGTACCGCCGGTCGCCGGCGTGGACGTATTCGCCCACGGCGCATCGGTGTTCGTCCACGGCATATGCGCCCACGGCGCGGTGCCGGCTATCGGCTCGGCCACCGCATCGGCATCCGACTCCTCTTCCTTGTCCGCCGCCTCATGCGGAGCGCGCGGCGCGGAAGCCGGGCCGAGAGCCGCCACCGAGTCGATATCGGCCGGCGGCGGTGCGTTCGGATCGATGATCGGCAGGACCGCGGTATCGAGCTCGGACCAGTTGTCGTCCACGTCGAACGGCGCCGACACGGATTTCAGGCCCGGCAATTCGAAGACGTTCGGCCCCGGCGGAGCGAACTCCCCCGCGTCCGGCAGATGGAAATCGGGCGCGGGAAGACCGCCGTCCTCGTTCCCCATCCCGGGCAGCCGAAAACCACCCGCGCCCAGACCCGGAACACCGTCCAACCCGGGAATGCCGGGTCCCGGCGCCGTACCGGGAAGGCCTTCCCCGCCGAGAGCCGGCGGATGCGGGGACGTCGGAACACCGGCGCCGACACCGCCCGGAAGCACACCCATATCGGTCAGATCACCGCTGTCCGGCACCTCGAGCGGTACCCCGCCCGCCGGGGAGGAACCGTAATCCGAGTCGCCGACACCGATCTGAATATCGATTCGCGGCAACGGCGTGGTCACACTCGCGTCCGGTCGTGGTTCGCCGACCCCGGGCTGCGGCCCCTGGGCCACCGACACGTCGGGAACCGGATCGGGGAACTCGATGACCGGACTCGGCACATCGGGATCGGGGTCCTCGCTGTGGGCCCACCCCGCGATACGGCTGTCCGTGTTCTCCGAACCCGGTTCCGCGGGAACCCCGTTGACAGCCATCAGCGCGCCACCGGTCACATAGGCACCGCCCCGCGCCACCGTGGCAGCACCGTTGGCGATGTTGTAGGCGGTATCACCACCGCGTTCGGTGATATTCGCGTCGCCGCCGGCGATATCCGCGTCGTCGCCGTCCCGGGGCAGATCACGCGTCATACCACAAACTCCACTCTCGCCTCTCCCGCATCCTCACCGCCGGGTCCACCGAGTGAAGATCGCCCACCACAATATTTGGGGCGAACCCGGCTGTCACGTCGGTTGTAGTACAGAGTTTCTCGCCGAGCCTACGTCCCGGCGCCGAGTTCGACGAGAAGGACGCGAACCATCACTCGCTCGTCGAGGGCCGAGCAGCCGTTACTTCTTGTCCCTGGGCTTGTCCGCCTGCGCGTCCGAGGACAGGGCCGCCACGAACGCCTCCTGCGGGACGTCCACGCGGCCGATGGTCTTCATCCGCTTCTTGCCTTCCTTCTGCTTCTCCAGCAGCTTGCGCTTACGGCTGATATCGCCGCCGTAGCATTTGGCGAGCACATCCTTGCGGATGGCCCGGATGTTCTCGCGGGCAATGATCTTCGACCCGATCGCGGCCTGGATCGGCACCTCGAACTGCTGGCGCGGAATGAGCTCGCGCAGTTTGGTGGTCATCTTGTGGCCATAGGCCTGGGCGGCGTCGCGGTGCACGATGGCGCTGAACGCGTCCACCGCCTCACCCTGCAACAGGATGTCCACCTTTACCAGCTGCGATTCCCGCTCGCCCGCTTCCTCGTAGTCGAGGCTGGCGTAACCACGGGTCCGCGACTTCAGCGAGTCGAAGAAGTCGAAGATGATCTCGGCCAGCGGCAGCGTATAGCGCAACTCCACGCGGGTCTCGGACAGATAGTCCATACCGCCGAGTTCGCCGCGGCGCGACTGGCACAGTTCCATGATGGTGCCGATGAATTCGCTCGGGGCGATGATGGTGCACTTGACCACCGGCTCGAATACCGTGCGCACCTTGCCTTCCGGCCAGTACGACGGGTTGGTGACGATATGTTCGGAGCCGTCGTCCATCTCCACCCGGTACACCACGTTCGGTGCGGTGGAGATCAGGTCCAGACCGAATTCGCGCTGGAGGCGTTCCCGGGTGATCTCCATATGCAGCAGGCCGAGGAAACCGCAGCGGAAACCGAAGCCCAACGCCACCGAGGTTTCCGGGGTGTAGGTGAGCGCGGCATCGTTGAGCTGTAGCTTCTCCAGGGCGTCACGGAGGTCCGGATAGTCCGAGCCGTCCACCGGGTAGAGCCCGGAATACACCATCGGACGCGGCTCCCGATAGCCGGTGAGCGGCTCGGAGGCGCCGCCCCGGGCCGTGGTGACGGTATCGCCGACCTTCGACTGGCGTACATCCTTCACCCCGGTGATCAGGTATCCCACCTCGCCGACCCCGAGGCCCTGGGTGGGCTTGGGCTCCGGCGAGACGATGCCGATCTCCAATAGTTCGTGGGTGGCGCCGGTGGACATCATCTTGATCTTCTCGCGTGGGGTCAGTTTGCCGTCCACCACCCGCACATAGGTGACCACGCCGCGATAGGTGTCATAGACCGAGTCGAAGATCATCGCCCGGGCCGGCGCGTCCGCCTCACCCTGCGGCGGCGGCACCTGGGCGATCACCTGGTTCAGCAGTTCCGCCACACCCGCACCGGTCTTGCCCGACACCCGCAGCACATCACCGGGCTCGCAGCCGACGATATGGGCGAGTTCGGCGGCGTACCGGTCGGGGTCCGCGGCCTGCAGGTCGATCTTGTTCAGTACCGGGATGATGGCCAGATCCTTGTCGAGGGCCAGATACAGGTTGGCCAGGGTCTGCGCCTCGATTCCCTGCGCGGCGTCGACCAGCAGGATCGCGCCCTCACAGGCCTCCAGCGCTCGCGACACCTCATAGGTGAAGTCGACGTGGCCCGGGGTATCGATCAGGTGCAGCACGAAGTCCTCGCCCGCGTGCTCCCCGCTGGTCGGGGTCCAGGGCAGCCGGACGTTCTGGGCCTTGATGGTGATACCGCGCTCCCGTTCGATATCCATCCGGTCCAGATACTGGGCACGCATCTGCCGTTCCTCGACCACGCCGGTCAGCTGCAGCATCCGGTCGGCCAGCGTCGACTTGCCGTGATCGATATGCGCGATGATGCAGAAGTTCCGGATCCGGGGCGGATCGGTGAACGTCGTATCGGCGAAGCTGGCGGGCACTCCACTCCTCATAGGGGTATCGGCGTCGGCGATCGGAACGAACGGGTGTCGGTTGTGGTCGCACCTGCGACCGCTTCTCCGGCCCCGCTCATTGCCGGCTACCCTCCATGGTCCCATGATGGGGTCCACGCCCCCTTCGCCGGTCCCGGGCGGGCAACCGTCACATGCCCCCGCCGGCCGAGGGGCGGCGTTATTCTCCTGGGATGGCCCGCAGTTGGAATTATCTCGGCAAGCAGCTCACCGCGATCGCGAAAGAGCAGGGGCCCAAGGTGATCAGGCGGCAGGCTCCCCGGCTGGTCGACCGACTCCAGCGGGCGGCGTCGCTCGACAGCGCAGGCGGCCGCCGCCGCGCCGGCCGCGCACCGGCGATCCCGGTCCGCCCCGCCGCCTCGACCCCGGTGCCGACCACCCAGCGAGCGCGTCGCATCGTCTACGCCCCGCAGCTGGACGGCCGCGCCGACCCCGGCGAGATCGTGTGGACCTGGGTGCCGTTCGAGGAGGATCCGAGCAACGGCAAGGACCGTCCGGTTCTGGTGGTCGGACGCGACCGCCGCACCCTGCTCGGGCTGATGCTGTCGTCGAACCCGGTACGCGACCACGACCCCGATTGGGTCGCCATCGGCGCCGGCGTCTGGGATCACCAGGGCAGGCCGAGTTGGGTGCGGCTGGACCGGGTCCTCGACGTTCCCGAGGACGGTATCCGCCGGGAGGGTGCCATCCTGCCGCGCAAACTGTTCGACCGGGTGGCCCATCGGCTCGTCCGCGAATACCACTGGAGCTGACAGGCCCCGGCCGTCCTCACGGGGGCCCAGGTCAGGACACCATCTGCCGGGACCGACCGAACAGCAACCCGTAGAGCAGGGCCCCGAGCACCCCGCCGATCAGCGGGAACAGCACGAACGCCCATACCTGGCCCAGGGCACCGTTCTGGTAGGGCGCGACACCGAGGCTGCGGGCCGGGTTCACCGAGGCATTGTCCACCGGGATGGCGACCAGGTTGACGACGGCGAGGGTGACACCGATGGACAGTCCGGCCATCGGCACATCGGAGATCTGGTCGGTGGAGGCCAGCACTACGAACACCAGCAGCGCGGTCAGGATGATCTCGACGATGATCATGGCGGCTATCCCGTATCCGTCCTGGACCACGACCTCACCGAGCGGACCCCGTACCGCCGCGGGGCTGTGCGGACCCCAGCCGTTGGCGCCGAGACCGTCGACCGAGCGGTCGTAGGACGGCAGGTTCTTCGCCAGCGCGAACAGCACCAGACCGGCCAGGAACGCGCCGATCAACTGGGCGACGATATAGCCCGCCGCGCCCGGCACCGACACCCGACCGAGCAGCAACTGTCCTACGGTCACCGCCGGATTCACGTGGCAGCCGGAGATCGGCCCGATCGCGTACACCAGGAACAGCAGCGTCAACCCGAAGGCCAGGGCGACACCGAGTGCACCGACCTTCTCCCCCGCCAACACCGCCGTCCCGACGCCGCCCAGCACCAGGACGAAGGTGCCCAGCGCCTCCGCTCCCCATTTCACGACCGCGGAATGGGTTTCGACAGTTTCCTCGACGACTTCCTGAGCAGTGGGTGACATACGCGTCCGCCTTCCTGGTTCGATGGGAATGAGCGGGCCCCGCGTGGTGACACTGTGCTATCGCCTTCGGGTCTGATCCGAACCATTTTCGAGGGGATCGCCGCCCGCGCCCGCGGGAGTACCGTTACGCCTGGTCGTACCGCAAAAAATCCACGCCGAAAACGAATGGGACGTTACGCCGGCGGTATCGTCTTCTCAACGATCTCCGCCTCTCGATTCGGCCACCTCGTCGAGCCGCGATTTCGCCGCGCTCACGGGTACTGGTAACCTGGCCCCTTGGCGTCGCGTCGTCCCCGCGCCGGGAATCGTTCGGGGCAGGTGCGCGCGCACAGACTTTCCGGACGAACCAGCGACAGGAATCAGAGGATACAGGCGTGGCCAATATCAAGTCCCAGATGAAGCGGATCCGTACCAACGAGGCACGGCGTCAGCGCAACCAGTCGGTGAAGTCCGAACTGCGCACCTACATCCGCAACTTCCGGGCGGCCGCCGAGGCCGGCGACAAGGAGACCGCCGCCGAGCGGCTGCGTTTCGTCAGCCGCAAGCTCGACAAGGCCGCCTCCAAGGGCGTTATCCACGCCAACCAGGCCGCGAACAAGAAGTCGGCTCTGGCGCTCGCCCTCAGCAAGCTCTGACGAGTTCGTTCGCTTCGACGTTCGCCGCCGCGGCTCCGACGACCGCGGCGGCTTTTCGCGTTCCCGCTGCCCGCGAGGAACCCTATGATGCCTCGTCGACGACCCGCGGCGCGCGGTCCCGTGCCGCCTCGGCCAGCCGGTCCAGCGCGGCCTGCGAGGCGGCATCGGCCGCCCGATAGATGACCAGCCGCTGGTCCGGGTCCTGCAACGGGACCAGAGCCTCGAAATCGACGGTCAGCGGCCCGACGTGCGGATGCCGGAGCGGCTTCACCCCGCGCCCGCGCACCTTCACATCCCCTGCGGCCCAGGCCGCGGCGAACTCCGGACTGCGGGCCGTCAGCTCACCCACCAGATCCGCGAGCGCCTGGTCGTCCGGGTGTCCGGCCCAGGCGGCACGCAGATCCGCGGCCCCCTCCCGGATCACCCGGTCCCGGTCGACGTAGAAATCCCGCATCCGCTCGTGCACGAGACACAGCCACATGGTGTTGCGCTGTCCGAGGGGCAGCGTGTCGAAATCGAGCATCAAGGCCGCCATCTCCCGGTTCCACGCCAGGACGTCGTAGCGGTGGTTGACCAGCATGGCCGGATGCGGTGACAGCTCGTCCACCAGCAGGGCCAGCGCCGGAGCGGCCACCGCGCTCGGCTTACCCGAGTTGGGCCGGCGCTGCTCGGCCAGATCGAACAGGTAGGCGGTTTCGTCGGCGCTCAAGCGCAACGCGCGGGCCAGCGCGTCCAGCACCTCCGGTGACGGGCGTAGGCCACGGCCCTGCTCCAGCCGGATGATGTAGTCGGTGCTGACGCCTGCCAGTTCGGCCACTTCCTCCCGCCGCAGTCCGGGGGTGCGCCGAGCCTGCCGGCGCAGCGGCAGGCCCAGGTCGCGGGGATTCAACCGCTCCCGCCGGGTGCGCAGAAAGGCCGCCAGCTCGTGCGTTCGGTCGGCGCCGCCCGGCCCTTCGTGGTTACGCAAGCCTGTGCCTCCGGGCCCCGGGTCGCGGCGCGATGTCGCGTTCGCCATTCCTTTCATCGTCTCCGATCGTACGGGCCGCCGTCCGTTGGGTGGGACTGTCTTTCCCAGGATGAATCTTCCCTTACCGCGCGCCTTTCGCCGCCACAGAATTTCTCTCGACAACACGAACGACGACAGGAGAACGTGATGGCCGCGCTCACCCTCGACACTTACCGCCTTCTCGGCCGCTCCGGCCTACGGGTGTCCCCGCTCGCGCTGGGGACGATGACTTTCGGGGCCGACTGGGGTTGGGGTGCCGATACCGATGAGGCCCGCAAGATCTTCGACACCTACGTCGAGCGTGGCGGTAATTTCATCGACACCGCCAGCCAGTACACCGACGGCAGCTCCGAGAAGCTGCTCGGTGAGTTCACCGCCGCCAACCGGGAAAGCCTGGTGCTGGCCACGAAATACACCATGCTGCGCCGTCCCGGCGACCCCAACTCCGGCGGCAACCACCGCAAGAGCATGTTCGCCTCGGTGGAGGCCAGTCTGCGGCGGTTGAACACCGACTACATCGATCTGCTCTACCTGCACGCCTGGGACTTCCTGACTCCGGTCGAGGAGATCCTGCGCGGAATGGACGACCTGGTCCGCGCGGGCAAGGTGCTCTACGTGGGTATCTCCGACGCGCCCGCCTGGCAGGTCTCGCGGATGCAGATGATCGCCGATCTGCGCGGATGGTCCCCGCTCATCGCGCTGCAGATCGAGTACAGCCTGCTCGAGCGCACAGGCGAACGCGACCTGATCCCCATGGCACGGGAAATGGGCCTCGGTGTCATCCCGTGGTCACCCCTGGGCAGCGGGGTGCTCACCGGCAAGTACGGCCGCGCCGACCTCGACCACAGTGTGGATGCCTCCCCCAGCGGTACCCGCAAGAACGTCGCCGCCGCCAACGGATCGCTGTCCGAACGCGGGCTCGCCATCGCCGACGTGGTCAAGGAGGTCGCCGCGGAGACGGGCCGGACGCCCTCTCAGGTCGCGCTGGCGTGGACGCTGCGCGAACCGGGTGTGACCGCACCCATCATCGGTGCCCGCACCGCCGCCCAGCTGGAAGATAACCTGGGCGCGCTCGACGTCGAATTCGCCGACGAGCACCTGACCCGGCTGGAAGCGGCCAGTGCCGTCGACCTCGGCTTCCCGCACGAGTTCCTGCGGCGTCCCATGACACGGCAGGTCACCTTCGGTGGTCTGAAAGTCGAGGCCGCCACACGGAGCTGAATGACGCAGTTGCGACACGGCACCGAGATCCCGCCCGGTGCCATGCGCCCCGCCGTAGGCGATCACCCGACCGCCGCTCGGACACCTGGGCGGCCGTTCGTCCAGACAGGTGCGCTGCCGCGTCCGAGACGCCGGTCGCCGAGCCCGGTGTCGAGTGTCTCTGAGCCACCCGCACGGCCTCGGCGTCGACAGGGCCCCGCAGCCGTTTCCACGTCTCGTCCTCGGTGACGTCCTCGACGCAGCCGACCACCTACCAGATATTGCCGAAGGAGTCCTTGATACGCCCCTCGCGCCGCCCGAAGGCGCCGTCGGCCGCAGAGGTGACGGACCCGACCGCCTGCCGCGATGGCCTGTGCGGACGCCTCGTCCGCGTCAGCGGCGAACCTCGGGACACGGCCCGGCCGCTCGCGCTACGCTCCGGACCGATCCTCGTCCGTTTCCGAGCTCTCACCGGCCGCCATGCGGGAACCGACCGACCCGCTCGAATCCGACGACGAGACCCCGCCTCCTTGTTACCGGGGGCCTGTCCCACACAGTGCGGCCCGATGTGCCGTAGCATGCCGCCCATGGTGACCGTATATGCGAACCAGGCCGTGGTTCGGTCCGAAGACCTGCCCGGTGTGATCCAGGCCGCCGAGGTGCTCGGCTTCGGCGTGAAGATCGAGAACGTGCTGGTCCCCGACGAGGAGGACGGTTACGCGCTGGCGTGGATCGTCACGCGCGAGGAGGAACCACCGGCCTACGAGAACTGGGACGGACGTTACGAAGAGGTCGGCGAGGAGATGGAGATGCCCGACCTCAGCTCGGTGGACTGAGCCCGTAACGATCGGCAGACCCGGACGGCGCGAAGTCACGACGCCGTCCGGGTGCCTGCCCGGCCGTCGACCGGAGAAGCAGACGGATACTCGCGGTGGTCAGTTCCGCCCGCGCAGCGCGAGTATCCGCATAACCGCATGCTCGAGCGCGAACGTCGGGTCGGCGGCACCGCCCTTGACGTCGGCATTGAGCGCGGCGACGACCCGCAGGGCGGAACCGATGGCCTCGGGCGTCCATCCCCGGGCCTGTGCCTGGGCTTTCTTCACCTTCCAGGGCGGCATACCCAACGAGCCGGCGAGCTTGAACGGGTCGCCACGCCCCGCCGAACCGACCCGCGCGATGGTGTGCACCGAGTCGGCCAGCGCGTCGGCCAACAGCACATGCGGGACCCCGCTGTCGGTGGCCCAGCGCAGCGCCTCCACGGCCCCGGCCCGATTACCGGAAACCGCCTGGTCGGCCACCTCGAACCCGGTCACCTCGGCCTTCCCGGAGTAGTACCGCCGCACCGCGGCCACATCCACCTTGCCGCCGGTATCCGCCGCCAGCTGCGAGCACGCCGCCGCCAGCTCCCGCAGATCCGAACCCACCGCCTCCAGCACCGCCTGCACCACGTCCCCCGACACCCGCACACCCGCGGCCCGGAACTCCCCCCGCACGAACTCCACGCGCTCGGCGGCCTTGGTGAGCTTCGCACAGTCGTGCACTACGGCCCCCACCTTCCGCAGAGTCGGAACCAGCGCCTTGGCCCGCCCCCCACCGGAGTGCAACACGATCAGCACGACTCCCTCCGGCGGGGCCGCCGCCGCGTCGCCGATCACCGCGACCGCGTCCTTACCGGCCTCCGCCGCCAATTCCAGGACCACCACCCGGTCCTCCGCGAACAGCGACGGACTCAACAGTTCCGCCAACTCCGCGCTATTGGCGTCCCCGGCCCGCAGCCGATCCACCGGCACCCCCTCCGGGTCGGGCGCCCCCGCCCTGACCTGCGCAGTCACCCCCGCCACGGCCCGCTCGACCAGTAGTTCCTCATCTCCCAGAACCAGATGCACGGCCGCAGGCTGTTCGCTCACGGTCCGATCCTACGACCGGGCCGGCGGCCTCGATGCGCCATGCCCGATGTATCCGGGCGACATGGCGGTTCCCCGAACACTCGTACCGAGGAGATCCCGGCCTGCCTGCACCGGTGGACGAGGACATCAAAGGAAGTTGCCGCCGAATCGAGGACTCATGCCGGCCTGGGAGACAGGCTTCGGTTCCCGCCATACGCATCCGCTATCCCGGACGCCGGTGTCGCTTGGGGTGACTCGCAACGCCGGGCGTTCGACCGGCGCGATAGGGCCCGGTTCATCGATCCGCGGACCGTCGGCCCAGCAGGAGACGACGAACCGGCTCGTTCGGCCGGTGTTCCTTACGGGCGCGAACACCGGCCGGTGGAAGTGCGCGATATCGCGGCCGGCGATAGCGGAGAACACGAATCCGGTTGTGAATTCGCGGCACAGGGCATGCGTCGCACGGCATGGTGTCTCGTCGACGATCGTTGTACGACCCCGGTCGGCCGATGGGAGCGGTCGGCACCGTTCCGGTCCTCACCGCGCCTGCCTGCACTGGATTCGGTGGGATGCCCTGGGCTACTGTGTACCGCGCTTGTGCCGGTGGTTGGCGGGCGGATCACTGCACATGAGCGCACACGGCGCGAGCCGTGTCCGTGGGCCGGAGTACGAATCGTCCGCGGATAGAACCCACCGCCGTTGCTGTGCAGCGAGGACTACCGGCAATGAGGAAACGTGCCATCCTGCGGGACAGGGCCGAACGCGACTCGTACGCACCGCGATTCGTGGATCTGGCCGAGTTCTCGTCCGTGACCGGCATCGATTGGCGTACGTTGGCCCGTTGGTTGGACAACGGGCCCATATGGGTGCCTGCCCCGGCCGTCGTGCTGGGCGGAAAGCGGCGTCCCGGCTGGGAGCCCGAGATCCCGCCGGCATGGGAACCCGGGTTGAGCGGTGCCGAACGGCTGGAACCACGGGAATACCTCGATATCACGCAGATGAAGCGTCGCTACGGGATGTCGGAAGCGACGCTGTGGGTCTGCATCGTCGAGGACCGGACCATTCCGATGCCCGCCATATGGCTGGCCGGACAACCGGGCTGGCTGCCACACTGAGCCCCCTCGGTATCGTCCGAAGGCGGTTGCGGGCTACCGCTCATCTCGGCAGAGTATGGCTCGCCACCAGCAACGGGATCACCACGGCGGCCACTCCCGTCGCGGCGGCCGTCATCAGTCTGCGCACACCGGCCGAATGTAGCGCCCAGATGCCCACGGTGACGATCCCGGCGGTCACCAGACCACCGGCCGCTCCCCCCGGCACCGGCACCGTCGCTCCCGGAATCGCGGCGGCGCGGTCGGCGACAGCCAGCAACCACCACAACGGCGGCGCGGCGCAGTGCAGGATCAACTCCGCGAAGGGCATCCAGATCGAAGCGGTGACAGCACCGACGGCACCCACGACGGTGATCGGCGCGACCACGGGCGCGGCGAGGATGTTCGCGGCCACGGCGACCAGGCCGAGTCGGCCGGTCAGGGCGACCAGGATCGGTGCGGTGACCACGAACGCGGCCGCCGCGACGGCGACCAACTCGGCCGGCAGCCGCCACCACCCATGGTCGCGCAGCCGGTCCACCCAGCCGGGGGCCAACAGGATCAGCGCGCCGGTGGCCAGGACGGACAGGGCGAATCCGGCTTGGACGGCCAGGCCCGGCCATATCGCGAGCAGGGCGATCACGGCCGCGCACAGGGCGGGAAGTGCCTGTTTTCGACGGCCGGTGACCAGGGCGAGCAGCGTCACCGATCCCATGGCGGCCGCTCTCAGCACACTCGGATCCGGTCGGGCGATCACCACGAACAGCACCAACGCGGCGGCAGCGCAGGCGGCGGACAGATACGGGCCGAAGGTGAGCAGACGGGTCAGAAACAGCACCACCGTGAGCACGATCGTGAAATTGGCTCCGCTGACCACACATAGGTGTTGTAGTCCGGAGGCGACGAATTCGTCGCGTACCTCGTCGGACAGGGCGGAGGTGTCTCCGACGACGAGGGCCGGAAGTAATCCGGCCGATTCCGGCGGCAGCGCCCGCGCCGCGGCATCCACCAAATCGGCCCGTACCGACGCCGCCAGACGCTGCCACCACGGTAGCGGGCCAATGGTTTTCGGCGGGCCGAGCGGACGCAGACCCGCCACGGTCAGGTCGTGTCGGCGGGGCGGTGACGGACGGGCCCGAAACTCGATCGGCTGCCCCGGTAGCAGGGCCGACCACTGCTTGCCGGTCGCCAGGATCACCACCGCCCCACCGACCCGAATCCGTTCGGCGCCATAACGATATTCGCGGAGGTTCGCTCGTACGATCCACAGTCGTTCGGCACCCGGTACCTCGGTGCGCACCGGCTTCGGATCGTCCGCGACGGTGACCGCCACCCGGACCGATGCCGTGGCGGGCACCGACCGCAGGGGATGTTCGGACACTCGGTACTCACGCCACGCACCCACCGCCGCGAAGGCGGCGCCCGACAGTACCGCCCCCAACAACACCAGGGTGACAACCCGCTTCCGTTCGCTGCGATGGGTGACGGCCGTCCACCACAGGCCCCACGGCCCGAACGCCATCACGACCGCCCCCACGGCCACGGCCACACCCGCCTGCCACCCGGCCCCTATCGCCAGAAGCGTTGCCAACCAACAGCACACCGCGGCGGGCAGCAACCGGGCGTCCAGTATCACCTCGTCGCCCGAACGGTCCTCGGCGCGTACATGCGATATCCGGCCGGGTGATCGGGGGTGTGTGCCTTCGACAGCACGGTCACTCGGCGATGGTGCGGTGGCCGGCGGCGTCATACCGTCACCAGTTGGCGCAGTCGGGCGAGACGGGTGGGGCCTATTCCGTCGACTTCGCCGAGCTGTTCGATATCGGTGAAGCGTCCGTTGGTTTTCCGCCAGGTGATGATGGCACGGGCGGTGATAGGGCCGATATCGGGCAGGGCGTCGAGTTCGGCCTCGGTGGCGGTATTGAGGTCGACCGGTGCGCCCGATGTCGGGGCGGAATCCGCGGTCGAACCCGGTGAGCCGGTGGCGGCCCCGCTCGAGGTGGTACCGCTGCCGTGCCGGTGCGGACCGGAACCGGGTGCGCGCGCGCCGACCTGCACCTGATCGCCGTCGGACAATCGCTGGGCCAGATTGAGGCCCGTCAGGTCGGCGCCCTCGCGGACTCCGCCCGCCGCGGTGAGCGCGTCGGCCACCCGCGAGCCCGGCGGCAGCCGGACCAATCCGGCCCGGTGCACGAGCCCGACCACACTCACCACCAGCTCCGGTGCGGATTTCCCATCCGGCTCGGACGCGGTCGGCGATGCGGCGAGCACCGGCGCCGTCGAGGGGCCGGAACCGTCCGCCGCGATCGGATGCGCGGCCGGCAGCGGCGGCACGGGGTGCGTCACCGGGCGCTCCCACAGCACGACGACGGCCGTCACCAACGCCGCCAACAGTCCGACACCGACCATGGCGAGCACACCTCGCCGCCCCGGATCCAGACGTACTCCGCGGAACCGCTCCGGTACCAATCGTTCTCGCCAATTCGTATCCGGTGACTCCTCGAGCCAGGCGGGCACGCGGACCGTCTCGTCGTGATCCCGGAATGCGCCCGCAGGTGATCGGTCGGAGGCGGGCGCATCCGCGTCATGGTCGTCGTCGGCTTCGGGGATCGCATCGAGATGCCACCGGTCGGCGTTTCTTTCGCCGGGTTCGAGCATCCCGCCTTCCGACCGCCCCGCCCGGGATTCCCGTCGTCGGGTGCTCTTCCCGCCGGTGCCGTAACCCCGGTATCGATCGGCACGGGCCTCGGACCGAGTGTCCGACCCGGCCAACCGTTGGCGTATCCGCTCGTATTCGTCGTGACGTGACATGCCCGCCACGCTATGACCGCGTTTGTCTCGGAAAGCTCTGTCCACCAGGTTCTTCGGAAAGTTTGTGGACAACTCTCACCTGTGGACGAAGGCCGGGCGGTGAGGGCCCGTTCCACCCGGTTCCGGTGTGGTCGCCGAGACGACAACGGTTTCGTAGCGGCCGGTTGTCGCCGTTTCATCGCGCCGGACCCCGGGGCATGCCACAGTCGCCCCCGCCACCACCGCGAGGGCGTCGAGATAGTCGCCCATATCGACGGGCCGGTCATCCGCGATACCGTGCACATCCAGTGCGGACATGTCGGTCACGGTCATGCCCCACCTATCGAGCTCATGGTCACGAAATCCTTCGATCACCGCCCGGGGGGGTTCAGCGGCAGCCGCCGGGCAGGACGAGCACTCCCACCGCCCCGACCCCGAGATGCACCGCCAGGACGGGCCCGAATTCCGCGGTGATGAATTCGTCGATCTCCGGTATCCGCTCCCGCAACTGCGCGGTCACGGCCTCGGCGCCCTCCGGCGCGCTCAGGTGCTGCACCGCGACGGCCGCACCGCGCGAACCGTTCGCCCGCACCTCCTCCACGGCCGCGCCGACCAGCTTGGTGTACGCCTTCGACCGCGTGCGCACCTTTTCCCGGAGTTCGAGTCGCCCCTGTACGAGTTGCAGGATCGGTTTGGTCACCAGCTCACTGCCGAAGAAGCCGGCCGCGGAGCTGAGCCGCCCACCGCGTCGCAGCTGCTCGGTGCGGTTGACCAGGATGTAGGAGCGTGAGCGGCCCGCGGCGGAGACGGCGGTGTCGTAGACGTTGGCCAGTGGGACGCCGGTGGCGGCGTGGCGGGCGGCGGCGAGCACCGGAAGCCCGGTCGCCAGGCCCGCGCCGAGGGAGTCGACCAGGAGGACACGGTCGGCGGCGCCCATATCCTCGATGGCCTGCCGGCCGGATTCCCAAGTGGACGAGAGCAGTCTGGACAGGTGCACGGCCACCACGCCGTCGCCGTTACTGCGCGCCAGCGCCTGCTCGTACGCCGCGCGCATCTCCCCCGGCGAGGGCGCGGACGTGGTGACGGTATCGGATGTGTAGTCGATATCGAGTTCGTCGATGCCTTCCCGGACGGTGCGGTCCCCGACCAGCACGTGCAACGGGACGACAACGATGCCCAGCTCTTCGACGAGCCGAGCGGGCAGGCTCGCGGAGGAATCGGTGACGACCACAACCGCCACGGACTATCCGACCTCCTGCAGAGTTTTCACCATCGCATTGGCCACGGCGGTGTGCCCGGCCCAGCCCCAGTGGATACCATCGGGGTTCGATTCCTCGGAGAAGACATTGTCGCGCACCGCCTCGGCGAGATCCACCAGCGGCACACCGGTGCGTGCCGACCAGGCCTCGAGCGCGCGCACCGCGGTATCCCGCCCGCGATGCACCCGGCCGTAGGCCGCGCAGTCGTGCACCGACGGCAGCACCGCGACCACGGGCAGATCGGGGCGCAGTTGCGCCAGCGCCGCCCGCGACTTCTCCAGGTAGTCGATGCTCACCTTCGGCGGCAGCGCCACCGGCCACCCGAGTTTGGACAGCCTCGGCTGCAACCACTGATAACTCGACCGCACCACCCGGCGCAGCCCCGGCGGCCGGATATAGCGGATCTGCTCCCGCAGCGCGGTGGGCAGCGGCGACGGCAGGGTGTCCATTCCGCCGACCGCGAACACCACGGCACCGGCATGCGGTACCGCCGCCCAGACACGTGGATCACCGATCAGCGCCCAGTACGCGTCCCGACAGGTCCAGCCGATCCGGGCGACCAGTTCGACCTCCCAATCGAGCTCGGCCGCCACCAGATTCGGCCAGATCCGCGGATGGTCCGCGGGCAGACCGCCTTTCGGGCCGAAATATGCCAGCGAATCGGCGATCACGAGCAGCACCGGCCGCCGCGGCGTCGACTCGTCCGCCACATCCGGCGAGTTCGGCTCCGCGTCCGGCCCGGACTTCGGATTCGATACCGTGTCCGCCACGAGTTCCGGCTCCTGTTCCGGTGCGGTCCCGACGGTTACCGCCCGGCCCGCATCCGACGTCTCGTCGACCGGTTCCGGCGGCGCGCTCACATCCACCGCGTACTCCCCGGAAACAGCTGCGCCGGCCGAACTCTCGCCGGCACGCTCCACAACGTCGACAACCGACCCCCCGGTGTCACCCCCCGCACCCCCCACGGCCCCGGGCGGGTGCCGTCCCCCATCGCCTGGCTCGGAACCCTCGTCCGAATCCGCCTGCTCGTCCCCCCCTGTACCGTCGTCTCCCGCGCCGGCAGTGTCCACCGTGGCGGTTTCACTGCTCGCCGGGCGCGGCGGCGGGCCGAACAGCGCGTCGGGGAGGGTTCGTTCCGGTTTCGCGGAAACTTTCCGGAACAGTTCGTCCGGCACCTGCCGGATCGGTTCTTCAGAGGACATCGGGTGCTACCTTCGCCGCTGCATTCCACACATCGAGGCGCCATCCGGGCTGTTCGATACTCGGACCGTGGCTGCTCAGCTGCACCCAGCTGGCGTTGGCCAAGCCACCGAGGGCGGGCCAGCTCCGTGGCGGCAGATCCAGCAGCGCGGCCGTGAGGGCAGCGATCAGCCCGCCGTGCGCCACCAGGATGATAGTCGCGCCGGGCCAATCCTGCCGCTCGGCATACAGTTCCCGCACCACCGGCAGCGCACGCGCGCCGACCTCGAGTTTGGTCTCCCCGCCGGGCGGTGAGTAGCTCGCGTCCATCCGCCAGGCCACTCGCGCGCCCGGATGGTCGGCGTCGAATTCGCGACTGGTCAGACCCTGCCACCCCCCCAGGTGGGTTTCGCGCAAACGTTCATCGCGTACCACCTCGAGCGAGGTGGACTCGGCCAGGATCAGCGCGGTGTCGTAAGCGCGTCTCAGATCGGAGGCGACTATGCCGATCACCTTGCGCGACACCAGTTCCCGCGCGGCCTCTTTCGCCTGACGGCGGCCCAGATCGGTGAGATCGGTATCGATCTGCCCCTGCATCCGATCGTCGGCGTTCCATTCTGTTTGTCCGTGGCGCAGCAGTATCAGGGTGCGCACATCGGCGTACTTGCTCACTCGGCGTCTCCGGCGGAATCACGATCGGCGGGCGGGGCTCCGATACCCGCCACGGGAACGATGGGGCAGTCCTTCCACAGCCGTTCCAGGGCATAGAAATTGCGCTCGTCGTTGTGCTGGATGTGCACCACCATGTCCACATAGTCCAGCAGCACCCACCGGCCCTCGCGGGCCCCTTCCCGGCGCACCGGTCGGTGCCCGGCGTTGCGCAGTTTCTCCTCGACATTGTCGACGATCGCGTTCACCTGGCGTTCGTTCGGCGCCGAGGCGATGACGAAACAGTCGGTCACCACCAACTGTTCGGAGACGTCCAGTACGACCACGTCGGCAGCCAGTTTCTCGTCCGCCGCCAGCGCCGCGACCTGCGCCATCTCCACTGCTTCCGCCGACGCTGTCATCGGTGCACCTCACTCACTCCGCCGTGATCGGGAACGGACGGGGGCCCTCCGTGCTCATGCCGCTGCGCCTCCCCCGGGCCTGACCCGCTCATTCCACTACCCTCCGCTGCAGGCGGCACATACAGGTGCCGCTTGGTTATGTACTGCACGACACCATCGGGCACCAGGTACCACACGGGCCGGTTCTCCGCCGCTCGGCGGCGGCATTCACTGGACGAGATCGCCAGCGCGGGGACTTCGACCATGGTCACCGCGTCATCGGGGAAATCGCGCAGATGTTCCTCCAGATGATCGATGTTCAGCTCGTACCCCGGCCGGCTCACACCGACGAATTTCGCCAGATCGAACAGTTCCGCCCAATCCTGCCATGTGAGGATATTCGCCAGCGCGTCCGCTCCGGTGATGAAGTACAGCTCGGCGCCCGGATAGTGGGTGCGCAGATCGCGCAACGTATCGACCGTGTAGGTGACCTTGCCGCGGTCGATATCGGCGCGGCTCACCGAGAATCGCGGATTGGACGCGGTCGCGATCACCGTCATCAGATAACGGTCCTCGGCGGGGCTGACCTGCCGGCCCGCCTTCTGCCACGGCTGTCCGGTGGGGACGAAGATCACTTCGTCGAGTTCGAACCGGTGCGCGACCTCACTGGCGGCGACCAGGTGACCGTGGTGGATGGGATCGAAGGTACCGCCCATCACCCCCAGTTTGCGTCCGCCCTGGCCTGTCGTGTGCATAGCAATCGAGCTTATCGGGTGAGCCGGCGGCTCAAACCGGAAGCAGTCGGGAGACCACCGCTGTCAACTGGGCGGCCGACCGGCATTCGTGCATCTCGATGACCTGCCGATAGCGCTGCGCCGCCGAGTCCCCCGACCCCCACTGGGCGCGCGGTTCCGGGTTGAGCCAGTGTGCGTGTTTGGCGGTGGCGACCAGATCACGCAGGGTGTTCGACTCCGGATCGCGATAGTTGGTGCGGGCATCGCCGAGGACGAGCAGCGAACTGCGGCCGGTGACGGCGTCGGGAAAATCGCGGGCGAAACCGGCGAAGGCGCTGCCGTAGTCGGAGTGCCCGTCGTAGCCGACGATATCGGCCTCGGCGAAGATCTTCTGCATGGCCTCGTCCAGCTGAGTGTGCGGGTCGAAGAACCGGGTGACCTCGTCGGCACGGTCCACGAAGGCGAAGATGCGCACCCGGGAGAACTGCTCCCGCAGCGCGCTCACCAGCAGCAGGGTGAAGTTGCTGAACCCGGCGACGGAACCGGACACATCACACAGCAGCACCAGTTCGGGGCGGCCGGGCCGCGGTTTGCGGTGCACCAGGTCGATCGGCACCCCGCCGGTGGACATTGATGCGCGCAGGGTGCGCCGCAGGTCGATCTCGCCCCGCCGGGCGCGGCGTCGGCGGGCGGCGAGCCGGGAGGCGAGAACCCGGGCCAGCCGCTGGGTGCTGCGCCGCAGTTCGGCCAGTTCCGCCGGGGAGGCGCGCAGGAAATCGACCTCCTCGGCCTGTTTGGCCACCCCGTAGCTCGCGACCTTCTCCCGGCCGATCCGTTCGGCCATCCGCCGGCGGGTCTCGGCCTCCACGGTGGCGCGGAACCGCTCGATCCGGGCGCGGGCGGCCCGCCGCGCCACCTCGGTGTCGAAATCGCTCGCACCCGGCCCGCTCATACCGGCCAGCACCTGCACCAGCAGGGTCTGCAGCTGTACTTCCTCAAGCGTCTGATACGCCGAGAACGACGGTCCACGGGCCGATTGGTACTGCCCCATCTGCTCGACCATCTGCCCGGCCAGCGCCGCCAACCGGCCGGTGGAGCCCTCCTCGGCGAGCAACTCGGCCAGCATCCGACGTAGGGCGGGAATATCCACTTCGCCATCGGCTCGGCGCGGCACCTCGACCTCGTCGGCCTCCGCGTCCCGGACGCCGATCGCCACCGGGAACCACAGATCGAACAGTCCGTCGAAAGTAGCGCGATGGGTGGTTCTGCGCAGCAGCGCGCACGCCAGACCCTCGCGCATCACCTCCCGGTCCAGGAGGTCGAGCACCGACAGCACCCGCCCGGCGTCGACCGTCTCCGACGGTCCCACCGGGATACCGCGTGCCCGCAGCGCCTCCACGAATCCGACCAGATGTCCGGACAGTCCGTGTGGCGCGTGCAGTGGCGAACCCTCGCCCGCGGCCGGTTGTGCGTTCACGGCGTCACGCCGGTTTGAGCTCGGCCAGTGCACGCTGATGGTCGCTTCGATGTTTGAGCACCACCCCCAGGGTGGCGCGCACGGTGGCGTCGTCCAGATCGGTATGTCCGAGCGCGAGCAGGGTGCGGCCCCAGTCGATGGACTCGGCCACCGAGGGCAGTTTCTTCAACTGCATTCCGCGCAGTACGTGCACGATCCGCACCAGCTGGGCGGCGACGGCCTGGGGCAGCTCCGGGACCCGGCTCGCCAGGATCCGGCGTTCCAGTTCCTCGTCCGGGAAGTCCAGGTGCAGGTACAGACAGCGCCGTTTGAGCGCCTCCGACAGCTCTCGGGTGGCGTTCGAGGTGAGGACCACGAACGGCCGGCGGGTGGCGGTGATGGTGCCGAGCTCCGGCACGGTCACCGCGAAATCGCTGAGCACCTCCAACAGCAGGCCCTCGATCTCGACATCGGCCTTGTCGGTCTCGTCGACCAGCAGCACTGTCGGCCCGGTACGCCGGATGGCGGTGAGCAGTGGCCGCGACAGCAGGAATTCCTCGGTGAACACGTCGGCCTTCGTCTCGGCCCAATCGTTCTCGTTGGCGGCCTGGATGCGCAGAATCTGTTTGGCGTGGTTCCACTCGTACAGTGCCCGCGCCTCGTCGACGCCCTCATAGCACTGCAACCGCACCAGGTCCGCGCCCGCGGTCTGCGCCACGGCCCGCGCCAGCTCGGTTTTCCCGACCCCGGCCGGACCCTCGACGAGCAGCGGCTTGCCCAGCCGGTCGGCCAGGAACACCGACGTCGCGGTGGCCTTGTCGGCCAGATAGCCGGTCTCGGCGAGACGCTCGATCACCTCGTCGACCGATGCGAAGATCGGCTCCTGGACCGGCGGGACAATCGGACTCGCAGGATCCATCGGCCGTCCTTCCGTCGAACTCTGATCCCCACGCTACAGGGATCGGGTTCGAATCAGACGGGCCGGACCTGCCCCTCGCCCCACACCACCCACTTGGTGGTGGTGAGTTCCGGCAGCCCCATCGGGCCGCGGGCGTGCAGTTTCTGGGTGGAGATCCCGATCTCGGCGCCGAACCCGAACTGCTCGCCGTCGGTAAAGGCGGTGGAGGCGTTCACCATCACGGCGGCGGCGTCCACGCGGCCGGTGAACGCCCGCGCCGCGGCCAGATCACCGGTGACGATGGCCTCGGTGTGACCGGTGCCCCAGGTGTTGATGTGGTCCACCGCGGCGTCCAGGCCGTCGACGACCTTCACCGCGATATCGAGGGTCAGGTACTCCTCACCCCAGTCGGCGTCGGTGGCAGGGACCATACCGGGCAGATCGCCGTGCAGGGTGATGCCCTTGTCGGTGAGCGCCTGGGTCAGCCGCGGCAGCGCGGTATCGGCGATGGCCGAGTCGATCAGCACGGTTTCGGCGGCGTTGCACACGCTGGGCCGCCGGGTCTTGGCGTTGATCAGGATCTGCTCGGCCATATCCAGGTCGGCGGCGGCGTGCACGTAGACGTGGCAGTTGCCGGTGCCGGTCTCGATGGTCGGCACCTGGGCGTCGCGCACCACGGCATTGATCAGTCCCGCGCCACCCCGCGGAATCACCACGTCCACCAGGCCGCGCGCCTGGATCAGATGGGTAACGCCGGCCCGGTCCTCGCTGGGCAGCAGCTGCACCGCGTCGGCCGGAAGCCCCTGCGCGGCAAGCGCGTCGCGCAATACCGCGACCAGCGCCGCGTTCGACCGGGCCGCCGACGAGGACCCTCGCAGCAGCGCGGCGTTACCGGACTTGAGCGCCAGCCCGAACGCGTCGACGGTCACATTGGGCCGGGCCTCGTACACCATGCCCACCACCCCGAGCGGCACCCGCACCTGACGGATCTCCAGCCCGTTCGGCAGCGTCGACCCGCGCACCACATCCCCGACCGGGTCGGGCAGCCCCGCCACCTGCCGCAGCCCCGACGCGATCCCGTCGATCCGGTCCTTGGTGAGCCGCAGCCGGTCCAGCAGCGATTCCGCGGTGCCGGCGGCCCTCGCGGCCACCAGGTCCTCACCGTTGGCGGCCAGAACGGTGTCGGCGGCGGCCAGGAGCGCGTCCGCGGCGGCGTGCAGGGCTTCGTTCTTCTCGGCGGTGGTCGCCTGTGCGAGTACCCGCGCGGCGACCCGGGCCTTGCGCGCGGCATCGTGGACCGCTTCGCGCACATCGGACTCGGCCGTTGTTTCTACGGTCATGGGGTATAGCCTACGCACCTTGCGAACCGGGCCTTCACCACTGTCGGACCTTGTCCGCCCGGCCTGTCGCCGCCGGCCCTCATCACCCGACCCTCATTGTTCTCGTGCGTCGTTCCGGTGCGCCGACTCGATCCGATACTGCTCCCTGATATCCCGGTACATCTCCTGTTCGACGGACCGCATGTCCTCTTCGGGGCACAGTGCGATGGACCATGGGACGGGGCAGGGCGGTGCATGGTCCGGATCGGGGCACAGCAGACGAGCGATCCGTTCCTCGAGCCGCCGCGCCTCGGCTTCCGTGGCGATCATGCCGAGCCTGAGTTCCCACAGCTTCTTCTCCGGCATACGATTCGAACTCCTTTCGGCGCCGTGTAGGCGTATTCGAGTCGATTCCGTGTATTCGCGCTACGTTTTTTCGGGTGACCGCACCCCTGATCGCCGTCCTCGGCAGCGTCAACATGGACTTGGTGACAACCACCGACCGGCGTCCCGAACCCGGGGAGACCGTACTCGGCAGTGGGTTCACCACGGTTCCCGGCGGGAAGGGGGCCAATCAGGCCATCGCGGCGAGCCGGGCGGGCGGTCGGGTGGAGTTCCTCGGCGCCGTCGGCACCGATATGTTCGCGGCGCAATTGCGCGGCACACTCGCGGAATCCGGGGTGGGCACGGCACGGCTGCGCACCGTCGACGGGCCGAGCGGGGTCGCGTCGATCGTGGTCGACGACGGCGGCGAGAACACCATCGTCGTCGTGGGCGGGGCCAACGCCCGGATGACCGAACTCACCGAGGACGACCTGTCCGTGATCGCTGCCGCCGACGTACTGCTGTGTCAACTGGAGATCCCGGTGCCGACGGTGACCGCCGCCGCCCGCCACGCCCGAGCCCACGGCACCATCGTGATACTGAATCCCTCTCCGGTACAAGACCTTTCGCCTGACCTGTGGGCTCATATCGACGTGGCGGTGGTGAACTCGGGTGAGGCGGACCGGCTGGACGCGGCGCTCGCCTCGGTACCGCATCTCGTGGTCACTCTCGGCGCGGATGGTGCCCGCTACCGCGGACCGGACGGTACCGAGCTGGCCGTTCCCGGTATACCGGTCGACGTGGTCGACACCACCGGCGCAGGGGACGCCTTCACCGGGACCCTGGCCGTCTCCTGGCCGGACGGTCCGGCCGCGGCTCTGCGCCTGGCGGGTGCCGCGGGTGCGCTCGCCACCACCCGGCTCGGCGCGAGCGCCTCCCTGCCGGACCGGGCCGAGATCGCGGCGGCCGTCGAGCGCTCCGACAGCACTCCCGCTCACCGGCCGGCGGCACCGTAGCGGCCTTTCCGGCAACGTACTCGAGACCTGGGATGTGCGGGGACATCCCCGAAACTCCGAGCTCGTGGATCGCACCGGCAAGCCATGACCGGACGGCCGTGATCGCGGCGCCGCTGTGCCGCTTGTGGATGGCCGAGGAAACCGGTCCCCGGCACGAGGTGGCGCTCACCTGATTCGACAACGCGATGAACGGCGGCGTTCGTGGTGACGGGGCGAAATTCGAATGCCGATCCATGCCGCACTGCCTACCGTGGATATTGCGGACGAGCATCCACTCGCCGCGAAATCGGAAGGATCGAAACAATGTTTCCCGTCGAGCTGTCCGGTACCCGGGCACGGACGTTGATGTGGGCCCATGAGCGCGATATCGAACCGACCGCGCTGCAACAGCTGCGGAATATCTCGCGACTGGAATGGGTGCACGGTGTCCGTGTCATGCCGGACGTGCACCTCGGCAAGGGTGCCACGGTCGGCTCGGTGATCGCCATGCGCAACGCTGTCGCGCCCGCCGCGGTCGGCGTGGATATCGGCTGCGGTATGGAAAGCGTCCGCACCGACCTGACGGCCGCCGATCTACCCGACAGTCTGCGTTCGCTGCGTTCCCGGATCGAGGGCGCGGTGCCGGTCGGGTTCGCCGCGCACAAGAACCCGATCCTGGTGGACAAGCTGGCCGCTCGCCCGTCCGGAGTGAACACGGCGACCCTGCGCGCAGGGTGGGATCGTTTCTGGTCGGGGTTCAACGACCTCGACGAGCACGTGGCGCCGCGCGAGCCCAAGGCGCACAAGCAGATGGGCACTCTGGGCGGAGGCAACCACTTCATCGAGGTCTGCCTGGACCAGGACGACCAGGTGTGGGTGCTGCTGCATTCGGGCAGCCGCAATATCGGTAAGGAACTGGCCGAGCGCCATATAGCGGTGGCCCGGAAACTGCCGCACAACCAGAATCTGGTCGACCGCGATCTGGCGGTGTTCCTGGCGAACACCCCGGAAATGGACGCCTACCGGCACGATCTGACCTGGGCACAGGAGTACGCGGCCCGTAACCGGGCGGTCATGCTGGCGCTGGTGTGTCAGGCGGTTCGGGACGAGTTCCCCACCCGGGAGGTCCGGTTCGACGCGCCGATCAGCTGTCACCACAACTATGTGGCCGAGGAGCTGATCGACGGGGTGCCCATGCTGGTCACCCGCAAGGGTGCCGTCCGGGCGGGTGAGGGCGAGCTCGCGCTCATCCCCGGTTCGATGGGTACCCGCTCCTATGTGGTGCGCGGTAAGGGTAATCCGGCGTCGTTCTGGTCGGCCTCGCACGGCGCGGGCCGGCGAATGAGCCGCAACGCGGCCAAGCGGCAGTTCAGTGTGGCGGATCTGATCGCCCAGACCGAGGGCGTGGAGTCCCGCAAGGACGCCGGGGTGGTGGACGAGATCCCGGCCGCCTACAAGAACATCGACGAGGTCATCGACGCCCAGCGCGACCTGGTCGACGTGGTGGCGACCCTGCGTCAGGTGCTGTGCGTGAAGGGCTGACCGGGTAGCGGGTCGGAGCGTATCCGTTCCGTCCCGCTACTTCTCCGTTTCCCGCCTGCACACAGCGGCGGTGAGCCCGACACCGAACAGCAGTACACCGACCATGAACACCACTCCCCCGACAGCCAGGCGTGCAGTGTGCGGTCCAGGTCGGTGGGCAGCCCGGTATGCCGAGAATCATGCGGTAGGTGTCCTCGGGGTACATGATCTGGACGATTCAGGGCACGATGCCCCTACCGGTCCGACCGCCATTGCCGCCCCGGCGCGGATACCGCCGGCACGGCCACCAGCAACAGCAACCCCGCCCCCAACACGGACTGGGTGGGCGGCCACGGCCCTGTTCGCCGCTATACCGAGGGCCATCGGTGTTACGACCAGCCCGACCACCGAGCCGAGGACCGTCCGCCGGGTCGGTCTTCCACGCCGGGGTCACGCGGCCGGCCACGCCCGTATCGCATGCCGTTCTGCCTGATCGGTCATCTGCTCACCTCCGGTAGGCCCCTGTCGCCTCGTTCGCCCGGCCCTTGTCGTCGAAACACGTGAACACCGATCGGCGGCCGAGGGAAACTTGACACCATGCCCGACGACGAACTCGTAGACGTGTCCGTATCCTCCGGCGACCCGGAATGGCTCGCCCTGTTCACCCGGCGCCTCGTCGAGGCGCGCCTGGCGGCGTGCGGAAATATCATCCCGGGGGTGCGCTCCATCTACCGCTGGGACGGCCGGGTCCACGACGACGCCGAAAACCTGGTGGTGCTGCACACGCGGCGGTCATTGGTACCGGCGATCATCGAACGGGCGAACGCCGAACATGCCGACGAAACCCCGCAGGTGCTCGCGGTACCCGTTGTCGATGCCCATCCCGGGTATCGGCAATGGGTGTTCGATTCCACCGGGGAATAGTCCCCGCGACACGGCAACCGCCGAGCCATTGCCGCCCTGCCCCCGAGATCCGTCCCGATCCGCGCGAGGCTCACACAATGGTGCTCGTCGGCGATGCCGAAGGTGTCTGCGGCAATGGTCGGTCGACCCGAAATCCCAACGAGAAACCGGCGCAACCGATCCCGGACAATCGCTAGCCGCCTCCGCCGGCCCGCAGCCCGGCGAGCTTTTCGGGGTTGACCTGGAATCGGATGTTGCGGATGCGTCCGACGGCGATGTCGTAGGTTATGGCCCCGATCGACACATCACCCAGCAGCACCAACAGGCCGAGTTCCCCGTTGATCGACGCCGGTTCCATCCGCGCCCCGGCCACCACGGGTTTGGCCATGACGCCGAGCAGCCAGCGGGTGACATGGTCGGGTCCGTGCAGCGGGCGATGTGCGGCGGTGACCTTGCCGCCCCCGTCGTTCCACAGGGTGACGTCCGGAGCGAGCAGTTCCATCAGAGCGTTGACATCCCCACCGTGTGCCGCGGCCAGGAATTTCTCCGTGATCTCCTGCCGAATCGCCGAATCGGTGTCGCATCGGGGACGGCGGGCCCGGACATGGTTGCGGGCCCGATGGGAGATCTGGCGCACGGCCGCCTCCGGCCGGTCGAGGAAACCACCGATCTCGGCGTGTGAGAAGCCGAACACCTCGCGCAGCACGAACACCGCACGTTCGACGGGGGTCAAGGTTTCCAGGACGACCAGCATCGCGGTCGAGACGCTATCGGCCATCTCCGCCTCCTCGGCGGTGTCGGCCGCGGTCAGCAACGGTTCGGGAAGCCAGGGGCCGACATAGGTTTCACGCGTGGCCCGGGCCGAGGTGAGCCGGTTCAACGACAGGTTTGTCACCGTGCGCACCAGGTAGGCCCTGGGGTGCTCGACCGCGTCGTGGTCGGTGTCATGCCATTTCAGCCAGGCGTCCTGCAGCACGTCCTCGGCGTCGGAGACGCTGCCCAGCATCCGGTAGGCGGTACCGAACAGCAGGCGCCGATGCGTGACGAAGGGGTCGACAGGACCGTCCGGCCGGACATCGGGGGACGGTCCGGCCGGCTCGGTTGCGTTGGCGTCGTCCTGCATGGGTTCACTCTTTCCGGGAGTGGACCGAACCGGCAAGCACCACGGGCCGGCCGATCAAGCGGCCCGCCGAGTGGCACGACCGCCCTTGGACAGCGCGACCGGGACGTTCATCTTCCCGCTCACCGTGAAGAACGGGATCGGGCTGCTGCTGACGGCCTCCTTGTAGCGCACCGCCGCCCGGCCTGTCAGGTACCAACGCTTCGGAGTGTCGTCGGCGTTGGTGAACTGGATGACCGCGTCGGCGCGGCCCAGGCTCACCGGCTGATGGAAATAGCCGAACCGGAACGGCTTCACCGACTCGCCGCGGAGGCGGCGGGCGACGGCGTCGGCGACATAGGCGGCGGTCGGCATACCGCTTTGGCAGGTGCCGTGCAGGTTTCCCCATGCCTGCCGCACCGCGGCGGCGTCGCCGATCGCGTAGACGTCCGGATGCGACACCGAGCGCAGGGTGGTGTCGGTGACGATCAAACCCTTGGCGTCGGTGGTGATCCCGGACTCGGCTGCCAATCGGGACGCCCGCATGCCGGCGGTCCACAGCGTCAGGTCGGACCGCACCAGTTCCCCGGTGGACAACCGGACCGCGTCGGGCAGCACCTTGGTCACCTGGGCTCCGCACCGCCGGACTACGCCGAGCCGGTCCAGCGCCCGGTTCAGATACGCCCGGGCAGGCTCCCTCATCATCGCACCGGGTTCACCGTCGGCGACGAGGGTGACGGTCACCGCGGGATGGCTCTCGGCGATCTCGGTGGCCGCCTCGATACCGGTCAGACCGCCACCGACCACGGTGACAGCACCCCCGGCCGCTGCCGTTTCGGCCAGACTCCGCGCGAAGGTGTGTGCCCGCCGCGGATCGTCGAGGGTCCAGGCGTGGTCCGCGGCGCCGGGTACCCGGGCGGTGTCCGTGATGCTGCCGAGGGCGTAGATCAGGGTGTCGTAGTCGAGGGTGGTGCCGTCATCGAGGGTTACCCGGCGTGCCCGCGGGTCGATCGCGGTGGCGGCGGCGCGGTGGAAGGTGACTCCGGAGCCGTCGAGCAGCCGGGGGATACGGTGGTCGGCCAGTTCTTGGCCGGTAGCGATCTGATGCATACGCAGGCGCTCGGTGAACCGGTCCGAGGGGTTGACCAGGGTGATGCGCACGTTCTGCCCGCGCGTGCGGTGGGCCAGGCGGATGGTGGCCAACATGCCGGTGTAGCCGGCGCCCAGTACGACGATCTCGTGGTTCGCGGTGGTGGTCATGGCGTTCTCCCGTAGTGTCGTCTGTTGGGGTCGGCCATGGGACAAGACGGCACCGGGTAACGTGACACGACGATATAGTGACCTGCGTCACAGACCATCGCCGGGGTCATTTGTCCGCGAGCGCTCCCGTCCAAGACCTCCATCAGGACAGGAGGGACTCGACCGGCGCTACCGGCACCGGCCGAGCGGGTGGGCAGGCTCAAGGGGCTCGCAGCGGTTTACACCCATCCCAGGGAAAGCCGACACCTCAGAGACGGCCCAGGGGATGGCAGTCCGCCCCGGTAGTGGCGCGGACTCGAAACGGCGCAAAGGGTGCGCATACCATTTCGGCCCCACCGCCGCGGTCCGCGCACGATCGTCATATGCGCGAAACGGCTGCCCGCCAGAGTATTCAGCTGAGTCCGGTGACTTCTTGGGCGATCGCCGCGAGCCGGGTCTGGGCGGCCGAGACGACACCGCTGCGGTTCTTGTGCGCCTCCTCGTACGCGACGACCGCTCGCACGTCGGCGGGTTCGGTCAGTTCCTTGACCGCGGCGACGGCCTGGCCGACGTTCAGATCGTCGTAGTCGGCGATGGGCAGCTCGTCGGGTTCGAGGACGCCGGTTGCGGTGCGGATCGAACGCAGGGCGTCGGCGGCGGCACCGGCGCCCTCACGGCGGGTAACCTGCTCGGCGGTCTGGAGGGCCGCGTCACGGGAGGCTGTGAGGGTTTTGACGGCGACATCGCCCGCCTGCGCCCCCTGGGCGAGCAGCTCGCCGAGCGCGGGCGGGGTGGCGCGGACGGTGTCCAACACCCGGTCGAGGCCACGGGCGGACCAGGTGACCGGGAGATTGACCAATTTGACCGCGGTCCCGGCGGCCGCCTGCAGGGGGGTGCGACGCAACGCGGCCGGCCCGCCGAGGGCGTCCTCGGCCAAAACGGTGGTCAGCCAGTCCACCGTCGCCGAATGCGCGGTGATCAACCGCTCCGCCAGTGCCACGACATTGTGTTGCCGGGCAGTGGTCGCGAGGGCCTTGATATAACGGGCACGGTTGAGGAGCTGGTGTTCGAGGGCGAGGTCGCCGAGCAGGGCTTCGTCGAACGGCTGGGCCTGTTCGACCATCGCCTTGACCACGGCGGCGGCCCGGCCCAGGAAGGGGCCGACCAGCTCTGGCACACCGCCGAGTTCGCGCAGGGCGGCCTCGATGGCCGCGGCGCGGGCGCGGGCATTGTCGGCGTTCTCGGACAGCTCGCGCCGCACCGCCTCGGTCCTGGCCTGGACCATCCGGGTCTCGGCGATCTGGATCTCGGTGTTGGTCAGATCGAGGACGGCGCGCAGCTGCGCCTGCAGAGTAGTGGTATCGGGTGTGCTCATGCGGATCTCATCCTTTCGGCGGTAACGGCATCAGGTCGGGCGCATGGTGCACCGCTACCGCGACTACCCCGCACTACCCTCCGCTAACCTGCCCATATAGGACTACAGCGCGGATGTGAGGCATCCCACCGCGAAGTCATTCCGCATCGGGCGCCGCGTCGAGGAAGAGCAGGCGTCGGCTCAGTGCCTCGTCGCGCACCTGTAGCGCCTCGGCGTACTCGGGGGAGGCGTACCACTCGCGCAACCGCTCCGCCGAGGGGAACTCGACGAGCACAACAGTGGCATCGTCGGCCCACGCACCTTCGACGACGTCGACATCCGCGCCGCGGACCAGATAGCGGCCACCGTATTTGCGAATCGAATCGGCGGCACGGGTGCGGTAGACATCCAAGGCGTGCGAGGCCCGCGGCGCCACCTCGGACAGGGCGTACGCGGGGGCGGTCTCGCGCAACGCCGCGAACAGCTCGGGAAGCCGGTGGAGACCGCGGCTCACCCGCAGCACATCCGCGTAGTCGCGCAGCTGGACGATCCGCCCGGACCGTGCGGTGAGCACCAGCAGGAAGCCCGACCGGAAGGTCTCACCCGCCGGATTCGACGCTTCGAACTCGTGTTCGGCGATCACCACTTCCGGGTCGGCGGTGTCGTGCACTCGGATATCGATGAACCGCAGTTTGGGCGATGGGGAAACACCACCCCACACTCCGCGGAAGCCGGCGCGGATCTCGTCGCGGCCGTGGTAGTGCGACGTTCCCCGTTGGGGAGCCAGAAAGGGGAATTCGTAGACCGCGTCCGCGGCGAACAGATCCGCCAGCGCGTCCGGGTCGAAGGCGACCATGGCCTGCTGGAACGCGGTGAGCAGCCCGCGCGGGGTCAGCGGGGTGCCGGTCATGGGAGCTCCTTGGATCGGCGAATCGTGGCTCAACAAGCGTAGAGCGAAATATCGATTCGCTCAACGGTTGTAGAGTGGAGCCGTGTCCCCGACCCGCGCCGAACAACGCGCAGCGACCGAACAGCGCATCCTGCGCTGCGCCCGGGAGCTCTTCGCCCGCGAAGGTTTCGAACGGACAACCGTGCGCGCGGTCGCCGCGGCGGCCGGAGTCGATCCGGCCCTGGTGATGCAGTACTTCGGCTCCAAACAGGGGCTGTTCACCGCCTCGGTGCGCGCCGCGCCGGAACCGGAATTCCGGGGCGATCCGGCCGAGTTGGCCGCCTTCCTCACCGAAACCATGCGGCTCAAGCTGACCGAGTCGGAGCAGGAACCGATGGCCATGCTGCGCTCGATGCTCACCCATCCGGACGCGACCAGGCAGGCCAGGGAGATCCTCGAACGGCAGAACCAGCAGATCGCGTTCACGCTCGAGACCCCGGACGCGCTGGTACGAGCCGCGATCGCTACGGCGTTGATGCTCGGTGTGCGACTGGGTCGGGAGCTCCTCGAACTCCCTTCCCTGTCCGAGACACCGGTCGATGAATTGCTGCCGGTGCTGAGTGAGGTGTTCGCCGTGCTGACCCGTGGCACGGACCCGGGAGCGACTCGACGCGCCCCTTCCCGCGAGGAGCCTCCCGGCTAGCTCCGACGCATCGCTTCCGCGCCTTCCACCCACCGTGCTCGAAGCACCGGTGTCGGTTCACCGATACCGTTTCAGAGCCCTCCGGTCGAGCTGTCGGGGGCGGCGCCTTCCCACGACTCGGACCAATCCCAGAGGGGTTGCAGGGCTTCGCCGAGCCGCGCTCCGGCGACGGTGAGTTCATAGGCACCCTTCGGGCCGTGCTTTTCCACCAGGCCGGCCGCCTGCAATTGCTGGAGCCGGTTGGACAACATGCTCGAGGAGCAGTTGCCCATCCTGCGGCGCAATTCCAGAAACCCCAGTGGACCCGGTTCGAGTTCCCATACGACTCGCAGCGTCCACCGCTGACCCAGTAGGTCGATCGCCGCCGGTATCCGGCCTTCGCCGGGATCGTCGGCAGGCTTCGCACGACCCGAACCATTTGCGCTTCTCATTTCGAACCACGATAGTTGCTTCTGAATCAGAAGCATGTGGGAACGGTGAGGAGACACTCTATGGACCGATCGGACTCGATACCGCGACGAGTCGTGCTGGTGACAGGCGCCGCACGCGGAATAGGAGCGGCCACAGCCCGGCGACTGGCCACCACGGACGTCCATGTCCTGGTCAACTACCGCGAAAGAGCAAGCGGGCGCAGGCCGTGGTCGACGCCATCCGCTCCGCGGGCGGCAGCGCCTCGGCCATCGGCGCGGACCTGTCCGACGACACCGCGGTCGCGGAGATGATCGATCACATCGACACCCGGTTCGGCCGCCTGGACGCGGTCGTACTCAACGCCTCGGGCGGACTGGAACGCGGCGCCGATCCCGGCTACGCTCTGCGACTCAACCGCGACGCCCAGGTCCGGCCGGCCACCCTGGCCCTGCCACTCATGCCGGCCGGTGGTCGGATCGTATTCGTCACCAGCCATCAGGCACACTTCCACGATCAGGGCAGGCCGTTGCCGGACGGCTACGAGCCGATCGCGGCGAGCAAACGAGCCGGCGAGGACGCCCTGCGCGCCCTCATTCCCGAATTCACCGCCTGTGGTATCGGTTTCGTCGTCGTTTCCGGCGATATGATCGACGGCACGATCATCATCCGCCTACTCGAACGCCGCGACCCCGACGCGGTCGCCGCCCGGCGCACCCACGGTCCCCTACCCACCATCGATCACTTCGCCGACGCCATCGTCGAGGCAATCGACGCCCCCGTGCCCAGCGGGCACACCTTCCACGTCGGAGGGCACGACTACCTCACCACGTCCCCGCGCTGAACGGGAGCCCGCCACGGGATCCACGTCGTGTCCCGGTCGTAACCGCGGGCAGTAACCGACGGAGAACAACGCATACGGCATAGTGGCCGGCGTCGGCCGATTCGCTGGGATCTGTTGCGGGGCAGCAGAGTACGGCCGATGAGACCGATCGGCGCGCCGGACGTCGAGGTCCGGTTTGCGGCGTGATCGGCTGTATGCCGATCGTTGCTTCTCGCACCGCCGTCCCCGCCCTGCACCGGCAGGTCAATGCCATCGAGCCCGTAGGGTTCTTCGGGCTGCATCTCCCACAACGGCCGTCCGAGCCAACAGGAACTCATCGACTGTTGATTACCCATCGATGAGGGCGACCAGCGGGTTCTGCTCGTGCACGGCGTCGCGTCGGCGCGGGTGTCGAGCCCTCGACGCCGCCTGAAACACGCACCGGCGCAACTTCTTCAGCAGCGGCTCGCCCCAGCGGGACCGCCGAGCACACCAGCTCCGAATCGGTCGACATCGGCGGCCGACCAGTCCATCGAGAACCAGGCAACTCGTCATCGATCTTCACGTACAGTGCGTCAGGAGTGCATCCAGACCTTTTGTCACACAATGGTCATAGGCGCCCTCCGCCCATGTCCGGGCATCACCGGGACTTCGGACTTACTCGTCCAGTGCGCCAGGGGATGCTCGAAGCGGCGAACAATGTTGTCGAGTTCCTGTTTCACGCGCATCAGGAGTCACGAATTTGACCACTCCCACTGGCTCGTCGGCCGCCTTCGACGGCTCGCTCATAGCGTTGTACACACCCGAGTACGCTGCGGATCCGCATGGCACCTATTGCGAGATGCGCCGACGTTTCGGTTCTTTTGTGCCGGTGGAACTAGCACCGGGAGTGCCCGCCACCTTGGTGATCGGATACCGCGAGGCGGTACGGATCCTCAACGATCCAGAACACTTCCCGGCCGATCCCCGGGTCTGGCAGGAGAAGATTCCCGACAGCTGCCCGGTCAAGCCGTTGATGAGGTGGTATCCAGGGCCGCTGCGCAACTCGGGCGTAGCGCATGCCAGGTACCGGCAAGTCAACGTCGCGGCGATCGATGGAGTGAACTTGTACGGTCGGCACGCCGCTGTGGAGCGGATAGCCATCCCGCTGATCAATACCTTCTGCGAGGCGGGCGAGGCCGACTTGTTGAGCCAGTACGCGTTCCCCCTGGTCTTCGCGGGCCTCAACGACATGTTGGGTTGCCCACCCGAACTGGGCCTCCGGGTCGCGACCGGCATGGCGCACCTGTTCAACTCCGTCGACGACAACGCCGGTCTGGGTATGTCG
This sequence comes from Nocardia brevicatena NBRC 12119, assembly GCF_000308495.1. Taxonomy (GTDB): domain Bacteria; phylum Actinomycetota; class Actinomycetes; order Mycobacteriales; family Mycobacteriaceae; genus Nocardia; species Nocardia brevicatena. Next base: position 6,633 of record NZ_BAFU01000034.1, on the reverse strand, counting down.
ATGCTCAGCGAAGCACTCCTGGAGCTGATCGCGTGCAAACGAACCGAGCCCGGCGACGACATCGTCACACGAATGGTGCAACACTCCGCCGATCTCGATGAAGAAGAGACCCTGGCGAACATCATCAGCCTCTACGGTGCGGCACTGGAACCGCAGCAGAACCTGATCCTCAACACGTTGCTGCTGATTCTTACCGACGACCGATTCGCAGGCGATGTGCTCGGTGGCAGCCTGTCGACACACGACGCGATCGATGAAGTCTTGTTCACCGATCCACCTGTAGCGAACTTCGCCACCACCTACCCGCGACAGCCGATCCTGATCGGTGACACCTGGCTGCCTGCGCACCAGCCGGTCCTCATCAGCTTGTCCGCCTGCAACAACGACCCTGCGATCTCCGGCGCATTCCTCGGCAATCGTTCGCATCTGGCGTGGAGCATCGGGCCGCACGCGTGCCCCGCGACGCGGTTGGCGTCACTGATTGCCGAAGACGCCATCGACCAGTTGCTCGATGCGCTACCCGAGATGCGGCTGGCTGTCCCGGTCGAGGAATTGACCTGGCGGCCGGGGCCGTTCCACCGAGCGCTGGCGGCGCTGCCGGTCGTCTTCCCCAAGTCCCCACCATTGAACGTGTCGTAAGGATGATGCCGTGCCGTTGACCGTGTCCCGGCGGCGGTAGATCGACCACCTGCGGCGTGCCGGCGCCGCGGGAAACGGTGGTCGCGGAAACCGAGGCGGATCGCACGGCCACACGGCATCGGCAGTTCATGCGTGAGTGGCTATCGAGCTGTTCGCCCGTGATCACGACCCTTGTCGACCGCACTCACCATGGCAATGGTGTCGCACGCAACTGGGCGATGGTCATGCCGCGGCGGCGGCGTACCAGGCTGCGCAGGGTACCCGGATTGAGGTAGCCGACCCTGGCGGCTACCGCCTGGAGCGAGAGGGAGGTGGTGCGCAGCAGGAACGCGGCGTGTTCGAGGCGGATATCGTTGACGAAATCGCGGGGGGACATACCGAGTTCCGACTGTGTCGCACGTTGTAGGCTGCGTTCGGTCACGCCGAGCTCGCGGGCGGCGCTCGAGATACGGAGCTGTTCGCCGAGGTGTTGACGAATCCAGCGTTCGAAGGCGGCGATCAGCGAATTGCCCCGGGCCATCACGTCCGGCACTATATGGCCCGCCTGGGTCCGACCGGTGCCTACCACCAGATACCGTGCGGCTTTCTCGGCCAGCGCCGGGCTCACCGTATGGACGAGCGACAGGGCCAGATCCACATGGGACAGTGAGGCACCGGCGGTGGACACCGTCGTGCCGCGACACAGGGTCAGGCCCTCGTTCAGCATGACCGCCGGATAACGTTTCCGGAAGGCGGGGCCGAGCCACCAACTGGTCGTCGCGGAGTGTCCGTCGAGCACGCCGGCTTCGGCCAGGAAGAAGGTGCCCGTGCACGCGCCCGCCACATGGACTCCGCGGGCGTGGGCCCGGCCGATCCGCTCCAGGAGTGGACTGTTCTCGAGCGCCGATACGCGCTGTATGAGCGTTTCCGCGTCGAGCACGTTGATCGCGGGCACGATCAGCACACCGAGGTCGGTGAGCTCCGCGTCCCCGTCCGTTCCACCGGTCAGGGGGATGGTGGGAATCGTGTAGCCGTTACCCGACCGGACGCTGGTACCGGTCGATACGGTGTGCACCCGCCAGGGCGGCGGTGGTGTCGTCAGTGTCTCCCGGAGGGAGTTGGCCAGGGCGAAGGTCTCCAGCACGGCGGCCAGCCCGAAATCGGCGACATCGTCCATGGCGAACACCACGACATCCATGTCGGGAACAGTACCGAATATGTCGTATCCGACACTTTGCTTCGAGCCGAGCCGGCCCTACCGTCTTCTCATCCCCGCCGGACCGCCACGAACACGGTCCGCGCGATCGCACTTCTGATCTCACTGGAGCCTCGATGCCCCTGATCCCGACCTCCGGAGCCCGCCATGTCCGGTTGACGGTCACCGATATTCGACGGTCCCGCCGCTTCTACGAAGAAGTACTCGGTTTCCCGGTCGCCGCGGAATCCCCCGGCAGTCCGGACGATCCCGACATACGCACCGACCCGTTCCGGCTCTACGGCGGCGCCGTGTTCCAGGCGAACGGAATGCTGCTCGGACTCCGCCCGGCGGCGGCAGCGACCAACCGGTTCGACCCCGACGGCATCCAACTGGAACTCACCGCGCCGATCTGATTCCCGTGGACCGAGGACATCGATGCGGCGGTACCGGAACAGACCACGATTCGAAGGAATCGCCCGATGAACGGTCACATCCACCCCTATACCGACGCCCTGCCCCCCTTTCCTCGACTGTGGGCGCGGTGGACGTCGATCTCGGCGGCATTCGCGGCGGCCCGCACCCGGTCCGGACCGCGAATGCTGCCCCTGATGGCGTGGTTCGAAGGCGCCGGACACGACGGGTCCGTCCTACACGCGCTGCCCGGCGGTCGGGCGATGCTGTGGGGTCGGGTAGGGACATCTCCGCAGGCGGATACCCCCCATCCGACCGGTCCGGCGAACGGGGTGTCACATTCCGAGCCCCGTCTTCCGTGGGCACGTCCGACGGCGGGCACGGACGCGATCTCGTTCGGTTGCCGGTGGGAGGCCGGCCATTGGCATCCGCTCGGGTTCACGGTTCCCGCGCGGTATACCGCGGCGTTGCCGAGCATCTGGAGCACGGACGAGACCGTCGAGATCATCACCGCCCTCGCCGCGACGGACGGACTCGACGAACAACAGCGCGCGGCCGCGGTAACGATGGTGTGCGCGGCCGAGGTCGGTACCGTGACACGCACCGTGGTGACGGATGTCTTCGGCGATCAGGAGCGGTTCGATATCGACAGCGCGATGAACCAGTTCGCGATGGCCGGCGCGCTCGGCCCCGAACCGGGGGCGTTGCCCGGCGCTTCCCCTTCCGCCGCGGTTTCCGTCCCCTCGCCCGCGGACTCGCTCGACCGACTCCATCCACCCGTCACGCTCTCCGGTTGTCATGACGCGAGTACGAGCCGAACGGTCACGGCGGGCCGCATATGGCCGATACGGAACCCGACACGGTGTGGACGCTCTCGGTAGGCCGGAGCCGGCCACGACCCTCGAACCACCACGGCGCCGAGCGCCGACAGGGCCGTGGTATCGCTTTCGGCCGTAGCGCTCCATGGTCCCGGCGGCGGGTGGATCCGCTTCTTCAGACCTTCGCGAGGGAGAGGACGATTTCGGCGGCCGTCTCGACGAGCCGGTCCCGGGAGACGGGCAAACGGCCGTCGACCCAGTCCACATAGAGCGCGATCAGGGCACCGCCCAGTGCGGTTCCGACGATCGCCAGGGTTTCGTCATTGCTGGATACCAGGGCCTCGGTGCCCAGTCTGGGCACCACCGTCCGGATGAAGGCGGGCGTCCGGCGTGCGCTGTGCCGGCGCAGGGTGTCGTCGGTGAGGGGTTCCCGGAGCAGAACCCGGGCCCGGCGGGGATCCTCTTCGAAATAGGCGGCGCAGATCTCCAGCGCCGCGCGGACCGCGGTGGCCGGGTCGGGGTCGTAGCGCACGGCGCCCAAGCGGTCGAGCAATGCCTGTTCGACGCGGTCGTAGACGGCGGTGACGAGGGCCTCTCGGCTGTCGAAGCTCTCGTAGAAGTACCGCGGGCTCAGATTCGCCTGTCGCGTGACGGCCCGCATGGTCACGGCGCCCGAGCCGGCTGTGCCGAGCAGGTCGAACCCCACCTCGATCAGCTGCTCACATCGGTCCGCCGACCGATCGAGCAGTGTCCGGCCGCGCCACAGCTTGGGTGCATTCACGGCTTCATCCTCGCATCGGCCGCACCGGGCAAGGCATTGACTTCGGGCGATTAAACGTGAATCATGTGATTCAAGTTTAGCGTTTCCGTTGTGCCCGGATCGCACTCGTCACCTGCGCGGCGACCGGGATCGCGATCGCCGAAAGGTGGGGCCGTTCCGGGCACTGCCAGATCCCCGCGCTACTACAGCGCTTCGAGCACTGGCCCCCCTGACGAACAACGGCACGAAAGCCTACGAGGTGAACCGATGATGGAGCTGCTGCGCAGCACAACGCCCTTCCGCGACGACTACCCGGTCGCCGGACGAGTCGCGCTGGTCACCGGCGCGGCGCAGGGCATCGGCCGCGAACTGGCGGCCGAACTGTACCGACGGGGGGCCTCGGTCGTCCTGGTCGATATCGACCCCGAACGGGTGGAGGCGGCGGCCGCCGCGGTCGGCGAACGCACCCTCGCGGTCATCGCCGATGTCGCCGATCGCGCCGCGATGGACCACGCCGTCGAGGCGGCGGTGCGGCGTTTCGACCGGCTGGACATTGTCGTCGCCAATGCCGGTGTCGTCCCGCGCCCGGCCACCCTGCGCACCATGAGCGGCGGCGATTTCGACCGCGTCATCGATATCAACCTCACCGGCGTGTTCAACACCGTCCGACCCGCGCTCGACCACATCGTCGACGCGCGCGGCCATATCGTGGTGGTGTCCTCGTGCGCGGCCTTCACCCCCGGTATGGGCGGCTCCCCCTACATGATCAGCAAGGCCGCGGTGGAACAACTCGGCCGCGCCCTGCGAATCGAGCTGGCCCCCTTCGACGCCACGGCGGGAATCGCGTATTTCGGCATCGTCGAGACCGCGATGACTCACGACACCCTCGACCGCGACGATCTCGGCGCCGCCCTGGACCGGATGCTCCCCTGGCCGCTGCGGGTGCGGATAAGTCCCGCCCGGGCCGCGCGGGTCGTCGCGGACGGAATCGAACGCCGGGCGCCGCGCACCATCGCCCCCGCCACCTGGCAGCCTTACGCGTTGCTGCGCGGCGTGATCAATCCCGTCCTCGACAGCGCGCTCGCCCGTGATCCCCGCGTGCACGACCTGCTGCGCCGAGTCGAACAGCAACTGGCGCGGGTGTGATACCCGGCGCAGCGTTGCCCGGTCGATGTCGGCGCGCACCGCTATGGTCGGGCCATGGGCAGCGATACGGGGGCAGCGATCGAACTCGAGGTCGGCGATCGCACGGTGCGTGTCACGCACCCGGATCGGGTGTATTTCCCCGAGACGGGCGCGACCAAGCTGGACCTGGTGCGGTACTACCTGAGCGTGGGCGACGGCATCGTCAACGCCCTGCGGGACCGACCGTGCATGCTGCACCGATTCCCGAAGGGCCTGGCCGGTAACAAGGTCCATCAGAAACGGCTGCCCGCCGGAGCGCCGGACTGGGTGTCCACGGTGCGGGTGTTCTTTCCGCGCTACGACCGGCACGCCGATGAACTCTGCGTCCGTGAACTGGCGGATGTGGTGTGGGCGGTGCAAATGTCCACCGTGGAGTTCCATCCGTGGAACTCTCGCAGCGACGATACCGAGAGCCCGGACGAATGGCGGATCGATCTGGACCCGATGCCGGACTGCCCATGGTCGCGGGTGCAGCGGGTGGCGGGGGTGGTGCACGAGGTATTGGACGAGATCGGAGCGGTCGGCTGGCCGAAAACCTCCGGCGGCAACGGATTACATATCTATGTCCGCATCGCCCCCGAGCACGGCTTCCGGGATGTTCGGCGCGCCGCGGCGGCCTTCGCCGAGGAGATCGAGCGGCGCGCACCCGACGATGTGACAACCGCGTGGTGGCGGCGTGACCGCGACCCGCGGCTACTGTTCGTGGACTACAACCAGAATGCCCGCGACCACACCATCGCGGCGGCGTACTCGGTGCGTGGAACCCCGGAGGCGACCGTCTCCACGCCGGTGCGCTGGGACGAGATTCCCGAGATACACCCGCGCGATTTCACCATCGCCACCGTGCCCGAACGCTACCACCGCCTCGGCGATCTGCACGCCGGAATCGACGACGCGGTCTTCGATCTGTCCCCGTTGATCGAGCGTGCCGATCGGGAGGCGGTCGAACTCGACGGCTGAAGACCGACGGCCTTCGCGCCGCCGCACCCTTCCTAGCGCCGCCCAAACGCCCGGATTGGTTAGCTCGTAACGAGTTACGGGTACTGGACGATCGGGTATCCGATCATCCATATCGAAAGGGGTTCACAGTATGACCTTCATTCGTGCGCGGATCGCGCGAACGGTTCTCGTCCTCGGTGCGGTGGCGGCGGGTCCGCTCCTGGTTCCGACCGGCGCCACGGCACAGCCGATCGAGGCCGCGCTTCTCGAAACCACCTGCAGCTATGCACAGGTCGACGCCGCCGTCCGCGCCGAAGCGCCGGAACTCGCCGCCATCCTGGACGCCAATCCGGAAGGAAAGGCGAAGCTGCAGGAATTCCTCGCGCTGCCCATCGACCAGCGCAAACAGCGGGCCCAGGAATACCTCGACGCCCACCCGGAGGCCCGTGCCCGCATGGAGGAAAGGGGCAATTCGCCCGAGGCGCAGGGGTATCGCGATATAGCTCAGCGCATCGCGGATACCTGCCACAACTACTGATCTCGGCCGTCGGTAGCGCCGAGCGGCAGGACCAGCGTGACGGTGAGCCCGCCCTCCGGGCGGGCCACCGCACCCACCCGACCGCCGTGCGCGTGCGCCACCGACCGCACGATCGACAGCCCGAGCCCGGCGCCGCGCGGCCGGCCCGAGATGGCGGGCGGGCCGG
>NZ_BAFU01000035.1 GCF_000308495.1 Nocardia brevicatena NBRC 12119 | reverse complement strand
GCCACGCCGCGGCACAGGGCCCGGCCCAGTCCCGCGTCCGTGCCGTACGCCACCAGCTCGGCACCCGGCGCGGCATCGACCGGCCGCCGACCGGCTACCCATGAGCTAGGCTCGTCGAAGGCCATCCCATCGGCCCCTTTTTCGAAGGCTCCCGGAACAGCGCCCGGGAGCCTTCGCCGTAGTGGTCAGCGGTCGGCCGGTTCTTCGTCGCGGTCATCCGGCAACAGATCGGCGGACGGTAGGCCCAGCATGTTCGCGATGCTCAACACCTCGGCGAGGGTCAACACCCGACCGCGCACGGAGAGGGCATCGGCGATCCGGCCGCATATCTCCCGCGTTGGACCGGCCTCGGCGCGCATCACCTCGAGCTCGGCCGACTCGTCGACCTCGGCGACCGGCTCAAGCTCGGCGACCTCACACACGACCGGCATATCGTCGAAATCGAACTGAATGCTGATGAACCCGGGCGGCTGGTCATCGGCCACGATCGTGGCGAGGTTCCCGCGGCGGGTACGCACCCGGTCACCGGGACGAAAGGGGGTAGCAGAGGCGTCCTGCTCGGCCATCTCGGCGCGGTCGGTGCAGCCGTGGCCGTCCTTGCACATGAACGTCTGCACGCCATGTTCGCAGTGATCGCCGGTTGGGACCCACGGACCGCGGGCATTCCCGCAGTGCACGCAGCGGGGGCAGTCATGGGAGTGGAACTCGGGGGTAGTGGGTACCATGGCGTTGCCTTCTTCCTGCTGGGAGTCGGTTATGGCCCGGTCCGCGGCTCCACCCGCGGCCGGGTCGCTTTCGTTGTGGGGAAACATCAGGCCACGCCCTGATCGGCGGAGACCTTCGCGATGAAGTCCTGGATTGCGCTCTCGGCGACCAATCGACGGCCCCGGACCTTGACCGATGCCAGTTCGCCGCTCTTGATCAGTTCGTAGACCGTCGACCGGCTCACGCCTAGCCGCTCGCACGTACCGGGAATCTGATGCAGTCGCTCTTGCTGGTGAGACACCCTTACCTCCATTTTGTTCTGGATTGCGACATTTCACGAATACATGTCGCGTATAGGAACGATATGGACGATAGCGCACCGTTCCGCATCTCGGCAACGAGTGGCAGACTGTCGCCATGCAGAACACCGACAATCCTGATGAGGGCGCGACCGAATGGCGGCGCGCGATCGCGGCGAGAGTGGGGCGCGCAGTCGCCGAACTCCGGAAGGCGCAAGGTATTAGCGTTGTCGAACTAGCCAGTCGCACAAAAGATCTCGGATTTCCGATTCATCGTGTGGCAATCAGCAAGATCGAAAACAATCAGCGAGCGGGCAAACTGGATGTCGCCGAGCTGGTCATCCTCGCGTCCGCGCTGAACGTGTGGCCAGCCTGGTTGCTGTTCCCGGAACTGCCTGACGGCAGCGTGGAAGTGGTTCCCGGCCGGCATATCCGCAGCGTTGATGCCGCGGACTGGCTGGCCGGCCTCTATTGGTTCCCCCCCACCTGGATGGAGGGCCACCCAGACGACAAGACACCGGAAGTGCCCGACACATTCGATCTCCTCGGGGCGTCGCGAATGCTCCGTGATCTGGATCGAGAGCTGAAATCCATCCGTGTACAAGCGATTCGGGACAGCCGCCGCGACCCCGACAACGCCGACGAGATTGACCGGCGGTATCAGGAGAAGGTCGACGAGTTGACGCCCCGCCGCGATGATCTCGCCGCCGCGATCCGCCAGCACGGGGGCGTGGTCGGTGAGTTTCGCACCGAACTGCCGACCGTGCCGCATGGAAGACACTCCGATGCCTAGACAGCGGATGCAACCCGGCGAGTGGGGGAAGATCACCGTACGCGAGGCCGAACCAGGCAAGTTCACCGCGACGACGTATATCCGCGATGAGGACGGCAAGCGCCGCGAGGTCGAGCGCAGCGGCCGCAGCGAAGAAGATGCACGCCGGAACCTACTCCGAGAGTTGCGCTCACGATCCGCACCCGTCACCGCGGCCGCGCTCGTGACCGACAAAACGACCTTGTCGGAACTGTTCGCCATCTGGTTGGCCACCAAGAAGATCAAGCGGCAGTCGGCCACCCAGTACCGCCGAGGCTGGGAAAGGAACGCCGAGAAACAGATCGGCGCGCTTCGCATTCGGGAATTCCCGACCAGCCGCGGCGAAGCGCACTTGAAGATCGTGTCCGCCCGATCGGCGACGTCCGGTAAGCAGTTGCGGACAATCCTCGTCGGCATGTTCGCCCTGGCGGTCCGCTACGACGTGATCAAAGTGAACCCGATCCGCGAAACGAGACTGTTCAGGTGCACAAGGCAGACGCACGCGCGGCGACACCCGCCGAGTTCATCGCGATCCGCGCGGCAATCCGAGAATTCTGCGACCGCCCGCGGCGGAACGGTCCGAAACCGGGCCGTCTACTGCCCGCCGTCGTCGACGTTCTCGGGTCGACAGGGTGCCGGCCGAATGAACTGCTGGCCGTGCGGTGCTATGAGGTCGATCTGTTGGCCGATCCGCCGACCATGACGCTCACGGGAACGATCATCGACCACGGGCAGGCAGAGGACGAGAACGGCAATCCGCTGCCCGTGCACCGCCAGGACGAACGCAAGGGCGGAGCACCGGATCATACGCTGGTGCTGCCCGCGCTCGCGGTCGCTGCGCTCACGGAGATGATCGGCCAGTCTGGAGACTATGGACAGGTGTTCGCGAATCGCGACGGCGGATGGATGAGCTTGGCGAACCTGCGCCGATCGCTGCGGGCCGCGCTCAAGGGGCATGACGGCCTCGATTGGGTCACGCCGTATTCGTTCCGGCGCACGGTGGCGACCGTGATCACGGGCGAACTCGGCCTGACCGAAGCACAACACCAACTCTCGCACGCTCGGCAGTCGACCACCGAGCAGCACTATGTCGAGCGTCGGACGCATGGCCCGGACGTGCGCAGCGTCCTCGATCGGTACGCGTCCGGGAAAGTACGGGATTGAATGTACGGGGAAAGTACGGGATTTTTCGGACGCACATTCATCGGGTAAAGGTCAACCCCCTACCTGTTTGCGCTGGTAGGGGGTTGTTTTCGTGCTCCCCCAACTGGACTCGAACCAGTAACCTGCCGATTAACAGTCGGCTGCTCTGCCAATTGAGCTATAGGGGATCGCTTACCCTGGCCCGTCCGTTCCGGTCGGACCGAGGAGAAACTCTAGCGTATGGGTGGTCGGGCTCCCAAATCGCGTAGTCGAAAGCGTGCGACCCGGGCAGATACCAGGGTTGAACGGGGGTTCTGCGGCGGTGCGGATCGACGTGGGTGGTAGGTGTCGGGCAGGATGGTGTCCGCACGTCACGATTGGGAGGAGCTCGACCAGATGCTGCGGTTGATCATCGCCGTCGGTGCCGGCTATGTGCTGGGCAGTAAGGCCGGGCGGGCGCGCTATGAGCAGATCAGTGCGGGTGCTCGCGCGGTCGCGGCGAGTCCGGTGACGCGCAAACTGGTGCAGGTCGGGCGACAGAAACTGGCGGATTCGCTCAGTACCCAGCCGAAACTCGAGCCGATGAAGCCGATCGACGAGCGCACCACGATCATGGTGCCTCACGACCAGCTGCGTCGCTGAGGAGAGATCCGCGCCACACCACGGGGCCGTGCGGGTTCATCGGCGTGCGGCGTCCTCGCGGCGTCGGCGTAGATGGTCTCGTTCCACGGCGTTGGTGGCGGCTTCGATCGCGGTGTCATAGGCGGCGACCGCTTCGGAGTTGCGGCCACAGCGGGACAGCAGGTCTGCTCGCACCGCGTGATACAGGTGATAGGACCTCGGGACCGTGAGCTCTTCGACCAGGGCGAGCCCGGCGGCGGGACCATCCAGTTCGGCGATCGCTACCGCGCGGTTGAGCGCGACGATCGGACCGGGCGCGACGGCCATCAACTGGTCGTAGAGCTGCGCGATCTGCTGCCAGTCGGTGCTCGCGACGTCCGGGGCATCGGTGTGGACCGCGTTGATCGCTGCCTGAATCTGATAGGGCCCCGGTCGGTTTCGGCGCAGACACTGCCGGACCAGCGCCTGTCCTTCCGCGATCGCGGCACGGTCCCATCGGGTGCGGTCCTGGTTCGCCAATGTGATCAGGGCACCGTCTTCGGTGGTGCGGCCGGCCCGGCGGGCGTCGGTGAGCAGCATGAGCGCCAGAAGTCCGGTGGCCTCCGGTTCGTCGGGCATGAGCGCGGCGAGGACGCGGCCGAGGCGGATGGCCTCGGCGCACAGGCCGGGGCGGGTCAGTTCGGCGCCGTCGGCGGTGGTGTGGCCCTCGGTGAAGATCAGGTAGATGACGGCGAGGACCCCGCGCAGCCGGTCGGGTAGTTCGGCCGCGTCCGGCACCCGGTAGGGGATACGGGCCTGGCGGATCTTGCGTTTGGCCCGGACCAGGCGCTGTGCCATGGCCGGTTCCGAGGTCAGAAAGGCGCGGGCCAGCTGTGCGGTGCTCGTGCCGCCCAGCAGCCGCAGTGTCAGTGCCACGCGGGCCTCCGGCGCCAGGGCCGGATGTGCGCAGGTGAAGATCAACCGGAGCCGGTCGTCGGGCACTACCGCGGGTTCGGCCGGTTCGTGGTGGGTGTGCAGGAGTGCGGCCTGGGCGTGCCGGTCGTCGCGGGTGGCCTCGCGGCGGAGACGGTCGATGGCGCTGTTGCGCGCGGTGGTGATGATCCAGCCCGGTGGGCTCGGAGGTATCCCGTCGGCGGGCCAGCGGCGGATCGCCGTGGTGAACGCGTCCTGGACCGCGTCTTCGGCGATATCGATATCGCCGAAGACGCGGATCAGGCTCGCGACGGCCCGCCCGTAGTGTTCGGTGAACACCTCGTGGATGGCGGTGTCGGTGACACCACCGTCCGGCCGTGCGTGCGACATCGCGTCTCAGCCCTCCGCGATCGGCCGCACCTCGACCGCCAGGCCGCGTAGCACCGTGACCAGTTTGCGCGTCCAGGCCAGCGCCTCGTCCAGATCAGCCACCTCGATCACGGTGAAGCCGCCGATGTGCTCCTGACCTCGATATACGGGCCGTCGGTGATGAGCGTGTCGGGGCCGGGATGCACCACGGTGGCACTGGCCGGCGGGTGCAGGCCGGCGGCGAATACCCAGACACCGGCGGCGCGCATCTCGTCGTTGAGCGCTTCCAGGTTCCGCATGATGTCGTCCAGATCGTCCGGCACTTCACCGGTGTCGGGCTGGTAGATGCCGAGCAGATAGCGAGCCATCGCTGGTTCCTCCGTGTTCTGTCGTACCGGCCGGGCGCCGGTCTCACCCACTACACGAACGGGCCCGTACCGGATCGACAGACCCGAGAAGAATTCCGACAGGAGGACGAATCGGCGACCTAACCGCCGGCAACGAAGTCCCCGTAATTGCCCATGGCCTGTTCGAGCAGGCTCTTGCGGTACTGCTCCAATGCCACCAGGTCACCGAACAGCGCCATGTACTCCTCGGGCCGTTCGGTGGACGATACCCGGTGCAGTTTCGATTTCAGTTCGGCGATCTGGCGGCCGACCAGCGCTTCCTGGGCTCGGGCCAGGACCCCGGTGATGAACCGGGGAATATCGTCGGTGCTCTTCACCGGAAGCGGTTCGCCGGCGAGTTCGGAGATGAGGGCGCGGATGGTGAGGTCGGAGGCCTGGTCGCCGACGGCGTTCACCCAATCGGCGCCCGAACGGCCCGCCGCGGCCCCGCCTGCCGCGGCCATGAGGGTGCGCACGGTGCGGTAGGCGGGATGGGTGAAGGCGTCGGTTTCCAGGGCGTCGAAGGCCGGGCCCGCGATCGACGGATACTGCAGGCCGGCGGCCAGGGCCTGCCGCTGGAACAGCAGCGCGGGGTCGCGGGGGTCGGGCCGGGCCGCCGGATGGTCGGCGATTTCCGTGTCGCCGTTCTTCGCGCCGGAGCCGCCGCGGGCGGGCCGGCCTGCCGCGCCGCCGCGCAGCCGCCGGGCTTCCTCGGTGACCCGGCGGTGCACCATCGCCGGGTCGTGCCAGCCGGTCCATTCGGCCAGCTGGGTGGCGTAGCGTTTACGCAGGCCGTGGTCGCGCAGCTGGGCGACGATCGGCAGCGCCCACTGCATGACCTCCACCTGGCTCTCATAGCTGAGGGTCCGGGTGCGACTGTCCTCGCGTCTGGCGATTTCGCGGCGCAGCGCGTAGTCGAACAGGGGCTCGCGGCGGGCCACCAGATCGCGCAGCGCCGCGTCGCCGGAACGCTGCCGCAGCTCGCACGGGTCCTGGCCGTCGGGGGTGATCACTACGAACGTCTTCCCGGCAACCTTCTGGTCACCGAGGAACGCCTTCAGCGCGGCGGCCTGGCCGGCGGCGTCACCGTCGAAGGTGAAGATGATCTCGCCGCTCCAGAAGTTGTCGTCCATGAGCAGGCGGCGCAACACCGCGAAGTGTTCGTCACCGAAGGCCGTACCGCATGCGGCGACAGCGGTTTTCACCCCGGCCAGGTGCATGGCCATGACATCGGTGTAGCCCTCGACCACCACCGCCTGCCTGGTTTTGGCGATCTCCCGTTTGGCGTGGTCCAGACCGAACAGCACCTGGGATTTCTTGTACAGCACGGTTTCCGGGGTGTTGATGTACTTGCCCGGCATGGTGTCGTCGTCGAAGAGTTTGCGGGCCCCGAAGCCGATGACGTCGCCGCCGAGGTTGCGGATGGGCCACAGCAGCCGGCGGTGGAACCGGTCGATAGGGCCACGGCGGCCCTGCCGGGACAGCCCGGCCGCCTCGAGCTCCTTGAATTCGAATCCCTTGCCCAGCAGGTGTTTGGTGAGCGTGTCCCAGCCCTCCGGGGCGTAGCCGCAGCCGAATTGGGCCATGGCCGCCTCGTCGAAGTTCCGTTCGGTGAGGAAGCGGCGGGCCGTGGCGGCGGCGGGTTCGCGCAGGCGGGCCATATAGAACTCGTGCGCGGCGGCGTTGGCGGCGACGAGCCGGGCGCGAGTGCCGCGGTCGCGCTGCACCGAAGTGCCGCCGCCCTCGTAGTTGATGCGGTAACCGATCCGGTCGGCGAGCTGTTCGACGGCCTCGACGAAACCGATGTGTTCGATCTTCTGCAGGAAGGCGTAGACATCGCCGCCCTCGCTGCAGCCGAAACAGTGGAACAGGCCGTGGTTGGGCCGCACGTGGAACGACGGGGATTTCTCGTCGTGGAACGGGCACAGGCCCTTCATGGAGTCGGCGCCGGCGCGTTTGAGCGCGACATACTCGCCGACCACATCCTCGATCCGGACGCGTTCACGGATCGCCGCGATATCGCGATCAGGTATTCGTCCGGGCACTCTCGAGAGTCTAATCCCGAGACCCGACGCGCCTGTCAGCCGGGCAATGCCGCGGCGATCCGTTCCAGGCGGCTCTCGGTGTAGGAGGCGATCTGGTCGACGATCACCCGCACCCGCTCGGTATCGTCGGTGGCCGCATCCCACCAGGGCATCAGCAGCGGATCCAGGCCGACGGGGGCGGTGGCCAGCAGATATTCGGCGACCGCGGTGAGGCGGGCGCGTTGTTCGGCCTGGCGGAGTTTGTGATCCGGGTCGGACATGACGTAGCGGAGCGCGACCGTTTTGAGGATCGCGACCTCGGCCGCCGCTATCGGCGGCACCGTCATGTCGGCGGCGTGGCGTACCGGGTTCGCCCCGGCCACTTCCCGGGTCGCCACCACCGCGGCATTGGCGAAACGGCCGACGAGTTCGCTGGTGAGCCGTTTGAGCGCGACCGAACCGGCCAGGGTGCCGTCGTAGTCGAATACCTCGGTGACCACGGCCAGTTCGCACAGCCGGTGCGCGGCGGCGACCAGGTCGTCCACCGACAGCCCGGGATGGCGCCCGTATCCGAGCTCGGCCAGCGCCATCCGTTCCACCGGGTCGGCGAGGGCGCGCAGGTCGATCCGCCCGGCGATGATGCCGTCCTCCACATCGTGCACCGAATAGGCGACATCGTCGGACCAGTCCATGATCTGGCATTCCAGGGTCTGCCGGCGCGGCGGCGCGCCCTTGCGGACCCAGGCCAGCCGGTCGATGTCCACGTCGTAGGCGCCGAACTTGGGGCCGGATCCGGTGCGCTGCCACGGGTATTTGACGGTGGCGTCGAGTGCGGCGCGGGTGAGGTTCAGGCCCACACTGTGACCGTCGGGGTCGAGTACCTTCGGCTCGAGGCGGGTGAGGATGCGCAGGTTCTGGGCGTTGCCCTCGAAACCGCCGTAACGGTCGGCGAAGGCATCCAGCGCCTTCTCGCCGTTGTGACCGTAGGGCGGGTGGCCGATATCGTGCGCGAGACCGGCCAGTTCGGCCAGGTCCGGATCGCAGCCGAGGCCTTCGGCGATACCGCGGCCGATCTGGGCGACCTCCAGGGAATGGGTGAGCCGGGTGCGCGGGGTGTCGCCGTCGCGCGGGCCCATGACCTGGGTTTTGTCGGCGAGACGGCGGAGCGCCGCCGAATGCAGCACCCGGGCGCGGTCACGTGCGAAGTCGCTGCGATGCCCGTTGCCGGCGGCGCCGTTGGAGACCAACCCGGCGGTTTTGGGGGCCTCCCGGACCATGCGTTCCCGGTCGTGCTCGGTGTAGCTCACCGCACCGAGTCTGCCACCCGGTGGTGTCCGAACGACGCGCATACGGACACCACCGGGTGACGGGTCACCGAACCGACGCCGCTACCCGATGGGGCTGCTCGCCATCGGCGGCTCGCCCCATCGGACCGGGGCGCCGAGCTCCGCGGCGATGGTGTCGAGCAGCCGTCCCGGTTCGGGGCCGCCCAGTACGGCGACGGCCAACCGCCCGGCGAAGGTGTAGGACAGGATCGTGACGGCCGCCGACGCCCCCTGCGACGGGCGCGGATGTGCGGACAGGTAGACGATCTCGTAGTCGGTGATCCGCAGACCGGCCGGGGTTCGGAGGGCAGGCACCACACCGGTGTTCGTGATCGCGATATGACCGGCCAGCGAATGGAGCCGCCCCGCGCCGAAATAGTCGGGAAAATGCAGTACCGACTGTGCGACGACCCCGTCGGCGAGATCGTCACGCAGTACCGTCGCCACCCGCTGCGCCAACTCCACCAGGTTCACCGACTCGTCGATATCGGCCGCGAACGCGGCGAGCCCGCCCATATTGGTGCCCGCCGCGACAGTCACGGGCGGGGTCAGCCGGGACCGCAGATCCACCGGGTAGAGGCAGCCCAGGCGGACCGGAGCCGTGGCCGGCCCGGTCACCGAGGCGTACGCGCGCAGGACGGCGGCGGTGAGAAGCGCGTTCACCGTGAGCCGATGCGCTCGGCTCTGTTCGACGATCCGGCTCGTGCCGGCGCGGTCGAAGAGGAGCCGGCGGGGGCGCACGAGGGAGTTCTCCGCGGGAGTTTCGCCGTGTTCGGCGGCGCCCTCGTCCGAGCCGGCGGGGTACGGAGCCGCCGAGCCCTCCGGCAGCGGGTGGGCGACCCGCTCGAGCCCCGAACACACCCCGCGCGCGATTCCGCGCAGTTCGAGATGCCGTTCCGGTGATTCCGGGTAGGCGCGTCGGACGATATGCGCGGTGCCGGTCTCCATCCAGCTGGTGTAGTGATCCCACAGCCGCGCGAACAGTTCCACACAGAATCCGCCGTCGGCGATGCCGTGGTGCACGAACAGGGTCACCCGTGCCCGGGGACGGGACGAGCACACCACGTCGAGATATGCCAGCTGCTCCCCCGGGTCCAGCTGAGCGGCCGGCAGACGCACGGTCGCGGGGTCGCCGTAACCGGCCCACAGCCCGGACGGCCCGAAGGGCGAAGGTCTGAGCAGATGGCCACGTCCGGCGGCGTCGATACCGATCCGACAGGCCAGTATCGGATACTCCTGACGTAACGCCGCGAACGCTATTCGTAGGGCGTCGATATCGAGTCGACCTATCACCGACACAGTGCGCCCGGTGTAGGTTCCGTGCCGCACGAAGCGCTGCTCGGACGGTGCGAGTATCCGCACCACATCACCCTGATCCCACATCACGCGGTGATGGTGCGCCCACGCCGGCCACTCGGCAAAACCGAACACCGCGTGTCCATGCCCCGGGGGTGTCGCGGAAATCCGCCGTTGACACGGCGCTCATCCGGAGCGGGGATCACTGCTGCGCGGTGTACCCGAAATCCGCGGAGAAATGGGTGAGTTGGTACCACAGCAGCGCGGCGGTCTCCCGGGTGATTCCGTGCAGCTGCGACTCCCGCGTGTAGACGGCCGGGCCCGTACGGGTGGGCGCGGTCCAGGCGTCGAGGCCGGCATCGCGTGCCATGGTGCGGGTCCGTAGCGAATGCCACGGATCGCTCACCAGCACGGCCGAGGACAAACCGCGTTCCCGCATCGCGTCCGCCACCGCCTCGACGCTGCGCAGGGTGTCGGAGCCGGTTTCCACGGCGTGAATGTTCTGCTCGGGGATGCCTCGGTCCATCAGGTAGTTCTTCCCGGACGCGGCCTCGGTGTACAGATCCCCTTCCTGTTTCCCCCCCACCGTGATCACCAGCGGCGACACCCCCGCCTCGAACAGGTTGTAGGCCTGGTCCAACCGCGCCTCGAACACCGACGACGGGGTCCCCGAATACTGGGCCGCGCCCAACACCACGATCGCGTCCGCCGAGGTGTAGTCGTTGATCCGCGCCACCTGCCACACCCGCACCGCGGTTCCCCCGACAAGTACCAGCGCCACCAGTACGGCCCCGACGAGCAGCCGCCATCCCCAGCGCAGAATCCCGGCGCCGGCGCCCGGCGGCACCCTGGATTCCGTCACCGATACCGAGCGCGTGCGCAGAGGTGCCGAATTCACGTCGTCGAGTGTGCCGGCAGATCCGTATGCGGCCGTGCCGCCTCGTTGGGGCGGGGACGGGTGGACAGAGGGCGGGGAGGAGAGGAATTCGCCCTGGTCGAATCCGGTTTCCGAGCGCGAGGACGACCGTGGTGAGTACCCGGAATCGCCTCGACCCACCCGCGACCGTGATCACCCTGGTGGGAGTTCTCGATCGAATCGTTATCCGTGACCGCCTCCTGTCGCGACCATGAAGCCCACACGTCCGACCAGGCACGACATTGTTCGGGTCGGGTCCGCCTGCGGCGCTTCTCCCGAGCGCCCACCCGGGCGGGCCCGGTGTCGTCCCCGCACCCGCCGGTCGCGACGGCATTTCGACCACACCGCGCGACCGGCGAGCCGACACACTCTTACCGTGGGCCGCACGGGCGTTGACCCTGACACCGTGTCAGGACGTAAACCGGGAGCCGCCATGTCGAGTATCGGAGACTTCGCCGGACACGGACGGGTATCGGTGCGCATGCTGCGGCACCACGACTCGCCGGGGCTGCTGCGCCCCCGACCATGTCGACCCCGACAGCGGCTACCGCAGCGCCGGGGCCGCCCGGGAGGTCATCCTGGCCTGGGACGAGGACACCGTCTTATGGGTCACCGAACTCCAGGAACCCATCACCCGTTGTCCGACCAGGTCGCCGAGGAGCGCCGCCGAGCCGGCGGATATCCGCTTCTCTTCCCTTGCGGTGCGGCGCCGCTTCGCAGGAGTGTTTCGAGGGGTACGGGCATCGACCGAAAGGGTTATCGACGTTTCCCGGCGGGCCGGTTCGACGCGGCCAGGCGTCGTTCCCGGTCGGCTTCGATCCGCTCGTTGTTCCGCAGGACCGCGGCATGGCTTTCCCGCTCCCGGAGCAGCCAGTCCGGCGGATCGGCCGACAAGGCGGCGATCTCGTCGGCTGTGAGCGCGTCGGACACTCCCGCGCGGGCCAGTCCGCTGTTGGAGATGCCCAGTTTGCGGGCGACGATATCGCGCGGAAACGGTCCGCGGCGGCGTAGTTCGACCAGCCATTCCGGCGGGTTGGCGCGCAATGCGGCGAGTTCATCCCGCGAAATCGGTGAGTTCCGGAAGCTCTCCGGGGCCGCCGGAAGGTAAATGCCCAGCTTGTTCGCCGCGGTGAGCGGCTTCAGCATCTGCGGTTTCTTCTCCGAACTCACTCCGACAGCGTATCCGGCCCGCCCGTACCGCCTCACCACGCAGGTGCAATACGCTGCGTGCAATGAACCGGGCCGATTCCATCGAGGTAACGCGACTGCGCTGGTTTGTCGCCGTCGCCGAGGAGCTGCATTTCACGCGGGCAGCCGAAAATCTTCGCATCTCGCGCCGGCTGCTGAGCCGTACCGTCATCGATCTGGAACGGGAACTGGGCACGACGCTTTTCGTGCCCGGGGCGCGGCCGACACAGCTGACCGACGCCGGACGCGAGCTGCTGATCGAAGCCCGACAGGCCGTGGCCCGAGCCGACGCGGCCCGCTCCGAGCCTGCCTCCGAGACGAATCCCGGGTTGCGGGTCGGCTTCGTCCCCGGTGTCACGGTGTCGAAATGGGAGCGGATCTGGCGAGAACGGTTCCCTGATGTCCCGCTCGAGACGATCCCCGTGGCCGGAGCGGACCAACTGGTGGCATTGCGCACAGGCCGGGTCGACATGTGCTTTGTCCGCCTGCCGATCGATCGAGAGGGCCTCAGCGTCATTCCGCTGTATCAGGAGGTGGCCGTCGTCGTCGTGCCCAAGGAGCATCCGATCTCGCTGTTCACCGAAGTCACCACCCCCGATCTGGCCGATGAGCCGATGCAGGACGCCGACGACCTCGATGACGCCGCGATGACGATCGAACTGGTGGCGGCAGGCGTCGGCGCCGCTGTCGTTCCCCACTCCATCGCCCGCCTGCACGCCCGGCGCGATGTGGTGTATCGACCGGTCTCCGATGCCGCGCCGACGCGGATCGCGCTGGCCTGGCCCGCCGCGGCGACAACCGAGACGGTCGAGGAGTTCGTGGGCGTCGTGCGCGGTCGTTCCGAACGCAGTTCACGTTCGCCGGCCGCCCGCAAGACGGGCGGTGAGCAGGCCGGTTCCGGCCGGAAACGGGAAGCCGGGCAGGCCACGCACACCCGGAACGCTCGTTCTGGCGTGTCCGGGAGACCGTCGCGGCGGCGCAGGCGGTAGACTGCGACAACCGCGAACTCCACGGTGATCGACGTGCTCGGTGGAACCCGGCACCGTGAGGACGCGGTCGTTGTCGAAGCGCTCCCCATGGCGGCGACCTCCTGGGCTGCCGCGCAGGTGGTCGGCGACGTCGCGGATGGCGTGGAACGGCCTGCGCCGCAAGCGGTCAGGCCGGTGCGAGTGCCATGGTGGAAACTACTGGACGCGCACGGAACAGGGACGGCGGTCGAGCGCAGCTCTTCCGAGTTCCCGGTCAACACTCGAATACCCCTGTGCGCGTGCCCGGTCGAGTCCGGCGCGTAATGTGTCGGCTCTACGACCGTGCGGTCGGTGAATCGGGGCCGCGGCTTCGGTCGAGAAGTACGAATACCTGTCCTCGGATCGGCCACCTCGAGCGAACTCGGTCTTCCGCGGCCCGTTGGGATACCCGGAATACGAGTGCCGACACAGTGGCAGACCACACAAATATGGCGCCGGACCCTGTTGTCACGCACCATGTACTCAACGCGTTGGAGCCGGCAAACAGCGTCCCCGTCAGCTGCGTAGATCATCTCGAAACAGCTGGTCAACGGGCTGTGGCCGCTTGGTGAACACACGGAGTACACAATGTTTTCTCGCTGGAAGAACACCGCCGTCCACTTGGCGGCCGCACTCGCCGCCGTCGCACTGCCGGGAGTCGTCGCTTCCACCGCACACGCCGCCCCGGCGGCCTGCCCGGACCTTCATGTCGTCGTGATCCCCGGCACCTGGGAGACCTCGAAGGCCGAACCCGGCAAGGGAATGCTCGCCCTGGTCGCCGACAACCTGCCGGGTAACGCCCGAACCGACTACGTCGCCTATTCGGCGACCGCGTTCCCGTGGGAGGGCGAGATCTACGGCCGATCCAAGCACGAAGCCATCGACGGTGCCCGCGCACTGATCGCCGATACGGCGCAGCGCTGCGGCGCAACCCGTTACGTGTTATTGGGCTATAGCCAAGGCGCCGACGCCGCCGGCGACCTCGCCGCCGAGATCGGCACCGGTCTCGGCGTGGTACCCCCGCAGCGGGTCGCCCTGGTCGGGCTCGTCGCGGATCCGCGCCGCTCCCCCACCGACAACCTGGTCGGCCCGGCCGTCCCGGGCGCCGGCGCCGGCGGTCCCCGCCTCGGCGGCTTCGGCTGGCTCGGTCCGCGAACCTATACCTTCTGCGCCATCGGTGATCTGTACTGCTCCACCCCCGCCGGGGATTTCGCCGCCCGCATCGCCGGTTTCTTCGCCCAGATCTCCAATCCCGACCCCGCCCAGTTCGATAACTACCAGCAGCAGGCGGGTGTCCTCCTCAACGACGTCCTCTCCGCGGGCGGTCTCGGCCTGCTGCACGACCAGCTCAACGGCACCGCCTACGAGGAACGCAAGAAACAGATCGACGATTTCATCAAATCCGGTATCCACCAGAGCTACCCGTCGTACCAGGTGGGTGGCGGCGTCACCCCGCTGACCTGGCTGCGTCGGCAGCTCATCGAC
The DNA here is from genome assembly GCF_000308495.1 of Nocardia brevicatena NBRC 12119. GTDB lineage: Bacteria > Actinomycetota > Actinomycetes > Mycobacteriales > Mycobacteriaceae > Nocardia > Nocardia brevicatena. The sequence continues at coordinate 15,106 of NZ_BAFU01000035.1, read as the reverse complement.
CTGGCCTGAGAACCCGGCGAACCAGTTCCCACGGCATGGTCCGCGACGAGCCGGGTAGTCGCCGCGCATGCAGGCGATCACAGTGCGACCGGGGCGACGGGATTCGGTGCGGGTGGAGCAGGTACCCGACGCGGTAGCAGGCCGGGACGAACTACTGGTTCGGGGTATCGCGCTCGGCGTGTGCGGTACGGACAAGGAGATCGCCCACGGTGACTACGGCTCGGCCCCGCCGGGCAGCGACCGTCTGGTGCTCGGGCACGAATCCCTCGGCCGGGTCGTCCAGGCCCCCACCGGTCGGGCTTCGCCGAAGGGGATCTGGTGGTGGGGGTGGTGCGCCGGCCCGATCCCGAACCGTGTGGGGCATGCGCGCACGGCGAGTTCGATATGTGCCGCAACAGCCGCTACCGCGAACGCGGCATCAAGGAGCTCGACGGATACGGCAGTGAACTGTGGACGGTGGAAACCGACTACGCGGTGCGGGTGGATCCCGGGCTGGGGTATGTCGGAGTCCTACTCGAACCGACGGGTGTGGTGGCCAAGGCGTGGGAGCAGATCGAATACGTGGGGCGGCGAAGCTGGTTCGAACCCCGTCGCGTCCTGGTCAGCGGGGCCGGTCCGGTAGGACTGTTGGCGGCGATGATCGGAATACAGAAGGGCCTAGAGGTCCACGTCCTGGACCAGGTAACCGACGGTCCGAAGCCGGATCTGGTCCGTGGACTCGGCGCCACCTACCACCACGGGGATCTGGAGCAGGTGACCGAGGAATGCGAACCGGACGTGGTGGTCGAGGCCACCGGCGCGAAGGCCGTGATCGCCGGGGCGATGGCCGGCACCGGGCGCTACGGCATCACCTGTCTGACCGGCGTATCCGCGGCGGGGCAGACACTCAGCGTCGACGTCGGTGCACCCAACCGCGAAATCGTGCTGGAAAACGATGTCATGATCGGTTCGGTGAACGCGAATGTCCGGCACTACCGCGCCGCTGCCGACGTGTTGGCCCGAGCCGACCGGTCGTGGGCGACATCGCTGATCACCCGCCGGGCACCGCTCGACCGCGCCGCCGAGGAATTCACCGACTCCGGCGACGAGGTGAAAACGGTTATCGACCTGGAATGAGCATCACCACCGGCGCTCGCGCCACTCGTCCAGGTGCGGGCGCTCGACACCCAGCGTGGTGTCGTCGCCGTGGCCCGGGTACACGACGGTGTCGTCCGGGTACCGGTCGAACAGTTTGGTGGTGACGTCGGCGTACAGGGTGTCGAAGTCCTCCGGCTTCCACGTCTTTCCGACACCGCCCGGGAAGAGGCAGTCCCCTGTGTAGAGGTGGACCCGGCCGGAGCTGTCGGTGAGGGCGAGAGTGACCGATCCCGGTGTGTGGCCGACCAAGTGGATGACATCGAAGGTGAGCTCGCCGACGGATACGGTGTCGCCGTCGGCGAGGGTGCGGACCGGGGCGACGGGGAGCGGGTCGGCGTCGAGGGCGTGGGCGGCGGTGGGGGCACCGGTCGCCTCGGCGACGGCGGCGAGGGCCTGCCAGTGGTCGGCGTGTTGGTGGGTGGTGACGATCAGCTCGACGCGGCCGGGGGTTTCCTGTTCGATCAGTTCGGTGATCCGGTCGGCTTCGTTGGCGGCGTCGATGAGCAGGGCGGCACCGGTCGCGGCGCATTGCACCAGGTAGGTGTTGTTGTTCATCGGGCCGACCGCCATCTTTATCACCCGTGTCCCGGGGACGTCGAGGCATTGCGGCGCGGAGCCCGGTGAGACGTGGCCGGTGTAGGGGGTGTCGATGGTGATCACGTGTCGACTCTATCGAGTGACGCGGCAGGCAGGCTCCCACGCGATAGATTCGGTTCATGACGCTGCCGTATCGCCGTGTCCACCGGCCGGTCGGGTTCCTTACCGGTCTCCTTCTCCTGGGCGCACTGCTGATCGGGCCGCCTGTCTCCACGGCCGAGCCGCCCACCCGGATGGACACCTATGTGGTGGACACGGCGGACGTGCTCGACGGTGCCGGATACGCCCGGGTGCGCACGGCGGTGGACAAGCTGTTCACCGAGCACCAGGTACGGCTGTGGGTGTATTACGTGCGGGACTTCGCGGGGCTCGCCCCGCAGCAGTGGGCGGGGCGGACGGCTCGCCTGTCGGGGTTCGGGAAGCGGGACCTCCTGCTGGCGGTGGCCGTCACGACCCGGGAGTACGCCTTCGACGGGGAATTGCCGAGGGGCGTGTCCGATTCGGAGCTGGACTCGGTGCTCACGACGGATATCGAACCCGCGTTGCGGGCCGACCGGTGGGCGGATGCGGGGGTGGCGGCCGCGGAGGGGATCGGGGCGGCGGCGTCGGGGGGCGGTGTGAACATGGTGGCGGTGCTGGTGGTCGCGGCGGTGATCGTGGTGGTGCTCGGCGCGCTGATGCTGTATTCGCGGAAACGGCGGCGTGATCGCGAACGGGACGAGTTGGCACGGGCGCGCGAGATCGAACCCGGCGATACCCGGGCGCTGAGCGCGTTGTCGCTGCACACGCTGCATGCCCGTTCCCGGGAAATGCTGGTGGATGTGGACAACGCAGTACGCGGCAGCGCCGAGGAACTGGAGTTGGCGGTCGGGGAGTTCGGCGAAACCGCCACCTTGCCGTTCCGCACCGCCCTGGATAACGCGAGAGCGGCCACCGCGCGTGCCTTCTCCATCCGGCAGCGGCTCGACGACGCGATTCCCGAGACCCCGGACGAACAACGCGTTCTGCTGCTGGAGCTGATCGACACCCTCAGCCGCGCCGACCGCGAACTCGACGCGCGAGTCGCCGAATTCGACGCCATGCGGAATCTGCTCATCAACGCCGGCGACCGCTTGGACGCCCTGACCCGCGACCTGGTCGATGTGACCGGACATGTCCCGGACGCGGAGGCGGAACTGACCCGGCTCGGCGAAACCTATCCGCCGGAGGTACTGGCCTCGGTGCGGGACAATGTCGCCATGGCGCGGGAGCGGACCGTGTTCGCCGAGAGCAGTATCGGCTCCGGGCGCGCCGCGCTCCGCCGCCCGGTCGGCGAACAGGGCGGCGCGATCGCGGCCATTCGGGAGGCCGAAGCGGCGATCGCGCAGGCCCGCACCCTGCTCGACGCGGTCCTGAACGCGGCCGCGAATATCCGGCAGGCCCGCGACGGGTTGCCGGGAGTGCTGGCGGAGCTGCACACCGATCTGGCCGACGCGGCGGAACTCGGCGACTACGGCGGTCCCGAACTCGACACGGCCGTCTCCTCGGCGCGGCGGGTGCTGGCAGCCGCCGATACCCGCGCGGGTTCCGACCCGTTGGGTGTGTTCCACGACGCGGTCGCCGCCGACTCCGAACTCGACCGTGCTCTCACCGTCGCCTCGGATCGCCGACTGGCGGCCGAGGACCTGCGCCGCAGGCTCGACCAGGCCCTCACCAACGCGGCCGCGCGGATCCGGTTCGCCGCCGACTACATCGACCCCCGCCGCGGCGCTGTCGATGCCACGGCACGCACCCGGCTGTCCGAGGCACAGCGCCATCTCGACGAGGCGCGGCGGCTATACGACAGCGACCCGAATCAGGCCCTGTCCGTGGCGTGTCGGGCCGCCGACCTCGGCGGACAGGCACTGGAGGAGGCGCAGACCAGCGTGGGCGCCTGGGAGGGCCGGGATATGCCGCCCGGCACGGTCCAGACCGGCGCGGTCCTCGGCGGCATCCTCATCAGGGGCATGCTGGGCGGTACCACCACTGGTGGCCACTACGGCGGCTTCGGCGCACCGTCATTCGGCGGGTCGTCCGGCTCGCGCCGGATCAGCCGGGGTGGGCGGTTCTGAACCGGGCAGGCACGAGAGAACCGACATCGAAGACCTTCTCGAAGGCCCGGTTGATTCGCCTCGCCTACTCGCCGAACCGGCCCTCTCCACGCCGTCGCCCGCACTCTGCGCACCGCTGAGGCCGATGCCTTCCGGCACCGCTATGCCGCCGCACGCTCCACTACGCGCCCTTGTCGCCTACCCCGGCAGTACACCGAACACCGCATGGCCGCCGGAGTTCCCTCACTCGAGATCACCGACCCTGAGAGGACACCTCGGCCTCTCATATGACGGAAGGCGGCGATTCGAGCCGTGGGTTGGGCAAGGGCCGCCGAGGGTTGTGTCGCGTGGGTCGATCTAACCGTATATCCGCTGTTCATCCGAGCGAGCGGGCCCGGTACCAATGCTGGTCGGCGACCAGGTGCAGAGTGTCGCCTCTACCGTACAAACCGATGTGGTCCGGCTCGTGAAGGTGGGGGAAGTCGAGTCGACCCGTCTGCTCGACGTGGAACCGACCGTCGCCGAGCCGACCGAGCACCAGGCGTTTCCCGTCGCGCCCGTATCCGCCGTACAGCGCGACTCGGTCCTCGGCCACGGCCACGGCCACGGCCACGGCTTTGGCGCCGGCGACGCCCTCCGGGTTGTCCCAGATCGTCGTGTCGCCGCCCGCTATCCGAGCGACCGGAAATTCCGTGTAGTAGTAGGCCCAGGCCGTGTCACCGTCGATATTGAGGGCGTAGCAGTCGGCCATGTCGGTGTCGTCGAGCCGCCACACCGGTCGCAGCGAGCGATCGAAACGAACCAGGCCGGCACTGCCGATCGGCTTGGGCCCCGGCCCGCCCCACCCGTAGTTCCCGAACACGCCCTCATCGAAGTAACCGACCCAGATATCACCGGAGTCCGATACCGCGACATGCTCGATACCGTCGCCGAGAACACCGGTCCGTATCAGCGCCCCATCCGGGCCGTATACGGCCGCGTTGTGCTCGGGGCCCTCCGGTGACCAACGGCACCGACTCCCGACCACCAGCACCGCACCGTCCGGCAAAGCCTGGACCGTCGGGAACGCGGACCTCAGTTCCGCGATCGGGACGACGGCGCACACCTCCGGTGTGTAGGTCACCACCCGCGCCGAAACCGGACGCTCGGCGCTGCTGCGCGCGAACGATGCCCCACCCGAATCCTGGTATCGCGCGGTGAGCGCCGCTGCCCCCTCCGCGGTCGTCCACAATGCGATCATCGCCCCGTTGGGTCCCGCGGTCGCATCGAGCAGACAGTCGTGCTCGTCCATCGGGGTCAACTCTGCGTGAAACTCGAACATGAGCAACGATTCTGCTTCCGTCGACAACAGATGACCACGGATTTCACCACCATGGCGGGGCGATGGCGACGGTTCGGCTACCGGCCATCACCTGCGGCGCGATACGGCACAACCACTTCCGTCGATTCGCTGCTGCCACAACAGCGCACCGAATGCCACCCGAGTTCGCCGACGAGCCACTGGATCGGGACCGCCGGCTCTGATCGATAGGTTCCGCGCCGCGTTCGGCACGCCTCATTGACAGGCAAGTCACGACTTGCCTATTGTTGCCGCATGGGCGATATCTTCAAGGCCCTTGCCGATCCCACCCGACGCACCATCCTCGACGAACTGACCGAACACGACGGTCAAACCCTGTTCGAGATCTGTGTCCGCCTGACGAGTCGACATCGGCTGAACCTGACCCGGCAGGCCATATCCCAGCATCTGACGGTGCTGGAGGAGGCCGGGTTGATCACGACGCGCAAGCAGGGGCGGTACAAGTTCCACCACCTCGACACCACTCCCCTGGCCGCCATCTTCGAGCGGTGGCCGATCACCGGAAAAGGGCAAACACCATGAAAATCTATGTCACCAGTGTGTTCGTCGACGACCAGCAGAAGGCCCTCGACTTCTACACCGAGGTACTCGGATTCATCAAGAAGCGTGACGAACCGGCGGGCGGGGCCCGGTGGCTGACGGTCGTCTCCCCGGAGGACCCCGAGGGCACGGAACTGCTGCTCGAACCGGACGCACATCCCGCGGCCCAGCAGTACAAGGAAAAGCTGGTCGCCGACGGAATTCCGGCCGCCTCGTTCCAGGTCACCGATATGCAGGCGGAATACGAGCGGCTGCGCGGATTGGGGGTGACGTTCACACAGGAGCCGATGGACGCGGGCACGGTGACCATGGCGGTCTTCGACGACACCTGCGGGAACCTGATCCAGATCGTCACCCCGGTCTGACTTCGGCTCGACTCGGCCGAGCAGGTGTCACCGTCGTTCATCCCGGCACCCGCTCATGCCGCTTACCGCGCGTTCTCGACTCGACCGAGCCGCGGAGGTAGGCGGTGTGGTATCACGGCCGCCGCCCCGAATACGGCACCGATCACCTGTTGCCGGGCCGACGGCCTGGCGACGGGCGGTGATTCCGGACCTCCCGTTCGGGATGGCCGGACTTGCCCTCAGGATCGTCGGCTGCGCCGAAGCACGCCGCGGCAAGGGCGTGGCGACACGGGATCGACCCCGTCCGACATCACGGTTACCTTCGCGTTCATCATGATCGTCGCTCGCGCGAGCTGTGCAGCCTACGGGCCGACAACCTATCGGATCGGGGAAGGCCATACGCCAGACTGAGGCCGTGAATATCTCCGAGCACCTGCACGCCATCGGCCGCCCCTTGGTCCTCGAACAGCTCGACCATCCGACGGTGGCCGGTATCGCCCGCGGCGATCTGCCGGAGCCGGTGTTCCGGTCATGGCTGGAACAGGACTATCTGTTCCTACTGGACTATGTGCGGGTGTTCGCCCGGCTGACCTGGCAGGCACCCGCCGGGCACCTCGGGAACCTGGTCGATCTGGCGCATTCGACCTATCACGACGAGTTGTCGCTGCACCGCTGTCTGGCCGCCGAGTTCGGAGCCGACCTGGCCGGCACGACCAAGGGCGAGCCGTGCGCGGCCTATACGGCATTCCTGCTCGACGCGGCCGCCTTCTACCCCGACGGACTGGCCGCGCTGTACCCGTGCATGTGGGGCTATTCGACGTTGGGGGCGCTGCTCGTGCGGAAGCCGCCCACCGAACCGCGCTACCGGCGGTGGGTCGACACCTACGCCGACCCCGGATTCGCCGAACTCACCCGGCGCTGCGCGCAGATGCTCGACGAATCCGTCACCGAACCCGAACGCGCCGAGCAACTCTTCCGCACCGGCATGCGATATGAACTCGCCTTCTGGGACGTGCCGGAGTAACCGGGCTCAGCAGCCGAGCAGGCGCTGCGCCAGGTACCCCTCGACCTGGTCGAGAGCGATGCGTTCCTGCGTCATGGAGTCGCGTTCGCGCACCGTGACGGCCTGATCGTCGAGGGTGTCGAAGTCGACCGTGATGCAGAATGGGGTACCGATCTCGTCCTGGCGCCGGTAGCGGCGGCCGATCGCGCCGGCGTCGTCGAATTCGACATTCCAGTTGTTGCGCAGTTTCGCGGCGAGGTCCTTCGCCTTCGGCGTCAGATCGGCGTTGCGGGACAGTGGCAGCACGGCCGCCTTCACCGGGGCCAGTCGGCGGTCCAGCCGCAAGACGGTGCGGGTGTCCACACCGCCCTTGGCATTGGGGGCCTCGTCCTCGGCGTAGGCGTCGACCAGGAACGCCATCAGCGAGCGGGTGAGACCGGCCGCGGGTTCGATGACATAGGGGATATAGCGCTCGCCGGTGGTCTGGTCGTAGTAGCTCAGCTCGATGCCGGAATGCTTGGAATGGGTCGACAGGTCGTAGTCGGTGCGGTTGGCGACGCCTTCCAGCTCACCCCATTCGCCGCCCTGGAAGCCGAAGCGGTACTCGATATCGGTGGTGCCGGCCGAGTAGTGCGACAGTTTTTCCTTCGGGTGGTCGTACAGCCGCAGGTTGTCGGGGTCGATACCGAGGTCGGTGTACCAGGAGAAGCGGGTGTCGATCCAGTACTTGTGCCATTCGGCGTCCTCGCCGGGCTTGACGAAGAACTCCATCTCCATCTGCTCGAACTCGCGGGTGCGGAAGATGAAGTTGCCGGGGGTGATCTCGTTGCGGAAGCTCTTGCCGATCTGGGCGATACCGAACGGCGGCTTCTTCCGCGCGGTGGTCATCACATTGGCGAAGTTGACGAAGATGCCCTGCGCGGTTTCCGGACGCAGATAGTGCAGGCCTTCCTCGTCGTCGACGGGGCCGAGGAAGGTCTTCAGCAGACCGGAGAAGTTGCGCGGCTCGGTCCACTTGCCGGGCCGGCCGGTTTCCGGGTCGTTGATATCGGCGAGGCCGTTCGCGGGCGGGTGGCCGTGTTTGGCCTCGTAGGCCTCGAGTAGGTGGTCGGCGCGGTAGCGCTTGTGGGTGTGCAGCGATTCCACCAGCGGATCGGTAAAGGTCTCCACATGGCCTGACGCCACCCACACCTCGCGCGGCAGGATCACCGAGGAGTCCAGGCCCACCACGTCCTCGCGGCCGGTGACCACGGAACGCCACCACTGCTTCTTGATGTTCTCCTTGAGCTCCACGCCCAGCGGCCCGTAATCCCACGCCGATTTGGTACCGCCGTAGATCTCACCGCACGGGTACACCAGCCCCCGGCGCTTGGCGAGGTTGGCAACGGTGTCCACCTTCGACTTGAGTGCCACGCGAGATTTCTCCATCCACTACGAGTCGGAATCCGAGGTTGCCCGGAGCGGGCGTGCGCGACCTCGGCTTCATTGCACTGCATTGCATACATTGCACTGCAGACAAACGCGGTCTGTTACAGCCTATCGAGCCGTGTCGAACGAATTGACAGCGGCACCACGACACCCGCGGTCCGGGCCGATATTTGACATGCGCACCTGTGCATACCAAAATGGAATCGGTTTCCAATAAGGAGTTTGCTCTGATGACAACCGATACGGCCGCCGCGTCCCCGCACAACCCCTACCGCTCTCCCGCCCCCGCCCCGATTCCGTCGCGGACCGTGCTGGAGAACGCCGGTGAGCTGCTGCGAGCGCTCGCGGCCCCCGTCCGCATCGCCATCGTGCTACAACTGCGGGAGTCGCCGCGCTGTGTGCACGAATTGGTCGACGCCCTCGGTGTCACACAACCGCTGGTCAGCCAGCACCTGCGGATTCTCAAATCGGCCGGGGTGGTGCACGGCGAGCGTTCGGGCCGGGAGGTCCTCTACGAACTCGTCGACGACCATCTGGCGCATATCGTGGTCGACGCAGTCGCACACGCCGAAGAAGAAGGGTGATTGGTTCTATAGCCATGGCCACCGACAAGTCGGCCACCGCACACAAGGTGGGGATCCGCAGTACCCGACAGCGCAGCGCCATCACCGCGCTGCTCGACGATATCGACCGCTTCCGCTCCGCCCAGGAACTACACGACGAACTACGCCGCCGCGGCGAAGGGATCGGCCTGACCACCGTCTACCGCACCCTGCAGTCGATGGCGGACGCCGGAATGGTCGACGTACTGCGCACCTCCACCGGGGAATCGATGTACCGGCAGTGCTCCACCGGGCACCACCATCACCTGGTGTGCCGGCACTGCGGACGCACGGTCGAGGTGGAGGGCCCCACCGTGGAGGCCTGGGCCGAGTCCATCGCGGACCGGCACGGTTTCACCGACGTGAGCCATACGCTGGAGATCTTCGGCAGCTGCAGCGCCTGTGCCGAAACCCGCTCGCGTGACTGATCCCTCCGGACGAGACACGGACCGAGGCCCCTACCTCGAGGTAGGGGCCTCGGTCCGTGTCCAGGGCTCCCCGCGCGGCCTCCGATTCACACCGCGGCGGGGACGGGCTCCGACTCCGGCGCCGCCACTTCGCCCGAGCGGCCCGAGCGCAGCTCGCGGAATATCCCGATCCCGAGCAGCACCAACCCGGCCGCGGCCCACCCCAGCAGGACCAGCAACGGCCCACCCGCACGGGCGCCGTCGAAGAACGCCACCGACCGCACCAGCGTCGCGCCCGCACCGGGCGGCAAGAGCTGGCCGACGGTGCCCCACGGCCGCGGCAGCAGTTCCGGTGCCGAGGTGGCGGCTGAGAACGGGTTTCCGACCAACAGCATGGTCAGCGCCCCGAGGGCGATTCCGGCCCGCCCGATCACGCTGCTCAGGCCCACGATCGAACCGGCGACCGCGAACGAGATCAACCCGGCCACCGCGGACAGCGTCAGATAGTTGCCGGGTATGAGGGACAGCCAACCCTGCACGATCACCATGCTCAGCAGACCGCCGGCCACCCCGAAGGTGAGCGCGCCGACGAGACGACCCGCCGTCGACCCGACCATCAGGGTCAACAGCACACTCGCGGCAATGCCCGCCATGACCAGCGGCAATGCCATGGCACCGAAACCGGCGCCGCGCGGGTCGTCGGGATCGGCGGCCACGACGTCCTCGACCGGCGTTGTGGGCGCGCCGGCCAGCCGCTGACCGATCTGGGTGAGTTGCTGCGCGACCACCGGACTCGCTCCCGAGGCCACCAGCAGCCGTGGTGCACCGCCGCCGGTGACAATCGCGCCGTAGACCTCACGATCGGTGATCGCCTCCCGTGCCGCGGTCTCGTCGGGCAGCACGGTCGGCTCGAACGCGCTGGGGCTTTGCTGTTCGAGCCGTTCTACGACCATGCCGGCCTGCGGACCGCCGACGGCGATGGGTAGGTCGCGCGGCGCGGTGTGTGAGGCCGGCCAGGCGAAGGCGATCAGCATCAGCGCCTGGATGAGAGCGGCGGCGAGCCCGAAAGCCACGGCGCGCTGAATGAGCTTCATGACGTTCTCCCGAAAAATCGGAGGTTCGTTCTTTTTGTTGCGTCCACCGTCGCATCGGCCGATATGGTTGTCAAGAACGAATATTCGTTTTATTTTGGGATCATGCCTCGAGTCAGTGACGAACACCTGGCACGCCGCCGCCGGCAGATTGTCGACGCGGCGCAGCGCTGCTTCTCACGCAAGGGGTTCCACCAGACATCCATGCAGGATGTCTTCGCCGAATCGGGTTTGTCGGCGGGCGCGGTGTACCGCTACTTCAAGAGCAAGGACGAACTGGTCGCCGAACTGGCCTCGAACGCGTCGGCCGATATCCGCGAGGTGCTGTCCGAGGTGATCCACCGCGACCCACTACCGCCCCCGGCCGAGGTCGTCACCGTCGCCACCACCTGGATCGACGCGCAGTGCGGGCCCGAGGGGCGGATGCGGTTGGCGCCGCAGGCCTGGACCCTGGGGCTGATCGACTCCGAGGCCGCGGTATACGTGAAACGGACGATGGTCGGTATCCGCGGAATATGGCGGGACTATGTCGAGCGGATGCGCGAAGTCGGGTGGCTACCCGCCGACGCCGATATCGATGCCGTCGCCGCCGCGCTGTTCGGGCTGTTTCCGGGCTATATCCTGCAACACCTGATCATCGGTGACCTCGACTCGAAAACCCTGGTCCGCGGTGTGGAGACGCTGTTTCCCTACGGACCCACACAACCGGCGACACCACCGAACCGATCCGCCGAATCACGGCTCGGCCACCTCCGGCGCCCGTAACGCTCGGCCATCGGCGCGTCAGGGCAGCAAACCCTGGCGTGCCCGTGCGGCACCCGAGAGCACCAGCAGCAGCATGGTACTCAAGGCCTGATCGTCCAGACCCGCACCCGGGAAGGTGTAGCGCAGGATGACGTCGGCGAGCCTGTCGCGTCCGATCACCACGATCGAACCGAACTGCAACGAGTTGTTGCGTTCGGCCACCCGTTTGTGCAACTGCGGTTTGAGCGGGCGATCCCAGGCCAGCACGCAGGTCAGGGTCAACACATCCAGCCCGGGAGTGAGGGTGACGGCGCTCAGCGAACACAGCACGCCCTCGTAGTCGAACCGCAGCGAACCGTCGTTGTCGACCCGCACATCGATGTCGTAGAGCGCCAACGAGGCGCCCGCTCTGGCCTGCAACTCCAGATCGGAGGCCAGGGCCGCGTCCCGCTCGCTCATTTGATACCCCCGAACCGCCGGTCGCGCCGAGCGTAGGCCAGACAGGCGTCCCACAGATTGCGCCGGTCGAAATCGGGGAACAGCGTGTCCTGGTAGACATATTCGGCGTAGGCCGACTGCCAGATAAGGAAGTTCGAGCTGCGGAACTCGCCGGACGGACGCAGGAACAGGTCCACATCCGGCATATCCGGTTCATCGAGGAACCGGGCGACCGTGGCCTCGGTGATCTTCTCCGGGTCCAGCTCCCCCGCCGCCACCCGACGACCGATCTCGCGTGCCGCGTCGGCGATCTCGGCGCGCCCACCGTAGTTGACGCACATGGTGAGCGTCATGACGGTGTTGTCCTTGGTGAGTTCCTGCGCGGTCTCCAACTCCTTGATCACGCTGCGCCACAGCCGCGGCCGCCGCCCGGCCCAGCGCACCCGCACCCCCATCTCGTGCATCTCGTCCCGGCGGCGGCGGATCACATCCCGGTTGAAGCCCATCAGGAAGCGCACCTCCTCCGGGCTGCGCCGCCAGTTCTCGGTGGAGAACGCGTACGCCGACAACCACTTCACACCGATCTCGATACACCCCTCGACGGTGTCCATGAGCACGGCCTCGCCGCGTTCGTGCCCGGCGGTACGCGGCAGCCCCCGCTCCTGCGCCCACCGGCCGTTACCGTCCATCACCAACGCCACATGCCTGGGAACCAGTTCGGGCGGTAGCTGCGGCGGACGCGCCCCGGACGGATGCGATGACGGCGGACGAACTGTGCGGCGGCGCTCGGACGGGAGGACGTCCGAACCGAAAGAGTCACGACGCGGGATCACCTGTCCCATCCTGCCCGATACGGCCGGCCCCGCCACGGGCCGGTGGGAATTCGCCGGTGCGACCGGCCGGACCTATGCCCCGGCCCCCACCGGGAACGCGGTATCCGACTCGGGCGCTGGGTTCTCGGCGGGCTCCCGGTTCGAGCGCTCGAGCAGCGGCAGGGTGCGCAGTTTCCGCTCCAGATGCCATTGCAGATGCGCCGCGACCAGACCGCCGGCCTGCCGCCGCACCTGGTCGGATACCCGCTCGACCCCGGTCCAGTCACCGCGCCGCAGCGCCAAGAGCAGGTCGAACACCTCGGGCGCGGGAGTGGCCGCGCCGGGCGGACGGCAGTGCACACAGACCGCGCCGCCCGCGGCGATATGAAAGGCGCGGTGTGGGCCGGGGGTGGCGCAGCGGGCGCATTCGTCCAGGGCGGGGGCCCAGCCGGCGTAGTCCATGGCGCGCAGCAGGTAGGCGTCCAGGATCAGCTCGTGCGGGCGGTGACCGGCGGCGATGGCGCGCAGGGCGCCCGCGGTGAGGGTGTGCAGCCGGGGCGCCGGGGCGCGTTCCTCGCCGGCCAGCCGTTCGGCGGTCTCCAGGACAGCGCAGGCGGCGGTGTAGCGGCCGTAGTCGTCGATGATGCCCGCCGCGTTCGCCTCCACGGTGTGCACCTGGGTGATGGTGTCCAGGTTCCGGCCCGGGTGCAGCTGCACGTCGATATAAGCGAAAGGTTCCAATCGCGCCCCGAACCGCGATGTAGTGCGGCGGACCCCCTTCGCGACCGCCCGCACCAGCCCGTGCTTCCGGGTGAGCAGCGTGACGATACGGTCCGCCTCGCCCAGCTTGTGCTGGCGCAGCACCACGGCGTGATCACGATACAAGCGCACATCGACAGTCTTGCACGGACGGGTGACCGACATCGCCCGGAGCGCCGCCTACCTAGTCCTCGTCCCTCTCATCGGTGGTCCTGGGACGTTTGTCGGCGTAATACTCCTGCAGGATGGCAACGGTCTCGGCCACCACCTCCTGCGCGTCGTCGGCGGTCAGGTTCGTTTCCGCACGCAGGTCCATCGTCGCCTGGGCTATGGAATCGCCACGCATCAGGCACTGCACCACAAACATCGCGTTCCCCGGATCGGAGTGACGGGCGGACATCGCCTCTTCGAGGGAATCCATCGTGGGCTGGTCGGCCAAAATGGCCTTGGGCCGAGAGGTGTCCTCGATATCGAGACCGGGGCCATCGCCGTCCTCCCCGGGGAACGACGCGTCCAATGATAGCGTCGACTCCCGCTCGATATCGGCGAGCGCGGCCTCGACCCGGTCCACGGGCAGGTCCATCGCGTGGGCCAATGTAGCGGCATCCACGGCCTGGCCCGACTGCTTGCGACGCTCGAATTCCCGTCGAACCTTCAGCACCTCCCGCGACTCCTGCCTGGACAATCCGCGAGAGGCCCGTTCGAAGACTGCTTCCCTCACCGTACCGCGAGCCGTCGCCCAGGCGAAGGTGGACAACCGACCATAGGCCGGATTGTGCCTGGATATCGCCCTGAGCACGGCCTCATGGACCGTATTCCTGAGGTCCTCACGCTCATGGTGCGTCCAGGTGGACGTATGCTCGTTCGAGCTCGAACTGTTCACGATATAGTCGAGGTTTCTGACCCGCCCGTTCGTATCGATATACCGGTACTCTTCGAGAATCCTCCTCCGCAGGTCCTTTTCGTCCTCCGATCCCGGGACGGTGGCGAAGAGTTCCCACTTCATCGCCTGCATTTCCGGTGGGTCCTGCTGAACGGATGGATCTCCGGTGAATTTCTCGAGCGCCGCACGCACGAACTCGTTCGGCACCCTGGCCTTGTCCCGCAGCGCCCGCATACTACCGGTGTGAGGCTTACCGATATCGGCCTCCCAGTTGCTGACAGTCCCCTGAGCTACACCGAGAAGCTCCCCGAACTGCTGCTGCTCGAGACGGAGACGGTAACGCACACCCCGCAACCACTCACCGAACGAATCGGAATCCTCCGGGCCGACAAAGGGCTGATCCACCAAATCCACCCGATACAACTCTTCCGAGCGGTGATGACCCAGCCCATAACGCTGCACCGCCGCCTGCACCACCTCCGGCGGAACCCCACCCTCCCGACACAACCTCACCAACGCATCGAAGCTGGGCTCGGTACGGCCGGTCTCCCACCCGCTGACAGTTGTCCGGTGTACACCGAGAAGGTCCCCGAGCTGCTGCTGATCGAGGCCGAGGCGATAACGCACACCCCGCAACCACCCACGGATCGGCTCGTCCTCCTTCGGACCGACAAAGGGCTGATCCAACAAATCCACCCGATACAACCCCTCCGAACGGTGATCACCCCACCCATAACGCTGCACCGCCGCCTGCACCACCTCCGGCGGAACCCCACCCTCCCGACACAACCTCACCAAACCCTCCAAGCGGGGCTTGGCACTTCCGATCTCCCGGTTGCTGTTAGTCGCCCCGGCTACACCGAGAAGGTCCGCGAACTGCTGCTGATCGAGG
>NZ_BAFU01000036.1 GCF_000308495.1 Nocardia brevicatena NBRC 12119 | reverse complement strand
GAAGGAGGAAACCGCAGTGGCTTTCGAGCCGAATCGGCCAGGACCTGTCCTGTAATTCATTGTGATGGTTGGTATCAGCTGTAGGTCGTGGTTGGTCATGGTGAGTTGACAGACCGGGCATGGGCTCGGATCGAGCCCATGCCGCCGGTGTCCGGTCATAGCCGGCGGTGGCGTGCTCACCGGCAAGTGATCAACGTGATTTTGTGGAAACTCCGCACCGGCGCTCCGTGTGTGACCTGCCCGAACGGTACGGGCCGTGGAAGACCGCGCACGAGCGGCTTCGGATGTGGACTGCCGATGGAACCTGTCAGAAGATCCTCGATGAGATGATCGTCAAAGACGAGCAGCTACCGAGGCAGTGAAATCTGTAGCGCGCTGAACGACGGGGCGCAAGTCCTCATCTGCGTTTCGAAAGTTTCACTCCGGGCACCACGCCCTATCTCAGGGATACGTGTGCTTTTGTGTGCGCCGAGCTCCTCGTGCTCGAGGTTGTGGATTTCGCTGGGAAGATGAGCTGCCCGGCACTACGGAGTGAAATGGCTCAGCCCGGTCTGGTAAGCGATTACGACCAGCTGCGCGCGGTCGCGCGCGCCCAATTTCACCATCGCGCGGCTGACATGTGTGCGTGCGGTGGCCGGGCTCAGGAACAGCGCGGCACCGATCTCCTCGTTACTCATCCCTTGACCCACCAGTGCCAGCACTTCACGCTCGCGGTCGGTCAACACCGCGAGCCGGTCCTCAGCAGACTTGGCGGCCCTGCGCTGCGTGGTGAACTGGCTGATGAGGCGGCGGGTGATCCGGGGGGCCAGCAGGGCGTCGCCCGCGGCGATCACGCGGATGGCGTGCAAGAGTTCGGCAGGTCCTGCGTCCTCGAGCAGGAATCCGCTCGCGCCTGCCTGCAAGGCCTCGAAAACATTCTCATCGGTGTCGTAGGTGGTGAGGATGAGAACCTTGACCTGCTGCAACCCGCGGGACTCTGCGATCTGAGCGGTAGCGCGTATTCCATCCAGCCGTGGCATGCGGATATCCATGAGGACGATATCGGGGCGCGTGGCGCGCGCGAGTTCGACAGCTTCCGCGCCAGTGGTGGCCTCACCGACCACCGTGATGTCGTCTTCCAGGTCGAGCAAAACTTTGAAGCCGGAACGGACCAGACGTTCGTCGTCGGCGAGCAGCACCCTGATCGGCGGCGTGATGTTCACAAGCGCGACCCGATCGGAGCGAGTGGCAGGCGAGCCGCGACCTCGAACCCGCCATCGGGACGCGGCTCTGCGTCGAGTTCACCGCCGAGCAACTGGCAACGTTCACGCATTCCGATGATGCCGCGGCCTGTGGTGGGCGAGCTGCCCGTCGGAGCCGGGGCGCGGGTGGAGTCGCGGCGACCTTCATCGGTCACCCGTACGTGCAAGACATCAATGCCGGGTTCGAGCGTCACCGTCACCCGGGTCGGGCCGACATGGCGGATCACGTTGGTGATCGATTCCTGCACGATACGGTACGCGGCGCTGCCTACCGTGCTCGGTAGCGAGGGTACCGGCGCGGACTGCTCGATAGCGATGTCGAGGCCGGCGTCACGGGCCTTGCCGGTGAGCTCGCGAATCTGATCGAGTCCAGGGTGGGGTTCACGTTCGTCGCCCTCGCGCAGGACACCGAGGATGGCGCGCATCTCGCTCAGTGCCTGCGAACTGGTCTGCTCGATAGCGCGCAGCGCTTCGCGGGCCTGTTCCGGTCGCTTGTCGAGCACATGTGCGGTGACACCGGCCTGCACATTGATGATGGCGATCGCATGGGCGACGGTGTCATGGACTTCGCGGGCGATCCGCAGTCGTTCGGCGTCGACCCGCGCCTTGGCTTCCTCCTCACGGGACCGTTCCGCCAGTTCTGCCCGCTCCTGCGCATCGGCGGCGATGACCCGGCGAGATCGGACGGACTCGCCCAGCGCCGTGCTGATCACCGACGCGCCGATCCGGAAGAACACCCAGCCGATGGCCACGCGCGGCTCGATGTCTGCCGCGGCGATCAGCCAGCCGAGAGCAAGGACGGTAGTTCCACACCGGCGATCGCCAGCGATCGGCGACCGTCGCCATAGGCGGCCAGAGTGTACAGAGCGACAAAGAGCCCGAGGTAGGAAAGCCGATCGGGGAAGTCGAAACCGAAATAGACCAGACTCGCCGACGCGGTGACCGTGAACACCGGAACAGGCCACCGGCGGCGGGCGACAGTGACCGTGCCACTCACGATCAACAGAACATATCCGAAGCCTGACACCGGTTTCGAGACCGGCTCGAGCGGCATCGGGATCGCGGCACTCTGAACCTGGATCACGGTGACGAACAGCGCCAGCAGGACGTCCGAGAACCAGGCAGGCCGTCGCGAAAACCGGGCAGACAGCCGGCGTGACACCGCCCTCAGAACCATGCCGTGACAGTACGGCATCCGCGGGGGCTTGCGCTCCCGCAGGGCGCGCGGTCGACTACGGCGATCGACGTAGCCGACCGCGATATCGCTGCGCACTTCGGCGTAGACACCATCACCTGTTGTCGGAAGCGGACCAGGCCTGATCGACGCCACGATTCATGGCATGAAAAGAGTCTTCGCCGGTCTGGCAACTCTGTTGCTGCTCGCCGTCGTCACACAGTTCTATCTGGCCGCCAGTGGCGCGTTCGACACCGCGCCCAACGAGGAATCCTTCCATCTGCATCGCGCGCTCGGAAACGCGATTCTCCTCTTCTCGGTCGTGCTCACGATCACGGCCGCCATTGCCTGGATGCCAGGACGGCTCGTCGGGTCGACGGGCCTCGTCGCCGGGTTGGTGGTTCTTCAGTCGGTGATCCGAGAAGTCGCCGGATTGGCCGATGACGGCTCGAGCGCCGGACATTTCGTATTCGGTTTACACGCGGTAAACGGGCTGGTCATAATCGGCGTCCTCGGGATGGTCGTGCGGCAATCGCGGCGGATGCTGCGACAACCGGACCGACCCGCCCGCACGGCATCATGACAACGGTCGGTTGGATCATCCTGGACCATGCCATTGCGTTGTTGAGCGTCATAGCGTGGTTCGCGACAGGCATCACCATGTTGCTGCGGCGTGCCAGGAGCGCTCTTGCCCTTCTAACCATCGCGTTGCTGTTGACGTTGACAAGGATTGCGTCGGTGACAGTGCTGGCCGGGCGGGGCTGGTGGTTCGTCCAGGAGAAAGTACTGCTCGGGCTGCCGATGCTCGCGGTGGCCGTACCGGCCGCCGCGGTGATCGCCGGACCACGACTGCTCACGCAGGCCATCGGTGCCCGACAACCGCAGAACATCGATGTGGTAGGCGCGATTGCACTGCTCACTGCCGCGTACGCCGCATTGGCGGGTTTTATGGTGACCTTTCTCGTCGGCTACCCCCTGACCCTTGGCACTGCGCTGATCACGATCGCGCTGGTGTTCACGGGTGCGCTGCTGACCGGGCGAGTGCTCGCGACACCGAAGGCGAACACAACCCGGAAACAGGACACCGGCCCGGACCTGCGGGAGGTTTCGCGCCGTCGCTTCCTCGGCATTGCCGGTGGTGTCCTTGTGGTCGGTGCAGCCGGTTCCGGCATCGGCCTGTCGGCGCGGCCCGCCGCGTCGGTGACCGGCGGAGGTGGTCCCGACTCGGCGTCGCACGCGACCGTATCGGTGACCGATCTACGGGGCGCCGACACCCCGGCGCCCGGCAGCATCCGGCGCGAACGCATATTGATCGCGCGGAAAGCCACCGTGCGCTTGGAATCTGGACGAGATATCGAGGCATGGACCTTCGACGGCACGGTGCCCGGTCCTCCGATCGCGGTAACTCAGGGGGATCTCGTCGAGGTCAAACTGGTCAACCACGATATCGGCGACGGAGTGACCCTGCACTGGGACGGCTACGACGTGCCGTGTGGGGAGGACGGCGCGGCGGGCGTGACCCAGGACATCGTGAGGCCCGGCGGCGAGTTCGTATACCGGTTCCGTGCAGATCAGGTGGGAACCTACTGGTATCACACCCATCACGCATCGCACATCGGCGTACGCCGGGGACTCTACGGCGCCCTTGTCGTGAAACCGCGCGAGCAATCCCACGCAGAACAGCTGGATCTGACTCTGCTCGTACACACCTTCGACGGCACCGCCACGATCGCGGGTGGCGCCGAACACGTCGCATCCGCGGGCACCACGGTACGGCTTCGATTGGTCAACACCGATTCAGATCCGCACCGGTTCGCTCTGGTGGGCACCTCGTTCCAGGTGGTGGCCGTCGACGGTCGCGACCTCGAGCAGCCCGACGAGGTCGATCGGACCGGGCTGCGTCTGCCCGCGGCCGGGCGCTATGACCTCGTGTTCGTCATGCCGAACACATCCGTGATGTTGACTCTCGATGACCACCACGACCCCGCCGTGCGGTTGCGTCCCGAGGTCGGCGCTCCCGACGGTGAGCCGCCCACACAGGACACCGCACAATGGCCCGAGCTCGACCTGCTGACGTATGGAACCCCGGTCCCCGTCACGCTGCGCACCACCGCCCCGGACCGGCACTTCACCCTGGTGCTCGACCGAGGATTGGCCATGGTGGACGGAGCACCGGCCTACGCGCACACCGTCAACGGGCGCGGGCACCCCTCGATCCCTGATCAGCTTGTCGTGGAAGGCGACATCGTGCGGTTCACCGTGGTCAACCAGAGTCTGGAGACCCACCCCTGGCATCTACACGGCCATCCGGTGCTGATCCTTTCCCGGGATGGAATGCCATCGTCGGGCAGCCCGTTGTGGGTCGACACCTTCGACGTTCGTCCAGGCCAGGTGTGGGAAGTCGCGTTCCGGGCCACAAACCCGGGCATTTGGATGAACCATTGCCACAACCTGCCACACGCCCACCAGGGGATGATGCTGCAACTGCGTTACAACGGTGTCGGCACACCTTTCGGCGGTATGCACACTGTCGGTTCGGATCACCACCACTGACGACGGCGCGGCCGCGCCGATGTCTCGACGAACGTGCTGCCATTGACCGCCCTTTCGGCACCCAATCCCCGAGCACACCCCAAGCGCACCGGCCCCTTGTCCATGTATCTGTTGTTATGCGCGGTCGCTGCCGGCTCGTCGCGAGCGGCGTTGGTGCCGCTGCATCGGAACAAATCGAAAGCATGGTCTTCGAGGCCAGGTTCGGCACGGCCGAGGGCCGAGAACGAGGCCGGGGCCAGGAAGCAGGCAATCGTTTGCCACAGAGCAGGCGATCGGAATGGGTATCGGCATCCTCCTGGTCGTGGCCTCGGCGGCAGCGCCGGTTGCCGTTCCTCTTCCGATTCCCGGATCCTGAGGGACCGTACATAGTCGGCACTGTCACTTACCGCTGACGCGATGCCGATCGGCGGGAAATCTTCGACCCCAGATCCACGGCGCACCGCGAGCCGATGGCACAGATCTGGTACCCGGCCGAAGTCGGTACCGTAGCCTCGGTGGCGCCCTACGTTTCGGACGCGACCACACTGTCGGCGGCAGCAGGCCGGCCCTTCGCACCCCAGAATTCGTCTTCAACTGTTGGAACAGGGTCCCCACTCACGCCACGATGCCGCCAGGTGCGGGCACGGTTCCAGGAGCGCGAGAGTGCCCCGATTTCCGGATGGGCCGGATGTGATGGTCACGCCACCGGTTTGGTAGCGGCGTGAGCCCGTTCGTACTTACGGGGCAGAGCGGCTCGGTCTTCGTGTGGCGCCGCCTCGGCTTGTAGAACGCCGATGTGCCCCCAGCGGGCACATCGAAGTGGGGAACGGGGTCAGGCGAGACCTGCGGCGCGCCCTGCACGACGGGACAGATCGGCGAAGGCGTCCCGCAGTTGAGGCGGGCGAATGACCTCTATCTCGGTGTCGAAGCGTGCCAGTGTCGCCGCGAGTGCAGCCCAGGACCAGGAACCGATCAGAAGACCGGTTCGGGCAGGGCCGAGTTCCTCGGCGACACCGTCGCCGACGAATGGGACCACCTGTGTGAGGGGGAGGTGGAGGATCACCTCGCCGCGGCACGGCCAGGTATTCGCGCTGTCGGAGCCTTTGAATCGGGCGGAGAGGAAATCGGCGATATCGCCACCTGGCACCTGCCGGGGTGTGAAGCGCGGCCCGTTGGGCACTCGAAGCGTCATTCGGTCGGCGCGGTAGACCCGCCAGTCCCCACGTTCCGGGCACCAGCCGATGAGGTACCAGCGTCCACTCCGGACCACGAGGTGGTGGGGCTGTACCCGGCGAGGTGGCCGCGGACCGGTCTCGTCCGGCTGTGTCGGCGACCGGTAGTCGAACCGTACTTCCTCTCGGGATCGGATGGCAGCGCTCAGTGCGAGCAGGACGTGGGTGTCGACTCGCGGATCGGCCCCGCGCCCGGCCGATCCGACCGCGGTGATCTCGAAGGCGTCGACGCGCTGCCGCGCGCGGGAAGGCAGAACCTGGCGTACGGTCGCCAGGGCTCGTGCGGCGGCCTCTTCGATACCCGCGCCCGTTCCGACCGCGTTCCGCAACGCCACGGCGAGCGCGACCGCCTGCTCGTCGTCGAACAGCAGCGGTGGCAGTTCGCTGCCTGCTCCGAGTCGGTAACCACCCTCGGGTCCCTTGACCGCCCGGACGGGGTAACCGAGCTCGCGCAGGCGATCGACGTCGCGACGCACCGTGCGTTCACTGACACCCAGCCGCTGGGCGAGCAGACCGCCCGGCCAGTCACAGCGAGCCTGCAGCAAGGACAGCAGCGAGAGGAGGCGGCGGGAGGTCGCCGTCGACGAGGCGGTCGGCATAGTGGCCAGCCTGCCATGAGTAGCGGACGTTCCCTGGCCGGTACTGGTGCCAGGGTGGCTTTCGTCGCCGGAAATCTCCGGCGAGAAACCACTCGTGAAGGACGGATCACCATGCCGGTAAACGCTGTTGCCCACCTGAACTTCCACGGCCAGGCTCGTGCAGCCCTGGAGTTCTACCAGTCGGTGTTCGGTGGGCAGACCACTGTCGCCACCTACGGGGATTTCGGGATGCCCGCCGAGTTGCCCGACGCCTCCAAGGTGGTGTTCGGCCAGGTCGTCGCCTACAACGGCTTCCGGGTCATGGCCTACGACGTCCCCGGCGAGGACACTCCGGTCACACAGGACGTGCCCACCACCCGCCGCGAGAACGGCACCACCATTACCGAGGAGCCGTTCTTCCTGTCTGTCCGCGGCGAGACCGTCGAGGAGGTCGGCGCCCTGTGGGAACACCTTGCGGACGGCGCCACGGTCATCGAAGAATTCGGTCCGGCTCAGTGGGCGCCCGCCTTCGGGATGCTGACCGATCGCTTCGGTATCACCTGGATCCTCGACGTCGCCACCGACTACGCCCAGGCCTGAGACCTGCCTGCACCACTTCTCCGGGGTGCGATCGGACCCGGTCGCACCCCGGGCTCGTCATACCGGCGGACCGCCGGTCGCGAAGACCACGCAGGAGACACCCCATACACACTCGCTCGCTCGGCCGCACCGGCATCCGGGTCGGTCCCTACGCCCTGGGCGCCATGGAGTTCGGGCGATTCGGCCGCCGCGACGCAGCCCTGCTGGTGCTCACCACCGCCGGACTGCCGTTCGCCCACGTCGACGACCGGGGCGTGCCCATCCAGGGAGTGTGGAGAAGGGCCTCGGTGGTCATCCATTCCCCACTACTCGATTGTAGGCCTACATGAACGGCTATCTGTCTCCGGGGACGGTAGAGACGCACCACGCCGCAACGACTCGTCGCGCCCCGACCGGGAATCCACAGCCTGACCATCGGTGCGCCACGTACACCGTGCTCACCCCCGGCAACCGACATAACGCGTACCAGGCAACAGGGTTCGGGCTGCGCGTGGGCCGCGCCGCCTCCGGGTTCAGGATGCGATTCCGACAATCGTCGCGAAACCATCGCCTGCTCCGGCGGGAGTTCCCGCCCGTACATTGGGCTCTGAAAGGCACGAACCGGTGCTCAACCGTTCGCCGCCATCGTGGTGACGGCCGCAAACGCCGAAACGGGGCACCGCCGAGCGTTATACTTCGATTGTCCATCCAGGTGTCGGCTGCGGAGCCACCGGCGCGGATGTGCCTGTTCTCGTGAGGAAGCCGCGCGCCGTATCGATACCGGTCGCTTCGGTCTTATAGCCTGCGTCTTTGCGGCGACAACGTATCGGTCCCGATACGCCCTCGAGATAGTCGGCCTCCTCGGCTACCGCTCGGAGCGAATCCCGCACGGTGCCGGGGGAGAACTTCGGGAGAACCACCATGACAGGACGGCCGAGACAAGGGGAACGCCGCTACCGGGAGGATTCCTTGGGAGCGCCTCGAGGTAGCGCACTCACCGGCTACCGTGAAGCCACATTCACCGCCGCACCCGCAGCGCGCACGGTGGTGATCACCGCGATCCTGCTGACCGACGTGGTCCTGGTCTACGAAGCCGACATCACCCCCCACACCGTCGTCGGCCATTCGTGGTTCGTCGCTCTCGCACTGTCCGGACTGTTCGTGGCCCGCGGACTGCACCTACGCCGCCCGATCACGTTACCGCATGTCACGGCCTCGGTGCTGATACTGGCCATCGCGAACACCACCTACCATGCACACCATCCTGGTGCGGGCTTCGTCCTGCTCGCCGCGACCGGCTTCGTCCTGGTCCTGCCGCAGAACACCGGGCCACAGCCCGACCGAATCGACAGGGTGGCCGAACTCGTCGGCCGCACCGAAGACGACCCTCTGGCACCGTTCACCATGCACTCGTCCAAGGCGTACTTCTTCAACACGCAATCCACCGCGGCGATCGGCTACCGGACCCGTTTCGGCATCGCTGTCGTCGGCGGTGATCCAATCGGCGACCGCGGTGCGTTCCCCGAACTGATCCTGGCGTTCTCCGAGTTCGCCGCAGGCCGCGGCTGGCGAATCGCGGTGCTGGGCGCGAGCCCCGACCTGGCCGAACTGTGGCAACTGCGCGCCGTTGAGCACCACGGACTGTATCCGGTGCCGATCGGCCACGACGTGGTACTCGACGTCGACGGTTTCGACCTCATCGGTCGAAGGTTCCGCAACCTTCGCCAAGCGGTGAGCCGCACCGAGAACGCCGGTGTCGGCACCGAGGTGGTGTACGAATCGGCGCTGACCGGGACACAGCGGAGCGAGCTGCTGGCCATCGTCGATCAATGGGGCAAAGGCAGACAGAGCCGCGGCTTCTCGATGATCCTCGACCACCTGCTCGACGGCCGGCACCCGAACATGCTGGTCGTCATCGCCAACGACCGGGACGGCAGCCCGATGGGCTTCCAACGCTACGGTATATCCGGCCGGGGGCAGGAACTGAGTCTCGATGTCCCGTGGCGGCGCAAGGACGCGCACAACGGCCTCAACGAACGCATGATCGTAGATCTGGTCGGTTATGCGAAGACACACGATATCCGCCGGATCTCCCTGGCGTTCGCGCCGTTTCCGGAGATGTTCGACGCGAGAGAGAAGTCACGCACCGCCAGACTGGTCTGCGCACTGGTACACCTGGGCGATCCGCTGATACGACTGGAATCGCTCTATCGTTTCCTGCTCAAGTTCCATGCGCTATCCGACCGGCGCTATGTCCTGATCCGCCGGCGCGAAATGGTCATAGCCGCTGCAGCGCTGCTCACCTTGGAATTCATCCCGCACCGCCGAGAATACTGACGCGAGCACGGGCCTCCGCCCGCGCCATGTATCGGCCCTCATCCACCTTCCTCATCGGTGTCGGCCGATTTCCGGTCGGCAGGGCTCCCCGTCCCGGGCCGCCCCTGTCCCGATATCTACCCCACGTTCCTCCTATGCCTCGTCGAGACGTGGAAAAAGCACCTCTTGGGCGATCAAGTGCAGGGCGGCGGCAACGGGGATCGCCACCAGAGCCCCCACCAGCCCGAGCAGTGCCCCTCCGACCAGGACAGCGATAAGGGTGCTCAGAGCAGGCACCTTCACCGACCTTCCGATGATCTTGGGTACGAGCAGATAATCCTCACCGAGGCGGAAGGCGACGAAGAACACGACCGTGGCCACGCAGATCGGAACCGACACCGTCAGCGCCACAGCCGCCACCGCGATTCCCGCGATGGTCGACCCGACCACCGGCACCAGATCGAGCACGGCAACGAACAGAGCCAACAACAGCGCGTACGGCACCGAGAACGCGGCCAACCACAGGAACGTCGCCGCTCCCGCGATCACCGAGATGAGCACGTTGCCCGCGACGTAGGCGCCGACCTTGGCAAAGATCTCGTCGCCGAGCAGAATCGCACGAGGTCTGCGGGAATGGGGTACGAACCGGTACAGTGCGGTCCGCAAACGAGGCAGGCCGGCCAGGAAGTACACGGTCAGGACCGTGACGATGACAGTGTCCGTCACGGCCGTGAATACCGCCTCCCCGGCCGTGGCGATCTCCCCGACCACCGACGAACCGGCGCCGTTCCACATCTGCGTCAGTCGGTTCTGTAGATCGAACCGGTCATTGAGACGACCGGTCCAGGACGAGGGATCGGTGAGCTGGTCGAGATAGTGCGGCGCCGTGGCGATCAATTGTGAAGCTTGTTGGGTCAACGGCGGAACCGCGGCCGCCACCAATGCCGTCACCACCACACCACCGAGGACGAATACGGTGGTGACCGCGGCCCAGCGCGGAACATGCCGTACCGTCGCCCACCGCACCAGCGGTTCGAGGCCGAGGGCAAGGAAGAATGCCACTCCGATCAGAATCAGAACAGACCCTACCGCCCGCAGCGCCAGGACCGCTGCCACCGTGGTAAAAACCCCGGCAGCTGCCGACATTCCGACGAAGAAGGGAGAGCTGCGGTCGAATCGAGGACCGAGTTCGCCGCGCGGGTGCGAACCGGTGCTCAGCGCCGCCGCGGTGCGTTCCGCGTCGCCGATCGGATCGGCTCCGGTACCGAATTCGGGTGCGGACCCCGACCGCCGGTACGGGTGTGGCTCGCCATCGGGAGTGCTCATCACCGCACCTCATGAGTCATTGCCGGCGGGCCGGTTGATCGGTGTGCAACACCGTGGTCTTCATGTGCGCACGAATCGAACTCGACGGTCACCGTATGAGTTGACCGAGGTGGTCGCACAGCGCCGGCAACACGACTGTCACCGTGATGCGGGGGGATGGGTATCGGCGAGGTGACGGACAGTGTTGACCAGCGCCACGTGACCGGATGGCCGAGGAATGTTGCCGAGCTGCCGGCGGGGATGAGGCCCGAGCCGTCCCGGTCCACCGGCGCGGCGGTGCGCAGCTCACCGATCATGGCGTGGTCCTCGATGCGCTGCGCCACCCGTGGACCTTCCCCGATCTTCCGTCTCGTACTGCGCCCGGTCCATGTACCCGGGCCTCCGATCGTGGCCGCGGTGCTGTCCGGGTTCGGTGCCGGGCGGAGGACCCGGGCCGAGGAACGGGCGCAGTTGGTAGGGCACGCTGGCGACCACGACCCCGGGTTCGAAATGCAGCCGGGTCTTCAGTCGGAGCGCGCTTTGGTTGTGCAGCAATTGCTCCCACCAGTGGCCGACAACATGTTCGGGAATCACGATGGTCACGGCGTCGCGGGGATACCGGCGGTGCAGCCGACGAATATAGCCCAGGATCGGTCGGGTGATCTCCCGGTAGGGAGACTCGACGATCGTCAGCGGGATGTCGAAGTGGTGGCCCTCCCATTCGTCCCGAAGTCGATGGGCTTCGGGTTCGTCGATGGCGACGGACAGCGCGGTGAGCTGGTCGGGATGGGTGACCTTCGCGTAGCCGAGGGCGAACACGGTGGGCTGGTTGACCTGGGAGACCAGCACGATGGCATGGTTGCGGCTGGGCTGGATCAGTTCGGCGTCGTCCGGCACCGACATCGTCTCACCGACCCGGCGATAGTGGACGTTGATCGCTTTCATCACTGCGTACAGCACCACCATCGCGATGATCGCAAGGTAGGCACCGCCGGCGAATTTATAGCGAATGACGATGATCAGGACAACTCCGGTGATCGCAGCTCCGATAAAGTTGATCAGTTGCGACCGGCGCACCCGCCGGCGAGTTTCCGGCTCGGGGGTCTGCGTGAGGATCCGTTGCCACCGGCGGACCATACCGGCTTGGCTCAGAGTGAACGCGGTGAACACCCCGACGATGTAGAGCTGGATCAACTTGTCGATATTGGCGTCGAAACCGACGATCAAGACGACCGAGAAGCCCGCGAGCAGCAGCACACCGTTGGAGAAGACCAGCCGGTCACCGCGATGATACAGCTGCCTGGGCAGGTATCGGTTCCGGGCGAGGATCGAGGCCAGCACAGGAAATCCGTTGAACGCGGTGTTGGCTGCCAGGATCAGAATCGCCGCGGTCGACAGTTGGAAGAGCAGGAAGGCAACCGAGCTCGACCCCCAGATTCCGGCGCCGAGCTGGCTGATCACCGAGGGGAAGCCGTCGGGATAGGCCCGGGCCTGCATTTTCAATGCCAATACGGTGAGACCGGTGAACATGGCGATCGCCAGCACACCCATGATGGTCAAGGTGGTGGCTGCGTTGCGGGACTTGGGTGGGCGGAAAGAAGGAATGCCGTTGCTGATCGCTTCGACGCCGGTCAAGGCGGTGCAACCCGAGGCGAATGCCCGCAGCGCCAACAGCACGGTCAGATAGCCCCCGGTCGGTTCGCGCGCGATCAACTGCTCGCTCGCTCCCGATGCGAGTGGGATTCCACCGCCGAAAACATCCCGGCAGGCGGCGGTGGCGAGCAGGAGGAAGACCAAGGCGATGAACATGTAGGTGGGCCCCGCGAACGCCTTACCGCTTTCCTTCAACCCACGGAGGTTGCCCACGGCCAGGATGATCACACCGCCGGCAGCGAGCTCAACGGCGTACGGCTGCAGATCCGGAAAGCGTGAGGTGATGGCGAGAACCCCCGCCACCACGGACACCGTCACGGTCATCACATAATCCACCAGCAAGGCAGCAGCTGCGATCAGCGCAGGCCTTTCCCCGAGATTGTCCTTGCTGACCACGAACGCTCCGCCACCACCGGGATAGGCATGGCACGTCTGCCGGTATGAGAGCACGACCACGATCAGCAATACCGCGACAGCCGCAGCCACCGGGGCGGCCAGCTCGAGATAGGCGGCACCGCCGAGACCTACGATCAGCAAGATCTGCTCTGTTGCGTAGGCGACCGAGGAGATCGGGTCCGAGCAGAACACCGGCAAGGCGAGCCACTTGGGCAGCAGCTGCCCACGCTCGCGTTCGGTGCGCAACGCGGGCCCTACCAGCAGTCGCTTGACGACGCCGACCACGGCCACCTTTGGAGCATAGATCTGCACGGCATCAGCGAATAGGGTTCGGTTTCCTCGTCGACGCCGTCAGGGCGCTCATTCCAGCGACCGATCTCGGCCATCACGGGGCAACTACGCCCCCGCCGGTGATTCCCACGACGAGGTGGCGGCATGGATGAGGCGCCGACATCGTCGCCGAACTCGTCACCGGGGACCGCATCCCCCGAGGACGTGATCGGCATCCTGTGCGCCGACCGTGGGGGCTCCAACTCTGGTGACCAACCCATCCCCTTCACCGGTAGCACCGTGGCCGGGCGGCGCATCATGTCCCTGGCCGGCGAACGCGTCGTCGAGATCTCCCGCATACTCGGCGGCAAATCGGCGGCCATCGGCCTCGACACCGCCGCCATGGACTTCACCCTGCCCTTCGGCGACCACAACCGATCCGGCACCGGCGGGAAGGCGGGCCGCGCACTGCCGTGCGGCCGGCAGGGTCGGCCCGGGTCGGCGCATGTTCGTAATTCGGCACCACCGTCCTGGAGTGGTCATGTGCTCGCGACGACGGCGCCCAACGTCTTCAATGCCGGCACTGCGGCGAGGAGATTTCGCAGCTCCTCCGCGGACAGGCCGGCGAGGTGTTCGGTGATCGACGTGGTCATCCGTCGCTGGCGTTCGCTCATGAAATCCCGCCCCTTGTCGGTGAGTTCGATCAGCGTCGCCCGGCCGTCGGCGGGGTCCTGCTTGCGGCTGACCATGCCGTCCCTTTCCAGCATGCTCACCAGATTCGTCATCGATGGCTGCGTCACGCCCTGCAGTTCGGCGAGGGCGGTGATGCGCCGCGGACCCTCGCGTCGCAGCGTGGACATCGTCGCCGTCGCGGTCATGCTCATCTCCCGCGGTTGCTTGCGCAGCAGCAGCACGAGCAGCGAGTACAATACCTCGGCGAGTTCGTGCGCGTCGGCATCGTCGCTCACCGGTTCCCGTTCCGTGGGGAGTGCCGTTGCCACCGAAGTCGAGCTGTCACCGTCCACCCTGCCGAGTCTATTCGACCCTTCGAATTGCATAGAAGAATATATATAGATTAACTATGTAGCCAGGTCTTCTCCCCCTCGCCCGCCTTCCGGCAGCCCAAGGCCTTTTGGGCCGTGGCCTTCGCCTGCGTCCTCTCGTTCGTGCGCATCCGCCTGGTGGACCCGATCCTTCCGTCGCTGTCGTCGCAGCTCGACGCGACTCCGTCGCAGGTCGCACTGCTGTTCACCAGCTATCTGGTGGTGACCGCGGTGGCCACGCCGATCACCGGCCGGGTGTCGAGCCTGCTCGGCGCCAAACGCACCCTGATCGCCGGACTGATCCTGATCGTGGTACTCGCCGCGACCGCCGGCGACTCCATCGCGGGAATCGTCGGCTTCCGCGCGGGCTGGGGCCTGGACAACGCGCTGTTCACCGCAACCTCGCCGGCGGTGATCGTCGGCGCCGCGCGCGGCGGATTCGAAGGTGCGATCGCCCTCTACGAGACCGCGCTCGGCGTCGGCATCCCTCCGGTCCCCTGCTCGGCGGGTTGCTCGGCAACGTCAGCCGGCGCGGCTCGTTCTTCGGTGTGGCCGTTCTGATGCTCATCGCTCTGGTCGCCACCGTAGCGTTCGTGGAGAAAACGAGCGTTCGTGGAGAAAATGCCCGCGCCGGAACGGTATCGCCCGGCTGCATTGGTCAGCCCAGGCCGAAGGGTTGGCCCCACAGGGTCACCACGGACATCACGGCGTCGGTCTCGACCTTGACCCGCACGAACGAACGCGCCTGCGCATAACCTGCGCACCCGGACAGGCCGATGGTCTCGTCGGACCAGGTCACGCTACCACCGGCACCACGGAACGAGTTGTTGGTCAAGTGATTCTCGTCGCCGTAGTCGTCCGGCTTCTCGATATCGAGAACATAAAAAGACCTGGCCTGGCCAGGACCCAACGACAACTCACCACCGCCCCCGGCACCGACCGTCCCCTCACCGCTTTCCCACTTGACCGCACCATCGACGCCGCCCTCCACCCCACCACCGTCGATATTGACCTGACAACCCACCACATACCCCGGATAGATCTTGCCGCCCTCGACACCGTCACCGGCCACCTCGATCTGGGCGCTACCGGACACCCAGGCGTTGCGGTGCACCGGCGTCGCCCCCATGGACGGACTGATCAACGCGGACTCCCCCACCATCCGCACGGTCACCACCGTGCCGTCGGACAAA
This sequence comes from Nocardia brevicatena NBRC 12119, assembly GCF_000308495.1. Classification (GTDB taxonomy): domain Bacteria; phylum Actinomycetota; class Actinomycetes; order Mycobacteriales; family Mycobacteriaceae; genus Nocardia; species Nocardia brevicatena. The sequence goes on along the minus strand of NZ_BAFU01000036.1, from coordinate 29,592 downwards.
GTCTTGACAATCTCACCACCGGGCAACGGAACAAAGACGTCGGCATCGGCGGCACCAGTGGCCAACAAACCCACCGTGACGGTGGCGGCAGCACCGACACCGGCCACGCGCGCGAAATACTTATGGTTGAACATGTTTATATGCCCCTTCGGGGTTGGAATCGCTACAACGAAAACGTGTGAGAAGTGAATTCGACCGATACCGGCTCTCAGCCGATACTGAACGGCTGGCCGTACAAAGTCGTCTTGGAGTAATGGTCACCGATGATCTCCACCACCGTGTAGGCCCGCGCCTGCGCATACCCCGCACAGCCCTGGATCTCGATCTCGGCGTCCTGATACTCGACCGAGTAGGTACCCGCCTTCGGGATGTCTTTGAACTCGATCTGGACGAACTCGACCTCGCCCGGACCCAGGTCCAGGCCCACCGAACCGCCGAGGCCGCCGGCCGAGAGGTCGACACCGGCCGACAGGCCCAGACCGATCGCATCATCGCCGATACTCACCTGGCAGCCGACGATGTAGCCGGTGTTCAGCTGCGACATTCCGTGCGTCGACGAATTGTTCGTTCCATCGGCGCCGGTCGGACCGTTGTTCGGCCCCTTCTCGCCCTCCGGAGTCGCGGTCACCTCCGCAATCGCGGTACCCGACACCCACACCACACGACCCGCCCCATTGGCCGCCATCGACGGCGAAACCACAGCATGCTCACCGACACGCTTGATCACGACACCCGGACTCGCCTTCTCGCCGTCGGGCAACGAAACAAAAGTGTCCGCGGCGGCGGCACCAGCGGACAACAAGCCCATGGCCACCGCCACGACCGCAAAAGGCGCCGCAACGCTCACCAGACGAATGGTAAATACTCTCGTCATTGTCGATTCCTTGTTGTTTTCCGATACTGCTGGACCCCATACCGAGGGGATATACGGTGGATGACACCGGCGATCTGATCTTTTTCCGGGCGCAGTAACGCCACCACCGCAAGCTTCCCGAGCCCCGCCGCAGGGGTTCGACCGTGCTCGACCGATTCGAATTCCGAAGGTCTCACCGCGGATATCGACCGAGCGATGCGCGGGTGCCGTGTCGCACAAGGCGCTCCACGTGGTAGTCGATTTACATCCGAGCCGACGCGGAGAGCTGCCCGGCCCGTGCCCGCTGGGCTTCGTGTTCGAGAACGCCACGCCGCCGAAAAACGTACTTTCTTACGGTCGATCCGCTGATACCGGCCCACGTATCGAAGTCGACCATTCGGTCGATCGAGGTGTAGCCGATCGAACCACCGGGGACGCAGGAAGTCGGTGCGATGGCATAGACACCGTCTCCGGTTCGCGAGATAGGCATGAAAACTCCTACCGGTAGTGATTCGGCGGGGATTCTGAAAACAGAGCAGCAGAAGGACCATTCAGCGGGAACGCCGTGGCGTTGCGGCCTCGGTCGTTTCGTACAGTTGGGCCTTGGTGGCGCAGCCGGCTACCGAAGACCTCGATTGTTTCGACGCACACCGTCGCCGCGGATGGCTATCGTGGCGTCGAGTTCCACGAGCGCGCCCTGTGGTAGCACGTGGGCGGGCAGCGCCGTACGCGCGTGCCCACCCGCGTCGCCCAGAACCGCACGCAACAGAAGAGATGCTCCGTCTGCCACCGTGGGCTGGTCCACGAAGTCCGGGGAGCTCGCGATCCAGATATTGACCTTCAGCACCTGCTCTACGTTTTCCAGGCCTACTGCCTCGTTGATCCGCGCCAGGAGGTTGAGCGCACAGGTCTCGGCGGCAATGATGCCTTCCGCGACGGCGGTGGTATCCCCGAGACGGCCCCGCAGGATCTCACCCGATGCCGTCCGGGAGATCTGGCCGGAAACCCAGAGCGTATCGTCCCATCGCGCACTTGCCTCATAGGCGTACCGGGGTGCTCCGAGTACGGGTAGTTCGATGGCCAGTTCCCCGAGGCGTTCTTGTACATTGGTCATGGTCATTCCGTTTCGATAGCCGAGTGCGCGACCCGGGTGTGAGCCATACGACTGCGGTCACCCGGAACAAGCGGCACCAGAAGAGGTTTCGCCGGCATTTTCATCGCTTGCTGACGATGTAGGTTCGGCCGCGTCCGATGTACCACAGGTCTTCGGTGCCGATTGCCGCATTGTTGTAGCGCCATGGGATTTCGGCGGCGCCGTACGAGCCGACGTCGAGGACGTGCTTGTAGCCGGGCCGGAGCTCGTTCGCGAACGACTCCTGCTTGCCCATGAGGTGACCGACATTGCGTTTGCGGTATTCGGTGTTGAAGTCGATGTCCGTTCCCAGCATGCCGATCTCGACCATCCGGTCGAGATGGGGCGCCAGGTAGCGCAGCGTTGCCTCGTGTACCTCCTCACACACCACACCCGGCGCGAGTTGACCGATGATGCCTTCCCGCACCACGTCGAAGAAGAGGGCGTAGGCCTCTTTCGCTGCGGGAGTGCGGGGCAGCGACCGTGCCATATCGGAGGTGGCGACGGTGACCCCGTCGACGACGATACGGACCCCGGCATCGAGTTGGATACACGTCGTCTCTCCGTTGATCGGATAGTCGACGGGCGGCCCCGGGAAGAGCATCCGGTTGGACGAGTGCAGATTGGTGAAGTAGGGCTCGACTCCGAACGGGATCTCGTTCACCGTGCGGAACTCGACGATCTTATCGAGGTACACCGCGTTGATATCGAGTTCGGAGAACGAGTGGCCGGTGTCGAGTTCCGCTTCCGCCCAGGCCAGCGCCTCCTCGATAGCGAACACGCTCGCCCGTGCGGCAACGACCTGGAACGCGAGATCCTCGTGGTCGCGGATATCCCGCCAATGTCCGAGATCGCGTGATACCGGCACCAGTTCCGCGCGCTCGCGCTCCAGCTCGCGGGCCAGGCCGACGCTGATCCACTCGTCCTCGACTCCGGTCCGCGGGCCACGGGCGAGTTCGCGCACGGCAGCGCCCACGGACGGAAATCGACCGAGCGGCACACCGGGGACCGATGCTGCGTCCTCGGGAGTCAGAACAAGTAGTTTCTCGGAACCGGCGAGCCACAGGGCGAACGCTCCGTCCGGCCGAGCGAACCCGGTGACTTCGGTGAAGTTGGGCGGCGCTGCGAGCAGCAGTGCATCGAGGGAGCGTTCGGCTACCAAGGACCGCAGAGCCGAGAACCTGCTGTCCTCGGTTGCGGTGAACTCCGCTTCCAGACCCGCGAGATGCTCGATGTCCTTGATCAGCCGGCGCGCGGTGTCGACCCCCGTTTTTCGCCATGCCTCGAATCGCGCGAGGATCTCTTCGAGTTCGAGCTCGTAGACGGTGACCGGCGTGGCGGCCCGGTCCGAGACGACCAGTTCCACCGAGCCGGACAGCGCAAGGTAATGGCTGTAGACGACATCGGCCGCGAGGCACACGGTCGATCCGTCCGCGAGCTCCTGAACCAGGCCGGTGAGGGACGCCGAGGCGGGAGTATCGGCAATGACTCGAGGGTCGATCGTCACCCATGGCGCATAGAATTTGATCTGTTCCTCAGGGACCCCCGCCGAGAGGACATTGCCTTGCTCCTGCTGGCGCACGAGCAGATATTGTTCTTTGTCGGTGCGGGCGATCAGCGGTGCCACGAGCGGGTAGGAGTCGAGGCGGATCGCGGAGAAGAGAAAGCTCTTGCGCGCATCCAGCCCGTAGGCTTGCGCTACCTGTTCGGTATTTGCGGTGATACTCAGCATTTCTTCCCTCTGATATCGAGATTCGGTGTGGGAATCGGTTCAGGGTTCGGGGTGGGCCGGTCAGCTGATACCGGTGGTGACCCCGATATGGGATTCGATCTCGGTCACGTAGTCGGAGAAGACCGTGGAGAACCGGTGTTCCTTTCCCCGGGGTCGGGGCAGGTCGATCGCGATATCGGCGACGATCCGACCCGGGCGGCCTCCGACGACGACCACACGGTCGCCGAGCCATACCGCCTCGGAGATGCTGTGGGTCACGAATAGGACGCTGCATCCGGCGGCCTGCCAGATGCGCTGGATCTCGAAGTTCATCGAGTCGCGGGTCATGGCGTCGAGTGCGCCGAACGGCTCGTCCATCAGCAGCAGCTCGGGGCGGGACACCAGCGCTCGGCAGATGGCGACCCGTTGTTGCATCCCACCACTGAGCTCGTAGGAGTACCGTTTGGCTCGGTCGCCCAGCCCGACCATCTCGAGTAGTTCCTGAGCGTAGCGACGCGACTCGTCGGTGCGGGCGCCGCGGAACTCCAGCGGCAGCAGCACATTGTCGATGTTGTTGCGCCAGGGCAGGAGTACGGGACTCTGGAACACCATCGCGATATCCTCGAGGCCATCGCTGATGGGCCGTCCCTTGATCAGGATTTCGCCTTCGGTGGGCTGCTGCAGTCCGGAGATCGTCTTGAGCAGCGTCGTCTTCCCGCTGCCCGACTGACCGACGATCGAGACGAACTGTCCCGGGTGTACATGGAAGTCCAGCCCCTCGAGAACGGTATTGTCGTGCCCGTCACGGGAACGGTAGGTCATTCCGATGTTGTTGACCGAGATGGCATATTCTTTGTTCATTATGGCCCTCTGTCCTACTGTTACGGGGCATGGATGATTTCGTCGCGGTGCAAGGGCGCGAGAAAATCGTTGGTGTATATGTCTCGAGGGGTGAGATCGCTGTTCGCCGGCAGACCGAGGAATCGCCGGGCGATATCGAGCGTCCTCTGGACGCCCGCGTCGTCCATGACGCCGAATCGGTTCGCGGATTCGCCGATGCCCCAGTTCAGGGAGCACTGTTCGCGGATCGCCAGGGTGATGGTCGCGGTCTCGTAACCGGTGACCTGCTTCTGGAAGTCCTGCGCGGCCTCGTCCGGGTGGGCGCACGCCCACAAAAAACCCTTTTGCATTGCCCGATTGAATCTGCGCACCTGGTCGGGATCGCTGTCGAGTTTGTCGTCGGAGACGACGATCCCGTTTCCGTAGAGTTCTATGCCGATATCGGACCACTCGAGTACCACGGCTTCCCGACCCAGCGCGTCGATGGCCGGTTCGTCGGATACCGACAGGGCGAGGTTGGCGTCCCACTGCCCGGCCAACAGACCGGGGATCTTCGAACCGCTCGAGGCGTGGACGACGTCGACGTCGCCTTCCACCAGGCCCAGTTTGCTCAGTGCGAAGGGCCACATTGCGGTCATCGCGCCCGCGCCCTCGGTGGCCAGCGTTTTGCCCCGCAGGTCATCCCATCCGTTTATCCCGGTTCCCGCGAGAGCCACGACGGCGTAGGCGGACTTTGCCTGCAGGAGATTGACCTGTTTGACTCCCGCTCCTCTGCCCTGGCTGATGATCGTGGTGGCGAAGTCGGCGAAACCGGCGTCGACCTTACCGGTCTCGACGGAGGTGACCGTGTTGGTCGAACCCGACCCCGGCATGATGGTGAGGTCGATCCCCTCTGCCGCGAAGAATCCGCGCTCGACCGCCGCGAAGAACGGCGCATGCTTCGGCAGGTATCCCACGTCGACCATGAGAGTCATCGAGTTTTCCCCCTGGCCGCCCGCGCAGGCGGGCAGCGCCGCGAGCAGAATCGCCCCGATGATCGTGGCGATCTTTCGCCTCGAGTTCCACATTCGAGTCTCCGATCCCGAGATCACTTCGTGTGGTTTTTCCACGGGACGAGTTTTCGCCCCGCGAAGTCGACGATGAAGAACAACGCCAACGCTATGGCTGCGAGCACGATGAACGCCGCGAACATCGACGGCAGGTCGACCTGACTGTTGGCGAGAAGAATGACATAGCCCAGCCCTTTCGAGCCCGCGATGAATTCACCGACAACCGCTCCACCCACGGCAAGTGAAATGGAAATCTTTGCACCGGAGAAGATCGATGGAAGCGCATAGATCAATTCGATCTTCGTCATCTTCTTCCACTGCGATTCCTTGTTGATCCGCGCGAGCTCCTGCAGTTCGTTCGGTACCGATCCCAGGCCGTCTTAGGTATTGATCACCAGAGGGAAGAATGCGATGGCCATCGCAACGAACGCCTTCGATTCGAAGCCGAATCCGAACCATACGATGAACAGCGGTGCAAGTGCGACCTTGGGAATGGTGTCGATCGCGACGAGTGCAGGGTAGAGGAAACTGCGTATCGTTGAAGAATAATGCAATGCCGCACCGCACAGGACGCCCAGCGTAGTCCCGAGCGCGAAGCCGGCAAGAGCTTCCTGCAGCGTGACGAATGTGTTGGTCGCGAAGTATTCGGGCCGCTCGATCAGCTCTGCGAGCGCAGAAACCGGTCCGACGAGCAGGAATTCCGGCGGATCGAAAATTACCACCAGTAGCTGCCATACGGCGAAGATCCCGACGATGCCCGCGATTGCCTTCACGCCGGGCACAATCGAATCCCGTCCAGGAATTCTCGGCCGGGACACCGCCGGTCTGCGGAGTTCCGGCCCGGCCGGGTACGAACGCGAGGTATCCGAACCGAACTCAGAAATGGCCATCGTGATAGCTCCCATCAGCAGATGCGCGCTGCGCCGATACCGCCGCGAGGCAAACATCGACGGCAACGGGATGCGGGTGTGACGCCCAGCGGGATACCTGGGCGGGCAGCGGCGATATGGCCGGGCCACGGTGATACGCCATGGACGGCGAAGACGATCGAACAGTCATTTGTATCCTTACAACATTGGAAGGGGGTGTGGACAGGAGTAGGCCGAAGTATGGAAAAGACCCCGGCCGACCGCCGGCGGTCAGACAGTGGACAGTGGGTCTCGACTGGGTGCGCCGTCGAGCCGGCGCCATACGCCGAGCGGGTTGTCGTCGCACAGCTCGGCCGGTAGCAGGGCCGCCGGCACGTCTTGATAGGCGACCGGACGCAGAAAGCGCTCGATCGCGAGCGTTCCGACCGAGGTGGTTCGCGAGTCGGTCGTGGCCGGGAACGGGCCGCCGTGCACCATCGCGTGTCCGACTTCGACTCCCGTGGGCCAACCGTCGAACAGAATGCGTCCCACCCGCTCCTCCAGAAGTGGCAGCAGTGCCGCGGCGAGCGGATGATCGGCATGGTCGGCATGCACGGTTGCGGTGAGCTGTCCTTCCAGCACCCGCACGGCTTCGGTCAGCTCGTCGGTGTCCGCGCAGCGGACCAGTAGTGACGTCGCGCCGAAAACCTCGGCCTGCAGCTCCGGATCGACGACGAACCGGGAGCCTTCCACGGTCAGCAACCGGGCGCAACCGGATGCCACGCCGTCGGGACGGCGGCCATGAGCAACCTCGGCGACACCGTCTCGCGCGGCGAGCGCCGCGCCCGCGACAACATAGTTGTGCGCGATACCGCCGGTGAGCATGACAGCTCCGGTATTCGTGGTGATGGCCTCGGCCACCGCTGCGGTGAACGCGTCGAGGCCCGGTCCTTCGACAGCGAACACCAGCCCGGGGTTGGTGCAGAACTGGCCGGCGCCGAGCGTCAGCGATTCGACGAACGCGGTGCCGAGAGCGGCGCCACGGGCGGTGAGAGCCGCGGGCAACAGTAGTACCGGGTTGACACTGCTCATCTCCGCGTATACAGGGATCGGTACGGGCCGCGCCGCGGCCGCTGCCGCGATCGCGAGCCCGCCACGGCGGGATGCGGTAAAGCCCACGGCACGAATCCGCGGATCGCCGACCAAACGGGCCCCGATCTCGTTTCCGCTACCGAGGAGCTGGGAGAACGTCCCTTCGGGCATTCCCGTGTCGGCTGCCGCGTCGGCGATCGCTCGGGCCACCAACTCCGCGGTCCCCAGATGGGCTTGATGCGCTTTGACGACAACCGGACAGCCCGCGGCCAGCGCCGACGCGGTATCGCCTCCCGCGGTGGAGAAAGCCAAGGGAAAGTTGCTCGCGCCGAAGACCGCGACCGGACCGACCGCGATCCGGCGCTGCCGGACATCGGGCCGTGCGCTGCTGCCGGAGCGGCCCGGATCGATCCGGGCTCCCTGCCACGTTCCTGCTCGCAGCTCAGCGGCGAACAGACGCAGCTGACCGCTGGTGCGACCGACTTCGCCGCTGAGCCGCGGGTGGGGTAATGCGGTTTCGGTATGAGCGCGTTCGACGAGTACGTCCCGACGCTCGTCGAGCAGGTCGGCGATGCGTTCGAGGAACCGGGCGCGCCGCTCGGCAGTCATCGCCCTGAGCTCCGGGAATGCCTGGGCGGCCACGTCGCAGGCCCGGTCGATCTGCTCGACCGAGGCTGCCCGGTAGACGGGATCGAGCGCCATGCCGGTGCGTGGATCGGTCGACCGCACTTCTTCGCCTTTGCCCAGCACAGGTTCGATTCCGATGACCATGGCGCCGGTCGGGCCGGTCTGCGGGCAATCGGACACGGGTGTCTCCTTCGACTTCATCGCTATCGGTGGCGAAAGACCGAGCTGTGCTCAGACGATGGTGGAACGCGACTTCTCGATGACGTCCATCAACAGTGCCATCTCGGCATCGTCCAGATCGGTCAGGGGCGGACGCACCGGACCCGCATCATGGCCGACAAGCTTCATCCCTGCCTTGACGACGCTGACCGCATATCCCGCTTGCCGATCACGGATCGCGGTATAGGGCAGCACGACCTCGTCGAGCAGTCGGTGCACGGTCGTCTTTCCCCCGCTCGCACCGCGTTGTAGAAGGTCAGGGCGAATTCGGGCAGAAAATTGAAGATCGCCGAGCTGTACGTTGTCACCCCCAACTCCAGGTATGGCAGCGCGAACGCCTCTGCGGTGGGCAGCCCGCCGATATAGACGAAGCGATCGCCGAGACGGGAATGGATGCGGGTGATCGCCTCCAGGTCACCGATACCGTCTTTGAATCCGATGAGGTGCGGGTAGGCGTCGGCCAACTCAACCAGTGTTTCCGGCGTATATACAGCGTTCGCCCGGCTGTAGAGCACGATGCTCAACGATGTGGATTCGCAGACGGCGCGGACATGGTTCATGAGGCCGTTGGCGGACGACTCGGTGAGGTAAGGGGGAAACAGTAGCAGGCCGTCGGCACCGGCCGCCTCGGCGTCGCGGGCCATCTCGATCGCTTGGGCGGTGCCGTAGCCGGCCGGAGCGAGGATCGGGGTGTCCTCGGGAGCGCTGTCGGTGGCCGCCCGGACGACACGAGCAACCTCTTTCGGCGTCAGGGAGAAGAACTCCCCGGTCCCGCCGGCGGCAAACAGGCCGGCCACGTCGTACTTACCGAGGCGAACGATGTTCTCCCGGTAGGCGGGCCCGTCGAACGCCAGGTCCTCGGTGAAATGGGTGACCGGGAACGACAACAAACCGGAACCGAGCTGCGCGGCGAGTTCGGCCGGTGTGAAGGCGGGCATCAGCGTTTCCTCCTGCGGGGTAGCAACCATTTCGCTAGTGAATGGGACCACAGTAAGAAACCGAAGTGATGCATGTCCAACACTCTTTGTGCATGCATCAATACCTATTATGGATCGGTGTTTACGTTGAGTCAGTTGGAGAGCTTTGTCGCCGTCGCCGAGACCCTGCACTACGGGCGCGCAGCGGAACGGCTCTCGATCAGCCAGCCGCCGTTGTCACGGCGAATCCAACTCTTGGAGCGCGAGTTGGGCGTCGAGTTGTTCGACCGGACCGGACGCGCAGTCCGCCTCACCACCGCAGGACAGACATTCCTCGGTGACGCCAGACGCATCCTCGGGCTGTCCGAACAGGCAACACTGACCGTGCGGCGTGTCCCTGAAGGCGAGGTAGGCACAGTCGCGATGGGCTTTACGGCGTCATCGGCGCACTCGGTCCTGAATGCCTTCGTCGCGGTCGCTCGCACCCGGCTGCCGGACGTTGACCTGGTGCTGCGGGAGCGGGTGTCCGGCACGCAACTCGAGGAGCTGCGCTCCGGCGAACTGGACCTGGCCTTGGTCCGTCCTCCGGTGGGCGGCACCGGGCTGGCGCACCGCCCGCTGTACCGGGAGTCCTTGCTGGCCGCGATTCCGGCCGAGCATCCGCTGGCCGCGCCCAACCGGATACCGCACGTACACGATCTCGACGGCGAACCGTTCATCATGTACTCGCCCGCGGAGGCTCGCTACTTCTACGAGGTACTTGTCGGGGTCTTCCGCAGCGCCGGAATCGCGCCGCGCTATGTGCAGCATCTCAGCCAGGTGCACACCATCCTGGCCTTGGTGCGAGCCGGGCTAGGACTCGCACTCGTCCCCCGAGCAGCCGAGGCGATCGGACTGGACGGCGTCGTCCTGCGCCCGGTGGAGGGGATAGAAGGCGAACCGGTCGAACTGGTCACCGCCTGGCGAGAAAGCGACGACAACCCTGCCATGCATGCCACCCGAGACCTGGTATTGGAGGTGGCCAAGCGAGATTTCTCGCGAACTGGACACCGACCGGGCTGGATGCACGGTGCCGTTAGATGATATGGGCGACTGCCGGCGTCGAGTTGCAGCCCCGTACATTTCCCCCGGCCGTCTCACACATCCGCAGGGCATCCTCTACGTGCGCGTCGGCGACATCTCGCGCCGACGGCGGCAGGTGACGATATCGCCGGGCCCCAGTGTTGTGGCCCTCGAGATCGACCGACCCCAGGAGTGGCGGCTTCAAAGCCGGTGTACGACAACCAGGGAACCGCGCGCCACTCCAGCCGGCGGGTCTCGTGCTCTCAGACTTTCCGCCCTACGGCACCGTAGAGTGACACTTTCTTGTCATGGCTCGGCGGAGGCTCGATACCTGCGGTACGCCATCGGTGGATCACCTCGACGCCAGGATCCACCAGTTCCAGTTGCTCGAAGAACCGTGCGACCTCCGCGCGGGTGCGCGGCCGCACAGGAATCCCGCGATCTGCGTATACCTGCAACAGCCGCGCCATCCCGTCGGGATCGTCGAGACCGTTGTCGAAGTCCGTTGTGACATGCGACATCGCCAGATAGGAGCCCGGCACCAACGGCGCCATCAACGTGTTCACGATGTCGTAGACGTCGCCGGGCACGAAGTGCAGCAAGGCCATGAGCGACACCGCCACCGGCTGCGTCAGGTCCAGCGTCTCCCGCAGTTGCGGCGCGGCGAGGATGGCCTCCGGTTCCGCGGCATCGGCCTGGATGTAGGCGGTGCGGCCCTCGTCCGTACTCACCAGAAGCGCCCTCGCGTGTGCGAGCACGATCGGGTCGTTGTCGACATACACCACCCGGGATTCCGGTGCCAGGCCCTGAGCGACCTGGTGCAGATTGGGCTCGGTCGGGATACCGGTTCCGATGTCGAGAAACTGGCGAATACCCTGTTCGGCGAGATAGCGAGTGGCCTTGCGCATGAACTCGCGGTTGGTGCGCGCGGTCAGCCGGACCGCTGGGAAATCCCGCAGCGCCTGTTCGGCGGCGGCCCGGTCGGTATCGTAGGAGTCTTTGCCGCCGAGGAAGTAGTCGTACATTCGGGCCGGGTGCGGTACGTCGGTACGCAGATCGATGGAACCGTCGGACACGGCAGGTTCTCCTTGCGTCATCGAGATCGGTACCCCGCAGGTATACCGTATTCGGGTAAGCGAGCCAATGGAATCCGGCAGACCGATTCGAGCCGGATTGCCTCGCCCGACCCATGGCAGCCGGTGGGCTCGATTCCGTCAGCGGTGGTTTGTCCCGGTGAAGAGCGGGTCGACGAGTCATTCCGCCGTTCGCCGGCGCGGTCGGCGGGCGACCAGAGGAGCAGTGACAGCACGACCCGCACAGTCCACTGCGCCGCTTCGTCGTGAGGCGCGATATCTGTCATGGCGATGCGATCCGGTTCCGTTGAGAACATAAGGTACTCATCGGCATCACCGGATCGACGGTGGCAAAGCCATTGGGCCAGGGCCGGATCGGCGTGGATCGCGGCCAGGGTGGCTTCGGCGATACGGGAGATTCCCGTAGTGCCGGCACTGTCCGGGCGACATGCTCGGCGGCGCCGACTACGCCTTCCTCGACGTCCACGGCGACCGACATCTACCGGTGCTCGCGCTACGCCGCCCACGAGCCCGCAGCGCCATTGTCTTTCCGCATCCGAACGCCGACTCGGACCGAGTCCGCGATGTTCTCGGCCCCATACGCTCCAGGACAGGCCCGAACTGACCGCACTCACAGACGAAAGGTCCGCACCTCACGCCGCCTGGTCCGTCCTACTCGACCTTGCTGTCGTACTACCTGCTCACCGACCCAGCGGCTCCGGCCGAACGCGAAGCCCACCATCGCCCTACCGGGCCCATCCAGAGCGGCTACGATTTCAGCTCACCCTCGAGGAATGATCCGGCTCGGCTTTCCGACACCAACCATGCGCGAGCCCGTTCACTCGCGTACGGGGTTGTCGGCCTGCACATGGGGGCGCACGATCATCGGAAGCCGGTCGAATTGCACAGTGGCCGCCGCGATCTCTCGTACGACCACGCCTGCCACCGGCTCCAACCGGACCCGCGCGGCCACCGTTGCCAGGATGGTCTTCGCCTCCAGCCAGGCGAAGGGTTCTCCGATACAGTTGCGATTGCCGATACCGAAAGGCTGGAAGGCCCCGCTGCGGGTCACCGCCTTGCGGTACTCCGGGTTCCACCGGTCCGGATCGAAGCTCTCCGGGTCCGCATAGTACTTCGGGTCATTGTGCAACACGTACGGCGAGTAGATGATCGCTGTGCCCGAGGGGATGGCCACCCCCCCGAGTTCGATATCGGCCGTAGTCTCACGCATGCCGAGCCAGACCGGGCAATAGCGGCGCAGGGTCTCGGTGAAAACTTTCTCCGTATAGACGAGGTCGTGGATATTCTCCGCAGAGACCGGTCCATCGCCGAGGACATCCGCCGCTTCGCGCTCGAGCCGGTCCCGGATGTCCGGACGCCGCCCGAGCTCGTGAAAAGCGAAAGCCAATGTGTTCGAGACCGTTTCGTAGCCCGCCGCATACATCGTCATGACTTCGTCCCGGATCTCCTGGTCGCTGAGCCCGGTACCGTCGTCGAAACGGGCCGCGATGAGCATCGAGACGATATCGCAATGGTCTTCCCCTCGGGCCCGGTACTCGGCGATGATGCGATCGACGACGCCGAATAACCGCCGAACCGCGGCATCGAAGGCTCGATTGCGCAGCGGCAACCGCGCCAACCAGGGCATCATGGCCCGTTTCGGCACCTCGGCGACGATAGCCGGGAATGCCCGCAGCGACTCGCTCACCAACTCGTCGGCAATATCGCTGGAGAACAGCGCCCGCGCCACGATCCGCATGGCCAACGCACCGAGCTCACGATCCAGTTCGATCCGTTGCCCGGCCCGCCACGAGTCGACCATCCTCGCCGCGCTGTCGGCCATGATGTCGACATAGCCTGCGACCCGCTCACGATGGAAGCCTGGAGCCATCAACCGGCGATGACGCATGTGTTTCGGTTCGGTCGAGACGACGATTCCATCGCCCAGGACCACCCGCATGGCATCGAAGAACGCGCCCTTTTCCACGCTGTGCGCGATTTTCCCACGCAGTAACGGGTCGAGCAGCTCCGGCGTGGTCACCACATAGGCGTCGTCCCGGCCCAGCTTGATTCGAACGATCGGATCGGGGAGCCGATGCAATTCGGCCAGGAATTCCAGCGGCCTGCGCTGCAATTGCAGGCCGTGACCTAGGAGCGGCAGGCTCCGCCTCGAAGAGGTACCGGGAATTGTAGAGACACTCATTATGAACTCCTGGAGCGAATTCGAACCGTCAGGGGAAGGCCAACCAGGTCGGCAAAAAACTTCCCACCGATGAAACCAGGGACGGCTGTTGCCAAAGGATGGAGAATAAATCCGTTCCGTGCTGTTATGTTACCCACTCATTGCGCCCGACCACGGTCGTGAATGTCGCTTCGAAAAGTTTCTTTTTCGAAAATACCGATATGCGGAGTCCGGATGCACCGTTGGCCACCGCTCCGGTCGACCGCCATCACAATGGAATGCGCGTCCCCTTGACATAGCTGTATGCATATAAGCTCCCGGAGCAGTGGCCACTCGTTTACTCCGGTATTTTTGTCGACCGCCACCACATAGGCAAGTAGGGGAAACCCTACAGAGGCGCGGGACGCCACGAATTGTCAAAATCTTGGAGCAGTGTTACAGCCGAGCCGAATGGCGGAATCCCTTCCGGAGCGGTATCCTTCTACCGAATTTCGCTCGAATCTGTTCGTCGGATGATTCGAGCGTGAAGAAGTTTGTGTCGGAATCATCGGACCTCCCATGAGCTCGGCGCTCCTACAGTGCGGCCGACCCGCTCGAGGACCGCGGCGCTGGAGACGATCTTCCCTTCGCACGGGTTCTCGTCGGCGGTGTCGAGGCGCGCCATCGGTGGCTCGAGCCGTTCGAGGGACGGGCCGTGTGGTCGGTCGTGCGCGTCCGGCTCGCTCAGAAGTCATCGGCCTACGGCCGCGGCGCTCCTCGTGTGGAGTGTGACCCGGTCGCGGGTCCGCTCCGGCCACCTTCGCCGACCACCGGCCCACCACCCGAACCGGCCGATGGGAACCGCCGGAAACACTGTTGGCGAAATAGGTTTGGTACTCGCCCGTACCCTTCAGACGGTGGATGACTTCTGCGCCAGGGTGACCGAGTGCTTCACCACCGCCCGGGCCGTGTCGGCATCCGGGTACCGGCCCAGACCGCATGGGGCCGCGATGTCGAGTGTGTGTCCGATGGCGTCCTCGGCCAGGTCCAGCGCTTGCCGCTGAACATCCAGAGATTGATGGGCGTGGGATATCCCGGCGACGACACGGGTCTCGGCCGGTAGCGAAAGCCGCCCGAGGTGTGTGTAGTAGTCCGGTTCGAGGGGAGGGCGTGGTCCATCGGCCATGGGAAGGTGGACGAAATCGAGGTGGCGACCGGTGGGCCAGTACCGCGCGATGGCATTCGCAAGCGCGACGACACCTGCCGTCGAGCGGGGTACGGTCGCAGGCGTATTATTGAGACTGCCGTAGCACAAATGGATCCCGATACGAGCCCGATGCGGTGCCTGTGCCACGATCGACGAGACAGCACGGCCCGCGCGATGAGCGACCAGTCGGCGCATCGGCGCCGGCAGCATCGCACAGAGCGCGGTTTCGCCGGGAAGCTCCAGTTGGAACACGACGTCGCCACCCATTCTGTCGTGAATTCTGGTTATCTGCCGGACGGATGCTTCGACGAGCGGCTTATACCAGGGAAAGACCCGTTCGCCCCGTGGTGCGGAACGGCTGTAGAACAGCAGTGCACGACGATCGAAGGCAATGAACGACAGAACGAACGGAGAGGGCACGGCGACCTTGAAACGGATGCCGGGCATGGTGGTTTTGATCGACTCGAACGCCGGCAGTGCAGCGAGAGTCTCGGCCAGATACCCGAGCTTCTCCTCCAGATCGGCTTCTCGCAGCGAATGTCCCGCACGCACTCTATACACGTTGCGTGCGGCCACACCGGACCAGTCGCCGCGGCGAACCAACTCCACTGCCGAATGTTCGGCGAATCGGTCGGTGATCGGCCGGACATACCATGTCGCACGTTCCGGATATGCTTCCCCGCCGGGCATCAGCCCATCGAAGAACTCTCCTGCAGTCGACTTCACGAACTCCATTGCTTTGACGGGACTGTCCAGATCTGGTGGCAGGCTGCCGACGAAGTGGATCTTCCGACAGTCGTTCACGGCTCTCTCTTCCGACCGGTAACTCGGATGGTATTCCAGGCGGAGCGTACCGGCGATCCGACGACATCGCACGACAGAGACCACCCTGTCGTCCGACACGCGAAACCCTCCGGCCTACATCGGAGGCGCTGACAAGCGCCTATCTCGCCAACGGTGTTTCCGGCGTTTTCCATCAGTAGGTTTGCGCAACGGGCCGGCGGTCCGCGAAGGTGATCACGCCCGCACCGACCCCGGCGCTCGGACAGGTCCGGCGACGACCGCGGTTTCACCTCCCGATTCGGTGTGCGCCGGCGTGGAGTGCGTGCGTGAGTACACGAAGTAGATGGCCGGGCCGAGCACCAGCCAGGTGGCGAAGCGCACCCAGGTCTGCCACGGCAGTGACCAGATCGGATGTAC
Organism: Nocardia brevicatena NBRC 12119; assembly: GCF_000308495.1. Taxonomy (GTDB): domain Bacteria; phylum Actinomycetota; class Actinomycetes; order Mycobacteriales; family Mycobacteriaceae; genus Nocardia; species Nocardia brevicatena. Next base: position 13,601 of record NZ_BAFU01000036.1, on the reverse strand, counting down.
CGAGAAGCAGATACCCACGATCGGCACCGCCGGCATCAGCGGCAGCGGGAACCAGCGTGGCGCGCGGGGTCGTCGGTAGCGCAGCACGATCACCGCGACGCTGACCACGATAAAAGCCATCAGGATGCCGATGTTGGTCAGCTCCGCCACAGTACTTCTCCGCACTCGGTATGCGCCGACGCGGGTTGCTCGGGTTCGCTCGACGTCCCCGGCCACGGCCGTCGGTGACCAGGGACGCTGTTCGTCGTCGCGGATGCCGTGAAGCATCTGGAACTCGACCTCTCCGGGCTTACGCCCGACCCCGCCGGCGATGCACTCGGTAAATACTGCTCGATCTATTGACGGGCCGGAACAAAAATCCAACTTCCGGCCGGCGAACAATGCTCGCCAGACGGAGCGGAGCATGGGATCTCCCTCTGAACGAAGCGAGGCCGACCACACAGCCATCCGTCGAGGCGACGAGGCGGAACATCCCCGAGCGGTCATTGCCGGCGCAGGCCCGACCGGACTGACGCCGGCCTGCGAACTGTGACCGCCCGGGATCGATGCGGTCCTGCTCGACATCCGCTGCGTGACCGAGGTCGAGAGCCGATGCGCGGCATTGCAGCGAGTCCCTGCATACTCGCGACGTGACGAATAACGATGGGTGCAGCACGACGGTAGACCGTGACGCCGCCGCACTGGACGACCCGGTGGGCGGCTCACTACGCGGTCACCACGCACACCTCGCCCGCCGACTGGGTCGGGCTGTCACCTACCTACCGGAGGTCGCGACCTTCGCCGCGGTGACCGCCGACCCCGATCCGGAACAGTGGGCCGACCTGGCCCGGCTGCTCGGACGGGGCGAGCTCGCCGACATGTTCAGCGGGACGACCACCCCGCCGTCGGACTGGGAGCCGGTCTTCGTCCTCGACGGCCGCCAGATGATCCGCCCCACCGACAACCCACCTGCCGGGACCGTCACCGGCGTGGTCGAGTTGGACGTGGGCAGCATGCCCGAGATGCTCGACCTCATCGCGCGGACCCGACCGGGACCGTTCCGGCCGCGCACCCACGAACTCGGCACCTACCTCGGTGTCCGTGACAACGGCACATTGGTGGCGATGGCCGGCGAACGACTCCGGCCACCGGGATGGACCGAGATCAGCGCCGTATGCACCGCGCCCGAGGCACGCGGACAAGGTCACGCCACCCGCCTGGTCAACGCACTGGCCGCACGTATCGAGGCCCGCGGCGAACGGCCCTTCCTGCACGTGGCCGAGGCGAACACCGCCGCGATCGCCCTCTATGAACGGCTCGGTTTCCGGACCCGCAAGCACGTGACCTTCCGGGGGTTCCGCACACCATGACAGTCTCCGACACCGGGGATGGGTGCGAGCGATGGGATGCTCCCGAAACCCTGAAGGGCCCGGCCGCCACCCGTTTGGTTCGGTGTCATCGGGTGAGGTCGGCGGGTAGTGGTCAGATGACCTCGCCCACGGTGTGGCCGGGGTCCGCGTCGGAGGCCAGGTACACATATACCGGTGCTATCTCCTTCCGTTGCGGCCCGCGTCCCATCGGGCCTTCGCTGCCGAGTTGGGCAAGGCCTTCCTCCGGCATGTTCCGGGCAGCGATGTCGAGCACGGTCCAGGTGGGGCCGGGGGCCACCACATTCGCACGGATACCATTCTCCACCAGGTGAAAAGCGATCGACCTGGTGAAGTTGACCAAAGCGGCCTTGCCGCTGCTCGAGATAGGGAGGCGTCGGTTCGACCGGCACGCCGATAGCGGCCTCACCGGCAGCTACGCCATATCCGTTCCACCTGGCAACAGTATTTCCCGGCCGCCCGGAACAGGACCGCCGATAATGCCGCAACCGGACCGCATGCCGCGTTCCCAGCGGCTGACACCGCCGGACCAGCGCGGTCAGCGAGTGATCGCCGAACACGCCGGTCTATGGAACATTCCGGGCGGCGGTCTCGACGACGTCGTCCGGCACAATGCCCGGCCGGACCGCTCCCGCGCCGATACCGGCGGGGGTCCGGCCGCGATCACGCGGTCTGTCTTCCTGCCGGTCTCCTACGACCGGCAGGACATCACGTGCACCGCGATCGGTGAAGCGCTCGCGGGCCGGTTGCGGTCATATCGCGCTCGGCCTGTCGACTCCTTACCCGGATGTGTGCCCTTCGCTGTTCCCTGCCGTCCTCGAACGAGGATCAGCGTGAACCTGAGGTCGAGATCAGGTCGAATCCTGTGTCAAGAACCGCCGCCGCAGCTGCTACCACCGCCGCCACAGCTGGAACCACTTCCTCCGCCACAGCCGGAACTGCTGCCGCCACCACAGCCGGAACCACTTCCTCCGCCACAACTGCCGCCGTGGTGATGATGGTCGTGGTGGTGGTGATGATGCCCGCCGCCACAGCCGCCCGGCTGGTCGGACCCGCCGACCGGACCGGCTCCGCCGGCCGCCCAGAACGGATCGGTGGAAGTCCCTTCGTAATATCCGCCGTTTCGGTATCCGCCGCGCCACACACCATTGAGTGACGGCGGCAGGAACCGATCGGACAGCGAGCGGATCGAGCGAGTGATGACAACTGCGACGATAATCGGAACCGCCACGAGGAGCAGCACCATCAGCACGACGAACAGAACGATGAGTGCGCTCATGTCAAAACGGTAGCGGCACATCGACACGCACGTACAGTGAATTGTGGTGAGGTTCAGATTCCGTCTATCCCCGGCGCGCGAGATCGACCTGGCGACCGTACGCGCCACCGTCGACGCGCTGGAACTGCCCGAGGCCGTCTACAAAACCTGCCCCTGGCAGCCACGGGAACTGGTGGACAAGGGCCTGCGGCAGTGGCTGCTCTGTTGCGGCGCCGCCATGCGCGACGACCAGGTGATCGGCATGCCGTCGCATGCGGTGGACGAGGCATGGCACGGATTCATCCTGTGCACCATGCGCTACGCCGAGTTCTGCGCGAGTGCCTACGGCCGCTTCCTGCACCACTTTCCGGAAGGTGCCGGACCGCCGAGCCCCGCGCACGGCACCATGGCCGAACAGCTCGGCCGCACCGTGGTCGCGTGGTCGTTCGTGGCGGCTCCGGGCGAAGAATGCGTGCTGTGGGATCTGGACCGACGGGTTGGTGTCGAGCGCCCGTGGGGCATCGACACCGACCGGGTCGTGGCCATCGAGGCCGAACTGGCGCGCACCCTCGCTTCCCGATGACGCACTTCAAGCAGCGCGCGGTGACCTCCTCTTGGGCGCGCCGGGCGAGCACCTGCCACTCGATGTCTGCGCCGGTGAGGTCGAACAGCCAGTAGACGGTGATATCGCACGCCGCGGTGGCCTTCCGGTCCAGTGCGGCGAAATCGCCTACGGTGGCGCCCTACCCGGAGCAGCCGCCATCAGCGGGCGGTCGCGCCTCGGAGGCTGCCATCCGCCGGACCGCATTACCACCGCTACGCTCCACTCACGTAGCGGACGAAGTCCGTTCCATCGACTCTTTGAGTTTCGCCAACACCGCCGTTTGAGCCGAGACGACACCCGTATGAACCGTTTTCATGAGCACGCGGGCGGCGGTGACGTCGATCCGCTCTCGAACTACGACCCCGTCACCATCAGGTTCGCACCATAGCGTGGTGTGCAGGCGGATGCCCGGCGGAACACGGGTGTGGTATTCGATCACTCCCTCGGCGTCGAGCGACACCCGGCTCCGGTACGTGAAGGTGATCGGCAGCGGACCGAACATCATTCGGTCGCGTACCAGAAAGTGTTCCACAGTGGCGCCGTCGGTCGTCGTCTCGCTCAGGACGCTCGTGGCCGAGACCGCCAACGGGTCGAGTGCGAGCATGTCGTTCATCAACCGAACCAGCCGGTCGCGCACCGCCTCCGCGGGAGCCGCGATGGGCACATCCTGACGAAAGGTTCTACGCGCCACGGACACCTCGCCGTTCTCCGAAGATGCTCACGCTCTGCCCCTCTCGAAGTCTTCGTTTACTCATGCTCGATGATTCTCGGGCCGTTTCTCGCGATGAGCAATAGTGAAGGCCGGTGCCCGGCAACTCGGCACTTCCCGCGGATGCAGGCAGGCCGCCGCCGACGACAACCCCTGGACGCCGAATCGACCGGTCATAGGTGATATCCCCCATTCTCGAGCGAACCGGCGCCGGACCGTCACCCTGCGCCGGTGTCGTTTCCCGATGAGCCAGGTGAGGCCGTACGGCACCACTAGAGTAGCCAGGCGTGCAGCCACCAACGGCGAGGGACTTCTCCGCATACGGACCGTCGCACTGGGCCGTGCTCGCCGTATTCGCAGCGGGGGCTCTGTCGGTCGTCCTGATCGGACGAAAACAGCGAAACACTCGCACCGCGCGCCGTTTCGGCCGGGCGTTCGGCGCGGTGACACTGATGCTGTACGTGGTGATCTACCTCTCCACGCTCTTCCCTCCGACGATCGGCCGCTCGGTTCCGCTGCGCCTGACCGATCTCGCGACCCTCGTCGCCGGCTACGCACTGTGGTCACACCGGCGCCGGCCGTACGCGCTGACCTACTACTGGTGCCTTACCTTGAGCACACAGGCACTCCTGTCACCGGCGTTGGAGAGCCCCGACTTCCCGCATTACGAGTTTCTGGCCTTCTGGGCGATTCACCTGCTGGTCGTCTGGGCGGCGATCTACTTGACCTGGGGTGTGGGTATGCACCCGGACTGGCGCGACTACCGGTTCGCCGTGGTGGCGACCGTAGCGTGGGTCGCGGTCACCTTCGCCTTCAATTCCCTCGCCGACACCGACTACGGTTTCGTCAACCGAAAACCCTCGACCCCGTCGCTACTGGATGTACTCGGACCATGGCCCTGGTACCTGGGCACCGTGACAGTCCTGTTGCTCGCCGTATGGGCGTTGATGACCTGGCCCTGGGTCCGGGCCGGTGTCTCGTCGAGCAACCTCCGGTAGGTGATCCGCGCGTCGAACCTTCGACCCGACGGCGAAGTCGCGGATCGGTGTGGCATGCAGCCGCCGACGGCGTCGCCTTGTGCGCCGTGACCGCTGTGGTCGGCGCCGGCATCCTTGGACACAAGCCCGCAAGGTTTCGTTCCGCCGAACTCGCACTCGGTCCCGACGGCTGCGGTGCGCCCGACCCGCCGGCGCGGTTCATGAGGCGAGCCCGGAATCCCGAATGGCCTCCGCCAGCGGCTCCAGCACGGCCGGGTCGTGCGGTGTCGGCAGGTAGATGATTGCGAGTTCCAGGCCCTCGGCGCCCAGCGCGGCGGCCCAATCGATGACCTCTCTGTAGTCGAGCCGGTGGTCCAGCCGTTTCTGCGCCGAGAGCATGATCTCTTTCGGATCGCGGCCGATGTCGGCGCAGTGCGCTGCCAGCACGTCGCGTTTGCGGGCGAATTCCTCGACAGTTCCGGTGACGAAGTTCCAGTGCTGGGCGTAGCGGGCGGTGATGCGGAGGGTGCGTTTCTCACCGTTACCGCCGATACAGATCGGGGGATGTGGGCGCTGCGGGCCCTTGGGTTCATTGCGCGCGCCGGTTAGCTGGTAGAACTTGCCGTCGAAATCCGTTGTCTCCTGGCTCAACAGTTTTATGAGCACTTGGCAGGCCTCCTCGAACCGGTCGAGGCGTTCGGTGATGCTGCCGAGCGGGATGCCATAGGCACCGGATTCCTCCTCGTTCCAGCCGGCGCCGATGCCGAGCTCGAGACGACCACCGGAGATGATGTCGAGGGCGGCGGCCATGTTGGCCAGCACCGCGGGGTGTCGGTAGTGCACACCGGTCACCATCGTGCCGAGTCGCAAGCGTTCGGTGGCCTGGGCCAGTGCGGTCAGGGTGGTCCAGCCCTCCAGGCATGGCCCGGTGGAGTCGAAGAAGATCGGATAGAAGTGGTCGAAGGTCCATCCGGATTCGTAGATCTCGATGCCGTCGGCGGCACGCCAGACGGCCAGCATGTCGGCCCAGGTGGTTTCCTGTGGTGAGGTCTTGAATGCGAATCGCATGACCACAGGCTAGGAGTCGGAGTGCGCTCCAGGTCAAGCCGAACCTCCGCACGCCATCCCATTGCCGGGATGTAGCTACCTACTAGACGAGCGGCGGCGTGTCCCGGCAACGCGCCGGGAGAGACCGTGACGGTTGCCGGCGCGGGACCCGTCGGCAACCGATGCCGAATCAACGGCTCGGACCGCCGGCCGCGATTGTCGGGCCGAGGATGGAAACTACCCGCTCGCTCCATCCGGGCCGGACGCTGCCGCTGCGTGCGACCTCTGCAAGGTAGGCGCCGACGATCATATCCAGAAGTGTCTCGACGTCGAGGCCGGACCGTGGGCTCTCGTCGTCGAGCGCTTGTCGCAGCGCGGCGGACAGATGGCGGCGGTGTTGTACGAGCAGTGAGCGGATCAGCGTGGTGAATTCCGGATCGTCGTCGGTGAGGAGGGCGGCGACCCCACCGGCTCCGATACTCGACTCCACAACGTGGAGGGATTGCTCGACGACCCACTGCACGACCTTCGACAGTGTCGCGGTATCCGCGGGGGACTCCGGTTCGGCGACAGAGCTCAACGAGGCGGTGAGCATTTCACCGCGGTTGCTGTATCGGCGATAGATCGTTGTTTTCGCCACCCCGGATAGCGCGGCCACAGCCTCGATCGTCACGGCTCTGGGCCCTTTGGCGCGGAGCAGTTCCAATGTCGCGGTGGTGATCCGTTCGTCACGAGGTGCCGGCTCGTCGGCCATCGGATCTCCTTGCCTTTGTGTTTCGTTCCTCACAACCGGAACCATTATGCCAATCAATTACGCTACGCTACGTGTAGCGTTTCGATTGGAAGGAGTGGCATGCGGACTATAGATAGGAACCGAATCGTCGGCTGGGGAACACTGACCCTGGGACTGGTGGCCGCTTCGACCCCGCACGGGTCGACACGAGCGCGGCCGGCGCCGGTCTCACACTCGGATTGGGCGCGTTGACCGCCATCTACGCAATGTGGTCCTTGCTCGCACGAAACCCTGCCAAGGACCACTGGGCCCTGTCGGTCATCGGACTCATGCTGTTCATGGCGCCGTGGGTGGGCGGGTTCGCCGGCGACGCCGCGGCGTGGGTGGCCTGGACCACCGGCCTGCTCATCGCCCTGGCGGCGGGTACGGCCTACGTGAACGACGAGGCGGACCATGTCGCCGAAACCACTCGGGTGAACGAATTGGTGACATATCGGCTGCGACAGCTCCAGCAGCGTGAACCCGCGACCCCCGACCAAAGCCCCCCGTCCGGTGTCGCGGCATGACCACCGACGACCGAGCTCTCGCTATGCGATCGTGGGGGTGGACGCCGACCGCGGCCGAGTGGACCTATGCGCCACCGGCCGCATCGGCCGATGACACCACAACCACAGCAACCGGCGAATTCGGCATGGAATCCCCCGACCACCAGGGCGTTGCCCCGCAGCGGCAAGGCGCCGCCGCGGACCCTGCCAAGCACGCACCGGAACATGTCGGCGCGGATTACCCGGGCTCGGGGCAAGCGACCCTCGGGTCACCGCACGGCCCTCGGGAAAGCGGTCCCGCGGGGCTGCTTTCCCCCGAACAGCTGCTGGCAGCGATATCCGGCCACCTCGACCCCGAAGGGGGGCCGGAATTGGTCGGTCTTGCCCGCGAACTGGGTGTCCTGCGGGCCGCACTGCTGGCCGTTGAGCTGGGTCCACGCCGCGACGGCCCCGGCTTCGACGAAGTGAATCTGCGCCGACAGATCACGAAGGTGGTCGAACACATCGACGCATGGCGAGTACGACATCTGCCACGCCACCCCGAGGTGCGCAACCACACCCACTCGCTCGGGCAGGTGATCGACCATATCGCCGAGCGGTTCGTCGACGCGTGGTGGACCGTGCGCCACTCCGATGACGTGCGGCTACGTCGTACAGCGTGGTTCCACCTCGGCCAGGTCCGCGAAGGCTACGCCGACCTGGTCGCCGATATTCATGTCGGCCGCGTCGAGTTTCCACTGGGATGGCCGGGCGTCTCGCGGCGCTGACCAGCGGACGTAGGACGGGACTCGGCCGGCAGATCGGTGGGCGGGTTCATGATGGTGTCCCACCAGGATTGCAGGGGCTGGATTCGGGCCGGTGCACCACCAGCGCGTCGTCGAAATCGGTTGCGGCCGTGCGTGTCCGATACGGAGCCGCGGCGTGGGGAGTACGGCTCGGACGACCGATGGCATGAGTTGTTGCTGTCATAGTGGTCCTTTCGGCCAGTTGCTGCGGGAGGAGGTCTGCGGTGGTTGTGCGCCGCGCCGGTGGGCAGGGCCGGTGGGCGGGTGAGTGGGGTTGTGGCGTGGTCGAACCCTGGCGCGGATCAGCGGTGAGGGTGTGGCATCGCGATCGAGTTCCACGTGCGCGACGCGCACGGCAGTGGCACGGCACGCTGCCATACCGCTACCGGGAGCCGGACGGGGTCACGGTGCGTGGTAGCGGCATCGAGGCCGGCGCACCCGGTTACCAACGCGGGAGCGGCCCTCCGGGATGGGCGGGTGGTGCGGGTGTAGGGGACGACCCGGGTGGCCTCGGGCCCGCGTCCGGTGTCTGCGACAGTGAACGCCACCGGTTGCCCGGAGGTGAGGGTTTTGAACCCGAGGTGTCGATCACGCTGTGGTCGACGAATACCGCGGGCCCCGGTGTCGGGAGTGCAGGTCCGGTTCCAATGCGTCAACGGCCGATACATTCCGGTCGGTCCGGCCGGTCGAACGGGTAGCGTTTCCTGAATTCCTCGGCAGCCTCGGCCATTGGGACGAACTCGACACCGTCGAACGATGCCCAGCGGTCCAGCAGGCGCTCGAGCATGAGAAGTACCTGTGGCCGTCCGGATACATCCGGATGCAGGGTCATCGGGATAACAGCGTAGTCCAACTCTCGGAAGACCCAGTCGAACTGGTCGTTCCACATCTGCTCGATATCACGGGGGTTGACGAATCCGTGCGAGTTGGGGTGTCTCTTGATGAACATCATGGGAGGCAGGTCGTCGACGTACCAGTTGCCACAGAATTCGACCAGATCGATTTCTTTTCCGTGTTCGAATGGCTTCATCCAGTGCGCGGCCGGCCTGGCGGTGTCTATGGGCGTCCACTTATCGCCGACCCGGGCGTAGAAGGGGACGAAGTCGTTGTAGTTCTGGGAATGGTCGTAGGAGAACCCGTATTCGGCGAGGATCGAAGCGGTGTGCTCGCTCATCTCCCACCACGGGGCGACGTAGCCGCGCGGGCGTAGGCCACAGAATCTGTCGATGAGTTCCACACTCTTCGACATGACATCGCGTTCCTGCTCGGGGTGAGTGAACGTGGGTTCTCGTGGCTGTACCCGTGGGCGCCGATCTCGTGTCCCGCGTCGACGCACATCTGCGCCTGCGCAGGAAAGGTCTCGATGGAATGCCCGGGCCAGAACCAAGTACTCGTGATTCCGCGGCGCTCGAGCAGCCGGAGCATACGGGGGACACCGACCTCGCCGGCGAAAACCCCGCGTTGCATGTCGTTGGGCGAATCCTGGCCGCCGTAGGAACCGAGCCATCCGGCACAGGAATCGACATCAACTCCGACAGTGATCTGGATCTTCTTGCTCATCATGCGCAACTCCCTTTTCCGGTCAGCGATCGAAAAGCAGCCGCACCTCGGTACGGGTGTCGCATATGGCGGCGATGTCCGGACGCAGCCCGCGGCACTGCTCCACCGGTCACGCCGTACTGCCGTGCGGGGCACGGGGAAACACGGGTTGACAGTCGAAATGCTGCGCCGATAATTTAATGCACTTCATGGGTGTTTTGTTGTTCTTCCTGTAATCACACTCGGACGCGTCGAGCGCCGCTCATCTGTCGAACCTGCCTCCGCGTTCCTCTTCCACCACGTCTTCCAACGGACGCCGAACCACCGGCGGGGGGTTCTCGTGATCACAGCCGTATACCGAAGACAGGAGGACGTTCATGCTCACCGCTGCTCAACTCGCTCTCTCCGAAACCGGCAAACGCTACGGCGACCGCATCGTTCCGGACCGGGCATCGCTTTCGATCCGGCCGGGCGGAACGGTCGGCGTCGCCGGTGGCAACGGGTCGGCCAATCCACCCTGCCGAAGCTGCTCGCTGCGCGAGAACGGCCCGATAACGGTGAGGTAAGCGTCTCGACCCCCGGCGGGATCGGCTATCCGGCACAAACATTCGAACCGCCGGGCACCGCGACCGTCGCCGATGCGATCGATCCGGCGTTGGCCGACATGCGGGAGCTGGAGGCCCGATCGCGCAATGCGGAGACAGAACTGGGCGCCGACGGTCCGATGGAGCCGAAGCCGCGCGCTACGCGGAGTTGTTGGCGCGGTTCGAGGCCCGCGGCGGACACCAGGCCGATCGACGCGTCGATACCGCGCCGGCCGGACCTGGGCTTCGGCGCTTCCGGCGGGCTCTGTTACGAACCACTCGCTGATATGGCCTGCGATATCGGTATGACACCGCCCGGGGGCGTGGAGAACCTGCGAACGGCGGGTATACACTCACGGTGACTCCCGGGTTCCGTGCGGGAGGTCGTTTCGATGCTCTTGTTCCACGCACCTTTCACCAGATGACCGGCCGGCGAAGACGATGTTGTCCCGAAGAAGGGAACAAGCGTGAAGGATTTGACGCCTTTTTATTCGGATGTTCAGTCGCATTACGACCTATCCGACGATTTCTTCGCGCTCTTTCTGGATCCGACCCGGACATATAGTTGCGCGTACTTCGAACGCGATGGGATGACTCTCGAGGAAGCTCAGCTGGCCAAAATTGATCTGGCCCTGGGGAAATGCGAACTGCGCCCCGGCATGACATTGCTCGACATAGGATGCGGTTGGGGGTCGACGATCATGCGCGCCATGCAGTGTTACGACGTGAACGTGATCGGGCTGACCTTGAGCCGCAACCAGTACAACCACGTGAACGGCCTGCTCGAGGCGCATTCGGGTCCCCGGCGCGGCCGGGTGCTACTGCAGGGCTGGGAAGGTTTCGACGAGCCGGTCGACCGCATCGTCAGCATCGGCGCGTTCGAACACTTCCGGCGCGAGCGTTATGAGGCGTTTTTCGACAAGTGTTACGACCTGTTGCCCACCGATGGACGGATGCTGTTGCATACGATCGTGTACTACCACCGGCACGAGGTCCGAGCCAAAGGGCTGCCGTACAACCGCGAGATACTCGAGTTCTACAGATTCCTCGCCTGCGAAATCTTTCCCGGTGGCCAGTTACCGGAGCGGGAATGGGTGCTCGACCACGCGCGCACGGCGAGATTCGAGGTCGAGCGCGTCCATCAACTCGGACCGAATTACGCCCCCACTCTGGAGCATTGGGCACATGCGCTGGCAGAACATCGCGACGAAGCGATCGCGCTGACCTCACGCCAAACCTATGACACCTACCTGAAATATCTCAGCGGCTGCGTCCGCTTGTTCCGCGAGGGTTACCTCGACGTCATGCAGTTCAGCCTCGCCAAGAAGTAGAGGAAGGGCCCATGCAAAGCATATCTGTGAGCAGCGACCCCGGTAGCGCCGGCGCGGCAGCACTGACCGGACACATGTATCGGCTTTCGGGCAGCTACGAAGTGGAACGGGAGAAGGTCCGCGAATTCGCACGTGCGGTCCAGGCCACCCATCCAGCACACTATCGGGAAAAAGCCGCCTCCGAACTCGGTCACCCCGCGCTGGTCGCACCGTTCACCTTCACCGCTGTGCTCGGTGCTCGCGCACAGCGGCGCCTGCTCGAGGAGATCATCGATGATGAGAAACCGGCGCAGATGCTGCACACCGAGCAGCGGATTCTGGCGCACCGTCCGGTCCGCGTCGGCGACCGGTTGTCCTGCCTGATCGGCTTGGAGAGCTACCGGCGCAGCCACGGGCAGGACCGGCTGATCTTCGCGAGCGTGATCGTCGACCAGACGAACACACCCGTACAGACAGGATGGACCACAGCGGTGACAGCGTCCGACAGCTCGAGGCACGACGACCTCGGGCGGGCAGCGCAGGCCATAATGACCGGTAGCGGCGAGATTCCCTCGATGGGCAGCGAGCTACAACCGGCCGAGGGTACCCTGGCCGATTATTCGGCCGCCGCGACGGCCGAATACATCCCACGCCCGGATCGCTCATTCGACAGTGTGGCCGTCGGCGACCGGCTACCCGCTCAGCGCCTCCGGGTGGCTCGCGGTGACCTGGTGAACTATGCCGGAGTCTCGGGCGATCCGAACCCGCTGCACTGGAGCGACCATATCGCCGCGTTGGCCGGACTGGATGACGTGGTCGCCCACGGGATGTTGACGATGGGGGCCAGTACCGAGGCCTTGACCCGCTGGGCGGGCGATCCCGGCGCACTGCGGGAATACAGTGTGCGATTCACCAGTCCGGTCTTCGTGCCCTCGACCGCGCCGGCGGAGGTCCACATCGCCGCAACGGTCAGGTCCCTCGACCCGGTTCGGCGCACCGCGACCGTCGCCGTCTCCGCCGAATCGGCGGGCAAACGCGTCTTCGGCCGGGCAATCGCGACCATCCGGCTGCGCTGAACACCATCCCAGGAACAGCACCGAACCCCGCGATCGACCGGAACGGTGAGGACATCACCATCCAGGCCGCGACAGTGAACAACGATCGCGGGGCCTTCGGCGCCCGGACCCCTTCTGTGAGGCGGCACGAAAACGTCACCTGATGGTGGCCGGTCCGATTCCGAACAGTCGACCGGCGCTGATCGGATATGCCGAGGTCAACGACTTCGAGCGGATTTTGTGTAACGTCCTGCGCATGGATCGAGCAGCACCGTGGCGTCGTGACGCCACTACCGGGCAAGACTCGCCATACCGTCATGCCGCCGCACCCGCCGAGGCGGTCCCGCGCTACCACACGCTGACCTACGAGGTCGACGGCCGCATCGCTCGCCTGACCTTCGACCGTACGCGAGCGTGATGCCGCGCCGTACGACGATTTCGGGCCTTCGACCCATATAGGGCAAGAGATGGCCGGTGCGCACGAGGTCTTCAACCGGGTCCCGCCGCGGTGGTGACGGCCAGGGGAGCCCGGTGATGTGCAGGGTGCCCGCCATATCTTGGCGGTGGTTCGGTCAGGGCACCCGCCTCGGTTTGTCCACGGCTCGATCACTTGGTGCTCGCCTCACCGACAGCGAGGTCGCCCAGGAGATCGGCCCGCATGACGGCGGCCAGCACGACTACCTGCTCGGCGGATGCGTCTGGTCCTCGACCGCGGGCGAAAAGGACGGCCTCGTGGAGGCGATCCACGCAACGGTACTGCCCGCCGCACAGTACGAAATCGTAGCCGAGGTCGGGGGAACGGTGAGCGGGTTCGGCACCGAGGCCACTTACGCAAACCTCCACGGCGAGCTGTGGTTCCCATGCCACAGCGGCGATTTCTGCGGTATCAAGGCAAACATCAGCGACCCGGACAGGCGTCAGGACGTCGCGTTGCGACTGGGCAAAGTCCTTCAGAACCGCGCATAGGCCTCCCCACCCGCGTGGCGGTGAGCCGGCGCGGCTGCGCGAGGACATCGCCGCCGTGCGCGCCGAGGCCCGCGCCGACCGTGAGCATCTGCGCCGCCGTCACCGAGACACCGAGGCCGATA